>JBEPUY010000050.1:0-28270 GCA_041691255.1 Granulicella sp. | reverse complement strand
TCCCGCCGTCTTAGGACGGGTTCACCAGCGCTTCGTCGCACGGCCCAGCGGGTCGGTCTTCTTTTTTATCCTGCGATAGTTTCACCGGCGGCTTCATGCGCCTGAATTTCTGAACGTGCATCCCACCCTTCTCCACTTCGGCCACATTACTCTCCCTACCTTCGGCGTCCTTGCCGCCGTGGGACTGATGGCCGCGCTGGCGCTCAGCCTGCGCACGGCGGCCATTGCAGAGCTTAGCCCGGACCAGCTTTGGAATGCAGGCCTCTTCGTTCTGCTCTCGGCGTTCGTGCTTTCGCGGCTGCTGCTGGTCGTGATGTACCTGCACGCTTTTTTGACTTATCCCATTCTGCTGCTGGCGGTGCCGTCGCTGACTCCGCTGGGACTTTTGCTGACCGCTATTGTCACGGTGCTCTATCTGCGGATGCGGCGGCTTCCGCTGCTGGCAACGCTGGATGCGTGGGCTCCCTGCGCGACGTTGATTTGGGCGTTTCTTGCGCTGGGGCATTTTGCCGAGGGCAGCGATCCGGGGCTCGTGACCACGCTGCCGTGGGGGAGGCCGATGATCGTGGGAGGCATTCCGCTCCATCCTGTCGCCCTGTATGCTGCCATGGTGGCGGTGTTGCTGACGGTAGTGCTTTTGGGCTATCTGCGACGACAGCAGCGGCGAGGCGATACGGCTGCTCTTGCGCTGGCAGTTGTTGGAGTTGCACAGTTTCTGCTGACTTTTCTGCGTCAGCCCGACCCGTCTGCTGAGATGCTCGGCAATGTTCTCGATCCCATTCAGTGGGTTGCTCTAGGAATGATCGTCGCGGCTGGAATCATCTGGCTGCGACCACGAAAGCTGGTGTTCGATGCCGTCTAAAAATATGTTGCCCAAGGGCCAGCGACGGCGCTCCGTCATGGCAGAGTACAGGGCCACGCGTGGCGTCGAAGAGATTGCACCGCCGCCTGTGCCGGTGCTCGACATCGAAGATGAGACCGAGGATGGCATTCGTACCTTCACCGCAGACGTAGCGGCCGCAGGGCTGCGGCTCGACCAATACTTAGCGCAGGCGATTCCGGACATCAGCCGGGCGCGGGTGCAGATGCTGATTGAAAACGCCCAGGTGCGCGTCGATGGCCAGACCGCCAAGCCGAAGCACAAACTGCACGGTGGCGAGTCCATTGAGATCGAAGGCGCTCCACATCCGCCGCCGCTTCATGCGATTCCCGAAGACATTCCACTGGACGTGTTGTACGAAGACCAATATCTGGCCATCATTAATAAGCCTGCCGGGATGATGGTCCATGCGGGTTCGGGCGCGAGCGAGGATGCGCGGAACCGCGGGACGCTGGTTAATGCCCTACTCTTTCACTTTGCCAAGCTATCGGACGTGGGCGGCGAGCTTCGACCCGGCATCGTGCACCGTCTGGACAAGCAGACCAGCGGCATCATCGTGGTGGCCAAGGACGACAGCACCCACCGCAAGCTGGGGGAGATGTTCTCGCAGCGGGAGATTGCCAAGACCTACGTTGCGCTGGTTCACGGCCACGTCGCCAAGGACGATACCACCGTCAACCTGCCCATCGCGCGCGATCTGGTCCGCCGCATACGGATGACGACGCGACGGCCGGATGGGCGCTCGGCTGTCTCGCACGTAAAGGTTGTGGGACGTATCAAGTCGGACTATGGGCTGTTCACGCTGGTCGAGGTGCGCATCGAGACCGGGCGGACGCACCAGATTCGCGTCCATATGCAGTCGCTGGGTCATCCGGTGGTGGGCGACAGCCTGTATGGCGCGCCGCATCGTATTGGCGAGGGCGAGGATGCCCTGTCGCTCGAACGGAACTTCCTTCACGCGGCACATCTTGCCTTCACTCACCCCCAAAACAAGAAGGCAATGGACATAAAGGCTCCCCTGCCTCAGGAGTTGCAGGCATTTCTCGAGAAGATTCGGACGGGTTCCGCGGGAGTTGAGTAAAATCAATGCTTGTGATCGCATTTAACCGTACCCATCGTAGGCCCGGGTTATTGACCTTTGCTTTGCTGCTCCCAGTTGCGTTTGCCGCTTCGCCTTTACGGGCGCAGGCAAAGCCGACGCCTCCCACTGCCTCGGCAGCCGCTGCACCGCTGACCTCTTCCACCGCGCAACAGCCGCCAGCGTCCAAGACCACACCCCCGACCACGACCCAGGGGCAGCCTGCGTCGCAGGAAGAGCCGATCACGACCATCAAGGTCCAGGTCAACGAAGTCAACCTGATCTTCACCGTCACCGATAAGAAGGGGCGCTTCATTACCGGTCTACAGCGCCAGAACTTCGGTCTGCTCGACGATGGTCGGCCACCGGAGGCGGTCCTCGGCTTTACGCAGCAGACCAATCTGCCGCTTCGCGTCGGCATCATGCTCGACACCAGCAGCTCGATCCGCCAGCGGTTCCAGTTTGAGCAGGACTCCGCGATCGAATTTCTGCTCCAGGTGCTGCACATCAACGATAAGGCCTTTGTCGAGGGCTTCGATATCTCGACCGACGTGGCCCAGGGCTTCACCAACAACGTCGATCTGCTGAACCAGGGCATCCGCAAGCTGCGGCCCGGCGGCGGCACGGCGCTCTACGACAGTTTGTATAAGACCTGCCGCGACCAGATGCTGGATCTGCCGGAGCCGGGATCGGTGCGGCGCGCCTTGATCCTCGTCTCGGACGGCGACGATAACTACAGCCGGGCGCAGGAGAGCGACGCCATCAAGATGTGCCAGCGCGCCAATACCATCGTGTACGCCATCAGCACCAACGTCAGCCCCAGCCGCGACAAGGGCGATGACGTGCTGAAGGCCATCTCGGAGGCAACTGGCGGACAGGCTTTTTATCCGACGAAGATCGAAGACGTCGCTATCGGCTTCCGCAACATCGAGCAGGAGCTGCGCAGCCAGTACTCGCTGGTGTATCGCCCGGCAGACTTCAGGCAGGATGGTTCCTTCCGAACGATTTATCTGCAGGCACTTGACCCGCGATATCACGTCCGCGCGCAGAAGGGCTACTTCGCTCCGAAGCCGCCACAATAACTTACGAACCAGGAGAGACGGAAGCTATGGCTGAAGGCGCGGCGTTGTGGAAGGAAGTTGACGGATACATTACCGATCAGCTGATCCCTGCGGATCCAGTTCTTGAAGAAGCGCAAGCGGCCAATGCAGCAGCTGGCTTGCCTACGATTGACGTCGCACCCAACCAAGGTAAGCTGCTGCATCTGCTGGCCAGGGTTGCGGGTGCAAAAAGGATTCTTGAGATCGGAACGCTGGGCGGCTACAGCACCACATGGCTTGCGAGGGCTCTGCCTGAGGGCGGCCGCCTGATAACGCTTGAATTCGATGCGAAACATGCGGACGTGGCTCGCAAGAACATTGCTCGGGCCGGGTTGGATGGGGTGGTGACGTTGCGGCTGGGAGCCGCGCTCGATACGCTGCCGCTGCTTGTCGAAGAAGGCGAGGGGCCGTTCGACCTGATCTTCATCGACGCGGACAAAAAGAATATTCCGAATTACCTGAAGTGGTCGTTGAAGCTCTCGCGCAAAGGGACGCTCATCCTTGTCGACAACGTCATCCGCGACGGCGAGGTGATCGACGCATCCAGTCAGGACCCGAACGTGCAGGGAGCACGACAGCTCTTCGACATGCTGAAGTCGGAGCCCCGGCTGCAAGCGACTGCGCTGCAAACGGTTGGCAGCAAAGGCTATGACGGCTTCGCCATGGCCGTCGTCGTCGAATAGGTCAGTCCCCTCCCCCGGCTTTGCCTGCTGCGAAATTACGCGGCAGGCAGGAAACTCTCAGGCTGCATTGGTGTCTAACTACGCAGGGAGAGTTCCCATGAAGATGCGTCTGCGCCTTGCGCTGCCAACCTTTGCCTTGCTCGCTGTTGCGGCCTGTGCCTCACTGATCGGAGTCTCCACCGCGTCGGCGCAGCAGCCTGCGGGAATTCAGGATGCGTGGACGGAACTCGCAAATCAGCCAGCCAGCCACACCGCCTTCAGCTTTGACCGCACCATGATGCAGGTTGCGCAGGAATTGCTTCAGTCGGGCGGCATGGCCCCGGAGCGCGCTGCCGCAGCGTTGACCGGCATCTCTGTGGACAACTACCACTACTCGGAGCCTGCCTTTTATACGCCCGAAGCGATGAGCGCCATCATCGCCAGCTATCATGCGGCGGGCTGGAAACACCTCGTCAACGCCAACCAGTCGCCGGAGTCATCAGCACAGCCTCGCGGTGCCGTCACCGATCTATGGCTGCATAACGCAGGGCCGAATATCAGTGGCGTGGTCGTGCTGACGCGCTCTCCGCGCGATATGAGCATTATCCAGATCACCTGCGATCTGCGCCCGCTCGACCTTGTCCACCTCAGCGGTCACTTCGGCATACCGAAGGTCGACCCCAACGCCGTGATGGTGCCTGCGCCCGACGGAAGATAACCTCTACCAGCCGTATTGCTCGACCTGCCGCAGCAGCGCGAGCTTGCGCTCAGGCGGAAGAAAGCTGGCCTCAACGGAGTTGGCTGCCAGTTCGCGCATCTGCTCCAGCGTAAAGCCGTAGCGCTCCTGGGCGAGAACATACTCGTCGAGCAGGTTGCTGCCAAACATGGGCGGATCGTCGGAGTTGAGCGTCACCATCAAGCCCGAATCGAAGTATTGCCGCACGGGATGATCGTCGAAGTTGGGGCAACAACCGGTGCGGATGTTGCTGGTGACGTTGATCTCAAGCGGGATTTGTTTACGGGCCAACACCTCAATTAATTCGGGATCGAATTGGGCTGACAGGGCATGGCCTACGCGTTCGGCGCCGATGTTGATCGCCGACCAGATGCTCTCGGGACCGATAGACTCGCCAGCGTGAGCAGTCAGGCGCAGACCTGCATTCTTTGCCTCGACGTAGAGTTCGCGGAAGAGATCGGCGCCACCCCGGGCCTCGTCGCCACCGATGCCGATGCCGACGATGCTGGGATACTTCGGCTGCAGCTCTGCCGCCTTGCGAAATACCTTTGCGGCCTCATCCGCCCCGAAGTGACGAACAGCGTCGATGATCCAAAGGACGGTGGTGCCGAACTCCTGTTCGCCGCGGATACGACCGCGCTCGATGGCCTCGACGTAGGGCTCGACCTCGGTCTTCTTCCAGTAAGAGATGATGCCGAAGGAGATGTAGACCTCGGCATGCACGACTCCCTGGGCGGCCAGTTCGCGAACCATGTTGTAGGTGATGAACTCGTAGTCTTCCGGCCCGCGCAGGCGCTCGGTGACGGCCTTGAAGGACATCAGGAAGCCGAGGAAGTTCTCGTACTTGTAGAGCTCGCGGGCGGATTCGAGGGTGAGAGGCTCGGCGTCGTGGCGGCGGCTCAGTTCGACCAGCGTCTCGGGCAGGATGGTGCCTTCGAGGTGCAGGTGCAGCTCTGCCTTGGGAAGTTTGCGGAGCCAGTCGACGACGTCGATCTCTGCGTCTCGCTTTATAGTTCGTTTAGCCATTCGTACCAGTTTAGGGCTTGCCGCTTACCTGATGGTGCCGAACATCTTCAGCCCTTGTAAAACTCGCTGCGCTTGCGGCTGTAGAAGATATAGACGACCAGGCCGATGATGAGCCAGACGAAAAAGCGTATCCAGGTTTTGGCTGGCAGACCGGCCATCAGCAATATGCAGAAGAACACCGACAGGATAGGAATGATCGGGCCAAAGGGGACGCGGAATCCGCGTGGCCGCTCCGGCTGCTTGACGCGCAGCACAATGACGCCGATTGACACCAGAACAAAGGCGAACAGCGTTCCGATGTTCGACATCTCGGCGAAGGTGCCTACGTCGAAGAGACCTGCCGGAATCGCCACAAGAATTCCCGCTACCCAGGTAGCAAAGGCGGGCGTGCGGAACTTTGGATGGACTCTACTGAAAACATCGGGCAGAAGGCGGTCGCGCGACATAGCAAACCATACCCGCGCCTGCCCAAGCTGGAAGACCAGGATGGACGAGATCATTCCCACCAGCGCGCCGATCAGCACGGCGAGCCTTACCCAGTGGAGACTGTGGCCGTGCGGCTCGGTCTCTGCGACTCGCTTGAGCGCATTGACCACCGGCGCGGCGTCTCCGGCTACGGAATGCCACGGCACCAGCCCCGTGAGCACCACCGCGACGCCGACATAGAGGATGGTGCAAACAATGAGCGTGGCGATGATGCCAATCGGCACATCGCGGCGCGGGTTCTTACATTCCTCGCTTGCCGTCGAGATGGAGTCGAAGCCGATGTAGGTGAAGAAGATAATGGAGCCGCCCGCGAGCACGCCGCTCCAGCCATTGGGAGAGAAGGGCGTGTAGTTTGCCGGATGAATGAAGCTGAGGCCGAAGAAGATGAACAGCAGGATCGCCGCAATCTTCACCAGCACCATGATGTTGTTAGTCCGGGCCGACTCGCGGATGCCGCGCACCAACACCACCGTCAGCAGAAGCACGATCAAAAACGCCGGGATATTGAAGCCTGCGTGCCATCCGGGAGCGTAGATATCGTGTCCCTGAAGGTCCTGCAGGCCCAGCGGCAGATAGGCAGGTGAGAGCCACTTGGGCGAGATGCGCAGCCCCATCCAGTCCAGCAGCGCCACCACATGCGCCGCGAAGCCAACGCTGACACTCATGTTGGAGAAGGCGTATTCGAGGATCAGGTCCCAGCCGATGATCCACGCCACCAACTCGCCAAGCGTCGCATAAGTATAGGTGTAGGCCGAACCCGCAATGGGGATCATCGACGCAAGTTCGGCGTAGCAGAGGCCGGTCAGCGCGCAGACGATCGCCACCAAAATCAGCGAGAGTGCAATCGCCGGGCCTGCTCCGGGCCGTCCGGCGATGGCTCCGTGGTGCAGGATGAGATCGACGACAGGAGAGTCGGACCACGAGGCAAGCGCAGCGGGGTTTCCGCCGATGGCTACGCCGATCACGGTGAAGATACCGGAGCCGATGACCGCGCCGATGCCAAGCGCAGTCAACGAGACCGGGCCAAGCGTCTTCTTCAACGCGTGTTCCGGCCTTTCCGATTCAGAGATCAGTTTGTCGATCGATTTGGTACGAAATATCTGTCTGGCCAGCGGGATTGCTCCTCAAACAGAATTGATCTGGAGCAGCTTGACGCTCGTCCGGAGGGACTAGCTCTAAACGGAACCCTTGAAACTGCCAGCGCAGCAAGAGCTACATTGGCTGTTCCGCTCAGAGCTTTGTGCCGTTACCGCTTGCTCTGGCCGCGCGAAGCCTTCTTGATCTTGGCCTTGTTCTCGCCGCGAGCGCCAGTGCGCTTGGCCTTGGGAGCTGCCTTCTTGCGTGCTGCGCGCTTTACCTTCTTGCGCTCGTCGGTATCGGTGATGCTCTTGGTATTTGCCATGATTCGGTGCCAATCTTTCTATAAGTGCGATTTTTCAGAACTTTAGAGGCGCTCCAGCTGGGCGAACTTCTCCACCAGCTTCTTCACGCCATGCTGTTGAAATTGTACTGTAATCTTCGCGTCATCCCCATCCCCTTCGCGGCGAAAGACGGTTCCTTCGCCATACTTTGGGTGCCGGACGCGGGATCCCTGCTTCAGACCGGTCTTTCCGGTGGCCTCGGGGATGTCCAGCTTTGGCCGCGAGATCTTTTGCCCGCGAGCAGCAAAGAAGCTCGCAATATTGTCGATAGACTGGCCCGGAGCAGCGGTTTTGCTGAACTTAGAGCCGCCAGCGCTCATGGAGGAGCTGCCCGATCCCGCCCTTGAGGCGCTCTGATCTTCGTCCTCATAGCTGTAATGGCGCTCGCCTGCTTCGGCGTTGCCACCGCCAAACCGGTTTGCCTTGGGATAGGGCGTGGCATAGGCGTTGCCGTAATCCGAGCCGGAGAATTGCGGACGGGCGGGAGGGCTGCCCAGGTCCTCGACCAGGCGCGAGGGAACCTCTTCGAGAAAGCGCGAGGGGATGCTCGACTCCGGCATGTCGTTTCCGTAGCGGCGACGATAGCGGGCGCGAGTCATCACCAGCGTATCCATCGCGCGGGTCATGCCGACGTAGCAGAGGCGGCGCTCTTCTTCGAGGCCGGTTGGATCGGTGAAGGTGCGTGAGTGCGGAAAGAGGCCCTCTTCCATGCCCGCCAGAAAGACCAGCGGAAACTCCAGCCCCTTGGCCGCGTGGAGCGTCATCAGGGTCACGCGGGCGTCGGAGGAGTAGGAGTCGGCGTCGCTCACCAGCGCTGCGTGGTCGAGGAACTCGTGCAGCGTTTCGCCGCGCTGCTGCGCGTCCTGCGCTGCATTGGCGAGTTCCTTCAGGTTCTCGATGCGGGAGAAGGACTCAGGGGTCGCTTCCTCTTCGAGCACACGGATGTAGCCGCTGCGGTCGTTCAGAAATTTGATCAGCTCAGGCAGGGTGGCGGCATCGCCGGGCTTGCGGAACGCGGGCTTCTCCGGCGTCGCGTCTGACACAGCCTCTTCACTCTTAGCTGCCGATGCAACTTTGCTGCGAGACGTTGAAGCCGACTTCTTCAATACGACCGGCGCAAACGGGTTGAACGAAACCGCATCGATCTTGTGGGCAGCATCGGTATCGACAGCGTTCTCTGCAGCAAGGGTGGAAATCTCTTCGCTGGGGCCGAAGTCAAAACCGAAGTTAAAGCTGGTGTCGAACGACGTGTCGGCCGCATCGCCAATCTCAGGCGCCGCCTCCATCGCTGCAATATCAAAGGAAGCGTCTTCGCTGTCCTCGCCCTGTTCCACGCTCTCCGATTCCTTAATATCTTCGGTGAGTTTCTCGGCGAATCCTGGGCCGAGCATCGCCCGTGCGTCTTCGATGAGGCGGCGAAAGCCGCCCAGCGCAATCAGCGCTCGTTGTGGCAATAATTTGTCTTCGATCGCGATGCCGATTGCGTCCCATGTACTCATGCCCGAGGAGAGCGCCATTCGTTCCAGCGTCTCCATCGTCGTCTTGCCGATGCCTCGCGGAGGAGAGTTCACCACGCGGCTCAGCGCAATGGAGTCGTGCAGGTTCTGCACCAGCTTCATATAGCTGAGGATGTCTTTTACCTCGGCCCGGTCGTAGAAGCTGAAGCCGCCGACCATGTGGTACTGAATCTGATAGCGCCGCAGCGCCTCTTCCACCAATCGGGACTGCGAGTTGGTGCGATAGAGCACAGCGCACCGTGGCGCATCTTCCTGCTCGCCTGCGGCACGAAGATATTTCTGGATGCGATCTGCGATGAACAGGGCTTCATTCTCACCATCGGGAGCTTCATAGTAGCCGATCAGAGAGCCGCCCTCGCGCGAGGTCCAGAGGTTCTTGCCCTTGCGCTGCGTGTTCTGCGCGACGACCGCCGATGCTCCTTCGAGGATCACCTGCGTCGAGCGGTAGTTCTGCTCCAGCCGAATCGTCCGAACCTTCGGAAAATCTTTTTCGAACTCCAGAATGTTGCGAATGTCGGCGCCGCGCCAGCTATAGATGGACTGGTCTTCATCGCCGACGACACAGACATTTCCCTCCGGCCCGGTCAGCAGCTTCATCAGCTCGTACTGCGGACGGTTGGTGTCCTGGTACTCGTCAATCATTAGATATCTGTAGCGGCGGTTGTACCTCTCCCTTACTTCACTGGAAGACTTCAACAGGCGGACAGTTTCGAGCAGCAGATCGTCGAAGTCCAGCGCGTTGGCCTTGAATAATTCCTTGCGATAGATCTCGAAGATATGCGCGATCTTCTCTTCCATCGGGTTCGCGCTCGCCAGGAAATACTCCTGCGGATCGATCATGTGGTTCTTCGCCCACGAGATGCGACCCAGCGCTACACGCGGCTTCAACGATTTGTCATCGATGGCCAAACGTTTTAACGCCTGTTTCACAACTGCCTGCTGGTCGGTCTCGTCATAGATGGCGAAGGTGCGCGTCAGGCCAACGCCATTGACGCGCATGGCCTCGATGTCGCGGCGCAGGACGCGCACGCAGAAAGAGTGGAAGGTGGCCAGCATTGGCTTTGCCAGCGAGGTATGGCCGAGGATCTTGTCGACCCGTTCGGCCATCTCCTTGGCGGCCTTATTGGTGAAGGTCACTGCAAGAATCGAGTCGGCGGGCACGCCTCGCTCCTGAATGAGGTACGCGATGCGATGCGTAATGACACGGGTCTTGCCGCTGCCCGCGCCAGCCAACAGCAATACCGGACCATCGACGGCTTCGACGCCCTCCCGTTGCTGCGGGTTCATATTTGCTACTAACTCCGATGGCATTTCTAAAGCTCCAACTTCAATTTTACGTGCATCGCGCCGCAACGATTTCTGAGAAGCCTGTGCATCAAGTTTGACGACATATGATGGGGATCTATCAATCGAAATAATTCCAATGAACGCTTACTGATTTTTCTGATGCGGCTCACAAATTTTTTTCATCGAATGCGGAACAACTCACATCCAAACTGCGTAACCAACACAACGACGAACTTCCTGATCCATGACAGAGAGATCCCGTCGTCATCGAGCACAAAGGGAGAAACTCATGTTCCGTCAGAAAACACTCGTACTCGTTCTCACTGTCGCCTGCTCCTCTACCATGCTCTATGCCGCGCCATTCGGCAGCATCTTTCACAAAGATAAGAGCACCGCAACAACAAGCAGCAGCTCTGCGGATGTCACCGTCGATTTCAACAACACCGCCGAATATCCACGCCAGATCAAAGTTGGCTCCAAAGTCAAAACGCTCGCATCCCACAAGGTCACACACCTCTCTATCCCTGTCGGGACAACCGTCACCGTATACAGCAGCATGAAGACCCACAATCCCGGGGACGTTCTTGTCGTCGCTGACCCGAATCATCCAAACCAAACGATTAACGTCGACTAGCGATCTTCCGCCTGGCGGAGAGCTGTCGAAACCCCATCCTGACGAGCGCTGCTCGTTCCTTGCTTGAAGTTTTTGGCTTTGCGTGAACTCGTATTTCACGCTGACGCAGAGCCATGCCCTCTCGCATGCAGGGCAGCCTCGTTCCTCAAAACACGCAGCAGAAAATTAGCCCAAGGAGTGTTCTTATGATTCGTCGCCCTTTTCTCGTCGCACCAATCGCCCTCGCATGCCTGCTTGCCTCGCAGGGCCTTTACGCCTCGCCGGTTAACATGGTCACTCCCGTTAACGCCATGTTCGCTCGGTCGAAGACCGTTAAATTTCAGCTTCGCAATGCTTCCGACGCAGCGATGGATTTCAAGGCCGGGGATACTACCTTGACGCTGAAAGCCGGAGAGATCATCAAGCTTGATCTCCCTGTCGGCACGCGAATTGTCACCATCACGGCAAGCAGCGCCCATCCAGCGGGAACGCTGGTACTGGAGGTTGCAAACGGATTCAGCGGCTCCACCGTGACTCTGCACTAACTTCTCACCATCAGGGCAGACGCTTCCGGTCTGCCCTTTTCCTATTGCGAAGATTTTCGTAATTAGGCGTTCGGTGGCCGACAAACGATATTCTGGAAGTATGTCCATTCACAATATTGCTGTCTTCTGCGCTTCGGCCAGTGGTGCCGACCCCGCCTACCAGGCGGCTGCCGATGCTCTGGGCTGCGCGCTTGCCGCACGCGATATCGGCGTGATCTACGGCGGAGCCAAAGTAGGTCTCATGTGCGCCGTGGCAGAATCCGCACTGGCCCATGGAGGGCGCGTGGTTGGCGTCATTCCCGAAGTTCTCGTCGATCTCGAAGTCGCGCACCACGGCATCACCGAGTTGCACGTCGTTGACACCATGCACACCCGCAAAGCGCTGATGGGAGAAAAGTCAGATGCGTTCGTCATCATGCCGGGCGGCTTCGGAACCCTCGAAGAAATGTTTGAGGTGCTCGCATGGCAGACGCTGAGGCTGCACGACAAGCCCATCGTGCTCTTGAACATCAACGGCTTCTACGATCTACTGCTCGGCTTCCTCAATCACGCCGTAGCCGAAGGGATGCTGAAGCAGAACAGCCGCGAAATTCTTCTCGCCGCTAACAGCGTGGAGGAAGTACTCGCCCTTCTAAGCATTCAATAGCTGCTACCAGGCAATGCGCGGTTATCGCTCATTGCTTGCGTTTAGCGAACTCCTTGTTGAATATGTATTAAGAATACATATTCAACAAGGAGGAGCGCTTATGCTCCAGCAGCAAAAGGAAATCGTTCAGGCTACGGTCCCCGTTCTTCAGCAGCACGGCGAAGCGATCACCACCGAGTTCTACCGCACTCTCTTCGAGGAAAATCCCTCGCTGTTCAACATCTTCAATCCTGCGAATCAGCAGAACGGCGGACAGGCGCGCAGCCTTGCGGCCTCGATCCTTGCCTATGCGGCCCACATCGACAAACTCGACCAGCTTGGGGGCATGGTCAATCGCATCACGCACAAGCATGCCAGCCTCGAAGTTCAGCCGGAACACTATCCCATTGTTGGCGATCATCTGCTGCGTGCCATACGCACCGTGCTTGGCGAGGCCGCGACGCCCGCTGTCATCGATGCCTGGGCCGCGGCTTACGGCCAGCTCGCGGAGATTATGACGGGAGTAGAGCAGAAGCTCTATACCAACGGTCGCGAGCAGGTCGGAGGCTGGGCCTTCTACGCTCCGCTCAAGGTCGAGCGCAAGGTGGTGGAGAGCGAGACCATCACTTCATTTCACCTCTCATCTCCCACCGGCGCGCCCCTGCCGACCTTTGAGCCGGGACAGTATCTTGGCGTCAAGGCGCACGTTGCCGACTCCGCATACACGCAGATCCGCCAGTACAGCCTCTCGAAGACTGCCGATGGCCGTACTTACCGCATCAGCGTCAAACGTGAGTCTGCACCGGCACACATCGCGGCAGCGGAGAATGGCCTCATCTCCAACCATCTTCACGCGTCGGTACACGAGGGCGACACCATCCTGGCGCATGTGCCACAAGGTGACTTCATCCTGCGCGATAACAACAAGCCGGTGGTGCTGCTGAGCGGAGGCGTTGGTATTACGCCGGCCATCTGCATGTTCGAGCATCTCGCTCGCAACTCCAGCCACCGCCCCACGCTCTTTGTTCATGCCACCACGCAGCGCAGGCACCATGCCTTCCGCGACGAGGTTCGCTCGCTTGCGACTGCCCATCTCCATACCCGTGCGCTGATCTACTACGAGAAGGTAGCGCCTGCGGACGTGCAGGGTCGCGACTACGACCTGGAAGGCCGCCTCACGATCGACTCCCTGCGCCCTTACCTGTTTGAGCAGGAGACCGATTTCTACTATTGCGGACCGGTGGGCTTCATGGCAGGCGTCGAAGCTATTCTCGATGAACTGAATGTTCCGCTCACCAACCGTTATAGTGAAGCATTCGCTCCTGATCCATCCTTCGTGACGGAACTGGCGACCGTATAAGTATCGGAGCTGCTCTTTCATGCATATCAACCGCTTTTCAGACCTGGCCCTGCGGCTGCTGATGTATCTCGGCAGCCGCTCCGAGCCAATGCAGGCCACGGTGACAGTCCGCGCTGCGGCGGGCATGTTCAACGTCCCCTACGCTCATCTGGTCAAGGTGGCGCACCAGCTTGGGCAACAGGGTTTCCTCATCACCAGCAAAGGAGCAGGCGGGGGTTTGCGGCTGGCACGACCTGCCGAATCAATCTCTGTCGGCGAGATTATGCGCGTGGTGGAGCCGGGCGATGCTGTGGTTGACTGCTACTCCCAACTCTGCCCGCTTGCCGGGGCATGCATTCTCAAGGGCGCGCTCGATAGCGCCTACGCTGCCTTTCTCGATAAGCTGGATGAATATTCGCTTGCTGAAGTTGCGCGCACACCGCGCCTGCAGAAGCTGGTTTATCTCAAGCCAGAGGCCATCAGCCCTTTGCCGCACACTCCGCGCACTGGCAGACGCGCCGCAGGTAGTCCCACGAGTAAATCCCAGACTCGTGCCCGTCGTTCCATTTAAACTTCAGCGCGTACTTGCCCACCGGAGTTACTTCGACCGGCCGTGCGGGTGCCTCATACATTGCCAGCAGCGCCTGTGGCTTGGGCTTTGCCACACCCGGCTTGCGCCCGCTCTTTTCGCGCTCTTCGTGACAGGTCGCGCAGGGGCAGGCATTGCGAAGCCATGCGAAGTTCCAAACGCTCCGATGACCATCCTTCCAGTCGATCTCGATGCCGGTGCCTTCCGTCTTCATGACGCGCACTTTTTTCGGAGTGACAGCGTCGGCATGCAGATGCCGCTCCTGCTCCGCCTCACGCTCGGCCTCGTCCGCATTCACAATCCGAATTCCTTCGTGGCTCATACTCCGGTTACCTCCTTCATCGCGTTGCGGTCAAAGCGTAGCTTCATGATCAGGATGCTCATTGCCAGCACAAACGTCACCGCATTCGCCACCATCACAGGCTTTGAGTGCAGATAAAACCCGTAGATCAACCATAGCGCCGTGCCCACGGAGAAGATCAAAAACATGCCCAGCGAGATGTCTCTCGCCGAACGCAGCCGTAACACCCGGATCAACTGGGGTAGAAACGAAAGCGTTGTGCAGGTGGCCGCAACATAGCCGATAAAGTCGATTGAGTCCTGTCGCATTTTAGTGCTGTCTCCAGAAGAAATAAGCCGAAATAACGCACCCTGTAATTACAACGATGATACGCAGCATCTCGGGGTTCATGCGCCGCGCATAGCGTGCGCCGATATACCCTCCCGCGGCGGCAAAGACCATCGAGATCAGGCAGTAGTGCCACAGCACCGCTCCGCGCGCGATGAAGGTTATGATGGCCACCAGGTTCGAAAGGCACGCGGCGACGATCTTCATCGCGTTCAACGAGTGCATCTCTTCCACGCCAAACAAGGCAAGCACCGTCATCACCAGAAACCCGCCGCCAGCCCCAAAATATCCGATATAGAAGCAGATGGGGAACAACGCGCAGAACAGAGGAAGATACCTTGGGGTGTGCACCGCATGAGGGTGCGCCAAACGTGCACGCAGCCATCGCGATACAGGTCCACTGATGCCAAAGATCACTGCTCCCATCAGCAGCAGCCACGGAATGAGATTCAAAAACGTGACCTGCTCCGTCCTCAGCAGAACCTCGGCGCCGGCCAATCCTCCAAGAATCGAAGCCAGTACGACAACCGGCAGCAGGTCTTTGCGGACGTCCGACTTCAAGGTAGCCAGCGACGTCAACTGCCCTGGCCAGAGAGCCACCGTGTTCGTCGCATTCGCCTGAATCGGGAGCACCCCCATCGACAGCATCGCCGGAAACGACAAAAACGAGCCCCCGCCCGCCATCGCATTCATTACGCCAGCAATCGATGAGGCTGTGACCAGCCAGAGATAGTGCCAATGCGAGCTAAAACCGGAAAGCATCCATCTTCAATTGTATTGGCTGCCACAGGACTTTGGATTTTGCAGGGTGTTCATTCCGCAAAGACAGGCATCACCGGTGTGGCCGCGATCAATCCGCGGGTGTACTCATGCCGTGGAGCCTCGCAAACCTGCACGCAGTCGCCGTACTCCACCAGCCGCCCGCGCTGCATCACAGCGACGCGATCGCAGAGATAGCGCACCAGCGGCATCGAATGCGAGATAAACAGATAGGTGAGGCCATACTTTCGCTGGAGTTCGCGCAGCAAATTCACCACCTGCGCTCCGACCGAAACATCGAGCGCGCTCACCGGCTCGTCCAGCACCAGAAACTCCGGCCGCAGCGCCAACGCACGCGCAATGTTGATCCGCTGTCGCTGGCCACCGCTGAACTCGTGAGGATAGCGTTCGAGCGCAGCCGCATCCAGCCCCACCTCCCGCAGCATCGTCTCCAGATGTTCTTCGGAAGCAGACTTCGGCTCGCCATGGATTGCAAACGGCTCGGCCAGAATCTGCCTGACCTTCATACGCGGATTCAGCGCGGCGTAAGGGTCTTGAAAGACGATCTGCATCCGCCGCCGCATCGCCCGCAGCTCGCGCGAGCCCGCCGCGATCAAATCCACGCCGTCGTACTCAATCCTTCCCGCTGTCGCCTCGGTCAGGCGCAGCAACATGCGCGCCACCGTGCTCTTGCCCGAGCCGGACTCGCCTACCAGCCCCATCGTCTCGCCCCGGCGAATCGCAAACGAGACATCATCGACCACGCGCACCGCGCCGCCGCCGCGCGCATACTCCTTGACCAGCCCCTGTGCGGTCACTAACACCGTCGCATCCATCGACATAGCCGGATGGTAGCATCGAAATTCAGGAGCCTGCTCAGCGTAATGACAATGTCCCCCGTGTCCCTCGCCGGAAAAACTGCCCTCGTTACCGGAGCCAGCGCCGGGATAGGCTGGGCCACTGCGGTTGTCCTTGCCAGCCACGGCGCCAACCTCGTCGTCACCGCCCGGCGCGGAGAGCGCCTCCTCGACCTCTGCACAGAGATCGAATCCCTCGGCACGAAGGCCGTCTCTTTTGCCGGAGACGCCGCCGAAGAAGCCACTGCCCAACAGGCCATCGCGCTCGCAATCACTACCTTTGGCCATCTCGATATCCTCATCAACAACGCTGGTGCGGGCAACTATAAAAATCTCGTCGACACCTCAGCCGAAGAGTACGACGCCCTGATGAACGCCAACATGAAGTCGGGCTTTCTCTTCTCTCGCTACGCCGCACCGCACATGATGGAGCAGAAGGCTGGAACGATCCTCTTCATCTCTTCCGTCGCCGGACTACAGGGCGCAGCGGGAGAGTCCGTCTACTCCGCCAGCAAATTCGCGCAGGTGGGCTTCGCGCAATCGCTGGACGCCGAGCTTCGCAAGCACGGCATCAAGGTCGGAACCATCTGTCCCGGCGGCGTCAAGACAGAGTTCGCCGTAGGCCACGGCCGCACCGAAGACTACGTTCGCAACTCGCACATGATGGAGCCTGAGGAGGTCGCCGAAGCCATCGTCTTCGCCTGCCTCCAGCCGCCCAACGTGCGCATCCCGCAGATGACCGTCCGCCACATGGGCTGATGCGATTGCCAATTTTCCGAAGCCTGTTGCTCCAGGCAGATTGCGTGCAAAAAGAAACCCCGCAGCTTTGGCCACGGGGTCTTCCTTCAAATTGCAAACCAGTTTAGATATCCAGGTTCTTTACATCCAGCGCATTTTCTTCGATGAACTTGCGACGGCTTTCGACGTCTTCGCCCATCAGCGTGGTAAAGATCTCCTCGCAGGCAGCAAGGTCCTCGAGCTTGACCTGAAGCAGCGTACGCCGTTCCGGGTCCATCGTCGTATCCCAAAGCTGCGGAGCGGTCATCTCGCCCAGCCCCTTATAGCGTTGCACCTGATACTCTTTCCGTCCCTGTTCGATGACGTACTCAAATACCTCGCGCGCCGTCTTCTTCTCCACCGGCTCATGCGAAGCCTTGCTCGCCCGCTTGCCCGGCTTGGCCTCCAACGCGGTGCCAGGCGCAGCAGCGGTTTCGGCCACACCCTCTTCCGAGGCTGCTTCCTCAGCCTCTTCGACGGCAGCTTCCGCCTTGGTCTTGGTCGAATACTCGATGAAGAACGGTCCCTTCAACTCTTCGCGAATCTGCGCATGCTTGCCCAGCATCTGGCGGCTCTCCGCGGTAGAAGCCAGCGTCCAGTCGATCGGCCGCACCGCTCCCTGGGCGTCAGTGAAGTTCACCGAATACATCCGATGCTCTTCATCGAGCACAACCTCGCCCACATGCTTGAACTGGTAAGTCTTGGCCATGGTTTCGAGCCGCGTCCGCATCGCCTCCAACTTCTCCGGCGATTCAAAGTCCACGCGCCGCGCAGAATCCTTGCCTTCCTGCGCGAAGATCTCGGCAAACGCCTGCGTTACCTCTTCATTGCGCAACCGCTTCTGCACCTTGTCGAAGAAGCCGAGATAGTCGTTCAACTGCGTCATGAACTTGGTCAGCGCCGGGCCTTCGAGCCTCGCTCCACCCTCGCCATAGCGAATCACCATGCCGTCGGAGGCGCGCTTCACCATGACGCTCACATACTCGCGGTCGTCCTTGATGTACTGCTCGAACTTGCCCTTCTTGATGCGATAGAGCGGCGGCTGCGCGATATACACATGGCCGCGCTTAATCAACTCCGTCATATGCCGGAAGAAGAAAGTAAGCAGCAGCGTACGAATGTGCGATCCGTCGACGTCGGCATCGGTCATCAGGATCAGCTTGCCGTAGCGTAGCTTGGTGGCGTCGAAGTCGTCCTTGCCGATACCGCAGCCAAGCGCTGTAATCATGGCGCGAATTTCTTCGTGCCCCAGCATCTTGTCGTATCGCGCCTTTTCGACGTTGAGGATCTTACCCTTCAAGGGAAGAATTGCCTGGAACTTGCGGTCCCGGCCTTGCTTGGCCGTTCCGCCGGCGCTCTCTCCCTCGACGAGGTAAAGCTCGCAGCGATCCGGCTGCCGTTCGGAGCAGTCCGCCAGCTTGCCCGGCAATCCGCCGCCATCCAACGCACCCTTGCGCCGAGTGAGGTCGCGGGCCTTGCGCGCAGCCTCACGGGCGCGGGACGCGTCGATCGCCTTATTGATGATCTTTTTCGCGACGGAAGGGTTCTGCTCAAGGAAGCCGCCCAGCCGTTCGTTCACAAATGCCTGTACCGTTCCGGCGATGTCGGAGTTCAGCTTGCCCTTGGTCTGTCCTTCAAACTGCGGCTGCGAAAGCTTCACGCTGATGACGACCACAAGCCCTTCGCGGACGTCATCGCCGCTCAGGTTTTCCTTCACGTCCTTGAACAGTCCAAGCGACTGGCCAGCCGCGTTGATCGTCCTCGTCAGCGCCGTCTTGAAGCCCGAGAGATGGGTTCCGCCGTCGACCGTGTTGATGTTGTTGGCAAACGTGAACACCGTCTCGGAGTAAGCGTCGTTATACTGCAGCCCAATCTCCATGGCCACGTTGTCGCGCTCGGCCTCCATGTAGATCGGCTTCTCATGCAATACCGATTTGCCTTTATTCAGCAGCTTGATGAACTCCGCGATCCCGCCGACGTATTTGAATTCCTGATGCTTACTCTCACCAGTCTTGGTGTCGGTCGTGCGCTCGTCGGTCAGGTGGATCTCGAGGCCCTTGTTCAAAAAGGCAAGCTCGCGCAGCCGCTGGGCCAGCGTGTCGTAGCTGAACTCTGTGACGGTAAAGATGCTCTTGTCGGGCAGGAAGTGGACCTTGGTCCCCTTGCGCTTGCTCGGCCCCATTTTGCGCAGCGTACTGATGGGCGCGCCCTTGGAGTAGTCCTGCTCCCAGGCATGGCCATCGCGCCAGATCTCGACATCAAATTCTTCGCTCAGCGCATTCACGCAACTCACGCCGACGCCGTGCAAACCGCCTGAGACTTTATAGTTCGAGGCATCAAACTTGCCACCTGCATGGAGCATGGTCAGAACCACCTGCACCGCAGGCATCTTCTCTCCGTTGATGACCTTGTCGTCCACCGGAATGCCGCGCCCGTCATCGACTACCGTGATCGAGTTATCGACATGAATGGTGACGTCGATCCGCGTGGCATGGCCGCCCAGCGCCTCGTCCACCGAGTTGTCGACCACTTCATAGACCAGGTGATGCAGCCCCTGCTCGCCGGTCGAGCCGATATACATCGCCGGACGCAGGCGTACAGCCGCCAGGCCCTCCAGAACCGTAATGTTTTCAGCAGAATACCCGCCACCCTCTTTCTTGGGTGCTGAGGTGGCCGCGTCGGATTGAGGGGTCGAGAGTTCGGTGTCGGTGGGGATAGCCGTCGTTGCCATGTAACTCCATGCAGCCGTAGCTGAGATGCTCGGGAAACCGCTCGGAACGGTGCTGCTCATAAATTCGCAAAAGCCGCGTCAATCCAGCACTTTGCTCACGTTCGGACGTGGTTTTCGATATCTCAAGTATACCACGCCCAAGGCCCGCTCCAGACGCCCGGAAAGCCCCTCGCAGCGTATCCAGACCGGAGTCCTTCGAGTGCCCAAAACTGCGATATCCGATTTTAAACTCCGATTACCGCGCAAGTTGCGTATTTTTCTCCCCTCAGTATGTCTAATCATCAGATGCCGAAGCTGGCTTACTCTATCTAAGTGACGCTGCCCTCGCGAGCGTAAGAGGCTTCCCTGAATGTGGATCGTAAAACTAGCCCTGAATCGGCCCTACACCTTCATCGTGCTGGCGATCCTGATCCTCATCGCAGCGCCGGTCGTCATCCTGCGTACACCGACGGATATCTTCCCCAACATCGACATCCCCGTCGTCTCCTGCGCCTGGGCCTACACCGGCCTCAATCCCGAAGAGCTCGAAGGCCGCGTCACCACCCCCTTTGAAAAGGCCGTCACCGCGCTGGTGGACAACGTGCAACACATCGAATCCACCACCGTGAACGGCTGGGTCGTCGTCAAGATCTACCTGCAGCCGGGAGCCAGCCTCGACACCGCCAACGCCCAGGTCAGCGCCGTCTCCGAATTCATGCTCAAGTCGCTCCCCCCCGGCATCCTGCCACCGGAGATCATCGACTTCAGCGCATCCAGCGTTCCCATCCTTCAACTCGGGCTCTCCGGCAAAGGCATGTCCGAGCAGCAGTTAAACGATGTTGGCCTCAACTTCGTCCGTCCCCAGCTCATCACCACCCCGGGCGCCATCGTACCCAATGTCTACGGCGGCAAACAACGCTCCATCGTCATCGAGCTGAACCCCAAGCTGCTGCAGGCAAAAGGCTTATCCCCCACCGACGTGCTTACGGCCATGTCCCAGCAAAATGTCGTCCAGCCGGGAGGCACGGCCAAGATCGGCATGGATGAGTACGACGTCGTCCTCAACTCCTCGCCGCTGACGATTGAAGGCATCAGCAACATCCCGGTGCGCCAGATCAACGGTGCGACCGTCTACATTCGCGACGTCGCCACCGTCACCGACGGCAGCATCCCCCAGACCAACATCGTCCGGCAGGACGGCCACCGCGGCGTTCTTCTCAGCGTTCTGAAGTCAGGCAAAGCCTCCACCCTCAGCGTCGTCGGCGGAATCAAGGCGATGCTGCCGCAGCTTAAAACCACCCTGCCCCCTGAACTCAACATCAGGCTGCTGGGCGACCAGTCCCTCTTCGTCCGCGCCTCCATCGACGGCGTCATTCGCGAAGCCATCATCGCAGCCGTGCTGACCGGGCTGATGATCCTGCTCTTCCTCGGAAGCTGGCGCAGCACCGTCATCATCGGCATCTCCATTCCACTGTCGATTCTCAGTTCCATCATCATTCTCAGCCTGCTCGGCGAAACCATTAACATCATGACCCTGGGCGGGCTCGCCCTCGCAGTCGGCATCCTCGTCGACGACGCCACCGTCACCATCGAAAATATCGAGCGCTACCTCGAAGAGGGCCAGGGCCTCCACGAAGCCATCCTCAACGGAGCCGCCCAGATCTCGGTTCCGGCCCTCGTCTCCACCCTCTGCATCTGCATCGTCTTTCTACCGATGTTCTTCCTCAGCGGTGTGTCCCGCTTCCTCTTCGTCCCGCTCGCCGAAGCCGTCGTCTTCGCCATGCTCGCCTCCTACGTCCTGTCGCGAACTCTGGTGCCGACCATGGCGATGTACCTGCTCAAGGCGCACGATGACCACGCCGAGCCATCGCGCAACCTCTTCGCCCGGTTCCAGCGCAGCTTCGAACGCGGCTTCGAGCGTATCCGCCTCACCTACCAGGGCGTTCTCGACCGCCTCATCCAGGTGCGGCTGATCTTCGTCCCGATCTTTCTCGTTCTCTGCCTCTGCGCGTTTATCCTGGTTCCCTTTCTGGGGCAAAACTTCTTTCCCAACACCGACAACGGATCGTTCATTCTCCATCTTCGCGCCAAGACCGGCACCCGCATCGAAGAGACCGCGCGCCTCTGCGATCTGGTGGAGCAGTCGATCCGCCGCACCGTGCCTGCATCGGAGCTGGACAACATCCTCGACAACATCGGCCTGCCCTATAGTCCGATGAACTTCCAACACGCGACCTCCGGCCTCATCGGCCCCGGCGACGCCGACGTCCTCGTCTCCCTCAAAGAGAACCATCACCCCACCGAACAATACGTCGACGCCCTGCGCGACAAGCTCTCCCGCGAGTTTCCCGGCACCATCTTCTACTTCCTGCCGTCGGACATCGTCACCCAGATCCTCAACTTCGGCCTGCCCTCGCCAATCGACGTGCAGGTCGAGGGAGCGAACAGCGTCGGCAATCGCAAGGTCGCCAACGAGCTTCTGCGCCAGTTGCGTCAGGTCCCCGGTCTGGTGGACCTGCGCATCCAGCAGCCCGACAACTACCCCACGCTCAACGTCACCGTAGACCGCACCAAGGCCTCGCAGGGCGGCTATACCGAACGCGACGTGGGCGGCAGCATCGTCAACATCCTCAGCGGCAGCTCGCAGCTCAGCCCCATGTTCTTCCTGAACCCGAAGAACGGCGTCAACTACAGCATCGTCGCCCAGGCTCCGCAATACGACATCCAGTCGCTCAGCGATCTGCGCAACATCCCCATCACCTCGCCGACCATGAAGACCCCCGAGATTCTCGCCGATGTCGCCACCATTCATCGCGGCACCGAGATGGCGGTCGTCAACCACTACAATCTCCGCCGCGTGCTCGACATCTACGGCAACGTGCAGGACCGCGACCTCGGTTCCGTCGCGCGCCAGATCGACAAGATCGTCGATTCCAGCCAAAAGACCTTGCCGCGCGGCAGCTTCCTCCGTGTCCGCGGCCAGATCGAGACCATGCGCAGCTCCTACATCGGCCTGCTCTCCGGTCTGGGATTCGCCATCGTTCTGGTCTACCTTCTGATCGTCGTCAACTTCCAGTCCTGGCTCGATCCCTTCATCATCATCACGGCGCTGCCCGCGGCGCTGGCCGGAATCGTCCTCTTCCTCTTCATCACGCACACCACCCTCAGCGTTCCCGCGCTGATGGGGGCCATCATGTGCATGGGCGTGGCCACGGCAAACAGCATCCTGGTCGTGTCCTTCGCGAAAGAGCGCCTCGAGCAGCACGGCGACGCCATCGCCGCCGCACTCGAATCCGGGGCAACCCGCTTCCGCCCCGTCATCATGACCGCGCTGGCCATGATTATCGGCATGATTCCCATGGCCCTCGGCCTCGGCGATGGCGGCGAGCAGAACGCGCCTCTGGGCCGCGCCGTCATCGGCGGCCTCTCCTGCGCCACCGTCGCGACGCTGGTCTTCGTTCCCGCAGTCTTCGCTCTCCTTCATGGCCGCCGCAAGCAAAACCCAAAGCCAATCCCCGGACAAGATTTTCAGGAGCTAGTATGAGCAGCGCAAGCAACACCGAAATGAATACAGCCACGACCAATCCGTCGCACACGCCGCCGCCTGAAAAGCGTGGCTTCTCCACCGGCGTCTGGATTGCCCTCGCGATAGTCGCCATCGCGCTTGTCGTCATCATCGCCTTCGGCATCGTCTCCCGCACCGCGGCAGAACACGCCCTCAAAAAACACACCGAGGCCGCCGCCATCCTGACGGTCAACGTAATTCATCCCTCGACGGCACCGCTTACGCCCGAGATCTCGCTCCCCGGCAACGCCCAGGCCTATATCGACACGCCCATCTACGCACGCACCAGCGGCTACCTCAAGCACTGGTACTTCGACATCGGCGCCCATGTTCGCAAAGGCCAGTTGATGGCCACCATCGAGACGCCCGAACTCGACCAGCAGCTCCAGGTCGCCGAAGCCGACCTCAAGAGCACCGAAGCCAATCTCGATCTCGCCAACACCACCGCCGCCCGCTACATCAATCTGCTCAAGACCAACTCCGTCTCCCGGCAGGAGACCGATCAGGCCACCGGCGACGCCGCCGCCAAAAAAGCCGCCGTCGATGCGGCCATGGCCAATGTCCGCCGCCTCCAGCAGTTGCAGTCGTTCGAGAAGGTCTACGCGCCCTTCGACGGCATCGTCACCGTCCGCAACACCGATGTCGGCGCTCTCATCGACGCGGGCTCCGGCTCCACCCCGAAGGAACTCTTCCACGTCGCAGCCATCGGCAAGATCCGCGTCTACGTTCCCGTCCCCGAAGCCTATGCGGGCGACATCAAAAACGGCAGCACCGCCTCCCTCACCCTCGACCAGTACCCCGGCCAGGTCTTCAAGGGAACCATCGCCCGCAACTCCAACATGATCGACTCCGCCTCCCGCACCCTCAACGTCGAGGTTGACGTCGACAACCCCAGGGGCCTTCTGCTCCCGGGAGCCTACGTCTTCGTTCACTTCAAAGTGCCCGAACGCATCGCCAACCTCACCGTCCCCTCCAACACGCTGCTCTTCCGCAGCGAGGGGCTGCGCGTCGGCGTCGTTCGCGACGGCAAGGTCGCGCTTGTTCCCATCACCATCACTCACGACGGCGGCCAGGTCGTCGAGGTCGCAGCCTCCGACCTCAAGCCCAGCGACAACGTGATCCTCGATCCCTCCGACTCGATCATGGAAGGCCAGCCGGTCCACCTCAGCCAGCACCAACAGGCGGGTGAGTAATGAACCGCTCCGCCATCGCCTCCTCCAGCCTCGCTTTATTGAGTTCAGCCGCGCTGCTGCTCTCCGGCTGCATGGTCGGGCCTAAATACGTCAAGCCGAACGTCCCGCTCGCGCCGAACTACAAAGAGTCGACCGCCGCCACCAGCAACTTCAAGGAAGACGCCAACTGGCATCCCGCCCAACCCGCCGACGCCACCCTGCGCGGAGACTGGTGGACGATCTTCGGCGACACTCAGCTCAACCAGCTTGAGCCAAAGGTCGCCGCCGAGAATCAGAACCTCAAGGCTGCCGAAGCTCGCTTTCGTGAAGCACGCGCACTCATCCAGTACAACCGGTCCAATCTCTACCCCACCATCGGGACCTCGCCTTCGGCAGTCGGCGAGCGAGAGTCCTCAAATCGCCCCTACTTCAACACGCAGAACTCCAGCAACAGCACCGCCGACACGCAATTGCCGCTCGATCTCAACTACGAGATCGACCTCTGGGGCCGCATTCGCCACGGCGTGAACGCCGCCCGCGAAGAGGCCCAGGCCAGCGCCGCCGACATGCAGACAGCGCTTCTCAGCCTGCAGGCGGAACTCGCCATGGACTACTTCGAAGCCCGCAGCGCAGACGCCGAACAGAAGCTGCTCCAGGACACCGTCAAGGACTACGAAGAGGCCTACCGCATCACCAACAACCGTTTTGAAGGCGGCGTAGCTCCCCAGTCCGACGTCGATCAGGCCCGCACCCAGCTCGAAGCAGCCCGCGTCGAAGCCAGCGACGTCACCCTGCTCCGCGCCCAGTACGAGCACGCCATCGCCGTCCTGCTCGGACAGCCGCCCGCGACCTTTTCGCTTCCCGCGACTCCGCTCGACGCCCGCCCTCCTGGTATTCCCGTAGGCCTTCCCTCGGAGCTTCTGGAGCGCCGTCCCGATATCGCCGCCGCCGAGCGCCGCGTCGCCGAAGCCAACGACCGCATCGGCATCGCCCGCGCCGCCTACTTCCCTACGCTGTCGCTCAACGGCGCCGTCGGCTACGAGTCCACCGCGCTGTCGACCCTGCTCAGCCGCTCCAGCTTCCTCTGGGCAGTCGGGCCAACGCTGTCGGAGACCTTCTTCGACGCGGGCCGTCGTCGGTCAGCCTCTGAGCAGGCCAACGCCGCCTATGACGAGACCGTCGCCAACTATCGCCAGACCTCGCTCATCGCTTTCCAGCAGGTCGAAGACAACCTCACCGCGCTCCGCGTCCTCAACCAGGAGGCGGTGCATCAGCGTCAGGCCACGAAATCCGCCCAGGGGGCCCAGCAGATCTTCAACAACCGCTACCTCGGCGGCCTTGATACCTATCTGCAGGTCGTCACTGCGCAGACCACCGCTCTCGTCAACGAGCGCAACGACATCGACATCATGCGCCGCCAGATGGACGCCAGTGTCCTGCTCATTAAGGCCCTCGGCGGAGGCTGGAACACGACAAATCTGCCTAAACTTTGATCACAAATTTCTGTAACCGTTGAAAGCATTTTTCTCCGGTTACAGCAGGAGGCATGTAACCGTTAACTAAGCATTAATCCGGTTACATACCTCCTTTTCTCTCCGAAGTGTTTCATCCCCCTGAAGAGCCTACTTTCTGGTCAGACCACTTTTCTGCTAGCATTGCTGGCCTATGGACTCCTTCAACTCTGCCCGTCGCGACCTCCTCAAATTCGGTGGAATCGGCCTCGCCGCTGCCGCCGCCACCCTGCCCGCCTCCGCCTATGCCGCCACAAAACCCGCGCTGCACAGCAGCTCCGGGGTCTTCGACGTGCGCGCCTACGGAGCGACCGGCGATGGCAAGACCGTCGACACCCCGGCCATCAACCGCACCATCGAAGCCGCTGCGGCGGGTGGCGGAGGCACCGTTCTCTTTCCCGCCGGAACCTATCTCTGCTTCTCCATCCGCCTGAAGAGCTACGTCGATCTCTTTCTCTCGCAAGGCTGCACCATCCTCGCCGCCGCGTCCCCGCTGCCCGGCGAAGCCACTGGCTACAACGGAGGCACCTACGACGCAGCCGAGCCCAAGACCTCCTACGATGCCTATCAGGACTACGGTCACAATCACTGGCACAATTCCCTGATCTGGGGCGAAGACCTGCACGACTTCAGCATCACCGGCCCCGGCCTGATCTACGGCAAGGGACTCAGCTTCGGCGCTGGCCCCGGCCGCCCCCCCGGCGCGCCCCCGCGGCCTGCGAGCGCGAAAGCTTATGTCCCGCACAAACGCGGCGACTATCCCATGTACCAGGCCGAGCAGGCAGGCGTCGGTAACAAGGCCGTGGCTCTGAAGAACTGCCGCAACGTTATTCTCCGCGACTTCTCGCTGCTCAAGGGCGGCCACTTCGGTCTGTTGCTCACCGGCGTCGATAATCTCACCATCGACAACCTCAAGATCGACACCGACCGCGACGGCATGGACATCGACTGCTGCAAGAACGTCCGCGTCTCCAACTGCACCGTCAACTCGCCCTGGGACGACGGCATCTGTCCCAAGTCGAGCTTCGCCCTTGGCTACAACCGAGCCACCGAAAACGTCACCATCACCAACTGCTACGTCACCGGAACCTACGAGCTGGGCACCGTGCTCGATGGCACCTGGAAGAAGTTCCCCGACGACGTGACCGGCGTCTACCGCACCGGGCGCATCAAGTGCGGCACCGAATCGAACGGCGGCTTCAAGAACATCACCATCTCGAACTGCGTCTTCGAGGGCTGCCATGGCCTCGCGCTCGAGTCCGAGGACGGCGCTCTCTGCGAAGACATCACCATCACCAACATTA
This sequence comes from Granulicella sp., assembly GCA_041691255.1. GTDB lineage: Bacteria > Acidobacteriota > Terriglobia > Terriglobales > Acidobacteriaceae > Edaphobacter. The sequence continues at coordinate 1,083 of JBEPUY010000050.1, read as the reverse complement.
CGCAGCGCGACGTCTACGAGTCGCCGATCTTCTTCCGTCTCGGCGCTCGCCTGCGCGGCCCCAAAGGTACGGGCAATCAAAGCACGGTCGTCGGCACCATGCAGCGCATCCTGGTCGACAACTTTGTGAGCTTCAACAACAACTCCCGCGTCTGCTCGATCCTCAGCGGCATCCCGGGCTACGCCATCAAGGACATCAAGCTCTCCAACATTTATATCCAGCATCAGGGCGGAGACTATGCCGACCTGGTCAAGGTCGTTCCTCCTGAAGAGATCGAGAAGTATCCTGACCCCGGTATGTTCGGACCTATGCCCGCGCAGGGCTTCTTCTTCCGCCACGTCAACAATCTGGAGCTGAGCCACGTCGAAGTAGCTCCCATGAAGCCCGACCCGCGCCCGTCCTTCTCGCTGCTGGACGTCAACCGCGCCGACTTCATCGCCGTCACCGCGCCGACCAGCCCTGCGGCCTTCCACCTCAACAAAGTCACCGACCTGCGCATCCTGTTGAGCCGAGCCGCGAAGGACACGCAGATGGATAGCGCCGACGACAAGACCCTCTAAGGATGCTCTGATTTATTCCCAGAGACGTACCTCAGGGGCTAAAGCCCCACGGATTTTATTAGACTTATGGCACGGCTGAAGCCGTACCCTTAAACAAAACGATGGATTAATCAGAGGTTCCTTAAAGCCTCGCAATGAGAAAGGCCTCCTTCATCGCAACAGATGAAGGAGGCCTTTTTTCATGCCGGCAGGGGTCTAGCGCTGGTCGTGGTTATCGCCGCGGGGTTGTTGCTCATGGCTCTGCGGTGCAGGGGCTTGAGGACGTGCCTGGGGAGCACGCTCCGGCCTTTGCTGCTGAACCTGCCTCTGTGGCTGCTGAGCTCTCTGCTGTTGCTCTCGTTGTTGTACCTGTTGCTGTTGCTGTCTTTGTTGAACCTGCTGCTGTTGCTGTCTTTGTTGAACCTGTTGCTGTTGTACCCTCTGCTGTTGTTGTTGCCGCTGTTGAAGCTGCTGCTGTTGTCCTTGCTGTTGCTGGACCCGCTGCTGCTCTTGCTGGGCCTGTCTCTGTTGCTGTTGCTGTTGC
>JBEPUY010000049.1:0-29608 GCA_041691255.1 Granulicella sp. | reverse complement strand
CCGAGGGCAAAGTCACCAAGTACGAGGGCTGGGAGTTCCTCTCCGCCGTCCTCGACAGCAAGGGAGCCGCACGCGGCATCTGTGCGATGGACCTCCGCACCATGGAGACCCGGACGTTCCCCGCCGACGCGATCATCGTCTGCACCGGCGGCAACGGAGCCATCTTCGGCAAGAGCACAAACTCGGTCGTCTGCACCGGCAGCGCCCAATCCGCCCTCTATCAACAGGGAGCCTTCTACGCCAACGGCGAGTTCATCCAGGTCCACCCCACCGCCATCCCCGGCGAAGACAAGCTCCGCCTCATGTCCGAGTCCGCTCGCGGCGAAGGCGGCCGCGTCTGGGTACCAAAAAATAAACAAGAGACGCGTGCAGCGCAAAGTATTCCAGAAGCAGACCGCTGGTACTTCCTCGAAGAGTGGTACCCCAAGTACGGCAACCTCGTCCCCCGCGACGTAGCCACCCGCGCCATCTTCAAAGTCGTCTACGAGCACAACATGGGCATCGACGGGCAGCCCATGGTCTACCTCGACGTCTCCCATCTTCCGCCCGCCTCCCAGAACAAGCTCGAGGGCATCCTCGAAATCTACGAGAAGTTCGTAGGCGACGATCCCCGCAAGGTCCCCATGAAGATCTTCCCCGGCATGCACTACACCATGGGCGGTCTCTGGGTCGACTTCAACCAGCAGACCAACATCCCCGGCGTCTTCGCCGCTGGCGAGGCGGACTACTCCATCCACGGGGCTAATCGATTGGGTGCCAACTCCCTGCTCTCCTGCATCAACGGAGGCTTCATCGCCGGGCCGCAAGCCCTGGCCTACGCCCAGTCACTCCCCGCACAGGAAGGCGACGGTGGCCACGCTGCCGAGTTGCAGCGTCAAAAGGAGAGCAACAGCCTCCTGCTCAACAACCCCGGCACCGAGAACCCCTTCAAGCTATGGCGCGAGCTGGGCGAGACCATGACCAAGCACGCGACCATCATCCGGTATAACAGCGGCCTGGATGAAGCCGACGCCAAGATCGTCGAGCTGCTCGAGCGCTACAAAAACGTCAACCTCTCCGACAAGAGCCAGTGGGCCAACACCAGCTTCGCCTTCACCCGCCAGCTCTACAACATGCTTCAGCTCGGCCGCGTCATCGTTCAGGGCGCACGCCTCCGCGACGAGTCCCGCGGAGCCCACTACAAGCCCGACTTCCCCGAGCGCAACGACGAAAAGTTCCTCAAGACCACCAAGGCCAGCTTCAAAGACGACGCCCCCGCCTTCGAGTTCGAAGACGTAGACATCAGCCACCTTCCACCCCGCCCCCGCCACTACGGCGCCACCGCATAGTTTTCCGGATTAGCAGTGGGCTTTAGCCCACTGAATCAGCATCGAGCAGCAATAGGGCTTTAGCCCCGGAGAAGTTCGTACAAGATGCAACCGACATATCGCCTAAAATCCCGTTCGCACCATCTAACCGGACATGTCAGGCATACACGTCGTCTATCTCGTCCTTGCACTCATATTCGCCAGCTTCATCACCTATATGTTTGTCTACAACATCCGCACCAACCACCGGCAGAAGGCCCTGAGATCAAGACCTCATCCGCCCATCGGCCATCAGTAAGGCACCGCCGCAGCAAGCATCTACCCCTGCCGGCGAATGAAATCTATAGCAAGAAAGGCCTCCATACTCTCCACTCGAAGGCGTAGGGTGAGTTCTGGTCTAACGGGAGCATTTGCATGGCACAGAGCAGCATCGCACAGAGCATTAAGGTCGAGATCAAGCGTCAGTCCAACCCGAACTCCCCCGCCACCACCGAGAAGTTCGAGGTCCCCTACCGCCCCGGCATGAACATCACCTCGCTGCTCGGCGAAATCGCGCTCAATCCCGTCGACGTCTCAGGCCGCGCGACCACGCCCATCACCTACGACTCCAACTGCCTCGAGGAGATCTGCGGTAGCTGCGCGATGCTCATCAACGGCAAGGCCCGCATGGCCTGCTCCGCCCTGGTCGACAAGCTTCGCGGACCAAATCAGGACCAGCCCATCACGCTCGCTCCCCTCTCCAAATTCCCCGTCGTCCGCGACCTCGCCGTCGACCGCAGCGTCCTCTTCGAAAACCTCAAGCGGGTCAAGGCATGGGTTCCCATCGACGGTTCGTATGATCTCGGAGCCGGGCCACGCCAGACCCCGCAGATTCAGGAGCAGCGCTACCCGCTCTCCAACTGCATCTCCTGCACCATCTGCATGGAGGTCTGCCCCCAGTTCAACGACGTCACCAACTTCGTCGGCGCAGCCACCATCGCCCAGGTCAAGCTATTTAATATAGACCCCAGCGGCGCAGTCCTTAAAGAAGAGCGGCTCCGCGCCCTGGCTGGCGACGGCGGCATTCAGGAGTGCAGCTTCTCCCAGAACTGCGTCCAGGCCTGCCCCAAGGGACTGCCCCTCACCGAGGCCATCTCCGACATGGGTCGCGACGTCTTCATCCAGCAGGTCAAAGATATGTTCACCCGCTAACCATCATTCTTGGCAGGAATAGCGATTTCTCCAGTCCGTGTCTGAGTTTGCCCAAACTCTAAACCTACGTCATCTCGACCGAAGGCGGCGCACTTGCCGCCGCAGTGGAGAGACCCCTGTATTTTGTCGCTGCTGTCATCGGCACAATTAGCAGCGTCACCTTAAAATCGATCCAACAGAAACAAAATAAACGATTTACACTTTCTAGTAACAGAAAAAAAGACGATTCAGGAGAGAGTTCCGAATTTAGCTCCTTCCAACCTCGCCAATGAGAACTGACTTATTACTCGTCAGCCGGAGAGAAGCAAAAGCAAATGCTTCTCGCGCCCTGCCATAACACTTTTACGCCTTCTTGTCGTCTAAACAACTGTGAAGCTCCTGATGCCCTCTAACCCGGAAGGGTATCTGAAACAATTGACTATACTCAGACTTTCGCCCACGAACCGGGTGGGCGCAACGGAACGCACGAAAAGAGGTCAGACTTTCTAATGGACATACGAAATAACCCTTCTCCGAGCCTGCTGGATCGCATGCGCACCCACCGCCTTACGACGACTTTCACCCTCCTCGCTACCCTCTCCGTCGGAATCCTTGTCGGTTCTGTCCTTACCCAAAACGTCAGCGGCAAGGAACAAGCCAAGGTCGACACCTCGGACGCCACACCGATCGTTATTCCCTCCCCGGTTGCGCTCTCCAACGGCTTCTCCCATATCGTCAAGGAAGTCAGCCCGGCAGTCGTCAACATCAATACCGAAGAGATTCCAAAGCAGTCCGCCAACAAACGCAGTCGCCGTGGCATGCAGCAGCAGAGTCCGGACGGCGATGACGACCAGCAGCAAGGTCAGGGCCAGGGCGACATGCAGGACTTCTTCAACCGCTTCTTCGGCGGCCAGGGCGGCGGTCAGGGCGACGAGGACGGAGGCAGCGGCCAGATGAGCGGCGAGCGGCGCGCACTCGGCTCCGGCTTTATCGTCGATCCCCGCGGTTACATCATCACCAACAATCACGTCGTCGATAAGGCCGACAAGATCTACGTCAAGCTCTCCACCGATCCCGACGATCAGGGCAGCTTCGAGGGCCATCCCGCCCACGTCGTAGGCGTCGATAAAGATACCGACATCGCCGTCATCAAGATTGACGTCGACAAGCCCCTCCCCACCATCAAGCTCGGTAACTCCGACGGAGCGCAGGTCGGGGACTGGGTGCTCGCCATCGGCAGCCCCTACAACCTCTCGAAGACGGTTACGGCAGGCATCATCTCCGCCAAGGACCGCTCCATCCCCGATACCGGCCCCAATAACATCGATCAGAGCCAGTTCCAGCGCTTCATCCAGACCGATGCCGCCATCAACCCCGGCAACTCCGGTGGCCCGCTGGTCGACATGGCTGGCCAGGTCGTCGGCATGAACACCGCCATCTATACCCAGTCCATGGGATCGATTGGCCTCGGGTTCGCCATGCCGTCGAACACCATCGCCAAGATCTACAACATGCTCATCGGGCCGGCCCACAAGGTCGTGCGCGGCTCTATCGGCGTCAGCTTCCAGCCCGCCGTCAGCTCCGCCGTCAACCGCATGTATGGCTTCACCAATGGCGTGATCGTCAGCACGGTTGTTCCCGGCAGGGGCGCGGCCAAGGCTGGCCTTCAGCCGGGTGACATCCTCGTCTCCATCGATGGGCGCTCCATCAAGGGCGGCGACGATCTGGTGAGCGACATCTCAGCCCGGCCTCTCGGCTCCAGCATCAAGCTGGGCTACATCCGCAACGGAAAGCAGGAGGTCGCCAACGTCGTCATCGGCGACCGCGCTCAAACCTATGCCGATCTCACCAAAGGCGGAGACGATAACTCCTCTCCACAGCCGTCGGACGTCGGACAAACCACGCTCGGCATCACCGTCTCGGCCATTCCTCCGGAAGTTGCATCCAAGACCGGAATCAGCCACGGCGTCATCATTACAAGCGTTCGTCCCGGCTCCTTCGCCGATGAGATCAGCCTGGGCAAAGGCCTGATCATCAGCGCGATCAACAAAAAACCGGTCACTGACGAGGCCAGCTACAGGGCCATCGTCTCCACCCTCAAATCCAAGGATGACGTCGTCTTCGTCGTCCACTTCCCCATGCAGAAGAGCGCCGGTAACTCATACATCGGTGGAACCCTTCCGTAAACGCAGCGGCAACCAAGAAAGGGGACACCGAACCCGGTGTCCCCTTCTTCATTAAGATCCTTCTAAAGAATCAAGAAAAAAACACGTCATCTCGACCGAAGGCGTGCAGCTTCATCGCACGCCGCAGTGGAGAGACCCCTGTATTTCCGCTTTTGTTCCTGCTGTTATCCAGGCTCTAAAAATCTGTAAAACTCTAAACGAAATTGTCCAAACTCAAAACAACGTCATCTCGACCGGAGCCGTGCAGTTCTATCGCGCGGCGCAGCGGAGAGACCCCTGTATTTTTCCTTGGCTCCCGCCACACTCTCTTCTTTCCATCAAGATCGATCACTAGGCAGAGCAGTTTCTGGACAGGCCCTAAGAACATTTTTCCCAAAAAGAATCGTTATCTGAACTTTCGTCCAGCTACACTGCAAAAACTGCCGCTTATGGGGAATATCATTCCTATTGTGAAACGGTTACTCTCGGGATACTCTGATCAGACGATGAATAGAAACAGAGCTTCGTCTATTCCATACTGAAGTTTGAGGTTTTGCTCCATGAGGTTTACTCAACTCGCCCTGTGCGCTGGTCTGGTTTTTGCTACTGCGATTCCCTGTGTTGCTGTCATTCATGCCCGCCGTGGTCCGACATCGCATCACCGACTGTTTCATACCCGCAGCCATAGCAAACACACCAAGGCATCCGTTCGATCTGTGGGTCAACGCTCCATCGACGATGGCCGCGCCGTTCAGATTCAAACCGCGCTCGTCAAATCAGGCTACCTGACCGATCCCTCCGGCCATTGGGATAACAGCACCTCAGCCGCGATGCAGAAGTATCAGTCAGACAACGGCTGGCAGACCAAGCTGGTTCCCGACTCCCGCGCCATCATCAAGCTGGGCCTTGGCCCTGACCGTGATGCCGATCGCGCAGCAGCCGCGTCCACCCTGGGAACAACAGAGTCCGCTTCTGCCACCATGATTACGCAGTAAACCGTTACCGGCGGCAACAAAAAAAGAGGGCCAATCGGCCCTCTTTTTCGTGCCCAAGTTCAAAACGAATTAACCTTGTGCGCCAACGGTAAAAATATAGTCACCCATATCCTCGCCGCTGAAAGGAAACTTGCCCAGCTTCCCTACAGCGCTATTCTCCAGCCACAATCTCAACCAGTAGTAATGGTGCAGCCTCACCAGCCGAGAAGCGACCGGCTGCTTCTGTTCCAAAATCGCAGTGATTCGACCCGCCAGCGTGTCCGCATCCGAAACTGCTTCAAGCTTGGACTCCACACGATCACACTCGAGCAGCCTGCTCCGCGCAGCCCTGAACTGAACTTCATTCAAGATGCCGCTCTCAACCTTGAGCCCTGTCATTCGCTCAATCGCCAGCGAAGCCGAAGCATCGAGATGGTCTTCGAAAGCAACGTACAGGATGCGGCTGCCCGCGATCCGCAGCGGCATCAACCCGAATCGCTCAACAAAGATCTCCGGCATCACCAGCGCCATCGCCTCCGGTGAAAACCCTTCGACGCTGAGAACGGGACAGCTCCATTGCAGACTCAAGCCGCGAGTGATCTGCTCGGCTTCAAGCCCGCACTCGGCAATCAGCCACTCGCCGATTCGACCTGTTCCATTCTGCCGCTGCGCCTCCAGTGCCCGTCGCAACTGCGGATGCGTGATCCAGCCCTGCGAGAGCAGCAACAGTCCCAACGGCACTCTATGGTGATGCAGGGCCGACGCTGTTGCCGTCATTCCGTCCCCCATCTCTCGCCGCAGTGCATCGCGCACCATCGTTAACACGCAGCGCCCACTACAACCCCATTGCTCCTCAAAGATCGGACGTCGGCGACTGCGCCACGGCATTGTCCATCCACCGGCGCAATCCGCAGAGCCACAAATTCGACGCTGCGCCTGGGCCAGCGTTGCAGGTAAACCGATGCCATTCAGTTCCTGCCCCGGCAAAGTTGCTGCACTATATCGGTCCTCTCCAAAGAGTGGAGCATCCGTCGTTCGGCTATTTCTTTTATCTAGAAAAGGCATCGTATGCTCTCCAACCGCAACTGCGGCGTTGCAACTTCCGTAACTCGAAGCGCGAAGTTTCCGCTCACAATCACCACTTCGCCGCGAGCTACAATTCTGTCGCCGATCACAAGGTCCACCGGCTCCGCTACATGGCGGTCCAGGTCAATCACGTCTCCCGGGCCGAGCTCAAGCACCTCTCGCAGCGGCATCTCTCGCGAGCCAAACTGTAGCGACGCATCCAACTCGATATCGCACAAGAGCCCTATCGCCTCGGCCCGTGCTGCTTCTTCTGCACTCATCTCGTTCTCCATCTCTCGACCCTCGCTTAGTTCACACTCATCGCTACGTTATCCATCTGCCCACTTAAAGGCTGAGCAACATGCCCGCCAACAAAATCAACCTCGATCTGCGCCCCCCGATGTTCCCCGGTTCGCACCGGATAGGCGCTCCCAAGATGCAGCTTCCCGACGCGCAACTCCGCGGCCGCTGTCTTTGGAACTGGAAGCCGCAGCACTGTGCCAGGCACGAGAACCGCGACATCGCTTGCCCGCAGCCGCATCTGTGGAAGCTGCAACAACGTTCCGATACTGACCTGTCCCAACAGATTTCTTATCTGCATATGAGCTTCTTTGGATCGTCGACGCGGGCGGTCTCCTTCCGCGATCAGCCGCCGCAGGATTGCATTGAGCACGACCGCAGGCAGACAGAGATTAATCACTCCCTGCGCCTCCGGCATCCTCGCCTCGAAGCTCACACACAACGTCCGCTCTCCCGGAGTCATCATGCGCGCGACAGCGGCATCCGTCTCACGCTTCTCAAGCACAAATTCGAGGCCAACCGATTGCCAGGCAAGGTTCAGCTCCTGCACGGCAAGCTGCACGACCGAGGTAAGAATCGCCTCCTCGATATCGGTCAACTCGCGCACCGGCCATGCGCTGCCTACGCCGCCGAGCAAGACATCCACGATCGGCGACGAAATCGCAAATTCAAGCTCCAACAGGCCAACCGCTCCCAGTGGCTCCAGCCGAAGCGAACAGACGAAGGTGTGGATCGAGAGCCGCTCCAAAAACTCCTTGAACGGCAACTGCTCGCCCGCCACGAGCTTGATCCGCAGCGGCGTCCTCAGACATGCTCCAAGCGTATGCATCAGGTTGCGCGCAAATAAATCGTTCACCGTGCTGATGGCGCGCATCTGCTCGTTGCTGATCTGTCCGGCCCTGCTGAAGTTGTAGGTTTCTGGAGGAGCGAGCTCTCCCTCCTCCGCTGTCGATGTTGCGGCATTCGCTCCGGCTGCGGCGAAGAGTGCATCGATATCTCCCTGTTCAAGCTGCTTTCCCATGAATCGCCTCTTTAACTCTGTGTTTGATTGCGTTCAATTCGTCGATGCCGGATCAGCACGAGGCTTGTCGTCTTCCACTGGAGATCTTTCCGCCTTTGGAAGAATCGGCAGAGCGAAGACCTGCAAGCGCAGTCCTCAGCCGCAGAACAGCAGAAGAGTGGATCTGCGAGACGCGCGACTCAACTACTCCAAGCGTCAGTCCAATCTCCTTCATGGTCAGTTCCTCGTAGTAATAGAGAGTCAGGACCATCCGCTCCTTCTCGGGCAGTTCGTCGATCGCGTCTGCCAACCGCTGTTTCATCTCGCCCTTCAGGCAGCGAAACAAGGGATCTTCTTCGGGAGGCCCGGGAATATAGGACAGCTCCTCATCGCCTGAATCCTCTGACCGTTCCACATGCAGGCTACCGATCTCCAACCCTTTCAGATCGCCGAGCAACTGTTGATACTCCGCCAGGCTCAACTCCATCTCGCCCGCAATCTCCTGCTCGGATGGAGCGCGTCCAACCCTTTGCGTGACCGAGCGGATCGCCTCTTCCACCGCTCTCCCTTTTCTCCGCAGCTCCCTCGGGCTCCAATCCAGTGTTCGCAGCGAGTCGAGGATTGCGCCGCGAATCCTGAACTGCGCGTAGCTTTTGAACTGCACCTTCTTGGTGTGATCGAACTTGGAGAAAGCATCGATAAGTCCCACCACACCGGCGGAGATAAGATCGTCCAGCTCCACATGCTGCGGCAGGCGCTCGTGAATGCGTCGCGCCAGATATCGCACGGTCGGCAGATGCTCCATCAGCATCAGGTCGCGGTCCACTCCTGTCCCGCCTTCACGTTCCGTCTCAGACTGATCTTTGGCCGTGAATGGAATAAAGAACGACGCATCTGTCATAGGCTTGTCGCAGAGCAGTCTTCCATTTGACACTCCATGCAGCACCTCTACCGGAACCGAACTCCCTATACTCATCACTTCCTCCGTATCCTTCTCTGCCTTCCGTGCCTTCATCTCTCGTCACCCGAACTTCATACGTCCTTAGCCGACGGTCCCCATACTTCGCACACGAATCTCGCTGGGTATCTCTACCGGAGCCAGTACCGTCACCTTTGGTAGAAATGGCTCCAGCCAACGCCGCACATGATAGCGGGCTGGACTTGGACATAAGAGCACGGGAAGTGCCGCGGTCGAGGCGCCTCCGGTTAGGCGTTTCACAGATTCCACCAGCCGCCGCATAAAGTCCGTAGGCATGTTTCCTGTTCGTGCGCCGTCTCCCAGCAGCAGAGCGCTCTTCGCGTCAAACGTGTTGAGCAGGTCTGCTTCCAGTCCAGGTTCCAGCATCAACACGCGCAGGCCGCCCTCTCCATCGAGCAGGGGATGGACGAGACTTCGTCCGATCGACTGGCGCACCGTCTCCACCAGATGAACGATGTTCTTCGACGTCTGTGCCGCCTCGACCAGGTACTCAAGAATCGCGCCGATATCGCGGATCGAAACCTGCTCACGCAGCAACTGCTGCAACACTCGCTGCACCTCTCCCAACGTCATCAGCTTCGGCACCAGCTCTTCCACCAGCTTGGGATAACTCTCGTTCATACTGTCGAGCAGGCGCTTGACTTCCTGTCGTCCCAGCAGCTCGTGCGCGTAGCGGCGTATGAGCTCTCCCAGATGCGTACCGATCACCGTAGTCTGATCGACCACCGAATAGCCTGCCGCGAGTGCCTGCTCCTCCAACCCAGGCTGAATCCATCGCGCCATGACGCCGAATGCCGGCTCTCGCGTCTCTATGCCCGGCAGCGCGCGCGCCTTCGGGTCTGCATTCACCGCAAGCAGGCAGTTCTGTTCCGTCTGCCAACGCGCTATCTCAATGCCACGCAGACTCACCACATACTCGCGCGGCTTCAGCCGAAGATTATCCGTGATGTGGATCGGAGGAACGATAAATCCAAGCTCGGTCGCAAGATGTCGCCGCAGCGCACGCACCCGGTTCAGCATCTGGCCGCCTTGCTTCTCATCCACCAGGGGAATGAGCTGGAAGCCGATCTCGAGCGTGAGCTCGTCCATCTTCAGCAGCGAGGCCAGGTTTTCGCCCTTCCCTGCGTCGATGGCCTTCCCCTTGTCCTTGGCAGTTCCCGCTTCCTCCGCAGCTTCATCTGCGAGCAATGCCGCTTCACTCTTCGCCTCCGGCAACTTGCGCGCAATCAAGGCAACGCCCACTGCCATCAGCACAAACGACAACTTCGGCAGGCCGGGAATGACAGCCAACGCAAGTAACACGCCGCAGGCAATCCAAAGCGTATTTCTCTTGCGAAACAACTGCGTTCCCAGCTCTGTGTCCAGCGACCCCGACGAAGACGCGCGCGTCAATACGATGCCGCCTGCGATCGATACCAGCAGGCTCGGAATCATGGTCACAAGACCATCGCCTACCGTAAGAATTGTGTACGTCTTAACTGCGGTCGATAGATCGGCGCCCTGTTGCAGCACTCCAATCAACAACCCGGCGATGATATTGATCGCGGTAATCAGAATGGTAGCCATCGAATCGCGCTGGTTGAATCTCGCAGCGCCGTCCATCGCTCCATAAAATTCTGCCTCACGCGCAATCGCCTGACGCCGTTTTCTGGCACCCTGCTCGTCGATGAGACCAGCATTCATATCGGCATCGATCGCCATCTGCTTGCCCGGCAGCGCATCCAGCGTGAAACGGGCAGTAACCTCGGCCGTTCGCACCGCGCCATGGCTGACCACCAGAAACTGGATTGCGATGAGAGCAAGAAACAACACGAACCCGACGACATAATTTCCGCCGACGACAAACTGTCCAAAGGCCTCAATCACCGAGCCTGCGGCGTGCGTTCCCTCATGTCCGTGCAACAGAATCCTTCGACTGGATGCGAGGTTCAAGGACAACCGAAACATCGTCAACAGCAGAAGCAGCGTAGGAAACACGGAGAAGTCCACCGCGCGTCGCACCTGCACTGCCGTTAAAAACACAATCACCGATGCCGTGATCGACGCTGCCAGCAGTAAATCCAGCACAAAACTCGGCACCGGAATCAGCATGACGAACACCATGCTGATCGCTGCCACCGGCAGCAGCAGCGGACGCATCTTCGATGCTTCCCACGTACCGCTCTTCTTCATCAAAGCTTCACTCACATCCCACCTCCATAGCCACGCAATCCGATCAAGCCCGCCGCTACAGGACGCTGTGCAGCTTCCTGTGCTTGTTGCTTCTGACGATCACGCCTTAGCCGCTCTTCTACTTTTTGGCGATACAGGTATGCCAGAATTCCGGCCACTGCCGCATACAACTCAAATGGAATCGACTGCCCCGGCTCGACCGTTCGATAGAGACTTCGTGCCAGCGGAGGGTTCTCAATGATCGGAATGCCCGCCCAGCGGGCCTCTTCGCGAATCTCCGCCGCGAGCAGATCTCTTCCCTTCGCCAACACGGTGGGCGCCTGCATGGTCTCGAAGCTAAACTCCAGCGCCACCGCATAGTGAGTTGGGTTCGTGATAACGACACTGGCACGAGACATGTCCGCTTTGACTTTGCGCTTGCGCATCGCCCGCTGTATCTGCCTCACCCTGCCCTTGACCTGCGGATTCCCCATCGCATCTTTCATCTCTTCGCGCAGCTCCTGCTTGCTCATCTTGAGCCGCTCATTCCAGCTTCTCCACTCGATGGCATAGTCGAGCCCAGACCACGCGAGTGTGATCCAGGCCGCGTCCAACGCAAGGCTGTATGCCGTCGAAAAGGTCGCGGACAGGCGCCCCAGACTCATCACCGGCATCGGCAGCATCAAGGTCTTCAGTGCGCCCCAGCCGAGCACCACCATGGCAGCGGCAGGCACCAGCGACTTCACGACCCGCGTCACAGACTGCAGGCTGAATAGATGTCCCAGGTTCTTAGCCGGGTTGAGTTTTGTAAACTTCAGCTCAATTGCGTTAGGGTGAATCTCCACCCCTCCCACCTGGGCCACGCCCGCAATCAGAGTTCCGGCGAAGCTCGCAGCCAGCACCAGGCCAACCGGCAGGAGCGCTGGCTCAAGCATCTGCCGAATAGCCTCATTCCACCGCTGCTCGCCGTTGACTTCCCCAACCGCAGCAGAGCGTATGCTCTCCGAATACACCTTGCCCCAGCCTGCTACAAATCCGTGCGCGGTTGCTCCAAGCATGAGCATGCCGCCCAGCATCGCAACCGCCGAAAGGAGCTCGCGACTGCGAACACTATCTCCTTGCTCCTTCGCTTTCTTCTTTCGCTGCGGAGTCGCTTGCTCTGTTCCTTTTTCGCTCATAGGCTGGTCATCAACCTTCCTGCCGCATCGAGCAGCGCGGTAAAGTGGCGCTCGATCCATCCCGGCCACACGGCCAGACTTCCGATCAACACGGCATACGAGACCATCGTTTTCAGCGGAATACTCATCACCATCGCCGGAAGCTGAGGCGACAGTCGCCCCACAAGGGAGATGGTCACTTCAACCGCAAGCGAAGCTGCAATGACCGGCGCGGCCAGTTGCAACCCAGCCAGAAAAATTCCACCAGCCATCATGGCTAATGCCGCGCCGGTCTTTGCCTCAATGACTCCCTGCCCCACCGGCACCGTACGGAAGCTTCGTACCACCGCGGCCAGCAAACTGCGATCCAGGCCAGCGCCGATAATCACGAGGATCCCGAGCCAGCTCAGCATCTGTCCCAGGACAGGCGTTTCGATCATGGAGTTCGGGTCCATCAGGTTGACCAACGAAAAACTGAACTGCATCCCCAACAGCATGCCGGCAAACATCAGGGCTTCGTTAAGCAGCATCAACGAAAGACCGAAGACCAGTCCTACACCCAGCTCGCCTAATACGGAGCGAGCATCGAGCGTGATCTTCAGGTTAGGGATCGCGGCCACCGCGGGCGTCAGCAACACCGTCATGGCAATTACAAACCCTGCCTTGATGCGCGGCGCGATCGCAGCCGAAGAAAACAATGGCGCAAACACCATTAATCCACTGAGCCGGATCATGACCAGCAGCCCCGCGATCAGGTACTGTGGGGCGTTCAGGACTAACGGGCTCGTCTCAAGGTTCATGCCGTATCTATCCCAGGTACCTGTGAAAGTCAGTGAACATGCGCACCGTGAAACTCACCAGCCGATGCACCATCCAAGGCAAGGTCGCCATCGTTACGAGGAAGACAGTGACTAACCGGGGAACGATGGTCAGGGTCTGCTCCTGCACACTGGTCAGGGTCTGCAGAAGGCTGACCACAAGGCTCACCAGGCACGCAGCCACCAGCAGAGGCGCGCTCAATATCATCGCCTCCATCATTACTTTCCTCATCATCTCTACGGTCTGGTCGGGTCCCATCGTCGCCTCTTGCACAATCTATAACTCAGAAACTTTTAATCAGTTGATGCGCAAGCAGGTTCCATCCATCCACCATCACAAATAGTAGGATCTTCAATGGCGTAGAGATCACGACAGGGGGCAACTGCATCATGCCTACAGACGTGGTGACGCTTGCGACCACTAAATCTACGAGGAGGAAGGGAAGAAACAAAACAGCACCAATCTGAAAGCCCGCTTTCAACTCGCTGAGAATATAGGCGGGCACAACAACCTGAATGGGAAGATCGGTCCGCGACTGGGGCCGGGTTCCTATTCCCGCTGCCGCGAAGACTTCCAGGTCTTTCTCACGCGCGTATCGGAGCATATATTCCTTGACCGGAGCAAGGCCGCGATCTATCGCCTCTGTGCCTGAGATAGTTCCCTGCTGATAAGGAACGACGGCTACTTGTTCCACCTTCAACAACACTGGCTGCATCAGAAACCAGGTCATCATCAACGCCAGTCCCATCAAGATCTGGTTGGATGGAGCGGTCTGAGTTCCCAATGCCTGCCGCAGAAAATGAAAGACCACAAGCAGGCGCACCATCGGCGTGATCGACAAGAGAAGCGCCGGCAATAAGGTCAAGAGCGTAAGCCCTAAGACGATGGACCAGGGCACGCTGCGATTTGCTTCAATGGCCTTTGAGATGGAATCGTCGCCAAGACCGGCGTTCGGTCTCTTGTCAATTTCACTGGCCGCACTTGCAGGAATCGCAACGTGCCTTTGTACAGCCTTGACTCGCTTTGGTGCATGGTTCACCCAAAATGACTCCGGAGCTACGATCATTCCGGCCATTGGGACTTTACTCATTCGCTGCGCATGGAGCGCTAGCGTCGTCACGCTCAGCATCGCGAACAACAAACAAAACTTATTAATTCCGCGCGCTAAAAACATATCCCATCCACCTTCACCGCCATGTTCCGTGGGTTTTCCCCCTGGACTCGCACGATCGACTCAACTCCCTCGAAACTGCCCCCCACCAGGAAGAGTTCTCCCGCGCAACTCACCAACATCAGATTCCGCTTTCCGCCCAGCGACAACGTCTCGAGCAGATGCATCTGTTTCTCGGCAGCTTGCCGCTTCGCACCTGCTCCGCTCAGGCGACCGAGCAGCCATCCGGCAAGCCCCGCTGGCGAGGAGGAAGCCTTTGTTTGACCGACACCTACCGTGCCTTGCAGAGAATGCATCTTCACTCCGTCTCGAATCTCTTAATCGTTTTCTGTCTTGAGTTCATGAATTGCTAAACCAGCCTGGTCAGCCTCAAAGCAATCTTCTGGTCCACTACTTCAAACTCTGTCCAACCCAGTTGAACGTCGCCTACTCTCAACGGAACGTCTTCGGTGTCCGAAAATGCGCTCTCGAATACCTGACCTTCGGCGAGTCGCAGAAGATCCCGAACCTTAAACCGAATGAGCGGCACTTCGACGGCTAACGTCAGATCCAACTGGCACAGTTTTGGCCACGCGGGATGCTCTTCGATCTTCGACATCCAGGGGACCTTCGGACCGGGCACAACTCCTGAGTCAGGCCCGAATGTTGACGCAACGTAATCGGTGATCTCTGTCTGTTCCATCGCTCTTTCCGTCATCTCACTTCCTCTTTTGTTCATCCAAAGATCGCTGTTACCGCTGTACAAGAAAATCAGTGAAGAGGATCTTCCTGACCTTGATGCCTGGGTTGTTTTGGTTGAGCGCCTTCAGCAGTTCAGCCTTCAGATCTTCTTTTCCATGCGGCGACAATAAGTGATTCGCTGTTTGCTGGCCAAGTACGATCAGAACGGTGTCGCGAACTGCTGCGACTTCGTCGTCACCACTCTTATTGCTCGAGTTTTTAGAGTCCTTTGCCGTGGTAGCGTCTTCCACCTGTAAGGTGATCGACATCCTCGCGTAGGTACTCCCATCTGGATCCGCCAGGTTCACAAGGAGCGGATCGAGAGCCAGCAGATGGGTATGTCTCTCAATGGTGGCCAGACTCTTCGATGCAGCACTTTTGTGTAGCGACAGTCTTCCCGACCGCGCTAGATAGTACAGCGCTCCACCAAATGCAGCCGAGGCAATCACGGCTCCGGCAACCACCGCGACAAGCAAAGATGCAATAGAGCGACTGGCCGAGCTGGGTACTAGAGAATTAGCAGTCGGCAAGCTTGCAGCAACTTCAGGAAGTGGACTAGAGGTGGCCATGATGCTCAATATGGTGCAAGCCGATCGCCACTCCGGACCTGAAAACATTAGCCAATTTTCACGATCGACCAAAGAGAGAGGTTGTAGCGCATGCTGCGTCCAAACCAGAAGCGGGCACGAAATCGACGATCCGATTCCGTGCCCGCTTGTATTGCTCGTCCTCGTGGAGTGCTTATCGGATCATTGAAAGCGTGTCCTGGGTCACCGTGTCGAAGGTAGTGACCGTCTTCGAGTTCGCCTCGAAGGCGCGCTGTGCCACGATCAGGTCTGCGAATTCAGAGGAGATATCCACATTGGATAACTCCAACGCGCTGTCGGTTATCGTTCCGCGAGAACCTGTCCCCGCTACTCCGACATTTGCCTGTCCCGAGGCCGCGGTGGTCATGTAGTTGTTGTTGCCCGTAACAGTCAGTCCCTGGTCGTTCGCCACGGTAGCTACCGCGACCTGACCCACGACCTGCTTCTGGCCGTTACTGTAAGTGGCAGTAATGACTCCGCTCGAGTCAACCCCAAACCCGTTATAGACGCCGCTGGTAAATCCATCCTGGCCGCTGGCGCTGCCTGCCGAAGCTGCTGTCGTTTGAGAGATCGTCGGATTGCCGCTCGAGTCATCCAGGTTCCAGTTGAAGCTTAGATCGCTTGCCCCATTCGGCAGACCAGGAAAACTGATGCCCGCCAAAGTACCAGTCGGAGCTGTCAAGTTACCACTCGAATCGAACGTAAGCGTTCCCGTAGTATTTGCCGCTGGTCCCGCGAAATCTCCGGCGGGTAAGGACACCTTGTAGTCCCAGGTATTTGCTGCGGTCTTCGTAAACGACATGGTGAGTTGATGCGTCTGTCCCAGCGAATCGTATACCTGCACCGGCGTTGCGAAGGTAGTCCCTGTGGTCGCACCGGCGTTCAGATTTGCTGTCAGCGAAAAGGTTTGCGTTGCCTTTGCAGATTCGGTAGATCCTGTCGGCAGTGTGAGCGGAGCAAGCGAACTGCTACCGCTGATGACTCCATTGGCAGCGTTGTAGCCCATCACATTTTCACCTTCGGTCGTGATGAGGTTTCCATTGGAGTCCAACTGAAAGTCACCGGCCCGCGTCAGCGACTGGACACCATTCTGCTGCACCACGAAGAAACCATCGCCGCTCAAGGCCATGTCCTTGGTATTGCCCGTAGGATTGACGCTTCCCTGCAGATAGCTTGTCGATGTGCTGGCAACCTTGGTACCCACGCCAACCTGCAGAGCATCGTTCGCTCCATTCTCCCCAATCTGCTGGTAGAAGAGATCTTCAAAGTTCGTTGTCTGCTTTTTGAAAGCCGTCGTATTCAGGTTCGCCAGATTGTTTCCAATCGTGTTCAGTGCCACCGAGTCTGCAGCCAACCCACTCAATGCAGTTGAAAATGATCCCATCGTCTTCTCCTCATTTACTTTGTTTAATTTCAGTTGTGGTTATCCACCGGGCCAGTCTCACTTCTATTTATGTTTCAACTCTTGGTGCTGGAAGCTGAAGTGGATGTGGGAGCCGGGGTCAGGTCCTGATTGATCGAGATCAACTGCTGCAGGCTGTTGACGCCAACCAGCTGTTGAATATAAGCATTCGGATCGGTCGGCTGGGTCGGGTCCTGGTTCTTCAATTCTGTTACCAGCAAGGTGAGAAAATCGCTCGATGTAATGGTCGAGCTGTCGGTAGTTGTATTGCTGGTACCGCTGGCAGCAGCATCACCTGCTGCGGCTGCGGCTTTTGCTGTAGGTCGCGGCGACAGGGCAGACGCGACGGTAGTTGCCGCTTTTGCTCCTGCTCCCATGACCGAATTCATGTCTGACACATTCATCTTTGCTCTCCTCAGTTAGCTTTTATTTGACTTCTCTATGCCTGCCACGGACACCTGCCATCACGCCCTTACGCTCAACCAACCGCCTCCTTGCATAGAGGAGGCCGAAGAAAACATCTCATCTTCTCCCACCGCTCCAAGGCTGCTGTAAGGCACACTCGCACCTGCATGAGTAGCAGTTGAACTGTTCGGACTTTGTCTGCCCTCGCTCCCTTGGCCCCCACTTTGCTGGGCCTGCCCCCGCTCACTGCCGCTGGTTCCTGCAAAGGACCCGCGAACATCTGGACCACTTGCTGGCATTGGCTGAACGACGACTGCGTTCACTGCGACATGCTCGCTCTTCAGGTAAGCCGCCAGAGAGGGAAGCTCTCGGTGCAACATCTCCTGCCCTGTCGACGAAGAGGTAGACAAGGATGTATTGACACTGCCCCCCTCGGTCATCTCAGCACGAATCTTAAGCCACCCATGCGTCCCGTTGGAGACGCCCACCTCCAGCGACGTAGGAGTTGCCGTCAAGGTCTTGTGTCCTGCGTCCACCAAACTTGTCGTATCGACTAAATTTGCGCCCGTCTGCGCAGTCGCAACTGCATGAGAGACAGCCTCCGCCGTATGAAGCCCCACACCGGCATTGTGTGTCAGTCCGCTGCCAGCGGCAACGTTGGGCGCAGAACCGGACGCTGCCGAAACAACATGAAGCTGGCCGCTATCTGCCGCCGAGAGAGTTGTACTTTGCGGTTTGGAATTGTCTGCATCTGGACTGGCTGCGGTCGCTGATTCCGGCTTCGTCGCATTGGCCTCTGTTTTTTGCGAGAGCGGATTTTCTACAGCAGCGGAGCCAGATGCTTTGACAGTGATCCCATCCGGATTTCCTGTATTGGCAGCTGCTTTGCTTTTCTTGCCATTCGCTGCGACCGCTATTCCACCGCTTTGACTGGAGGTGCCAGCAGAAACGGCCGACAACACTTCAGCCTCTGCCTCTCCCGATCCCGATTGCTGGACGCCTGTGGAGTTAACGAATACTTGAGCTAAAACTAGCGGTTGGACATCGACGCCAGCGGCATTCACTACTACCCCATCCTTATCCTTTTTGTCTTCAGCCTTGGCAGGCTTCTCTGTTTTCACCGATGTGCCGTGACCTTTAATAGCTTTCCCGGTTGAATCGTCCTGACTCTTACCAGAGATGAGATTCTCGCTTTTGCTTGTGATCCCCTGCTTCACGACAATGTCGGTCACAGGAATCGCTATCTGAACCGCAATCTGTGGATCGGGCTGCGCGGTCGCATCTGTGTCGTCCTGCACGCCGCCATCAGTCGCGTTAGCCGCCAGCTTCTGTCCTTGGCTTATCTCACTTCCTGGAGTGACCGGAACAGACTTGTCATCGGATATCGTCGGCTGAGAAGCCGCATTCGTCTCACTTGGCTTTGCATCGCGTTGAGGCACAGCTCCGGTTACGCTCGGCTTCGTCTTATTCGCGACAAGACCAGTTGTCTTTCCAATCGCAAGCGACCCTGAAGACTTTAGCTTTTCCGCCTCATCTTGAAGTTTCTCCACAATGCTTATCGTAGATTTCACTTCTGAACTTGCCGTAGAGAGAGTTGCGGAGGCCGTCTTACCAGGAGTGGAGCCTTCCCTCTCGGCAACACTCCCTGGCTTCGTCTGGCCGCCGACATCGAATGGCGTCTCTCCAGCGTGGGCAGCATTTTCAACAAGGCTGTCAACAAACGACATGCCGGCGCTCTCTGTATGTCCAGAGGCCACAGCCCGAGTGCTCGTCGTATCTGTACCAAGCGATGTTGAAGTTACTGCTGCCATCAGCATGTCTCTTCCTCTTCTGTCTTACGAACTAAATGCATTTCGCCTGCCAAATAAATTGCCGAAAATATTAGGAAGAACTTATCTCGGCCTTGGTCAGCAATTGATCCCGCGCGTCCGACCATCTCCTCCGTGCAAGAAACCGATCATCCAATGCCGCCTGCATCTTTCGTCCGGCCTCGACCTCAGCCAGTGTCGCCGCGTTGTCGACGACGTACCTCATCTGTTCCCTCTGCATGCGGCTGGCAAGATACTGTCTTCGCGCCTCGTCTTTCAACATCTCGCGCTCCAGACGGAGATCCCGCAAACGCTCCTGTCTCCATTCGGCGATCTCCCGTTGCGTACGGGCTGCGGCCAATCCCAGAGGATCTCCAGCGACCAAGGCATCGCGGCCGTGGGAGCTTGAAGTGCGTGCTCTCTCCTCTTCGTCGCCAATCGCCTGCTCCGCCTCTTGGACAGCCATTGTGGCCCGTTGCAACCCCGAAGAATGCATCTCTTCGATGTCCCCATACAACGACATCAGCCGCTTCAGCTCTGCTAACCGCGCATGCATGATTACAACTCCATCGCTTGCAGCCGTGCTATGGTCTGCTCCATCGTCACCCGCTCGTGGCTTCCCTGCTCCATGAATTCGCGCAGCCCCGGCATGGCGCGCATCGCACGGTCCAACTCCACATCCATTCCTGGCTTATAAGCGCCAATGCGAATCAGGTCCTCCGAGCGCGCATGGGCTGCCAGCAATCGACGCGCCAGCATTGCCCGAGACCGATGCTCCGGCGCTGTCACCGCAGGCATCAACCTGCTCAACGAATCGAGAACGTCCACGGGCGGATACCATCCCCCAGCCGCCATCGACCTCGACAAAACTACGTGTCCATCCAGAAGCGACCGCACCGCATCCACCACTGGGTCCTGTTGATCGTCACCTTCCATCAACACGGTATAGAACGCCGTGATACTGCCGTTCTGAAAGTTGCCTGCACGCTCTACCAGCTTTGCCAGCCGCGCAAACACCGACGGCGTATACCCTTTGCTCGCCGGAGGTTCACCGGCAGCCAGGCCAATCTCCCGCGCCGCCATCGCATACCGTGTCAACGAATCCAATACCAACAACACATGCTTGCCCCGCGCAGCATAATATTCTGCGACCGCCGTAGCGGCCATGGCCGCGCGCATTCGCAACAGAGGGCTTTGGTCGGAAGTCGACACCAGCACCACCGAACGCCGAAGTCCCTCTTCGCCAAGCGAGTCTTCCACAAACTCGCGCACCTCACGCCCTCGCTCTCCTACCAGGCCCACCACCGTAAGATCGGCGGCGGTATTGCGCGTCATCATTCCAATCAAGGTGCTCTTGCCTACACCCGATCCGCCGAAGATGCCAACTCGCTGACCGCGTCCAACGGTCAACATACCATCGATGACCCTAAGCCCTGTCTGCAAGGACTCTCTAATCGGCTCTCTCGCCATCGGGTGCGGCACCGCACCATCAAGCGGCCACATCGCTGCCATTCTTGGCGTTGGCATCCCATCGAGAGGTTCGCCCAACGCATTCAAGATGCGCCCCTCCAGTTCTTCTCCAACCGCGATTCCGGGCGTCACTCCCATCGCAACCAGCGAATCTCCATAACGGATCCCCTGCGTCGCTTCGAGCGGCATGGCCAGAACATGGCGTCCGCGAAATCCAATCACCTCGGCACGGTGCCTTTTACCTTCGCCGCTCAGGATCTCGCAACACTCTCCTACCGAACACAAAGGCCCATCCGCCTCAACCGTCTGCTCATTGGCTTCTACAACGCGCCCGCTCCACCGCAATGCCGGTCGCGTTGCCAGTTGTGCAAAATAGGAGCCAAGAATTTGGGGTGCCGTCTTCTCCTCGAGCATCAAGCGGGCCTCTGTTGGAGAAGGTCGAAGAACCCTTTCTCAATCTCCTCCAGCTGCGCCTGGATCCCCAGTTCCACCTTGCCCACGGTCGTTTCAAGAATGCATTCGCCAATCCCCAGCCGCGCATCGCCCACCAGTTGCACTCGCGATTCCGCTTCCGTCTCGAGCGCGCTCTTCCAGCTCTCCAACTCGCTGGCAGGAACCCGCAACTCCATCGTGCTGTTATCGGTAACCTTATCCAGCGCGACCCGCACAGCCGCAGTTAAGAGCAGAGGATCGAGCTTCGCTTCACGATGCAGAATCCGCGCTGCAATCGCAAGGGCCAGCTTCACAACCTCTGCTTCTACGTCGATGAAGTAGCGCTTACGCTGCGCTTGAAAAGCTTCTACAGCTTGCGTCACGCGAGTCCGTTCTACCTGTACTCTTTCCTGCAACTCCTCTTCCCACTCCTGCCGCGATTCAATTCTCGTCTCGCTACGCACTCTTTCCATCTGTGCGCTGAATTCCAGTTGCTGCAACTTCAATTGGGCCTTTATCTCTTCGACTTGTTCCTGCGTGTAAACCTCAACCACGTTCAACGCCTGCACCACGTCTACATCCTGCGACGGGCCTGTTCCATGTTCACTGAGGGGGTAAAACTCGAGCCGCGAAGTATCATTTTTTTTATGCGTCCCACTCATCAGCCGCCCAGGCATTCCGGGGAGCGCATGGTCTGTACCTGTGGTCCTTTTTTCCTCAGATAGCGAGATCATCGTCCACCTCCATCTTCAGAATCATGCGGCCTTCGCCTTCAAGCTGGCGGGCCAGAGCCAGCAGTTCCTGCTGCGCATGGTTGACCTCTTTCATGCGGACAGGTCCCATCACCTCCATGTCTTCTTTCAGCATCTCGACAGCACGAGAGCTCATCGCCTTGAACAGATGCGACTTGACGTTGTCGCGTCCGCCCTTGAGGGCTAACGCCAATACTTTTTTGTCGGCAGCCGCGACAAATTCGCGAATGCTCTCCGGCGGCACCGTCACCAGATCTTCAAAAGTAAACATCAGGTTTCTAATCCCAATGGCGATCTGAGGTTCATCGTGCTCGATCTCCTCAAGAATCCCCTTGCTCTCGACCTGGTCCAGCCGGTTCAGCAACTCCGCAACCGCCTTAAAGCCCGAGTAAGACTTTCTTCCAGACGAACCGGCCCCCTCCATCCGTTTGTGCAATACCAGCGCAACCGTCTGCGCCATCTCCGGCGAGAACTGCCGCATCTCCGCCAAGCGACGCACAACATCGACTCGCATCTGTCCATGCAGGCTCATCAGCACCGCCGATCCACGCTTCGCATCCAGATGCGCCAGCACCAGCGCAATCGTCTGCGGATGCTCCGTCTCCAGAAACTTGCTCAGATGCTGCGGGTCCATCTTTTGCAGCATGGCCATATCGCCATTGGTCCGTTCGCGGACCTTCTTCACCTGTGCCAGAAGATCTTCGGCCTTGCTTAACCCAAAGGCCTCCGTCAACAGCTTCAGCGCATACTCCGGGCCACCACGCACCATGTACTGCTGCGTCTCCAGCAGACCGTAAAACTCCGTCAGCACCTGGGTCAACTGCTGCGCGGGAATCTCTCCCAGGCGCGTAATCTCCTCCGTCACGCGCCGGACATCCGTCTCCGACAAGCTTAGAAAGAGCGTCTTCGCCAACTCGTCGCCAAGCGCCACCATCAGGATCGCGGCCTTGCGCAGACCCGGTATCTCTGCCGGCGCAAACCCCGACTCTGCCGGAAGCAACAACGGATTATGTCTCACACTCTCTGCTTCACGCATCTGCATCGCTGCACCCATCACTCACCATCCTCTGTCGATCCAATCCATGCTTCCAGCAGCCTTGTGCTCTGCACGGGCTCCCGGCGAATATGTTCGGAGACGTGATCGAAGATCCCCTGCTGTTGCCGTTGCGCCCTGCTCCTCACCGGCACGGGCAGCAGATTCTCTGTCTCATCCGGTCTCCACTCCGGTTCAGCGGGCAACATTCGTTCCTGCTCATTACCCAGAGCAGCCGAAGTATTCGCGCCCGCGGTCAGCAACAGAGGCTCGCGCAGCGTGGCCGCCAGCTGTCGGCCCACGGGGCGCAGCACAAACAACACAAGCAGCACGCCGCAGAGTCCTATCACCAAAGTCCGCATCATTCCCGGCTGCGATGCTGCAAGCGTTCTCGCTCCCTGCATCACGCTGTCTATCATCGGCGGCTTCATCTCTGGAGCGTTGGTACTGAAGCTGACGTTTTCCATCACCACCTGGTCTCCTCGTCGAGCATCATAGCCAACCGCCGCCTGGGCCAGTTGCTCGAGCCTGAGCATCTCGTCCGCGCTTCGCGGCTTCCAGACCGTATGCTCCAGCTTGCCAGCACCCTCCGTCATCGCCCGGTCATTCACGACAACTGCCGCCGTTACCCGTCGTACTCGCCCCGGCCCTTCTTCCGAGTGCAGCAGATGCTTGGTCACTCCATAGGTTCCGTTCTCTTCCTGAATGCTCTGGTCGCGCCCGTTCGCCTGTTGCGGATACACCGGCAGCGCCTGCTTCTGCAACAGTGGCGGTGTTCCCGGAGCCGCCGCGGCCTGCGATCCCGCCACAGAACCCGCAGGAGCACCGGCCGGAGAGTTGCTCGCCGTCCCCGGAACCCCCGACGCCTTCCCCGGCAGCGCCGATACCTCATCCTTTTTCTGCATTGTCAGCGTTGCCGTCTGAGTCGGATCGTAGACCTCGTCGGTCCGTTCCTCGCTGCCTTCGTCGTAGCTCACATTCACCGTTGCGCGAACATTGT
Organism: Granulicella sp.; assembly: GCA_041691255.1. GTDB lineage: Bacteria > Acidobacteriota > Terriglobia > Terriglobales > Acidobacteriaceae > Edaphobacter. The sequence continues at coordinate 5,741 of JBEPUY010000049.1, read as the reverse complement.
CGCGGCCAGCCAGCGGCTCCAGCATCGCAACCAGCTTGGCCTCCATCTCCTGCTCCGCCTCATCCTTGGTAGCGTCGCCCGATCGCGGTTTCAGATTCGCCCTTCCATCGGCATCTACCAGCGTCACCTGATCGGGACTTAAATTCTCCACCGCCCCCGCCACCAGACTGCGAATCGCATCGGCCTGCTCCGGATCGACCGTCGACCGCCGCAGCTTCAAAACCACCGAGGCCTTCGCCGCCTTCTCCTCCGACACGAACAGGCTCTGCTGCGGCAACACCAGGTGCACCCGCGCCGACCGCACCACATCGAGCGTCTCAATCGTGTGCTCCAGCTCTCCTTCGAGCGCGCGCTGATAGTTCACCCGTTCATCAAACTCGCTTCCAACCCAATTCGGCTTGTCGAAAAGTTCAAACCCCAGCCGCCCCGTCTGCGGCATCCCCTTCGCCGCAACCTCCATGCGCGCCTTGTCCAACAGGTCCGCCGGCACTTCGATCCCAGTGCCATCCGCCGTCATCTGAAAAGAAATTCCAGCCGCCGCGAGCTCCTGCGATACCTGCTGCGTATCTTTGCCATCAAGCCCGCTGAACAGCACCCGCCAATCCGGCCTCTGCGCAAACCACATCAGTCCAAGACAGGCCGCCGCCAGAAATGCAGCCGATGCAATCAGCCACGTTCGCTTGCCCACCGGCATCGCCATCAGCCGCTGCTGCATCGCGGACGCCATCGCCGCCGCTCTGTCCACCAGCCCATTGCCGGAAGCCTCGGCAACGCGCTGCCCGGTCTTCTCCAGCCCTGCCCGCTCTATCTCAGCCATCTCGCCTCAGCATTCCTTCAATCTTGTTTAGAACTGCATACCCATCATCTGCTGGTACGCGCCGACAGCCTTGTTCCGCACCTGCAGCGCCAGCTCAAAGGCCATGTCGGCCTTCTGCGTCGCAATCATCGCGTCATGAATCTCGACGCCTTGCCCCGTCAGCAATCCGGTCACAGCGTTGCTCGCCTTCTTGTCGAGAGCGCTGGTCTGCTGCACCATCGTCTGAAACATCCCGGCAAACGGCACTGCTCCACTATTGGCCGCGGCGTTCGTTGCGGTGTTTATAAATCCATCCGACCCCGCTGCGCCCTGTGCGCTGTTCATTACGCTTGCAATTGTTCCGGCATCAATCATTGCTCAAATCCTCTCTCGTCTTCTCTACTTCAAAATGTCCAGCGATGAACCAACCATGTTCTTCTCCGCCTCCACCGCGGAGGCATTCATCCCATACGATCGCGTCGCTCCCATCAGGTCCGTCATCTCCGTCAACGGGTTGATATCGGGATAGGCCACAAAACCATCCGGCCCCGCATCGGGATGCTGCGGATCATATCTACGCAGCGGTGCGCTCTGGTCCGCGATCACGCCCGTCACCGCCACTCCGCCCGGCGCTCCGCTCGACGCGGTGACGTCGCTCGAAAGATCATTCGTAAACCCGCTGCTGAAGCCCGTGTCAAAACCGCCCAGGCCATCGCTCGTGCCTTCGTTCATGGGGCTCATCTGGCCCATCAGCGAGCTCTGAAAGCTACTGCCCCCTTCCGCTTCAAACACCACATGGTGCCGCTGGTAAGGGCCGCCCTCCGGCGTCCGCGTCGTCTCCGCGTTGGCCATATTCGAAGCAACCACCTCAGCCCGAACTCGCTCGGCCTTCAGCGCCGACGCACTTACATCCATCACGCCAAACAGATTCATGGCTTACTTCGCCTCCGCATGGATCGCATCCATCACATTGGTGAACTGCTGCTTCAGCAGTTCCACGCCCATCCGAAACTGCAGCTGCGACTTCGCCATCTGCATGCCTTCGCGGTCCATCGAGACGTTGTTGCCATCGGGCCGTGCCACCAGGCCATCGACGTTCTCAACCTCGGCCCCTGCACCAAAGTCGGCATCGGCACTGCCATTCATCTGCTGCATAAACTGCTGCTCGAAGTTGAAGCCCTCGGTCTTATAGCCAGGCGTATCGACATTGGCCATGTTGCTGGCCGTCAACTTCATCTGCTCGCTGGTCAGGTCGAGATACTTGTTCAACGCATCGCTCATCGGAGTCATTACATCCATGCTCGTCACCTCCACGCGATTACCTATGCAGGCGGGGTTCCAAACAAAAGCGCCCTCGGATGAGAGCGCTCTTATCTATCGGCCAATCTGCGATTCTCTTCAACGCCTACTCCCGCGTAGCCCGCCGGTAGCGAATCTCCTCCGCACCGATCTCCATCCTGTCGCCAGACAGAATCGCGCCTCGCTCCAGCACATGCATCAACTCGCGAACATTGCCCGGCCAATGATGCTCATGCAACTTCGCCGCAGCCTCCGCGCTCAATCGCTTGCGCGGCATCTTCTGTCCCATCTTTTCAAGGATGTGTTCGGTCAGCAGATCAAGGTCTTCCATCCGGTCGCGCAATGCAGGAACCTCAACCGGAAACACCGCAAGCCGGTGATAAAGGTCCAGCCGAAACGTCCGCTCTTCCGACCTCTGCTGCAGCGGCTGGTGCGTCGCTGCAATCACGCGCACATCCACGCGCACCGTCTCGTTGTCGCCCACGCGCTGCAGCTCACCGCACTCCAGAAAGCGCAGCATCTTCGCCTGCAACGCCATCGGCATCTCGCCAATCTCATCGAGAAACAGAGTTCCACCATGGGCCGCTTCAATTCTCCCCGTCCGCGATTGCACCGCCCCGGTAAATGCCCCGCGCGCGTGGCCGAACAACTCCGCCTCCAGCAGCGCCTCCGGAATAGCCGCACAGTTCAACACCGCAAACGGCTTTGCCGCTCGCTCGCTGAGCCGATGCAAGGCCTGCGCCACGACCTCTTTGCCCGTGCCCGTCTCGCCCTCAATCAACACCGTGGTCGAACGCGGAGCCACCAGTCGAATCAGCCGTGTCAACTCTCGCATCGGCTCACTCGCACCCACCATCTCCGGCAACATCGCTTCCTCCTGCGGCGCACCTCCCACAGCACTCTCCGGCCGCGAAGTCTCCTCGCGTCCCAGCAGCACCAAAAGCGCACGCCTCGCCGCCTCCTGATCGAAGTTCTTCACCACCGAAGGCGCTCGTCCTGCGCTGCGAGGCACAGCGATCGGCGCCGCCTTCCACGCCGCCGTGTCGTTCAGCGGAGCGTCCTGCGCCTCGCGCAACGCATGAAGCAACTCATTCCTCCGCGGGCTGCGCGCTCCTCCATCCACGCCGCCATCCACACGCAGCATCTCCATCGCCGGATACAACCGTCGCACCTGGCCTGCAAACTCGCCCACCTCAAGATCGGGCAGCCAGCTATCCACCAGCAGCGCCTCCGGACGCGAAGCCTCCAGCTGCGCCATGGCCTCCGCACCGCCGGTCGCCTCGCGCACCTGCCAGCGCAGCCCGGTCAAAGACCGCCGCAATCTCTGCCGCAAGGCCGCATCCGCGCTTGCAAGCACAACCGTTCGCGCCGCTACTTCCACAACACCCATTCCCGTCACGACATCCTGACCTGCGCTCATCCGATTTACCTCATCCTCTCCTGCATATCTCGATCCATCTGCAACTCGTGCTGCAACATCTCCCGCATCAGGCCAACCGCCAGGTTCACCCGCGTACACTCCACCAGCGCTTCGGTAATGGCCGCCCGCATGGCATCGTGTCCGCCGATCAACTCGCCCATCGCGAGCCGGCATTGCAACACCGTCAGCGGCTGGCAAAGTCCATGCAGCGCATCATCCATCCGCACCGCAAGCTCTGCCCCCGGCTTTTGCAAAGTGTCACGCACTGGCAAACATCGCCCGCCGCGGAAGCTCGCTGACCCGCTGCGGCATCTTCTTCATGCTGCCCATCTGGTAGCCTTCGCCGCGCACCGTCTCAATCACGGGATAGCCTGCATCGACGTCGCCATCGCCCACACTCAACTTCTTTCTCAAATAGTTGATGTACACGTCCACGACATTCGTCCCCGCATCCGGCGACATGTGCCATACCTCCTGCAACAACTCGGTACGGCTGCAACACCGTCCGCGCCGCAGCATTAAAAATTCCAGCAGGTTGAACTCCTTCACCGTGAGTTCCGCCACAACGCCACTTCGCGAGACCCTGCGGTCCATCCGGTTCAGCTCCACATCGCCATGCCGCAGCACGGGATCGGCGAACTGTTCTCGCCGCCGCAGCAACGCCCGGCACCTCGCCGTCAGCTCATGAAAGCTGAACGGCTTTAACAGGCAGTCGTCCGCTCCCAGGTTCAGGCACTTCACCCGTTCCTCCACCTGGTTGCGTCCGGTCAGCACCAGCACCGCCATCTCGTCGAAACGGCCCTGCATCTCTGCCAATACCTCCGTGCCATCCTTGCGCGGCAGACTCAGGTCCAGCACCATCAGGTCGGGCCGATGCTCTTCGACGTGCAACAGAGCCGCTTCTCCATCTCCGACCCACTCCACGTCATGCCCTTCCAACTTCATGCCCTTCTGCAGAAACGATCCCAAGGCCGCATCATCTTCAACAATCAATACCTGCATTTTTCGGTCTCCCTATCCTTGCGCTGCAATTACCAATGGCGTGTAACCACCTTGGTTGATCCGGAGCGAAGTGACAAGATGAATGTGAAGTTTTTTGCATAACCCGATTTCAAAATGGGAATTACGACCGATAATGTCTCACCTTTGGTACCCAATAAAATTTGGGAATCCATAAAGTTAGAAAATTATCGGCTTTACGCAACGGAGCGATGATGAGAGTATTTCCGGCATGTGGTCTTACCTCATCACGTTCATTGCTATTGCCGTTTTCCCATTGGCCCTCGCTGGCTATGGAGGTCACTTGGCTACGCTCGGATTGCCAAACGGTTCTAAGGAAAAGCGGCGTGCGCTGATAATTGTTTGGACGCTGGCGGCCATAGGTGTGTTGCTATTTGGCGTAGTGCAGATGACTGCTTATCACGCAGACAGTACCCGAGATAAAAAAGACGAAGCATTTAGAAATAGTGTTGAAACAAAGCTGCAGGCCATTATTGATGAACCAGATATTGCAGCAAGGAAGGAACAGGCTGTTGATTTTAAAGCCCAAATAGTCTCCAAGGTCATGCGACGCGAGCGGAAGTTAACGCCCCTGCCCGCTAAGACACAAGTGTCCCAATCTCCCACGGAAAACCCTTCGAGCGATCAAAGCATAAAAATAAACATCGGGCCGTCGCTCGATCCGAAATATGCATTTGAGACGAGATTTATTCTCACCAACAATACAACTGGCCGTTTAACGAAGGCTCGTTATGAATGTGTAATTTTGAATGAAAATACAGACAGTCTCAAACTGGATCATCCCACAGCTATAACGACCGTTCGCGTTGCTCCGATTGAAAATTTACCAAAGGGATTTGAACGTAGTTTGTACTGCGACTTTGCATCTGATCCAATTGCAAACCAACTCAACGCGCCTATAGTGCAAATTTGGGTCTCTTACACAGTAAATAGCCATGAAGAGAGTATGGGATTTAGATTTTTTGCAAAACGCAAACCAGAAGATCAAACTTTTGTTTGGTTACCAGGGGGAGAGTCGGCACCTGTGGAAACGCTCCAACGCTAAGGGTAAGCTGCCGCAGTGAGTTTTTTGTATTCCAGCACGGGAGCTTCAATGAGCTTCATCATCGTGTCACGGAAGAGAAAAGGGGTTGTTGCGGTTGTTGAACCACTTAGAGCCTGTTCACGATCTAATTACTAGCGGAGCGGCCGTTTTGGTTGGACACT
>JBEPUY010000048.1:0-30375 GCA_041691255.1 Granulicella sp. | reverse complement strand
CAGAGACCGCACTCGACTATCTCTCTGTTCCCGGCAAAGTCCTCGCCGACCAGAACCGCTATCTCACCGTCACCGGCTGCGTCTTCCGCTTCTGTTCGGACCGTGGCCTGCTCTTTGTCGATCTCGGCGTCCCGCAGCCGCTGGTCGTCTTCGCCGCCATCAACTGGATCCAGCAGAACAAAACTCCCGACCAGCCCGGCGCCGAGTACACGATGTGGGTCTTCAGCAATAAGACCATCGACCCCGACCACATTCCCGCAGCATTGACGCACAGCATCGCCCGCTGGACCGCCGAGCCGCCGCTGGGCAGCAAGATTCTTCAGACCATCACCAACGCCATTCTTGTTGATCCCGACGGCAAGCCGCAACAGATCAAGCCAGCAACCATCGGAGCTAACACCATCACCGAGCAACAACCGGAAGCAAAGGCCAAATCATGACCACGACAGCAAAAACTCTCTTTGAAAAAGTCTGGCAGCAGCACCTCGTAGCCGAGCCCAAGGGCGAGCCTTCGATTATCTATATCGACCTTCACCTCGTCCACGAAGTCACATCGCCACAGGCCTTCGACGGCCTGCGCATGGCTGGCCGCAAGCTGCGCCGCGCTGACCGCACCATCGCAACGGTGGACCACAATGTTCCCACCACCAGCGCCTACGACCGTCTCCACATCGTCGACCAGATCTCCGCGACCCAGGTCAACGCGCTGCGCAAAAACTGCGCCGAGTTCGGCATCGAGTTCTTCGACGTGCAGGACAGTTCGCAGGGCATCGTCCACATGATCGGGCCTGAGCTGGGGGCTACCAAGCCGGGCATGACCATCGTCTGCGGCGACTCGCACACGTCGACGCACGGAGCCTTCGGTGCTTTAGCGTTTGGAATAGGAACCAGTGAAGTCGAGCACGTGATGGCCACGCAGACGCTGCCGCAGGATAAGCCGAAGACCTTCCGCATCACCGTCGATGGCGAGCTTCCCTTCGGCGTCACCGCCAAGGACATCATCCTCCACATCATCGGCAAGATCGGCACCGACGGAGCCACAGGCTACGCCGTCGAGTATGCTGGCTCGGCCATCTGCGCACTCTCGATGGAAGGCCGCATGACCATCTGCAACATGAGCATCGAGGCTGGTGCCCGCGCAGGCATGATCGCTCCCGACGAGACCACCTTCGCCTATCTCAAGGGCCGCCGCTTCTGTCCCACCAGCGCAGCGTGGGACGAGGCCGTCGCGCACTGGAAGACTCTTCCGACTGACGAAGGTGCAACGTTCGACCGCGAGCTTCACATCGACGCCGCAACTCTGGCTCCGGCAGTCACCTGGGGTACGTCGCCCGGCATGACCACCACCATCGATGCCAGCGTTCCCACGCTCGACGAAGCCCCGACCGAAGCCGACCGCAAGTCCTTCGAGCGTGCCTACGAGTACATGGCGCTCAAGCCCGGCACCCCGATGGAAGAGATCGCCATCGACACCGTCTTTCTTGGCTCCTGCACCAACGGACGCATTGAAGATCTTCGCGCCGCCGCCGCTGTCGTCAAAGGCCATCACATTGCCACCCGCGTTCGCGCCATGGTCGTCCCCGGCTCGCAGGCGGTTAAACGTCAGGCTGAAGAGGAAGGCCTCGACGCCATCTTCAAGACCGCAGGCTTCGAGTGGCGCGAGCCCGGCTGCAGCATGTGTCTCGGCATGAACCCCGACATTCTGCAACCCGGCGAACGCTGCGCCTCGACCAGCAACCGCAACTTCGAAGGCCGCCAGGGCCGCGGCGGACGCACTCATCTCGTCAGCCCCGAGATGGCCGCCGCAGCCGCCATTACCGGCCACTTCACCGACATTCGCAAATGGAAGCAGAGCGAAGGAGGCTCACGCTAATGGAACCCATCAACGTCCTCACCTCGAAAGCCGTCCCGCTGCCGTTTCCAAATATCGACACGGACCAGATCATCCCGAAGCAGTTCCTCAAGCGCATCGAGCGCACTGGCTACGGCGAGTTCCTCTTCTTCGATTGGCGCTACAACCTTGAGACGCCCGACCATGTCGAAGAGCGCAAGGACTTCGTCCTCAACAAGCCTGAGTACAAGGGCGCGCAGATCCTGATTGCCGAAAAGAATTTCGGCTGCGGCAGCTCGCGCGAACACGCTGCCTGGGCGCTCAATCAGTACGGCTTCCTCGCCGTCATCGCGCCGACCTTTGCCGATATCTTCTTCTCGAACGCGGGCAAGAACGGCATCATCCTCGCCCGTCTCAGCGAAGAAGATGTTCAAACACTTTTAGCTCGCTGCACCAAAGACCCCGAGCACAAGCTCACCATCAACCTTGAAGCCCAGACCGTCACCGACGAGCAAGGCTTCAACGCGCACTTCGAGATCGACCCGTTCCGCAAATACTGCCTGCTGAATGGCCTCGACGACATCGGTCTTACTCTGCGTCACGAATCCGAACTGGACAGCTTTGAATCCAAACACGACAAGGACTTCTGGTCCGCACCCAAGACTGCAAAAGCTTCGTAGCTGTCATACCGCTGACTTGCCGACTCGCTGGCTAGCCGATTTGATCATTCGTTCCAACCTGAAAGGCTGATACCTTGAGCATCGATCCAAAGTCCCACTCCAAAGTCCTGACCGAAGGCCCCAGCCGCGCGGCTGCGCGCTCCTACTTCCGCAGCGTCGGCTTCACCAAGGAAGATCTGCACAAGCCCATCATCGGCATCGCCAATACCTGGACCGAGATCGGCCCTTGCAACTTCCATCTCCGCCGAGTCGCCGAGGCCGTCAAACAGGGCGTTCGCGAGGCGGGCGGCACACCGATGGAGTTCAACACCGTCACCATCCATGACGGCATCACCATGGGCACGCAAGGCATGAAGGCCTCGCTCATCTCTCGCGAGGTCATCGCGGACTCCATCGAACTCGTCGCCCGCGGCAACTCCTTCGACGGCATCGTCTGCATCGCCGGCTGCGACAAGAACATGCCCGCCGCCATCATGGCGCTGGCGCGGCTCGATATCCCCGGCCTGATGCTCTACGGCGGCAGCATCGCTCCCGGCCACCTCAAGCAGCCCGACGGCAGCAGCAAAGAGATCACCATCCTCAACGTCTTTGAAGGTATGGGCTCGCACGCAGCCGGCAAGATCAGCGACGACGAGCTCGAAGCTCTCGAAGCCTCCGCCTGTCCCGGTCCCGGAGCCTGCGGCGGCCAGTTCACTGCCAACACCATGGCGATGGCCGGAGAGTTCCTCGGCATCTCGCCCATGATGATCACCGGCGTTCCCGCCATGTCGCCCGAGAAGGACGCTGCCAGCCGCGAAGCTGGACGGCTGGTGATGGACCTCGCACGCGCCGGTCTCACTCCGCGCAAGATCGTCACTCGCCAGTCCATCGACAACGCCATCGCTGCGGTCTGCGCCTCTGGCGGCTCGACGAATGCGGTTCTCCACCTCATCGCCATCGCGCATGAGTTCGATATCCCGCTCACCATGGAAGACTTCGACCGCATCTCCGAGCACACGCCGTTCATCTGCGATCTCTCGCCGGGCGGCAAGTACGCGGCCAAGGACTACCAGGAGGCAGGCGGCTCACGTCTGCTCGCACAGCGCCTGATTGAGAAGGGCCTGATCAAGGGCGACAGCATCACCGTCACCGGCAAGACGCTCGCCGAAGAGGCTGCGCTCGCCGTCGAAACACCGGCTCAGCCTGTCATTCACACCTGGGAAACGGCGCTGAAACCAACCGGCGGTCTCGTCATCCTCAAGGGCAATCTCGCTCCAGATGGCTGCGTCATCAAGGTCGCCGGTCACGAGCGCATCAACCACACCGGGACCGCTCGCGTCTTCGACTGCGAGGACGACGCGCACGCAGCCGTTGAAGCGGGCAAGATCAACCCCAACGACGTCCTCGTCATCCGCTACGAAGGCCCACGGGGTGGACCGGGAATGCGCGAGATGCTCGCCGTGACTGCTGCCATCAAGGGTATTCCAGAGCTTTCGGACTCAGTTGCGCTGCTTACCGATGGACGTTTCTCAGGGGCTACGCGTGGATTGATGGCTGGCCACGTCGCTCCTGAAGCGCAACTCGGCGGTCCGATTGCTGCCGTGCACGAAGGCGACACGATCACCTTCGACATTCCTAACCGCAAACTTACGCTCAATGTCTCCGACGAAGAGATTGCCAAGCGCCTCAAGGACTTCAAGGCCCCTGAGCCTCGTTTCAAACGAGGCGTCTTCGCTAAATATGCCAACTCCGTAGGCTCTGCCTCCAAGGGAGCCATCACCACCTAAGTACCCCCTGGACTTAAGTACCAAAGTCTTCGAAATAAAGGACTTAATTCCGGGCTTCCAAGCTAAAGTATTGATTCTAAAGAGCGGCATATCGGTAAAGTCTTCATAACAGGCGAGATAGCCTGAGCACATACGTACTAGCATTGAGCGCCGCAAACAATATAAGAGAAGGGTCTCTGGCCCCAAGGTCTGCAAGAAATGTCAAAGAAGCCAATGTCGAGAGCATGGAGCATCACGATCTTTGAGATCGGTGTCATCGGTGGCTGTGGCATTGCTTTATTTCTTGTTCCACCAGCGACTCCTCTTCGAACCTTCTTAATTATCTGCACGACGATGTTCGTCGTTGCAAATGTTCTTCTCTTTATTCAACTCCGCAAACCTGCCGACCCGGAGCGCAAGATCAATTACACGCGAAGTTATTGGGCCACCGGCGTTGCCTTTCTACTGCTTGCTTGGGAGATCTACGAAAGATTCGGGAGATAACAGCTATGACTACCACTTCCAACACGAAGAACAATCCTACCCTCACCGGAGCCGAGATCGTTTGGGCCACGCTGGCAGGCGAAGGCGTCGACAAGGTCTTCGGCTATCCCGGCGGAGCCATCCTGCCCGTCTATGATGCCCTGCGCAAGTTCCCCAGCATCCACCATGTGCTGGTGCGCCACGAGCAGGGAGCCTCGCACATGGCCGACGGCTACGCGCGCGCCTCGGGCAAGACCGGCGTCTGCGTCGCCACCAGCGGACCGGGTGCAACCAACCTGGTGACGGGCATCGCCACGGCCATGCTCGACAGCATTCCCATGGTGGCCATCACCGGACAGGTCTCGTCGAAGGTGCTTGGCTCGGATGCCTTTCAGGAGGTCGACATCACCGCCATCACCATGCCGATCACCAAGCACAACTGGCTTGTGACGCGCGCCGAAGATATCGCCCCGACCATCCGCGCCGCCTTCCAGATCGCGCAGACCGGCCGCCCCGGCCCGGTGCTGGTCGATATCACCAAGGATGCGCAACAGGCCACCGCGACCTTCGACTTTGAAGCTGCCGCGCCGCCGCCGCATAGGCCGCACCCGATGCTGCGTGCCGAAAGCTCGTCGATCAAGCAGGCTATCGAACTGATTCAGTCGGCCAAGCGCCCGGTCATCCTCGCGGGTCACGGCATCACGCAGTCGGGAGCCGAGGCCGAGGTGATCGCCTTTGCCGAGCGGCAGCAGATTCCCGTTGCCAGCACTCTGCTTGGCCTTGGATCGTTTCCGACGCACCATCCGCTGTCGCTGGGCATGATGGGCATGCACGGCGAGTCGTGGGTGAACAATGCGATTCAGCAGGCCGACCTTCTGCTCGCCTTCGGCATGCGCTTCGACGACCGCGTGACCGGCAACCTTGCCAGCTACGCTCCCAATGCGAAGAAGATTCATATCGAGATCGACCCCAGCGAGATCAACAAGAACGTCAAGGTAGACGTCGCCCTTATCGGCGACCTGCGCCAGACGCTCGATCTGCTGCTGCCACTGCTGCCGAAGAAGGCGGACGCAAGCTGGATCAAGGCCGTCAACGCGATGAAGGGCGATGCCTCCGTACGCGACATCATCAACCTGCCCGACAACGGTCATCTGTACGCCGCACACGTCATCAACGACATCTGGCGCGAAGCCGAAGCCGCCGGAAGAACAGCCCAGACCATCATCGTGACCGACGTAGGCCAGCACCAGATGTGGGAGGCGCAGTACTACAAGCACGACTCCCCGCGCACGCTGGTGACCAGCGGGGGCCTGGGAACGATGGGCTTTGCCCTGCCCGCAGCGATCGGCGCGAAGGTCGCCTGCCCCGAGAAAGACGTGTGGGTGATCGCCGGAGATGGCGGATTTCAGATGACCGCCTCTGAGCTTTCGACCATTCAGCAGGAGGGCCTTGCGATCAACATTGCCGTCATCAACAACGGCTTCCTCGGCATGGTGCGCCAGTGGCAGGAGGCCTTCTACGAGAAGAACTACGCCGCCAGCCCGATCCTCTCGCCCGACTTCGTCGCGCTTGCCGCGGCGCATGGCATCGATGGAGCAACGGTCAGCGAGCGCAAGGATGTAACTTCTACGGTTACAAAAGCTCGCACCAGTGGCAAGCCGTTCCTCATCAACTTCCAGGTTGAGAAAGAAGATGGGGTTTATCCGATGATCGCTCCCGGTGCGGCGCTGCACGAGATGGTTCGTAGACCGACAAAAGATCCGCTGCTGGAAACTGCTGAGGATGAGTAAGTGACTGCCAAGGAGAAAATCCTTAATGCGTTGAGGAAGTCTCCAAAGGGACTTTGTGACTCATGCCTCGAAAGAGAGACAGCCATTTCACCTCATCAACAAGTAAATGCAACGTGCAAAAGGCTCCGGGATGCAAAGTTTTTAGTGCGCGATGAAAACAAGAACACAAAGTGCCCCGGCTGCTTAAGCTTCAATTTCATTAACTGTCTTTCGTGACTAAAACAGCACCATGTTTATCCATCGGAGCATGACGGTGAAGAGAATCATCCTAGCACTGCTTATAGCCATAGCTTTTGAGGGCTTGCCCACTTGCGCGCAGAGCACAGATGGTCCATGTTCTCTAAAGTTCTCGCTTGCCGAAAGAGACACGCTAGGAAACGTGAATGTGGGTTTCAGTCCAGATGGCCAAAAGTGGTTTAAAAAGGATGTTTCGAAACACTATCCAAATATCTGCTATACCGAACAAAAGCCCAATGTTGGAATTTGGTTTTATATATCCATTTCTACACAAACCCAAGAGTCTGCCACGGCAACGACAAGAACAAGTCCGAATGGTGCGGGCGGTACAACAAGCGATACAACGGTCTCCCCCAAAGCTATTGAATACCCGGTATATACGCTAAAGATTGGACGCTTTCATAACGGCAGCCTAGAGGTTTTACGCACCTTTCAACGGACAAAGGCAGGTTCAGCCAATGGTACGGTCTCTGGCTTCGTACACAGCTTCGGCAATCCTGAACACGATGTAATTATGGACGGCGTTAAGTGGCTTTCATCTACTGCAGGACAAGTCGCGCTTTAGTTTGCCGAGCACTATTTCATAAAGGTTCTATGTTCTGTATCTTCACAATTCGGATGAACGACAAACTCGGCATTCCAACGCGAGGGCTTGCATTTCTTCTCCTTGCGCTGACACCGGCGCTTGCGAAGGCGCAGCAGCATAGCGTCAAGATCAAGATCATCAACGCGCAGACCAATCATCCCATCACCGATGAAAAGCTCAACGTGGCACTCAAAGTCGATCAGATCGGATCGGTCGCCATGGCTACTGACAAAGATGGAATCATTGAAGTAGACACGGGCCACGCGACCATCATCCGCATCCTCTCGAACATGTATGGCGACTGCCGCTCGCGTGGCGAACTCTATACCAACTACTCCATCAACGAGATTCGCAACAACGGCATCACCACCGGCAACTTGTGCAGCAACGCCAGACCGAAGGCAAAGCCCGGCGAACTGATTCTCTTCGAAACTCCAAAGACTTATATCCCGACGTACCCTGCACCGCCTGCATCCCACGCATCCACCGTACCTGTTGATCCCTCTGCTAACCCCAAGGAGAAGCCGTAAATGCTCCACACCTTTGTAGCTCTCGTCTCCGACAAGCCCGGCGTGCTCACCCGCGTCGCCTCGCTCTTTCGCCGCCTCAACATCAACATCGTCTCGTTGACGGTGGGAGAGTCAGAGCGCGTGGACACCTCGCGCATGACCATCGTCTGCGAGGCGCCGGAGCATGCCGCCGACCGCATTCGCGCCAGCCTCTACAAGCTCGAGATCACCGTAGACGTCGACGAGGTGGGCCGCAGCGAGGCCGTCATCCGCGAGCTTTGCCTGATCAAAGTCTCCGCCGGGCCGCGTGAGCCGAATGGACTCTCGTCGCGCTCGCAGATCTTTGAGCTGGCGAGTGTCTTCCGCGCCCGCGTCGTCGATCTTGCGCCCGAGTCGATCATGCTGGAGATGACGGGCAGCTCGTCGAAGATCGAAGGGCTGCTGCAGGTGCTGCGCGAGAGCGGCTACACCATCCTCGAGGTCTCGCGCACCGGTCGCATGGCCATGCGGCGCGGCCACCACACCAGCCGGGTGCTCAAGGCACTGGGCACACCGAACGGGAATGGCGAAGTAGATATTCCCGCGGTGCCAACCACCGATATCATCCCCAACGAGTTTGACGAGCACTAAAACTTTTCGACCACGGAATAAAATCCGGGCAATTCATGGTCGTCAACGGATTCACTGAGCTACCATTAACCTAAAGGACACGAACACCATCATGGCTAAGGCATACCACGACGCAGACGCAGACCTCTCTCTTATCCAGGCGAAGAAAGTCGCCATCATCGGCTATGGCTCGCAGGGCCACGCCCATGCACTCAACCTCAAGGACTCCGGCGTCGATGTGCGCGTCGGTCTCCGCGCTGACAGCCCCAACGTGGAGCGCGCGCGCAAGGCTGGCCTTCAGGTCGGCACCGTCGCCGAAGTGTCGAAGTGGGCCGACGTCATCATGAACCTGACGCCCGACCAGACGGCGGCCAAGGTCTATCACGCCGACATCGAGCCGAACCTCGCTCCCGGCAAGACGCTGATGTTCGCGCACGGCTTCAACATCCGCTTCCGCACCATCACTCCGCCCGCCGGTGTTGACGTTTCGCTGGTCGCTCCCAAGGCTCCCGGCCATCGCGTACGCGAGGTCTTCACCGAAGGCGGCGGCGTGCCCGCACTGGTAGCTGTCGAGCAGGATGCCAGCGGAACAGCGCTCGCGCTTGCACTGAGCTACGCCAAGGGCATCGGCACAACGCGCGCCGGTGTGCTCGAGACCACCTTCACGGAAGAGACCGAGACGGACCTCTTCGGCGAGCAGGCTGTGCTTTGCGGCGGAACTTCGGCGCTGGTCAAGGCTGGCTTTGAGACGCTGGTCGAGGCTGGTTATCAGCCGGAGCTTGCGTACTTCGAAGTGCTGCATGAGCTGAAGCTCATCGTCGACCTGATGTACCGTGGCGGCCTGGAATACATGCGCCACTCGATCTCGGACACTGCGGAGTGGGGCGACTACGTTGCCGGGCCGCGCATCGTTACCTCCGAAGTCAAGAAAGCGATGAAGGGGCTGCTCAACGACATTCAGGACGGCAGCTTCGCCAAGAAGTTCATCGAAGAGAACGAGACCGGACGCCACGAGTTCGCCCGCATCCGCAAGCAGGAAGCAGCGCACCAGATCGAAAAAGTCGGCGCGGAGCTTCGCAAGTCGATGCCGTTCCTCGACCCGGTCGTGGTCAAGGACGGAGCCGTCGTCAAGGCCTGACCGCCATTCGCAACCAAACGAAGGGCGGGGCTTCTGGCTCCGCCCTTTGTGCTTTTATAAGTTTTGCCAAGGGAACCTGCACACAAAAGTCTGCGTAGATGACAGCATCGACTACCATAACAACAGAACTGGAGCCCTGCCCTATGGAAACCGCGTCCCTCCAAGTCGAGCCATACCTAGTTCCCAGCACGCCGCCAACTCCCACGCCTCTGCCCGAGATCGTCGCCGCCCTGGGCACGATTGTGCCTCTCGTCGGCCTCTCCGATACGGAGTACGCCTGGCTGGCCAACCATGGCACGGAGCGCATCAGCGAGGGCGGCGACGCGCTCATCTTTCGCGAAGGAGCGCCCACCTCGCACCTTGTCTTCATCCTGCGTGGAGAGGTCCACGTTCGCCGCCGCCACTCCGGCCCCATGGCCCTCTTCATCGGCCGCGCCGGACAGATGACCGGCAAGCTGCCCTTCTCCCGCATGAAGACCTACGGCGGAGACGGCTACACCATCGGCCCCAGTTGGGTGCTCGACATTCACGAATCACTCTTTCCCGAGATGCTGGCCGCGATTCCTTCGATGGCGCAGCGCTGCGTCTCTGTGCTGCTCGACCGCGTTCGCGAGGTCACGCGCATGGAGCAGCAGGCGGAAAAGCTCTCCGCTCTGGGGAAGCTTGCGGGCAATCTCTCGCATGAACTCAACAATCCGGCATCGGCGGCACAACGCTCTGCCGCCAGCCTCTTTGGCGAACTGCGCAAGTATGGCGACCAGAAGTATCTGCTCGGCTCGCTTTGTCTCACGCCGGAGCAGTCCAGGATCTACAAGGACTGGCTGATTCGCACTCGTGCCAACATGGCCGCGTACTCCAGCGAGACGGTCGCGCCCCAGAACCCGTTGGCCTCCTCGGACCGCGAAGAGCAACTGACCAAATGGCTCATCGACCACAATGTCACTGAGCCGTGGACGATTGCGCCCTCGCTCTCCGAGACTCGCATCACGATCGAACATCTTGACGATCTGGCGCGCCACGCTCCACCGGAGCTTATCCCCATCACCATCGGCACCTTTGCCACGTCGCTGCGCGTCGAGCGCATGACCGAGGCTATCGTCGACTCGACCGTCCGCATCTTCGACCTGATCAGCGCCATCAAGGACTACTCTTACATGGACCAGGCGCCGATTCAGGACATCGAAATTGCCCAGTCGCTCGAAACCACGCTGGCGATGTTCTCGTCGCGACTGCAGGGCATCACCATCGAGCGCGACTTCGATCCGGCTCTGCCGCCGATCAGCGCCTATGGCAGCGAGCTCAGCCAGGTCTGGACTGTGCTCATCGAGAACGCAATCGAAGCCATGCGAGCCAGCGGCGAACCCGGCGTTCTGCGCCTGCGAACCTGCCTCACCGGCACGATGGCGAGCGTCGAGATATGGAACAATGGCCCGGAGATCGACCCAACCATCCAGTCGCGCATCTTCGAGCCTTTCTTCACCACCAAGGCTCCTGGACATGGACTCGGGCTTGGGCTCGATACTGCCCAGCGGATCGTCAGCCGTCACTCTGGCTTTCTCACGGTCGAATCCAATCCCGGAGCGACCTGCTTCCAGGTTCGGCTGCCGCTGGACCAGGCAGAGGCCTATTAATGCAAAGGGGAGAGGCAACAGCCTCTCCCCTTTGTGTTGATTCTAAACCTACTTCGTGACTTCAACGCCTCGCCAGAAGGCGATATGATGCTTCACGTTGCGCGCTGCGGGCTTAGGATCGGGGTAGTACCACGCCGCATCCTGATTTTCCTGGTCATCCACGACGATGGTGTAATAGCGCGCCTGCCCCTTCCAAGGGCAACTGGAGGTTGTCGAGCTGGGCCTCAAAAACTCCCGTTTAACGGTCTCTTCCGGGAAGTAAATATTTCCCTCAACTGTCTCGTAGGTCTCACTCTCGGCCAGCGTCTGGCCATTCCATACTGCCTTCGCCATTGTTCGCTACCTTATTCTTTTCAAGAAGTTACAGTCAGAAAGCCGCATACCCGACTCAGCAGACAGGTCTTTGAACCCTCACGGGTGCCAACCTATTTGTAACAGAACCGATGCTTAAATGGAAAGCCGGGGGCAGTAGGGGAGCGGCCTTCCCTCAGCTCTGCGCCGGAGTCTCGGCAGGCGCAAACCTCTTCAGGAACCCCTCGTATCTGGCCTTCGCGACCGGATACTTTTCAATCAGGGCCGCCGTCTGTCCCATGAACGGGTTGCCCGATTGCTTCTCGGTCTCGGCATGGAAGTGATGGAATTTGGCATAGATCAGGATGCCCTCGCCATTGGTGTCGAGAAACAGATCTGCGTCCACAGCACCACGCAGAACCATCGAGGCGGCCATCTCCCAGTAGCTCAGAACCTGCCGCCACGCGGGATTGTACTTGGACTTAACATCCCTCGACACCGCACGCAGCTCTTCGAGCGTCTTTGGTTGAAAATCGAAGACCATAAATCGTCGCGCGTTCCTCAGCGCCTCTTCCCGTCGAAGCTCATAAAGCCGCAGTATCAGTTCAGCATCCGTTGCCGTTGCCATTCGTTCTCCCTTGTTGTTCTCTTATGCAACGCTCTCGACCACAGGCCGAGTCTTCTCCGGGTCAGGCAGCTCTGCCACCGCAGCAGGCGCAGGCCCGGCAATCTTCTTTTCGTAGCCGCACTCGGGAGTCGTCGGTTCCTCCTCAGCGGCTCCCTTCTTCTTGCGCCGCTTCGGCAGCGCCTCACGATTGTTGGGGCAGACCAGGTAGGTGCCCTTGTCGTTCGTCACTTCGAGCAGATAAGGGCTATCTCCTTTGGGGCAAGCCTGATTGACCAGCTTCAGATTCGAAGCGAAGTCGCACTTCGGATACTTGACGCAGCCGTAGAACGTGTCGCCACGCTTGGTCTTGCGCACGGCAATATCGCCGCCACACTTTGGGCATGGAACGTCGAGCAAGTCCTGCTTGATGTACTTGCACTTCGGATAGCCGCTGCAACTGATGAACTCGCCATACTGCCCATTGCGCAACAGCAGAGGCTTGCCGCACTTCGGGCACATCTCTTCGAGTTGCACCGGAGGCTTCTGCTGCACCTTCTGGGTCAGCTTGCGAATCGTTTTGCAGGGCGGGTCTTCGTTGTATCCGGGGCAGGCCATGAACGGCCCCCACGGCCCATTGCGCAGCACCATCACGCGGCCACAGTTGTCGCAGAACTCCTCTTCGGGAACATCGTCCGCACCCGGCGCGCTGAGGTCCGGCTTGGCGGCAAAGTTCTCCTTGGTGAAGTCGCAGCTTACCGGCTCGACAGTAATTTTCTTACCCTGCTCGGCTGCTGCATTAATGGAGGTAGACAACTCCTTCACGTCATCGACCTCTTTCGAGTATTCGATCACGTCGTCGGTCGTCGCCTTCACGATCATGGGGAACTCGAACGCAGACGTCACCTTCTTCGTGACCGCCTTCGCGTCCTTCTTCCAAGGCCCCATCGCTACGGTCACTGGCTTGACCTTGGTGAAGTTGCTGCACGAGTAGAAGCTGCCGAACTTGCCCCACTTAAGAATCAGCGCGCTGCCGCACTTGTCGCAGACTTCGTCGGTCGCTTGCTCCATGCGCTTGACGTCTTCCATCTGCGTGCTGGCGACCTTCAACTCCTTCTCGAAGTGGTCGTAGAAGCCGGTCAGAAGATCAGTCCACTTCTCTTCGCCTTCTTCCACCGCGTCCAGTTCGCCTTCGAGCGTTGCCGTGTACTGCGTGTCGAAGATGTACGGGAAGTTCTTCACCAGCAGCCCAGTTACGACGGTGCCGATCTCGGTCGGCACAAACTTCGCGCCGATCTTTTTAACGTAGTCGCGGTCCTGAATCGTGTTGATGATGGAGGCGTAGGTCGAAGGACGGCCAATGCCGCGCTCCTCCAGCACCTTGACCAGCGAAGCCTCGTTGTAGCGCGGCGGGGGCTCGGTGAACTTCTGCTCCGAATCGATCTTCTCTCTGGTCAGCGCCTGTCCATCGCTCAACGCAGGCAGCTTGTTATCGAGTTCATCGTCTTCATCCTTCTTCTCGGCAATTTGCTCGTAGACCTTAAGGAAGCCATCGAACTTCATCACCGATCCCGACACGCGGAAGTCGTAGGTCTTGTCTGCCTTCGCGGCGATATCGACGGTGGTCTGGTCGAAGACCGCCGGTACCATCTGCGAAGCGACGAACCGTTGCCAGATCAGCTTGTAGAGCTTGTACTGCTCCTCGCTCAAATTCTTGCGAATCGACTCCGGCGTAAACGCGACGTTCGTAGGCCGAATCGCTTCGTGCGCGTCCTGAGCGTCTTTCTTGCTCTTGTACTCGTTCGGCTTCGCAGGCAAATACTGCGGGCCAAGATTTTTCTGCACATACTCGCGAGCCTCGACGATGGCATCGGGAGAGACGCGGGTCGAATCGGTACGCATGTAGGTAATCAGGCCGACCGTGCCTTCTTTGCCGATCTCGACGCCCTCATAGAGACGCTGCGCCACGCCCATCGTCCGGCGGACGTTGAAACCCAGACGACTCGAAGCATCCTGTTGCAGTTTGCTGGTCGTAAACGGAGCCGTCGGGTTCCGCTTGCGCTCCTTACGCTCGACAGAACGCACCGACCACTTGGCGTTCTCAAGCTGCGCAACGACCTCCTCGATTCGCTGCTGGGTCGGCAGCGAGCTGGCGATGAAGAGTTCTTTCCCGTTCTCGTCGACGCCATTTGCAACACGCGCTGCCACGCCATCTATACTAACGAAGCGCGCGACAAACTCCTGCCCATCGGGGCTGGGCTTCAGCGTGGCGTTGATGGTCCAATATTCAACCGGCTCGAAGCTATTGATCTCCTGTTCGCGCTCTACGATCAGACGCAGCGCTACCGTCTGCACCCGGCCCGCGCTCAACCCACGGCGCACCTTGTCCCACAGCAGCGGAGAGACCTGATATCCCACCAGACGGTCGAGCACGCGCCGGGTCTGCTGCGCGTCCACCAGATTTTCATCGACATCGCGGGCATGGGCGAACGCAGCCTTCACGGCCTTCTGGGTGATCTCATTAAAAGTCACACGGCGAATCTTCGACTTGTCCTTCATCACCGGCAGAAGCTGCATCGACAGGTGCGCGGCAATCGCCTCGCCTTCGCGGTCAGGGTCGGGCGCCAGGTAAACCATGTCCGACTTCGCTGCCAGCTTCTTCAGCCGTTCCACAATCTTTTCTTTGCCTGGGGATACGATCAGCGTTGGCTCGAACGTCCGCCTCTTCAGCTCCACGCCGATGTCGTTTTTGGGCAGGTCCATGATGTGGCCGATCGAGGCCTCCACAATGTAGTCACTGCCGAGATATTTATTGATCGTCTTCGCCTTCGCCGGCGACTCCACGATCACAAGTGATTTAGCCATTCGTTCCCTTCATCCACCAAAAACCCACTACCTTAAATAGAACTGCCGTTGTGCAGGATTCCAATGCGAACCTAACACGAGTTGCCAGAAAGATGCGAACCGGGCTGTTCTGTAAAACTCAGAATCCGTTCAAAATCTATACCGATAGACTGTTCCTCTTCCATTCCGTCTGCAACGTCTATGGGTAACATACGAGCAACTTATCCACAGGGTTCCGCTAGAACGAGCGCACATAATTCTTGCCCGGCAACTGCCGGATGCGCCCCGCAATCTCCAGCTCGAACAGCGCCGTAAAGATTTCCGCAGACCCCAGCTCCGCCTCCAGCCGCTCGATCAAGTCGTCCAGTTGTACCGACTCATCGTGCCTCAGCCGGTCCATAACCATCTGTTCGTGCTCCGGCAGCGGCTTATTGCTAAATAGAGATGCAGCCCCAGCGATCTTCGATTCATCGCCACCCGCCGCGCTCAGCTCATCTTCCAGTTGCCGCCGTATCTCTGAAGGCAGATCCTCCCACACGTCCTCCCACGTTGCCGTGAGCTTAGCCCCCTGCTTAATCAACGTGTTAGGCCCCCAGGCATTCTTGTTGGTCACGTTGCCGGGGACGGCGTAGACGTCGCGGTTCTGCTCCATCGCCAGCCGAGCCGTGATGCGGGTCCCGCTGTACTCCGCGGCCTCGATGACCAGCACCCCCACGCTCATGCCGCTCAAAATCCGGTTCCGAATCGGGAAATTCTGCGGAGCGGGAAATGTTCCCAGAGGATACTCGCTGACGATGGTTCCGCCCGAGGCGACAATATTCTCCGCCAGCTTCTTGTTCTCCTTCGGGTAGATGACGTCGATCCCGGTCCCCCAGACGGCGACCGTCTTGCCGCCAGCCTCAATCGCTCCCTTGTGCGCCGCCGTGTCGACGCCGCGAGCCATGCCGCTGAAGATGACCAGCCGCCGGTTAGCCAGATCGCGCGACAGCATCTCGGCCATGCCGGAACCATAGGGCGAGGGATGGCGCGTCCCCACCACGGCGATTCCCGGCCGTGCCAGCAGTTCCACGTTGCCGCGAATCCACAACACGGCGGGCGGATCGTAGATCTCGCGCAATCGCTCCGGATAGGCCTCGTCATCCTGGGTCAGGATGCTGCCTCCAGCCTCAGTGACCCTGTGAATCTCGTCCTCGGCCGCAGCCCGCGCTCTGCCCTCGAAGATGAACTGTGCCGACTGCGCGGGCATTCCCGTCGCCTCCAACTCAGTCAGGGATACCTCAAACAACCGCTCCGCCGCTCCCAGCGCCTTGACCGCTCTTCCGATCCGCGTCGGCCCCATTCCTGGCGTCAGCGTCAACGCCATCCATGCCATGCGGCCCTGTCCCAATGACGCCCCATTCCCATCGTTCTGCTGCGACAAATCCACTCCTCCGGGCCCGCAATCCCAAAACTTATTTTTTAGCGGTCAGTTTGCCGCAATGCTCCAGCCAGCACAAACGATCCGCCACACATCGCCAAAGCGATCATCCCGCTGGTCCACTCATTGCCATTATGCGGAGTCGCGATAATTCTTGGGGTATGGAGTACAACCACCCAAAGCAGGAACATCAATCCCAGCAATGCCGCAGCCAGACGCCCCTGTATCTTCGTTACCAGACTCAAAGCAGCAGCGATAAACACCGCTCCCACAAAATAAGCCCAGAACAGATGGCCGGGAATCCACGCCGGGATCAGCATCGCGATGAACTTCGCATACAGGAAGTGTTGCACTCCAACGACCACCAGAGCAGCCGCGAAGAGAAACCGTCCCACCAGCACCAGGCTCTCCCAGGACATCGAGTTCGACAACTCCAGTTCACCGGCCAGCACCAGCGCAGCCGCGCCCAGCGCCATCACCTCGGCTCCGCTGGTCCAGGGGCCGGGGTCGTGCAGATGAGCAAACAACTGCGGAACATAGAAGACTAAGACCCGCAATAGAAAGGCCGCTCCCAGCACAACCGTCGCAGCCCGCGCACCCACCCTGGCCACGATGCAAATGCCGACGACCAGAAATCCGGCTCCAATCAGCCATGCCAGCACGCCCGTCTCAGCGGCCCACGGAGGCCCCGGAGCAGGCATCGCTCCGCGCGAATGAAAGAGATACAGCAGCCCAAAAAGCACCATCGCCGCGCCGAACACAATGCGGCCAAACCGGCTCAATCCGTCCACAGTCGAACCCTCCAGAGAGCAAAGACTACAATTTCCCGACCGTCAAGAATCCTACCCTACGATTGGCCAGATGAAGGGTTTAATTCCTCATCACACTTCTTGCACTCCAGCATCCGCCCAATCCGCTCGGCACGAGTCTCCTCGCGCAACACCCACTCACGCACCATCCATGGCGGATCGTGACGCACATGCTGGCCATGCCCACACTCGAGCTTCGCTGCCCAGTGCCCCTCTTCATCCTGATAGAAACCGACTATCGCACGCTGCATCGAAAGCCTCCCATCTACATCTATTAAACTAGTACCAGTTTGCCAAAATCATCCCATCCCGTCCGCGTAGCCGCCATCAATTTTCTCAACCCCGCGCCTCTCATGTGGGACTTCGAGCACCCACCCCTGGCGGCAAAGCTCGCCGAGCGTTACACCCTGCACTACACCCGGCCCGCGCTCTGCGCCGATGAACTACTCGCTGGCCGCGCCGATCTGGGACTCATTCCCATCGCCTCGCTTACGCCTGACCTCGCCATCGTTCCCGGCTGCACCATCGCCTCGCTCGATCGCGTCCGCTCCATCCAACTCATCGTCAAACAGAAGCACTCCCTCGATGCTGTCCGCACCATCGCCGCCGATACCGCCTCGCGCAGCTCGCTTGCCTACGCCGAAATCCTCTTCCGCAAGTTCCTCGGCACGCGGCCCGAC
Organism: Granulicella sp.; assembly: GCA_041691255.1. Classification (GTDB taxonomy): domain Bacteria; phylum Acidobacteriota; class Terriglobia; order Terriglobales; family Acidobacteriaceae; genus Edaphobacter. The sequence goes on along the minus strand of JBEPUY010000048.1, from coordinate 12,491 downwards.
TTCATTCAACATCCTGCCGACCCCATCGCCATGCTCCAGCAAGCCGACGCAGCTCTACTCATCGGCGATCCCGCCCTGCTGGCGCTCGAAGCCCGCGACCAGATCGAGCAGGCCGTCGGCCCCTGCCAGTGGATCGATCTCGCCCACGAGTGGACCACCCGCACCGGCCTGCCCTGGGTCGCCGCCGTCTGGGCGGTGCGCCCCGAAGCCCTCAGCCTCGGCCACATCACCCCCGCTGAGATCACTAACGACCTCACCGCCTCACGCGATCACGGACTCGCCCACACAGAAGACCTTGTACAGCAGTGGACGCCGCGCATCGCAGTCCCGGCTGAGACCATTCGCCACTACCTCACCGAGAACATCCACTACACCCTCACCCCTGACTGCATCCGCGCCATGGAGCTCTTTCGCAGTTACGCCGCCGAGATCGACTCCCTTCCCCCGCTGCCCACCCTGCGCTTTCTATAGCGCTATCAGCACTTCGCAACAATAATTCGCCTCTGAAACCTGATCTCTTCTGTTAGCGTCATACTGACCATGAAGATCCCTGCTGGCACCGCAGTCATCACCGCAGCCGCAACCGGGCGGGTGAAGCACTCTCTCGCCTTGCTTCTGGCCGCCGCGCCTCATCGCCACTCCAGCCAGTTCTTCCACTTGCTGGCCAGTTTCGGTGTCTTCGGCATCTTTCTGGTGTCTATTGTCGACTCGTCGTTTGTCCCGCTGCCCGTGCCCGGCGTCACCGACATCATGCTGGTCGTCTTCGCCGCTCAGAAGTCCAACTGGATTCTGCTCATCCTTCTCGCCACTGCGGGCTCGGCGATCGGTGGCTATCTAAGCTACGAGGTCGGGCATGCGGGAGGAATGCAGTTTCTTGAAAAGCACATCCCCGCGCGCATCTTCAAAAACATCAGGGAGTGGATGGAGAAGCACGCCATCCTGGCCATTGCTCTTCCCGCCGTGTTGCCGCCGCCTATGCCGCTGTCGCCCTTTGTGCTGGCAGCGGGAGCATTGAAGATGTCGAAGAAAAAATTCATCACCATCTTCACCGTAAGCCGCGCAGCACGCCACGCGTTCGCCGTGTGGCTCGGCATCTATTACGGCAGACACGTTCTCCACCTGTGGAGCCGCTTCTCTGCGAAGTGGGCCAGCACCATCCTCATCGTGCTTTGGACGGCCATCGTCATCAGCTGCGCCATCGCCTTCTGGAAGCTCTATAAAACGTCGAGAAACGTCAGCTCCCGCTCAGCCGGTCTCACCGACCATCCCAACACCACCATCTGAACGACGTCTTAGAATCTGTTAAATTCTTTGCTGCGTCATCCAACCGGAGCAGCAAGAAAACACGTCATCTCGACCGGAGCAGTAAGAAAGAACGTCATCTCGACCGAAGCGAAGCGGCTCCGGTCGCGATGACGTTGCTTTAGAGTTTTTGGACAGCTTCTTAGCTCAGATCTCCCACTGCAACAGCGTAGCGCCTACCGTAAAACCAGCGCCCACACTGGCCAGCAACACCAGATCGCCTTTCTTCAGGCGGCCCTCTTCGAGCGCGGTGTGCATGGCCATTGGAATCGTGCCCGCCGTCGTGTTTCCATAGCGGTCGATGTTGATGACCACGCACTCCTCCGGCATTCCCAACCGCTCCGCCGTCGAGAGGATGATCCGCTTATTCGCCTGATGGGGAATAAAGCAGCTCAGGTCCTTGCCGGTCACGCCGTTCCGGGTCAGCACCGTCTCCGCAGCCTCGGCCATCTTGCGGACGGCAAACTTGTAGACCACCTGTCCATCCTGGTGCACGTAATGCATCTTGGCCGCCACCGTCTCGGCCGTCGAAGGATGCAGACTGCCGCCTCCGGGCATATTCAGTGCAGCCGCACCCGAACCGTCTATCTCGTGCCAGTAGTCAACCAGTCCAACCTCTCCCTCGACGCAGGGCTCTAACAGGACTGCGCCCGCGCCATCGCCAAAGATCACACAAGTAGCCCGGTCGGTGTAATCGATGATCGAGCTCATCACATCTGCGCCAATCACCATCACCTTCTTGTGCATCCCGCTTTCGACCAGCTTCGCGCCCACCTGCAAGGCGTAAGGAAAGCCCGAGCATGCAGCCGAGAGGTCAAACCCCCATGCTCCCTTCGCGCCTAGCTTGTCCTGCACCAGGCACGCCGTCGCCGGAAAGAACATGTCCGGGGTCACAGTCGCAACAATAATCACTTCAAGCTCGCTGGCTTCGATTCCGCGAGCCTCCAGGCACCGCTTGGCCGCCTCTACCGCAAGGTCGCTGGTGCCAACGCCTTTGTCCACGATGTGCCGCTCACGAATGCCGGTGCGCTCCACAATCCACTGGTCGTTGGTCTCCACCATTTTTTCAAGGTCGGCATTGGTCAACAACCGTGGCGGAACATAGGCTCCCACCGAACTGATCTTTGCTCTTACCTGCGCGTGCGGCCTCAACGTCAAACTCAAATCCATCACCTCGTCAGCAACCAGAATACAAAACTATTCGCTATCAACACTATCCGCTGTAAGACGTACCATACTCGGCCACAGACGCAGCTCGCTGCGTTTCATCGTCCATGCTTTCAGATTTTCAGAGGAATAAAGGGAAGAAAGAAGGGAGAAAGTGTACCGGGCGACCCACTGCGCCCATAGTTGCCCGTTACCGTTGCTTCCTTCCGGACCTGGCGGGGTTGGCGGGATTACGTCGCGTAGGACCCGGCACAACACCATCCTAACATCGCCGGGCCATATGCCAAAACCGTGCGGTAACAGGCCACACCGTCGTGAGGATTGCCATCAACCTGCTCTACCGCATACGCTTATGCATCATGCAATTTGTCCTACCAATTTTGCTCGCCCTCTCGCTCACGGCCACCGCACAGGATGTCCACGTTCGCGTCTCCCACGACGTCAAGACCGGCATCGAAGGCACCACCGAGTTCCCCACCATTCAGATGGCGATGGACCACCACCCCTTCGCCGGGCCCGCCCACGGCAAGGAGGGAAGACCGGCCCGCGTCTATATAGAGATCGCCCCCGGCACCTATCATGAGCGCATCATCGTCACCCAGAACCACCCCAACATCACCTTCCTCGGCATGGGAAAGTCGCCCGAAGACGTGGTCATCACCAACTCGCTGAACGCAAAGCAGGCTGGTGGCACCTTCTTCACCGAAACCATAGAACTCAACGGGGCTGGATTTGAAGCCGACAACATCACCTTCGAGAACACCGCTGGCAACACCGGGCAGGCCGTCGCCGTTGCCAACCGCAGCGACCGCTCCATCTTTAAACACTGCCGCTTCCTCGGCCATCAGGACACGCTCTTCGCCGACTACGGCCGCCAATATTACGTCGACTCCTATATAGAAGGCGGCGTCGACTTCATCTTCGGCAACGCCACTGCCGTCTTCGACCACACCGAGTTGCACGCCAACGGCCCCGGCTTCCTCACCGCGCAATCGCGCACCGCAGCCGACCAGACCACTGGTTACGTCATCCTCAACAGCAAAGTTACCGGTGCCAACTTAGCCGGAGCCATCGCCTCCGCTCAAGGCACCATCGGCCTTGGCCGACCCTGGCGGCCCTTTTCGCGTGTCATCTATATCAATACCGAGCTACCCAGCCATGTCCGTCCCGCAGGCTGGAACAACTGGGGCAAAACCTCCAACGAGCAGACGGCCTTCTACGCCGAATCGAACAGCACCGGCCCCGGCGCAAACCCTGCCGCACGAGCGCCATGGTCGCATCAACTCACCGCAGCGCAGGCAAGACCATTTCTCCCTGCAAGATTCCTTCGCGGCAACGACCACTGGAATCCGATAGCCGAGTCGGCCAAACTGCCATAACTATCCTCTCGAAGAGATTTCTCTCCACTCCCACCTCTGCCAATTTGCTATCGTCATCTTCAAGCCAATGATCTTTCCTCCACCTCTCGCCTTTCTGCTCTTCCCCGGCATGCTCCTGCTGCTTGAGCTTGGCCGCCGTTATCGTCTTAGTCGAAAAGACCCTGTCCAAAGCAACGCTGTAGAAGGCGCGGTCTTTGCTCTCTTCGGTCTGCTGCTGGCCTTCACCTTCTCCGGAGCCGTCACCCGCTACGACGCGCACCGCCAGCTCCTGACGCAGGAGACCAACGATATTGGCACCGCCTATCTCCGCCTCGATCTTCTCTCTCCCCAAACGCAGCCCGCGCTCCACCAGCTCTTCCGCGACTACACCACCTCGCGCCTCCATCTCTTCGCGGCTGTCAGCGAAGAGGTCTCTCCTGAGAGCCAACGTCTGCAACGCGAGATCTGGCGTCAATCCGTTGCAGCCGCGGCAGCCCCCGGCAGTAGCGCAGATGCATCCAAACTTCTCCTCCCTGCCATCAACGACATGATCGACATCACAGCCACGCGTCAGAATGCATTCAACATGCATCCTCCCATCGTCGTCTTCCTGCTTCTGTTCGCCTTCAGCCTTGGCTGTGCCTTCCTCGCCGGATACGGCATGACCGCCGTTCCGCGAAACTGGCTCTACATCGTAGCGCTCGCCGCCGCAGTCACGTTCACTATCTACGCCACGCTCGAGATCGAGTTTCCCCGGCAAGGCCTGATCCGTCTGACCAACACCGACAAAAACCTCATCGATCTCCGCAGTTCCATGAACTAGAAACCGGCCCGATGCGGCATCCTAAAAGAGACAAGAATGCCGACCACCGCCAATCCCCCCGCACCCTCTCGATACGGCTATCTTGCCGATATCTATACTTTTGACTGGAAGCAGCTCTCCTTCCGCACGCCGTTGATCGGCGTCATCGCCATCGGCCTCTGCCTCTTCGGCGGAATTATCTTCGGCCATCCCTCCGCTGGCCTCATCGCCGGTGGCGGGGCCTTCACCATCGGCTTCGGCGTCAATCAGCGCATCGCCGACTCACGTCTCTGGCCCATGATCGCCGCCACTGCAGCGGTATTTCTCTCCACCATGATCGGGATGCTCGTGGGACACCGCGGCTTCACGCTTGTCCTTGCCGCAGCCGTCTGGGGATTCGCCTATGCCATTCTCACCGCGCGCGCCGCGGGCATCAGCTGGGTCGGGCAGCAATCTGCCATCACTCTCTTTGTGGCCTCCGCCTTTCCTGCCAACTTCCACTCCGCGCTGCTTCGAGCGCTGCTCCTCAGCTGCGGCGGAGCGCTGCAAATTCTTATCACCAGCCTCTGCCTTCGCCTGCTTCCCGAACTCGCCGACGATCTTCGCGCCATCCGCCAGACCGGCAGCGAAGAACTAGGCCATCTGTTCGCCAGCAACTTCGCCCGCAACCGAGTGCTGGTGCGGCTTCGCGCCTTACCCGAAGATCTCCGGCACATTCCCACCTTTCCCTTCGCGATTCGCATGTCGCTTGCCATCGCAATCTCAGCAGAGATCTACCGCCATCTCGGCGTCCAGAGCGGCTACTGGATTCCGATGACTGCGCTTCTGGTTCTGAAGCCAGCCTTCTCCGAGACCTTCTCCCGCGCGTTCCTGCGCGTAGGAGGAACGCTCGCAGGCGCAGTCCTCTCCACCATCTTTCTCGTCCACATGCGCCCGGACCCCTTGTATCTCGCGGCCCTGGCCACCTTCTTCGCACTCTGTTCCTACGCCACGAACACCGTCAACTACGGCCTCTACACGCTCTTCCTGACCTCTTACATTGTCTTCCTGCTCTCGCTCAACTTCCTTCCCGGCCCAGTCATCGCGCATCGCCGCGCCCTCGCGACCATTGCTGGAGGGCTGATTGCACTTGTCATTCACATCGATGCCATCCGTCGTCTTCGCAAGCGCCAACGCACGGCATCGTCTTCGCCTGCATCCCAGGGATAGATCGCTGCCGGGTGATGGAGCGTTCAAGGCTCCCTGCATGCGCCATCGAGCAACCGCCGCTTGCAAGACTTTCAGCAGGAACTAAGTACCTCCTCTCAAAGAGGTGCTGCAAGCGCGTGCCAAAATATTTAAATTTTTCGTTGAAGTTGCAAAGTTTTGCACCTCAGCTTCATGAATAAAGCGTTACGGGATCGCCCCGAAGATACAAAACGCAAACATCTGCGTGCGGCCTGCAACACCTTTCCGGTGTGCATTATTTTGCATAGCAAACGGCAAAATACTTCACCAAAAACATTCTTATAGTATCTGCATCTATTGGCAGAGATTTATTTAGGAGATTCAACACGTGCGCAAAATTCTTTCGTCCCTCGCAGTCATGGCCGCTCTCGTAGCGGTTCCTTCCGCCCTTCACGCAACCTCGATCAGCGGACAGTTTTCCATCACCGGCGCATCCGTGACTGACAACGGCTCTTCCCTCACCTTCATCCCCAACTCGATCAATGCAGGCGCGGCGAACACCCTCACCGGTGACTTCACCTCTCTGATCTCAGCAGGCGAAGCGGGCACCATCAACCAGACCATCGACTACAACCCCTATGTGGCCAACAGCGGAGTCATCACACTGACGAACGCCAATGGGACGACGGTCACCTACACCATCGCCACCCTCACCGAGACCAGCCTTCAGGGCTTCGATCTCTTCACAGGAACCGGCATGATCTCCACCAACGCAGCCGGTTTCGATCCGACCGCAGGAACCCTTAAGTTCTCGAGCCAGGGCAACGGAGTCGTGACCTTCTCGGCAACGGCCACTGCATCTCCTGTTCCCGAGCCCTCGACGCTCGCTCTCCTCGGCACCGGCCTGGTCGGTCTCGCGGGTGTGATCAAGCGCCGCTTGGCATAACCGTTTCAACAGCACACAACATCGCGGGCACAGTGAACAGGCTGGAAGACCAATCCGTTCACTGTGCCCGTGGTATTTAACGACCTCTCAAACCCTCCTTGGTATAAAAAATCCAAGGAAAACGCTATACTTAAGCTTCCGTGACTCCCCCCTCCATTCTCGAAGAGCTGACCCCGTCAGCGCCAGCCAAGCCCCGCCCAAAAATCGGCTTCGTCTCCCTCGGTTGCCCTAAGAACCTGGTCGACTCCGAAGTCATGATGGGCATGCTGCATCAGGCGGGCGGCGAGCTGACCCCGGATGCCGAAGACGCGGAGATTCTCGTCGTCAACACCTGTAGTTTCATCGACTCGGCCAAGCAGGAGTCGGTCAACACCATCCTCGAGATGGTGCAGCACAAGCAGGCCAACGGCGGCCGCGCCCAGCGCCTCATCGTCGCCGGATGCCTGGTCGAGCGCTACCGCGACGAGATCCAGAAAAATATTCCCGAAGTAGACGCCGTTGTCGGCACAGGCGAACTCGAAGCCATCCTCGCCGCCGCCGGACTTACGCCCACCGGCCACGCCAACAACTCGCCCTTTCAGATCCTCACGCAGGCACAGATCAACCGCGCTCCCAGCGCCGTCCACCAGCACAGCCGCCCCGAGAGCGATGGCGCCCAGCTTCAGATCGAACAGGCAACAGAATTGGGTGCCCCACCTCTCGATTCTGAGAAGTGGGTACGGAGCGCCATCGCCTCCCGCCCCGAAGGCGACCTCCGCGAGCAGCAGGGCCGCTTCTCCCGCACCGCATGGGACGGAGCCACCGCCGCGCTCCCCGAATATCTCTACAGCGACACCACGCCGCGCATCCTCACCACGCCCCGCTCCAGCGCCTACATCAAGATCGCCGAAGGCTGCGATCACCCCTGCGGCTTCTGCATCATCCCGCAGCTCCGCGGCAAGTTTCGTTCGCGCCGCATGTCGTCGATCATCACCGAGGCGGAAAACCTCATCGGCCAGGGCGTCCGCGAGATCACCCTCATCGGCCAGGACACGACCTGCTACGGCGAAGACCTCGGCATCAAGGACGGCCTCGCCCAGCTCCTCGAAGCCCTCGCCGCGCTCCCCGGCCTGCGCTGGCTGCGCTTCCTCTACGCCTACCCCAACAAGGTCACCACGCGCCTGCTCGAAGCCATCGCGCGCCACGACAACATCGCGAAGTATCTCGACGTCCCTCTCCAGCACGCCAGCCCCAGCGTCCTCAAGCGCATGAAGCGCGGCGGAACCCCTGACGTCTTCCTCAAGCTCATCGAGAAGGCACGCAGCATCGTCCCCGGCATCGTCCTGCGCACGTCGTTCATCGTAGGCTTCCCCGGCGAGACCGAAGAAGACTACAAGCAACTCGAAGCCTTCATCACCGCCGCACAGATCGACTGGCTCGGCGTCTTCACCTACTCCGACGAAGAGGGCGCAGCCGCCTTCGAACTCGCCTCTGAGCTGAAGGTCCCCAAGCGCACCATCGAATCCCGCCGCCGCAAGCTGATGAAGCTCCAGCAAAAGATCAGCGCCAAGTCCAAATCGCAATGGATAGGCCGCGAGATCGACCTGCTCGTCGAAGGCCCCAGTGAAGAGACCGACCTGCTATGGGAAGGCCGCACCCCGCTGCACGCCCCCGAGATCGACGGCAAGGTCTTCATCAACGACTTCGGCCCTCACGAAGCCCTCGTCCCCGGCACCTTCTACCGCGCCGAAATCACCGAGTCGCACGACTACGATGTAGTAGCCCGCATCCTCGAATAAACCTCCATCACCCAAGTACCATCCCTGGACTAGAATGGCGCCTGTCAGAAGAGCTCTCTCCCGACGGAGTTGAGCATCGTGCCGCAACTTGCACCTTCGAGCATGACGCATCATCTGGAGGGATATGCCCGACGAAGTCGTCAAAGCCATGCCGACGCAGTCAGGTGTATCTCTGCGCAAGGTTCTTGTCCTATGCTGCCTGGGATGGTTCGCTTGCTCATACGCCTCAGCTCAAGAGACACCAAAACCTCAGGACTCTCCCTACGAGATTGAAGTAACCGTCAACAAAGTACAGGTGCCGGTTGTAGTTCGCGACAAGCAGGGGCACTCAATCGGGGACTTAACAAGAGAAGATTTCCACGTCTTTGATAACGGCAAACCTCATCCCATCTCTGCCTTCATGGTCGAAGAACGCATCCAAACCGAATCCGTCCCCGCAAGCAACTCCGAAGCCAGCGCACTCACTCCCACCCCGCCGCGACCCGCCACCGTGTACCCCCGTTTCATCATCTTCCTCTTCGACGACCTGCACATGAGCGCCGAAGAGATGGAACACGCAAAGAGCGCCGCTACCAAGCTACTTGCAGGCTCACTCGTCGACTCGGATATAGCCGCCGTAGTCTCGCTCTCCGGCAGAACTAACAGCGGACTGACACGCGATCATGAGCCTTAAACCGGCACTCCTCTACCAGGCTGCGAATTCCGATTGTCCCAAGATCACCTACTACCAGGCCGACCTCATGGAGAACAAGCACAACGACACCGCGGAGCAGGACGCAGTTGCTCAGGCCTTCAGTTGCGATCCCAGAATAACCCTCGGAGTAGCTCAGTCGCTGGCAGAGGGAGCAGCCCGGCGAGCCCTGATCGCGGGCCATCAGGATGCTCAAGTGGCGCTTGCCAATATGCGAGAACTGGTAAAACGAATCGCCACGCTGCCCGGGCGACGTATGCTGATTCTGATATCGTCAGGCTTCCCGACGGTTGAATCGGATGTCCGGACTCAGGAATCGCAGTTGATCGACTTTGCTGCTCAGCAAGATGTGACCATCAACTCTCTCGACGCGCGCGGAGTTTACACCACGGCCTTGACCGCGAGTGATGACGTCCACGGCGCTCCTGTCCAGTCCAGAAGTGCATTCCGCGCAGGTTCCATGAAGTCATCGGAAAACGTAATGGCTGAGCTCGCCAACGGGACCGGCGGCACCTTCTTCAACAACAGCAACGATCTTGGCGCAGGATTCAAACGACTCACCGGGATGCCCAAGTACGTCTACCTTCTCGAACTTCCACTCGACAACATCAAGACCAATGGTTCCTACCACCGCCTGAAGGTGAAGGTCGATCGCAGCGGAGTGCAGGTACAGGCGCGCCATGGCTATATCCTGCCCAAGCCCATCAAGAACAAGAAATAGCTTTCTTCATTCGTAACGCAGCGCAGTCAAAGGATTGACTCGCATGGCCCGGTACGCCGGAATATACGACGCCGCAAGAGCAACCAGTGAGAGAAGGACAGCGACACCGGCAAAGGTCAACGGGTCCGTCGCGCTGATTCCAAAAAGCAGCGTGGACATGAGGCGTGTGATCGCAAGCGATGCGACAACGCCGATAACGACACCAACAGCAGCCATGCGTGCGCCTTCACCTACGACCAGCCGCAGAACATCGCTGCGCTGAGCGCCAAGCGCCATGCGAATGCCGATCTCCTGAGTGCGGCGCGTGACCGAGAAGGCCACCACTCCATAGATACCGACGGCGGCAAGCGCGAGAGCAGCCACACCGAAGAGCCCCACCAGAAGAAGCAGAAAGCGGCGGTCTGAGAGCCAGCCACCCATCTCATCCGCAAAGGTAGAGAATTTGACCGGGACGTCAGGCGCGAGCTCGTGGAAGATATCACGCGCCGAGGAGACGATCTCCCCTGTCGGAGCATCGCTGCGCATGATGATCGTGGGCGACGAATTAGCGTTCATTCCACGCTGACGGTAATCGACGTAGATGATGGGACTCGGCGGGAAATTAAGGCCGCGCGCTCGAACGTCGCCAGCGATGCCAACGATGGTGAGCGGCTTCAGGTTGCCATCCATGTTGCCGAAATCGATCACCTGACCGATGGGATTTTGGTTCGGCCAGCGCTGACGAGCCAGCGACTCGCTGATTACGGCAACGTGCAGCGAGTCCAGGCTATCCTGTTCGCCAAACAATCGCCCGCGCACCAGCGGGATACCAATGGTGCGGAAGTACTCTTCTCCGGCGACGGCATAAAGTGCATGTCCTGTCTGGGATCGATTTTGACCGATGCGTCCAAATTCATCGAAGTTTGCAGGCGGCTTCTGGCCATTGAGGATCAGGAAATCTCCGTCGGCGAGATCGTCACCCGCCGCAACGGGCATCGCGCCAGCCACGCCCACGGTCTCCGCGCCGGGAATCGCACGGAGCCGAGTCAGAATGTCATCCAGCAGATGAATCTGGTGCGCTAAAGCTGATTGCCCCATCACCATTTGCCCTTGCGGAATGGGAAGCGAAAACTCCATCGTGATCAGGTTTTGCTGGCGAAATCCGGGGCTGGTGGAGATGAGCCGTATAAAGCTGCGCCCGAGAAGACACGCTCCAACCAGAATCACAAGCGTCGTGGCAATCTCGCCGACCACAAGAAAACCACGGAGCCGCTGGCCAGCGCCCTCGCCGCTGTAACTGCGAGAGCCCGCGCTCAATGCTTTCTGCATATCTTCCGCAACCGCACGCCACGCAGCAAAGAGCCCAAGCGAAACAGCCACAACCGCAACTGCGGCCAACGCGAACAGCAGAACCGAGGAGTTGATCGCGATGCCTTGTTGTCGCTGCAGATTCGCCGGAAGAATTGCAGGCAGGATGCTGACCGCAGAAGTTGAGATCAAAATACCCAGCGCCCCTCCAGCGAACGAAAGCACCAGCGACTCGACAAGGAACTGCTGAATAAGGCGGCTGCGGCCCGCACCAAGCGCCGCACGGACGGCCAGTTCCTTGCGGCGTGCAGAGGTGCGTGCCAGCAGCAATCCGGCAACATTGGCGCATGCGATCAGCAGCAAGAGGCCAACAGCTGCCAAAAGAGTCAGCAGAGCGGCCCGCACATCGCCCACCATCGCGTCGGCAAGGGGCACGACAGCAGCATCGTCAAGGTCAACCTTCTTGCCGTACTGCTGTCTGATGCGATGAGCAATCGTACTGAGATTCGCACTCGCCTGGGCGATGGTGACACCATCCCGGACGCGGCCAATACCCCTCCAATTATGCGCACTGCGGCTGGGAAGCTCCGGATTCAGCTCGCTCGGGATCCACGCGGCAGCGTGCGATGGAAAATCAAACTCTGGCGGCATCACTCCCACAACGGGATAGACCGCTCCCTCCATCTTCAAGTTAAGTTTAGAGAGATCCGCTGCACCGCCGAGATATTGTCGCCAATAGCCATAGCTCACGATGGCTGCGGGAGTGCCATGCGAACGCCACTCGTCCGCCACAAAGGCGCGGCCGCGAAAAGGCTGGACGCCGAGGGTTTGAAAGAAGCCGCTGGAGACTGCGGCGATGTTGACGCGCACAGGCTCGCTGCCTCCGGCGACAGAGGACAGCCCATCCTCATATCCCGCCATGCTTGCAAACGTATCGTTCTGCATGCGGAAATCGTCGAGGTTTGACTTTGCCAAATTCATGCGGTGGCCGTCGGAGGCCTGTTCCCACACGCGCACGATCTTCTGCGAGTTCGGATAAGGAAGCGCTCGAAGCAGAACGGCATCCACCACCGAAAAGATTGCCGTAGCGGCGCCAATGCCAAGCGCCAGCGTGAGGATGGCAACTGCGGCAAATCCCGGATTCCTGAAGAACATGCGAAGGCTGTAGCGCAGGTCCTGCAGTAAGGTTTCAAGGAACGGAAGACCACGCTGCATGCGGTATTGCTCGTGCGTTTGGGTCACTCCTCCAAATGCGAGCAGGGCCATCCTGCG
>JBEPUY010000047.1:0-30504 GCA_041691255.1 Granulicella sp. | reverse complement strand
CAAGACCAGCTTCGTCCAGCGCCATGATGTCAAGGCGACGGTTGCGGCCAAGTAGATTTAGCAGTCAAGGAAAAAACAATGGATTTCGAAAAGATCAGCAATCTCAGTGATGACGAGCTCAAGACTCAGGCGGCGCAGGCCGGCGAGCAGCTCTTCCGCATCCGCTTTCAGAAGACCCTCGGCAACACCGAAGGCCTGAAGAAGCTGCGGACACTCAAGCTTGATGTCGCCCGCATCAAGACAGTCGAACGTCAGCGTACCCTCGCTGCGGAGAAGGCAGCCGCTCCGGTTCGCGTCAATGTTGCACCGGCCAAGAGCACTCGCACCGCCCGCAAGAAAGCGAAGAAGGACTAATTCATGGCAGACACAACCAACACCACCGCAGCCGCGACTCCCGCCGAAGCCCAGCCCTCACGCCGCAACGAGAAGGTCGGTCTCGTCGTCTCGACCAAGATGCAGAAGACCATCGTCGTCGAGATCGAGATGCGCAAGGCGCACCCGAAGTACAAGCGCGTCATGAAGTCGAACAAGAAGTTCTACGCGCACGACGAGCAGAACTCCGCCCGCGTCGGCGATGTGGTTCGCATCCGCGAAGCTCGTCCCTTGTCGAAGCTGAAGCGCTGGTCGCTTGAGGAGATCGTTCGCCGCTCCTCGCTGTCGCAGCTTGCCGAAGAGAAGACGACTCCGCTCGCTGCTGAAGCGAAATAGTCAGACATTGGGGCCTTGGCTCCATGAAAAAGAGATCAGCCATAAAGGGGCATAACCCCAGGCCGTTGCACCCAGGAGAAGAACGATGTCAGTACAAATGAGAACAATGCTTGACGTGGCCGATAACTCTGGCGCACGCAAGTTGCAGGTGATCCTGCCCCTCGGTGGCGGTCTCGGCAAAAAGGCCGGCCTTGGTGACGTTGTCACCGCCGCGGTCAAAGAAGCTTCCCCCGATGGCACCGTAAAAAAGGGTAAAGTAGTAAAGGCGGTCATCGTCCGCACGCGCAAGGAATATCGCCGCCGTGATGGAACGTATATCCGCTTCGACCAGAACGCCGCTGTGGTCATCAATGACTCCAACGAGCCGGTCGGCACCCGCGTCTTCGGCCCCGTGGCCCGCGAGCTTCGTGAGAAGAAGTTTCTCAAGATTGTCTCGCTTGCCCCTGAGGTCATCTAGTTTCAGCGCCCGGCTTCTGGCCGGGCAGCAGCATGTAAGAGAATTTGTTTACAGCAAACAGCCAAGGCTGAATGCCAGGAGCTAAGTTTTATGGCAGGCATCAAGATCAAGCGTAACGACACCGTCGAAGTGATCGCCGGTAAAGACAAGGGCAAGCGCGGCAAAGTCATCCGCGTCATCGCCGACAGGAACCGCGTTCTCGTCGAGCGTGTCATGATGATCAAGAAGCACCTCAAGCCCAACCCGCAGCGCAACATTCAGGGCGGCATTGCCGAGCAGGAGTCGCCGATTCACGTCTCGAACGTGATGCTGGTTGATGGCGAAGGCAATAAGACCCGCGTCGGCACACGCATTGAGGGTGACAAGAAAGTTCGCTTCTCGAAGGCAAGCGGCAACAACATCCCCGAGAAGAAGAAGTAGTTTTTATCCATTAACCCTGTTTCAACGGTTCACCCCACGCATCGGTAGACGGAGAGCATTCCACCCCGGCAACCGTGGAGAAAGCGAATAGCAATCATGGCATCACGATTCAGAGAGAAGTACGACACAGAGATCAAGCAGGCTATTGCCAAGGAATTGAATATCACGAATCCCATGGCAATTCCGAAGCTGGAGAAGATTGTCATCAATATGGGTCTCGGCGAAGCCACCCAGAACGTCAAGATCATGGATCCGCTGATTGCCGACCTCGCCTCCATCGCCGGTCAGAAGCCTGTGACGACCAGGGCTAAGAAGTCCATCGCCGCTTTCAAATTGCGCGAGGGCATGCCCATCGGCGCCATGGTGACTCTCCGTGGCGACAATATGTACGAATTTCTCGACCGCTTGGTTTCGATCGCTCTTCCTCGCGTCCGCGACTTTCGCGGCGTCTCCACGAAGAGCTTTGATGGGCGCGGAAATTACACCCTCGGTCTGCGTGATCAGCTCATCTTCGCCGAAATCGACTATGCGAAGGTGGACAAGCTCAAGGGGATGAACGTCACCATCGTCACAACGGCGGCGGACGACAACGGTGCCCGCGCTCTGCTGAAGGGCTTTGGAATGCCTTTCCGCGTTGGAGCGTAAGCAGTACGCAGTCCGGCCCGTGGGCCTCAAACAAGTTTGTAGCAAGGATAGAGAGTAAACATGGCAACCACCGCAAAGCGCGTCAAAGATGCAAAGAAGCCGAAGTTCAAGTCCCGCCAGCACAACCGCTGCCAGCTCTGCGGCCGCCCTCGCGCCTTCCTGCGCAAGTTCGGTGTCTGCCGTCTCTGCTTCCGCGGCCTTGCGCTCAAGGGAGAGATTCCAGGCGTCGTCAAGTCAAGCTGGTAGAATAGATTTGTCTACTCGCGTTCGGCCTTGTGCCGCACGTTCCTTCCAGAGACCTCATTCAAGCTTCGGCTTAGTTTGCAGACGTCTGGAAGATTTACCGCAGCAAACATCCCCGCTGGTTCTCGTGAGAGACACTCGTGAGCGAACGGGGGATGAAGGAGAATGAATGAACCTCACCGATCCAGTAGCAGACTTTCTGACCCGCATCCGCAACTCCATCCGTGCGCGCCACCAGAAGCTTGACGTTCCTGCCTCGAAGCTCAAGGCTGAGATTGCCCGCATTCTTAAGGAAGAGGGCTACATCGCGAACTACAAGCCGACGGAAGAGGGCGGCCAGAAAGTCATCCGCGTTTATCTCAAGTACGGTCCGAACAACGAAGCCGTCATCCGTGACCTGCAGCGCGTCTCGCGTCCCGGTTGCCGTGTGTACCTCGGCCGCGACGAGATCCGTCGTGTCCAGGGTGGTCTCGGCATCTCCATCATGACCACCCCCAAGGGCGTCATGACCGGACGTCAGGCTCGTCGCGAAGGTGTTGGCGGCGAGATTCTCTGCGAAGTCTGGTAAAGAAAAATCAACCAGATCTTTTGTTTTTGCGTTTGAGCCTTAGGCTCACCGGCTGCAGTGGAACAGGCGTCAAGCCTGCGACTCGCAAGCCATAAGAAGGAATTGAACAATGTCACGTATTGGCAAAAAGCCGATCCCTATGCCAGCCGGTGTCAAGTACACCGTCAATGGCGATACCGTTCTCGTTGAAGGCCCCAAGGGCAAGGTTACCGCCATGCTTCCGGGCGGGATCACGCTCGTTCAGAAGGACGGCACTCTTGTTGCCGAGCGCCAGAATGACAAGCAGGCAGCCTTTCACGGCCTCGCCCGCGCGCTCGTCTTCAATGCCGTCACCGGCGTCACCACTGGCTGGACCAAAGAGCTGGACGTCGTCGGCATCGGCTACCGTGTGGAGCTCAAGGGCAAGAACATGGTTGTCTTTACCCTTGGCTACTCGCACCCGATTGAGTTCCCTCTGCCCTCCGGCATCGAAGTCACTGTCGACCCGAAGCAGACCCACGTTACGATCTCCGGCATCGACCGCCAGAAGGTCGGCCAGGTTGCTGCCGATATGCGCTCTCTCCGCAAGCCCGATCCTTATAAGAACAAGGGCGTTCGCTACACTGGCGAGAAGCTGAAGAAGAAGGTCGGTAAGACCGGAGCGAAGTAAAGTCTTCGCGGGGCAGAGGCTGAGGTTGTTATCCTGGTCTCTGTCCCGCACAACGTACTAAGACCGAACGTCGTCAGCACTCTGGCGACGCCACTAGGAAGGAAGCTCAATTATGATTAATCCTCGTCAACGCAACGTCATCCGCCAGCGCGTCCACACGCGTATCCGCGAGAAGATGTCCGGCACTGCAGAGCGCCCGCGCCTCAACGTCTATCGCTCGCTCAACCACATCTACACGCAGTTGATCGACGACCTCAACGGCGTCACCATTGCCTCGGCTTCCTCGATGGGCAAAAAGGGCGAAGAGACGAACTACGGCGGCAACATTGCTGCCGCTGCCGAAGTGGGCAAGCTCATTGCTCAGCGTGCGCAGGAGAAGGGCATCAAGAAGATTGTGTTCGACCGTGGTGGATATCTGTATCACGGCCGCGTCAAGGCCCTCGCCGATGCTGCTCGCGAAGCTGGACTCGATTTCTAAGGATTAGGCGCCCCAAGCGGCTGCCAGAAAGCTGGATTAGGACATTATGGCAATGAAGAAAAAAATCGACGCGAACCGGCTCAACCTGAAGGACGAAGTCGTTTCCATCAATCGCGTCACCAAGGTCGTCAAAGGCGGTAAGAACATGTCGTTCGCCGCTCTCGTCGTCATCGGCGATCCCGGCGAAGGCGTGGTTGGATACGGTTCGGGCAAGGCCAAGGAAGTCCCCCAGGCCATCCGCAAGGGGATTGAAGCGGCCAAGAAGAACCTGCACAAGGTCAACCTCACCGACACCACGATTCCGCATCAGGTGCTCGGCCACTTTGGCGCCGGCCAGGTCATGCTGAAGCCCGCTGCCGAAGGTACCGGCATCATCGCAGGCAAGACGGTTCGGGCTGTGATGACCGCCGCTGGTGTGCAGAATGTGCTCACCAAGTCGCTCGGCACCGCCAACCCGCACAACGTTATCAAGGCCACCTTCGACGCTCTCATCCAGCTTCGCAACAAGGCCGAAGTCGCCGCTTTGCGCGGTAAGGCAGTCGAAGAGCTCTAGCTCTTCGCTCAAAAGATTCAGAGGAGCTCTAATCCAATGGCTGATACCAACGCAACCGCCAAAATCAAGCTGCAGTACTTTCGTTCCAAGATCTGCACCCCGGTCAAGCACAAGCTCGTCATCAAGGGCCTCGGCTTCACCCGTCTCAACCAGATCGTCGAGCGCGAGGACACACCATCCATTCGTGGCATGGTGGCAAAGGTTCCGCATCTCGTCCGCGTCGTCGACTAACTGATCGTCGCCGAGGCAATCGTTTCAGGCCCTCAGGGCAAATCAAATGCGAGTCGGCCAGCCAACGAGCTGGTCGGCGTTAAGCGAGGAAACAATGGCAATTCGTAATCTCTCCAATCTCCGCGCCCCTAAAAAGGCGAATGAAAACAAGAAGCGCGTCGGACGCGGTATGGGTTCCGGCATCGGTAAGACCTCCGGCCGTGGGCACAAGGGTCAGGGTTCGCGTTCGGGTTCGAGCCTCATGCGCGGCTTCGAAGGCGGCCAGATGCCCCTTCACCGCCGTCTGCCCAAGCGCGGCTTTACCAACATCTTCCGCGTCGAGTACCAGGTGCTTGGCCTCGACCGCATCGCCGAGATCGTTGCCGCTGAGAACGTTACCGAGTTCACTCTCGATAAGATCGTCGAGCTTGGCCTGCTGCGCAAAAAGAAGGGCCTCATCAAGGTGCTCAACAACGGAGAGCTGAAGACCGCTGTGACCGTTCACGCGCACAAGTTTTCGAAGACCGCTCTGGAAGCAATCGAAAAGGCCGGCGGCAAGGCGATCCTCATCGGCTAGTTAGCATTTAGAATCTATGGCAGGCAAGAGCGTCCACTTTTGCCTGCCGGTTCATTCCGCAGCAGGTTTTACTCCGAGGTCTTCGCTCCGATGTTCGAGAAATTCGCAAACATCTTCCGTATTACCGATCTACGCACACGCGTTCTCTTCACGCTTGCCATGCTGGCCATCTATCGCCTCGGGTCGCACATCCCCACCCCCGGCATTAATGCTGACATGCTGGCGCAGTACTTCAACCAGAACGCCGGTTCGTCACTCGGCCTGGTCGATCTCTTCTCCGGCGGAAACCTGCGCAAGCTGACCGTCTTCGCCCTCGGCATCATGCCGTACATCACCGCCTCCATCATCTTCCAACTGCTCACCGTTATTTATGAGCCATTGGCGAAGCTGCAGAAGGAAGGTGAACTCGGCCGCCGCAAGATTACGCAGTGGACCCGCTATGTCACGATCATGCTGGGCGTCGTCCAGTCGTTCGCCATCGCGCTGACTCTGACCAACACCTCCACCGGCGAATCGATGGTCACCATCTCCAAGGGCCTGTTCGTTCCGCTCTGCGTGTTGACCTTGACCGCTGGTACCGGCTTCGTCATGTGGCTCGGTGAGCAGATTACTGAGCGCGGCATCGGCAACGGGATGAGCTTGCTGATCTTTGCCGGTATCGTCGTCGGTCTTCCTGCCGGCATCGGCGATTTGTGGCAGAAGGCGCTGGATAGAACGTGGGGTGCCTTTACTCCCTTCGCGATCCTGGTTCTCGTCGTCGGAATGCTCGCTGTGGTGACCTTCATCGTCTACGTTGAAAAGGCAGAGCGCCGCATCCCGGTGCAGTATGCCAAGCGTATCGTCGGGCGCAAGATGATGGGCGGCCAGTCGACGCATCTTCCGTTGAAGGTAAATTCCGGCGGTGTGATGCCGGTTATCTTCGCCGCATCGATTCTCTCTGCACCGCTGCTGTTCTCCGGTGCCAGCATCTTCGGCTATTCGTTACACGATTCGCCGTTCTTCGGGCCGCTCTTCCGCGCTCTCGGGCCCGGCGAGCCGTGGTACGTGCTCCTCTATAGCGTCTCCATCATCTTCTTTGCCTACTTCTATATCTCGATTGTCTTCCGTCCGGACGATATCGCGGACAATATGCGGAAGTATGGCGGCTTCATCCCTGGCATCCGTCCCGGCAAGCGTACCGCTGACTTCATCAACGATGTGCTTACCCGCATCACTCTGGTCGGCGGCATTTACCTGGTTATCATTTCGCTCATCCCGATGCTGCTGATCAGCGGTATCCACTTCAATCATCTCTGGCTGATCGGCGGAATCTTCGACAAGATGCCAACCTGGGTGACGAACGGTCTTGGCGTCAGCTTCTACTTCGGCGGTACGTCGCTTCTGATCGTCGTCGGCGTGGCCATGGATACTGTCCAGCAGATTGAAGCCCAGCTCGTCATGCGCCACTACGAGGGCTTCTCTCCGCGAAGCGGTCGCATTCGTGGCCGCAAGAGCTGGTAGGGAAGTGTCGACATTGACCAGCGACTCAGCAACTCATCATTCCTTGGCTCAGGCAGATAGAACTTTTCTGCCTGGGCCGGTCCTGCTTTTAGGCGCACCCGGCGTTGGTAAGGGCACGCAAGCACAGTTGCTCATGTCCGCCTTCGGCATTCCGCAGATCTCTACCGGGGATATTCTGCGCGAGAACATCGCCAAGGGTACGGAGCTTGGCAAGGTTGCAAAAGGCCTGATGGATAAGGGGCAGCTGGTCCCCGACCAGATCGTCAACGATATGGTGCAGGCTCGCCTCACGGCAGACGACGTCCATGCCGGCTATATCCTCGATGGCTTTCCTCGCACGTTGGCTCAGGCGACGTGGCTCGACGCTCATCTTCCCATCTTCCGCGAGACGCCGCCGCTGGTAGCCGTCAATATTCGCGTCGATGAGACAGAATTGCTCCGCCGCATCACCGGACGACGCATCTGTTCGGCGTGCAGGCACATCTATAACATCTACTCGCATCCTCCTGCAAAACAGGGCGTCTGCGATTTCGATGGAAGCCCGCTTCACCATCGCAGTGACGATACGGAAGAGGCTTTTGTCGAACGTATGAAGGCGTATGAGTCTTTGACTGCCCCGGTGATCGAACACTATCGCGCCAGCAATCGCTTCCGCGAGGTGGACGGTCAGGCGTCGGTAGAGCAAGTCTCGCAAAGCATTGTTACCGCGCTGAAAGCTCTGCGCGAACCGAAGTCCTAAGTCCTAAAAATGGCCATACTCCTCAAATCGCCCGCAGAGATCGAGAAGATGCGGATCTCCGGCAAGGCCCTCCGCCAGGTCCATGACGCTATTGCGCCCTTCGTCAAGCCGGGCGCCACCACCATGGACCTTGAAAACGCTGCCGCCCGCAAGATCGCTGAGCTTGGCGCGATCGCCGCCTTCAAGGGCTATCACGGCTACCCCGCAGCGCTTTGCACCTCGGTCAATAACGAGGTCGTCCACGGCATGCCCAACGAGAAACGCGTACTCAACGAAGGCGATATTATCTCCATCGACTGTGGCGTCATCATCGACGGTTTCTATTCGGACGCTGCTGTAACCTATCCGGTGGGTAAGGTCACCCCCGAGGCTCAAAAGCTACTCGACGTGACCCTGGCCTCGCTCGAAGCCGCCATTCAGCAATGCCAGGTAGGTGGGCGTCTCTTCGACATCTCCGCCGCAGTTCAGCAGATGTGTGAAGCCGAGGGTTTCGGTGTAGTCCGCGACTTTGTCGGCCATGGCATCGGCAAATCCATGCACGAAGACCCCCAGGTGCCGAACTTTGGTGACGCAGGGAAAGGCCCCCGGCTCAAGCCGGGTATGGTTCTGGCGATCGAGCCGATGATCAACGCAGGTGGCCCCGAAGTTCGGGTTCTTAAAGATGGCTGGACTGCCGTGACCGTCGACGGGAGCTACAGTGCCCACTTCGAGCACACCGTAGCCATCACAAAAGATGGCCCCCGGGTGCTTACCCGCTAGGAAATACGCTCATTTCGGGGTATGATAAGAGATACTGCGTGTGTAATGAGTATTGCGGCACCAGTGGCTGTTCATCCACTAAACGGGTTCAAGCAGCGGTTTTATAAAACGCTGAAGCAATTGCGGAAATTCGGGGCTCAACCCCGGGCTTTCCAAAGGAGATCGTTTGTCGAAGGAAGATGCAATTGAAGTCATGGCAGTCGTCGTAGAGACGTTGCCGAACGCGATGTTCAAGGTCGAGCTTGAAAACAAGCATCAGGCTCTTGCGCACGTCTCAGGGCGTATGCGTAAAAACTTCATCCGCATCCTCCCCGGCGACCGTGTCGCGATTGAGCTCAGCCCGTACGATCTCAACCGTGGCCGCATCGTCTACCGCTACAAGTAGACAATCCCTGGCTGTATTTATCTTTTGTGGGCATGGCTTACGCCGTGTCGCACATGCACCACGCCAAAGAGGCTTTAGCCTCCGAGGCACGACTTAGAAGGGAATCAAATGAAGGTTCGAGCATCCGTAAAGAAGATCTGCGACAAGTGCAAAGTTATCCACCGCCGCGGCGTCGTTCGTGTCATCTGCGAGAACGCCAAGCATAAGCAGCGTCAGGGATAAATAAATATGCAGAAGCTATGTTTCTGTCTTTTCAAATCCAATCGGCCCCGGTGGGCTAGTTAGCCGAAGTTAAGGCTTGCGTTGAACCCGCCGGACAAACCGAAGACCACCAACTCGCTCCCCGACCAGTTCCAGGAGCCCAACCGAAAAGGAACCCCATGGCACGTATTGCTGGAGTCGATGTCCCTAATAACAAACAGGCGCGCATCGGTCTCACTTATATCTTCGGCATCGGCGACTCTCGCGCGGCGAAGATCCTTGCGAAGGCGGACGTCGATCCCATCGCAAAGATCGCGACCCTCGACGAGGACCAGCTGAACCGCATCCGTCAGGTCATCGAAGCAGAGGGCCACATCGAAGGCGACCTCCGCAAGGACATCTCGCTCAACATCAAGCGTCTCATCGAAATTCAGTCCTACCGTGGCCTCCGCCATCGCCGCAGCCTGCCGGTTCGCGGCCAACGTACCCACACCAACGCTCGCACCCGCAAAGGCCCACGCAAGGGAACCGTTGCCGGTAAGAAGAAAGCGACGAAATAAATGGCGAAGACACAGAACACTAAAGGCGCCGGCAAGACTGGCAAGAATAAGAAGTTCAAGAAGCGCGAGCGGAAGAACGTTCCATTTGGTCTCGTCTTCATTCAGGCCACGTTCAACAACACCATCGTCACCATCACCGACCAGGCCGGCAACACGCTCTCCTGGAAATCGTCCGGTTCGCTCGGCTTCCGCGGCTCCCGTAAGGGAACCCCGTTTGCCGCGCAGCAGGCTGCTGTCGGCGCTGCCAACGCAGCCCGCGACCACGGTCTCCGCTCGGTCGATGTGCGCGTCTCCGGCCCCGGTTCCGGCCGTGAGTCCGCGATCCGCGCCCTCGCCACCACCGGTATCGAGGTCCGCAGCATCCGCGATGTTACGCCGATGCCGCACAACGGCTGCCGTCCGCCCAAGCGCCGCCGCGTATAAGCAATCCGTCACCGACTTCCAGCTCTTGCGAAAGACTGGAAGCCGGAGGCTAAATTTTCAACCGGATCGTGACCGAAGCGCAGCCAGCGTGTAAAGCGATCGACAACCGAACTCAGGAGATAGAAAGAAATGGCACGTTACACAGGACCCGTCTGCCGCCTCTGCCGCCGTGACGGCACCAAGCTCTTCCTCAAGGGAGCCAAGTGCTTCTCAGAAAAGTGCCCCGTCGAGAAGCGCAACTTTCCCCCCGGCCAGCACGGCCAGTCCAAGAAGCAGAAGAAGGTCGTCGGCTACGGTCTGCAGCTTCGCGAGAAGCAGAAGGCCAAGCGCATCTACTTCACGCTCGAGACCCAGTTCCGTGCCTACTACCAGAAGGCATCGAACCGCACCGGCGTCACCGGCGAACTCCTGCTCCAGCAGCTTGAGACCCGCCTCGACAACGTCTGCTACCGCCTTGGTTTCGCGATGAGCCGCCGTCAGGCCCGTCAGATCGTTCGCCACGGCCACATTCAGGTCAACGGGCGCAAGGTCAACATCCCGTCCTTCCAGTGCAAGGTAGGCGACGAGATCGCGATCCGCGAAGGTTCCAAGGCTTTGGTCATTCTCGAAGAGTCGAAGAACTTTGCCAGCGGTCAGCATGCAGTGCAGTGGCTCGACATCAACCGCGACAATCTCTCCGGCAAGGTCCTCGCTCTGCCGAAGCGCGAAGATGTCAACCTGCCTGTCAACGAGCAGCTGATCGTCGAACTCTACAGCAAGTAACCGTAGCTGTTACAGAAATTTGGGCACCCCACGTCCGGAGCATCGGGCGTGGGTCTCTCCCATCGCAGTACCCACAACTTAACCGCAACCGAATCACCCGCAGGTCCGCAAAGTGCATCGCGGCCATGACGGATAAAGGAGAAACACATGCTTTGGAGAGGTTTTCAAAAGCCCAAGCGTCTCGCAGTAGAAACCGAAACGCTCACCGACAAGTACGGCAAGTTTTCCGCGCAGCCCTTTGAGCGCGGCTTTGGTACCACCATCGGCAACGCGCTGCGCCGCACCCTGCTTTCGTCCATCGAAGGCGCTGCCGTCACCGCCGTTCGCATCGAAGGCGTGCTGCACGAGTTCCAGTCGATCACCGGCATCGTCGAGGACGCGACCGACATCATCCTCAACCTGAAGCAGATCCCCTTCAAGCTCAATGGTGAAGGCCCCAAGGCTCTCTATCTCCGCGCCGACCAGGCCGGTGTAGTCACCTCGGGTTCCATCGAGGCTGACGGCGACGTCGAAATCCTCGATAAGGACGTCTACATCTGCACCATCTCCGAAGGCGGCAAGATCGACATGGAGATGCGCCTCAAGCGCGGCCGTGGCTATATCTCTGCCGACAAGAACTTCGACAGCGATCTCGGCCTCGGCTTCATCCCCGTTGACTCCGTCCATTCGCCTGTCCGCAAGGTCAACTACCTCGTCGAGGCCGCCCGTCTCGGCCAGATCACCGACTACGACAAGCTCACCGTCGAGATCTGGACCAACGGAACTGTCCTCCCCGCAGACGCACTCGGCCTCTCCGCCAAGCTGCTCAAAGATCACATGACCATCTTCATCAACTTCGAAGAAGAGCTCGAAGCCGGTCACGACGGTCTGCACGATGGCCCTGCGCTGCAAAACGACAACCTCAACCGTTCTGTCGAAGAGCTCGAGCTCTCCGTCCGCAGCTACAACTGCCTCAAGAACGCGAACATCATCACCATCGGCGAGCTCATTCAGAAGACCGAAGCCGAGATGCTCAAGACCAAGAACTTCGGTCGCAAGTCGCTGAACGAGATCAAGGAAATTCTCGCGCAGATGGGCCTTTCGCTGGGCATGAAGATCGACGAGCACGGCAACCCGCAGCCCGGACCAACCTCCGTTCTGCCCGCAGCCACCCTCGCCGCCAGCTTCGGCAACTTCGACGACGATGATGAAGACGAAGACGACGAGGATGATTTCGATCTTCCCGCCGAGCCGGAAAACTTCTAAAGGCAGAGACTCACCGCGGAGGGATCAGTCAATCTGATTCCTCCGCATTTAAAGAAAGCAGTACCGGCTCACGGCTAAAGCCGAGTCGAAGGAGATCAAATGCGCCACCGTAATGCAGGATTCAAACTAGGCCGCAACACCAGCCACCGCCGCGCCATGCTGCGCAACCTTGTCACCTCCATCATCCTGATGGACCGGGTCGAGACCACCATCACCAAGTGCAAGGCCACCCGTCCCCTCGTCGAGAAGATGATTACTCTCGGCAAGCGCGGCGATGTGCATGCCCGCCGTCAGGCCGCTGCCTACCTCATGACCCCCGAATCCGTCGATCGTCTCTTCGCGGTGGTCGCACCCCGTTATGGAGCCCGCAACGGCGGCTATCTTCGCATCGTGCGCAGCGGACCCCGCAAGGGCGATGCAGCCGAGATGGCGTTCATCGAACTCCTCGGTGCAGAGCACGAGTTGAACGAGAAGGCCCAGAAGCGCGCAGAAGCCCGCACCAAGCGTCGCGAAGAGCTGGCCAAGCAGATGGAAGAGCGCAACCCTGGCGAAGCGCCGGACCCCAACGCCGAGCCATAGACTGGCATTAGTAAACTCAGAGGCGCACCCTTTCAGGGTGCGCCTCTTCTCTTGGTATGAGGCACGGCTCTTACTGCACAGCATATCGATTAGAGTAGAGGTGTCAAATGACAGCACCCGAGAGCATCGTCCTCACAGATCGCCAATTCACCCTCATCGCCCGCGCGCTGGCAGATTCGCGCCGCTACGAGATCCTCCAGAAGATCGGCAGATGCGATGTCTCTTGTGCCTGTGGCGATATCCGAAGCTGTCTCCCCATCAGCCCCCCAACGCTCTCACACCACATGAAAGAGCTGGAAAATGCTGGTCTGATCGATGCTCAGCGCGAAGGAAAATTCGTCAACTACACCTTACGCCGCGACATCTTGCAGGCCTACCTCGACAGGCTCTCCAAAATTTAGCGAGCGAATCCAGAGAAGCGATTCTGACTCAGCCGTTGTAACCCACCACGCGATTCTTCCCCCCGCGTTTGGCGGCATACAGGGCCTCGTCTGCCTTCTCTACCAGCTGATAGCCATTTGCCATCGAATCATCCAGGGCAGCCATCCCAATACTGATCGTCAGCGGAGCATTCTCCCACTTCTCGAGCGCGACCCTTGCCATCACGCGCTTGGCCAGCCCCAGGGCGCTCTCCTGGCCGCTCTCCGGCAGCAGCACCACAAACTCTTCGCCGCCATAGCGTGCCGGCAGGTCAGGCAGCCGAACCGTCGTCTGCAGAATGTTTCCCAGGCGGCGCAATACTTCGTCACCCGCAGCATGGCCCCAGCGGTCATTCACCATCTTGAAGTCGTCCACATCGAGCAGCAGGACCGACAGTTCCCGGTTCCGGCGCCGTGCCATCGAGAACTCCATCACAAGCCGCTCCTCAAACGCGCGGCGGTTACGCAGGCCCGTCAGCTCATCGGTCACGGCCAGCTTGCGCAAACGGTTGTTGGCTTCTTCCAGCTCGCGATGGTAGCGCTCCAGCTCAGCCTTATGCGCCGCCTCTTCGGAGACGTCCACGGCCACTCCGGCCAGCAGAATATTGCCTGCCGAATCATGACAGGGAAACTTAAACGAACGTAGCGACCGAATCACACCATCCGCCCCGTGAACCTGTTCCTCGTTCTCGATAATCTGGTCGCCGACCATCACCTCAAGATCGTGGATCCGGTCCGACTTGATCAGATTGCGCGGCCATAGCTGCTCGTCGGTCCGCCCCAGCCACGCATACTCGCTGATGCCGAACCGTTGTGCGAAGCTGCGGTTATAAAAGAGCAGCCGCCCGGCCGAGTCTTTGATGTAGCTCATAAAAGGGCTGGCGTTCATGAACGCACGAAACAGCTCCTCGCTGGCCCTCATCCCCGCGGCGGCCTCTTCCTTCTCCTTCAAAGCCTGCTCGAGCGCGGTGCGCTGCACCAGCAACTCCAGCCGCGCGCTTACCTGCCTGCCCAGGACCTCCAGCGTGTGTCCCTGTTCCTCGCTCAGCAGTCGCGGGACAATGTCGATCACCGAGAGCGTCCCCAACAGATCTCCGTCCGCTGTCTGCAGAGGAACCCCAGCATAAAACCTCAGCCCAGGCTCATTCGTTACCAGAGGATTCGAGGCGAATCGAGGATCGGTGAACGCGTCCGTGACCACCATCAAGCCAGGCTGCCGCACCACGTGGGCGCAAAACGCCGCCTCTCGCGGAGTCTCCCGCCGCTTCAGCCAGTCAGTCGATCGAAACCATTGGTGCCGTTCATCGAGCAGGGTCACCAGTCCCACCGGCGTCCCGCAGATCGAAGCAGCCAGCTTCACCAACTCGTCGCATTCCTGCTCCGGTTGTGAGTCTAGTAATTCCTGCGTCCAAATCTCTTTGAGACTGGCATTTTCATTCTCAGCTAGCCGTGTACTCATCTGTCACCCTAAGGTCAACAGTAAGGATATCTGGCACGGCAACCATGATGCCAGAAGCTTTTTCGTAAGCTTACGAGAGTAACCATAATTAATCTCAATTCGAGTTACTTTGGTTTTAAAGTGCGTCACTCCTATGGCTTTTGCAGGCGTAAAGATTGATTTCATTTGCGCTGACTACAATGAGAACAGCGATTAGTCCGTGTCATCCCAAAGTTTGGGGAAGCAGTGACTTCGAAAGTATGCCAATAGCGAGACTGACCATCGAACTGGAGATTCCCCACGCCCAATCTCTCAAGGACCGCCGCCAGGTCGTCCGCTCCATCAAGGACAAGCTCCGCCACAGCTTCAACCTTTCCATCGCTGAACTCGACGATGGAATCGTCTGGAACCGTGCCACCCTTGGAATCGCGGCCATCTCTTCCTCGACCAGCTATCTCACCGGTCAGATCAAGCTCATCGACGATGCCGTCCTGCGTCTGGCCACAGGTCTCAGCGCAGAAGTTGTAGATTCCTATGCCGAAATCCTTCCCGAATGACCTCCAGTTCCATCTTTATCGAGAACGCGTTAGGTCAAACGCTTGAACTTTGATATCCTCAACCGTTCACCCTGTAGAAATATATGCCCGAGCAACGAGCCAGAACGTACCACCGCAACCGAGTCGCCAACACCTTCTCCGACGAGATCGGTGCGATGTTGGAAGGCGAACTCACCGACCCCCGTATCGCACCCAGCTACGTCACCGACGTCGTCCTCGCTCCCGGCGGAAAGTCCGCCCGCGTCTTCATCGCGGTCCACGGCAGCGAGCAGGAAGAAGACTCCACTTTGGAAGCGCTTACCACGGCGCGTGCCTACATCCGTTCGCAGATCCGCGACCGCATGGGTGTCCGCCACGTTCCCGAATTGAGCTTCGCCATCGACCGCTCCGAAAAGATGACCGGCCGCATGGATGAGTTGTTGACCCGTATGCGCAAACGAGAAAAGAAGGCGACCCCATCTCAATCATGACGCAGCAACCGATCGACGAATCGACGCATGAAGCTCAGATTGAAGCGCTCCTTGAGGCCTTTCGCGCCAGCCCTCGCTTCATCCTCACCTCGCACTCCCGTCCCGACGGCGATGCCCTCGGCTCCGTGCTCGCTTTAGCCGAGATCCTCGACCAGATGGGTTGCCAGACCGACGTCGTCTTTGCCGATCCGGTTCCGGCCATCTATCGCACCCTGCCCAACGTTGGCCGCATCCACCACACCCCCTCCGCTTCCGACATCGCCGACCACAGCATCCCTGCCATCCTGCTCGAGTGCGACGGCATTGCCCGCACCGGCCTCCTCGGCCTCGACGAAGACCGCCCCCTGATCAACATCGACCACCACGCCAGCGGCCGCCACTTCGCCTCCGTCAACTGGATCGACGAGCACGCCTGCGCCGTCGGCGCCATGGTCTACCGCATCGCCATTGCCGCCGGAGCCGAGATCACGCCCAGCATGGCCACCTGTCTCTATACGGCGATCCTCTCCGACACCGGCGGCTTCACCTACGCCAGCACCAACGCGGATACCTTCGCCGTCGTCCATGATCTGGCAGTCCGCGGAGCAAACCCGGCCAAGATCGCCCGCGACGTCTACTTCTCGAACTCCATTAGTAGAATTCGTCTCCTCGGCTCGGCACTCTCCAATCTTCAGTGCGAAGGCAACGTAGCCTGGTCGTGGGTCACCAGCAATGACATGATGCTCACCGGTTCCGACGCTGAAGATTGCGAAGGCGTCGTCAACTACCTCATCAGCATCGCCGGCATCGAGTCCGCCGTCTTTCTTCGCGAGGTTCCTGATATCAACGAGTTCCGCCTCAGCATTCGCAGCAAGGGCAAGCTCGACGTCGCCCGCATCGCCGAGTCGTTTGGCGGCGGCGGTCACCGCAGCGCGAGCGGATGTACGATCCAAGGCCCGCTCGACGTGGCCATCGACCGCATTCTTACCCAACTTCGTACGGGGCTCTGTTAGCCTTGTCTGGTTTACCCGACCCAATGAGTGACCTGCAAAAAACTGCCGCGCCCGGCTCATGGAAAGAACGCGCCCCCATCGCATGGCTGCATGGCATCTGGAAGGGCTTTGCCGCCGAGTCGCCGCAGGAGTTCCTCGTCCTCTGCGTCGTGACCGGCTTCCTTCTGCTCTATGGGCTGGTCCCTCTCATCGGTGGCGACCAGCTCGGCCTGGTCGGCGCAGACGAGCCGCGCTACGCCCAGATCGCCCGCGAGATGCTCGCGCAGCACAATGATGTCTGCAACCAGCTCCACGCAGACATGGTTCCCCATAGCCTTAGCCCCAAGGCGATCGACGATTCTTTCCACTGCCTGATCGGTGGAACCATCACCCCCATCCTCTATGGCAAGCCCTGGCTTGAGAAGCCCGCGCTCTATTACTGGCGCGCCATGAGCTTCTTTCGCGAGTTCGGCGTCTCCGACTGGTCCGCCCGCCTGCCGTCGTCCTCCGGAGCCTTCGCGCTCTTCTTCCTGATCTTCCTCCACATGAGGCGATTCCGCCCTGGAGGCCACCTCAACGCCGCGCTCATCACCGCCTCGAGCCTAGCGGTCTTCGCTTTTGCCCGAGGCGCGTCCACGGACATGCAGTTAGCAGCGCCCTTCTGTATCGGGATGCTCGGCTGGTACGCCTGGTACGAAACCGGCAAAAAATTCTGGCTCTTCGACCTCTACTTCTTCGGAGCCGCGGCCACACTTGCCAAAGGTCCGGTAGCGCCCTTCCTCGCGCTGGTCATCATCCTGCTCTTCGCTGGCCTCCGCCGCGAGTGGTCGCTCCTGCGCCGCACCATCTGGTGGCCCGGCGTCCTGCTTTATATGGTGATGGTGCTGCCCTGGTACATTGCCGTGCAATGGAAGAATCCGACCTTCTACCGTCTCTTCTTCCTTGAACACAATCTCGAGCGCTTCGCCACCAACCGCTACCAGCATCACCAGCCCTTCTGGTTCTATCTGGCGGTCTTGATTCTCGGCCTCATGCCCTGGACCATCCTCTCCCTTCGGGCTTTGATTGACTCGATCGATGTCTCCATCGCCGAGTGGAAGGTTCGCCACAACCCTCAGCGCTACCTGGGCCACTCCCGCGCAGGCGATGCCTTCCCCGAGTTCCTCGTCCTCTGGACGCTCTTTCCCATCGTCTTCTTCTCCTTCTCCGGCTCCAAGCTGCCCGGCTATATCCTTCCCTCTATTCCGCCGCTCACCATCCTTACGGCGGATTATCTCTATCGCAACCGCCGCGACGGCCTCCCCCGCTGGCTTGTCTGGTCGCACGCTGCCGTCTGTGCCATCCTCGTCTTCGTCCTCATTCTGGCTCCCCAGCACATGAAGTACGAGACTCTCGTTCCCTCCATGCAGTGGCTGCTCATCGCCGGAGGCTCCGCCCTTGTCGTCGGCGCGGCTGTCTTCCTCATCATCCGCCGCTGGGGAGTGCCGCAGCTCGTCAATGCGACCTTCATCCCCATCGTGGTCGCGCTCGTCTTTCTGCTCGGCCTCCACGGCAAAGACCTCGACCTCAACTACTCCGCCCGTCCGTTGGCCCGCGAGATCCAGCATCTTGCCCCCAACGAAAGCATCCTTGCCGTCTACCAGGTCCGCCGCGACCTCGACTACGGCCTCGCCTTCTACCGCAACAATCCCACCGTCCACTACACAGCAGAAGATTGCCCAGCCAGCGTTCCCGCCCAGGAGCATATCCTGGTCATTCCCACCAAGGACATGGCCGAGCTGAACCAATGCCTGGTCAACCGCGTCTACAAACCGCTCTTTCTCTATGACACCCAAGGCCTCGAAGTCTACAAAGTCTATGCGCACCAATAAGTTATTGCTGCGTTAAGCTCTAAAGAACTCATACAGATCGAAGCCGCAAAGCAGCACGTCGTTTGATCGAATCAGCAAAAAGACACATCATCTCGGCCGGAGCCGCCACAACAGCACGTCATCTCGACCGAACGAAGCGCAGTGGAGAGACCCCTGTATTTTGCCGTTGTCTGTTCTAGATCGGTGCAGATCGGCGTTAAGCCCTGGCCGAAGCACCCCCGCCACTCCCCACCCCCGCGAAATTCCTATAAGCTCGACAAAGCTGAAATGCCTGTCGCCACCCAACTCGAAATTCTCGACCTGCGGCACTTTTCCGCACGCCAGCTCCGCCCCTTGCTTGAATCCGAGGCAGAGCTCTGGCAGCAGCGACTCCGCTGGAACTACCGCAGTTCGACCGAGCTGCTTCTGCAATATCTGGACTCGCGCATCCTTCCCGGCTTCGTCGCGCTCGACCGCGGACGCGTCTGCGGCTTCACCTTCTGCGTCTACGAGGGCAACAAGGCCGTCGTCGGGGATGCCTACGCCGTCGCCGCAGATCAGCAGCAGGCGCTTCACATCACCCATACCCTCCTGCAAAATCTTCTCGATCTGCTGCTGCACTCTCCCGGCATTAACCGCATCGAGTCGCAACTTCTCCTCTACGACGCTGGCTCCGTCGACCAGAGCTTCCGCGAGGCAGGCTTCTCCCTCTACCCGCGCCTCTTCATGGAGTACAACTTCGAGCCGTCTGCTGCCACCGCAGCCAGTCCCACGCTCAGCCTTCCACAGAACATCGAGATCTGCCGCTGGTCCCCCGATCACTACCAACTCGCCGCCGAGCTTATCCACGAGGCGTACACCGGCCACATCGATGCCCTCATCAACGACCAGTATTGTTCGCTCCACGGCTCGCTCCGTTTTCTGCACAACATAGTGCGCTTTCCCGGCTGCGGCATCTTTGACGCTACTAATTCGTGGATCCTCCGCGACACCGGCACCGGAGCCATTATCGGCATGGTTCTCTGCTCCCGTGTAGCCGACGACGTCGCCCACATCACCCAGCTCTGCATTGCCCGAAGCTGGCGCGGCTACCATCTCGGCAAAATGCTTCTGCAACACTGCATGAGTGAGTTAGCCCAATCCCGATTCAAGGCCATCACCCTGACCGTCACTGAGGCCAACCATCAAGCTGTCAGGCTCTACGAAGACCTCGGTTTCTTTACCCGTCACCGCTTCGAAGCTATGGTCCTGAGCAAAGCCTGAATTATCCCACCATGCGGTTCCGCCGCCACGCCAGAAACTTCAACATCGCCAGATTGAAAAGAATCGCCCCGGTGGTATCGAGCAGCACGTCATACCGGCTGCTTACTCGCCCGGCCAGAAATGCCTGATGCCACTCATCCATGCTGGCCACAAGAAACGTGCTTAGCACCGCCAGCGCCATCGCCGCCGCGCGCAGACCGCTCCGTGTCCCCTTCCATCCCCGCCGCAGGCTGGCATACCATCCCCTGCGAAACAGCAGACCCAGCGTCCCATAGCCGGTAAAATGCCCCACCTTGCGCAACACCAGGTTCGCCGTCGCGATGGTCGAGCCATCGGTGTAGCCCCAGACCGATTCGCAGAGGTCCGCCAGCCATCGGCCCGTATTCGCGCCACGCATCAGGGTCGTCGATTCGACTGAGATCACCACCAGCCCAAAGATCGCTGGCAGCCATGCCATGGGCAGCGTAGGCCCGGCCACTCCCACCCTTGAACTCTGCAAATTACTCATCCACTCAGCTCCTGTTGGCGGCCCACCGCGATACCTATTGGACGCGCAAAACCCCTTCACGCTCCACACTTCACCCTTGTCTCACATAAGACTGGACTTACCGCCGCAAAATAAAGCCCACCAATAGGGAATTCTTGTTGGTGGGCTTCGCAATCGGTACTAAGTCGTAGCCTGCCAACCGCTACTCAACGTGATAATTCGGAGCTTCCCGGGTAATGATGACGTCGTGCACATGGCTTTCGCGCAACCCGGCGTTGGAGATCCGGATAAACCGCGCATTCGTTTGCAACTCCGCAATGGTCGAGCATCCCAGATACCCCATACCCGACCTCAATCCGCCCACCAACTGATAAACCATCGCCTCCAGCGGTCCACGATGTGGCACCCGGCCTTCGATCCCTTCCGGCACAAACTTGCCTAACCGGTTCGAGGAAGATCCCTCACGCGCCGTCAGATCCGGCTTCTCCGTGCTCGCCGCCTCGTCGATGTCTTCCTTGCCCTGGAAGTACCGCTCGCCCGAACCCTGCGACATCGCCGACAGCGAACCCATCCCGCGATACGCCTTGAACGACCGTCCCTGATACAGAATCGTCTCGCCCGGGCTCTCATCCACCCCGGCAAACAGCGACCCAATCATCACCACGCTGGCCCCTGCGGCAATTGCCTTGGCCACGTCGCCCGAGTACTTGATGCCGCCATCGGCGATCACTGGAATCCCATGCTGGCTGGCCGCGCGATATGCCTCTGAGATGGCTGTGATCTGCGGCATCCCCGCGCCCGTCACCATGCGCGTCGTGCAGATCGAGCCCGGCCCGATGCCAACCTTGATCGCATCCGCTCCGGCATTGATCAGCGCCATCGCACCCTCGTAGGTCGCGATATTGCCCGCCATCAGATCGACGTCAGGGAAGTGTTTCTTCACCTCGGCAACAGCTTCGAGAACACGCGAAGAGTGTCCATGCGCAGAATCGATCGCCAGCGCATCTACACGCGCCTTCACCAACTCGGCCGCGCGTTCGAGAAAGTCTCCCGTCGCTCCAATCGCTCCCGCCACCCGCAACCTGCCCTGGCTGTCCTTCGATGCGTTGGGATACTTCAGCTTCTTTTGAATGTCCTTGACCGTAATCAGGCCCTTCAGCTCAAAGTCGTCATTGACGACCAGCAGCTTTTCTACGCGGTGCTCGTGCAGAATCTGCTCCGCCTGCTCCAGCGTCGTCCCCACCGGAACCGTAATCAGGTTCTTCTTCGTCATCACCGAATCGATGGTGAGATCGGTGCGCGAGACGAACCGCAGGTCGCGGTTGGTCAGAATGCCGACCAGCTTCTTGTTCTTGGTCACGGGCACGCCCGAGATCTTGTACCGCCGCATCACATCGAGCGCAGCCGCAATCGTCTGCTCCGGGTCGATGGTCACCGGATCGACGATCATCCCGCTCTCCGACCGCTTGACCTTGTCGATCTCTCCCGCCTGCTGCTCCATGCTGAGATTGCGGTGGACGACGCCCAGCCCTCCCTGCTGCGCCATGGCAATCGCCAGACGCGACTCGGTCACCGTATCCATCGCCGCGGAAACCAGCGGCGTATTCAGAACGATGTTTCTGGTCAGTTGTGTCTGGGTGCTTACCTGGGTGGGGATGATGTCGCTATAGGCCGGGACGAGGAGAACGTCATCAAAAGTGAGGGCTTCAGGAATCGGGGAAGTGATCATATATTTTTGTGTCCCGGCAGATAAGCCAGAGTGAGCGCTGCGCCTAAAAACCAAAGGATTACCCTAGATTGTAGAGTCGCCCACCCGGCAGAGCAAATCCGCGCCTTTTAGGCAGTGGGTCAGTTTGAATCTACAGTTCCAAATAGTCAAAGTTGAGAGCTTTAGGGTTGTGAAACCAAAGGGCGGCTGTGAGGGGTCCCTTCACCGACCACGGCCGGTAAAGACACGAACCTGGAAATCTCGATCAGGGACTATTTCGATATGCAATATCCCACACGTGATCTTTGAATTTGTTCATTTTTCATTGCTCTCACATCTCTTGACTTGCTTGAGCAGACTCCAGCATCCAGCGGCGAAGCAAAGGACGATAAATGGGCCTTCGGTCAGTTTCCACAGGCTCCAGCTTTGAAGCGCGATACCGTTTGCAACGACAAAGACAAGTCCAAGCCACAGCAAAGCTTCAAGGCGTGTCTTGAAGGTCGTGAGAAAGCGCCAGGTGATGAGCGCAAGGGGAAGGGTGACGGCGGCGAGGTCGTACTCGATGATACGTGGATTGAGCAGGATGACACCGACGAGAAGGACCGGCATCCACTGTTTGAGCGAGAAGGCACCAGCTAGGAAGCGTCGAGACAGATATAGCAGTAGCGCGAAGACAGGAATGGCATAGGCAAGATAGAACACGATGCAGGCAGGCGAATATGGGATGTCGTGGTCTAAGAGGAACCCGCTCAACAGGCCAGCAGGACTACAGCCGAAATCATGGTTATAGCTGAGCTGAAGTTCTACAGCCTGAAGGTAGTGTTTGAATAGATCGGGCCAGATAGCGGGGGTAGCGGCGAACAGGGCGATCCCAGTGATGGTGGTGATTGCGGTTGGAATCCACTGTTTGCGTGCTGAAAGCAGAGGGATGACTGCGAGGCTCAGAAGCGGAGCCTTGACGCAGGAGGCAGTGAGTACAGCAAGGTAGAACCATATCCAGATGCTTTTCCTCCAGCCCAGAACGGCTGCAAGGAGGACCATCCCATAGAGGATGTATGCGATGTTTCCGCCCAACACAATACCGTTTGCAAGGAGACCGGGAAAAAAGACTGCGAGGGGGGCGAGATAGAGGAAGAAG
This sequence comes from Granulicella sp., assembly GCA_041691255.1. GTDB lineage: Bacteria > Acidobacteriota > Terriglobia > Terriglobales > Acidobacteriaceae > Edaphobacter. The sequence goes on along the minus strand of JBEPUY010000047.1, from coordinate 7,542 downwards.
CGCCTTTCTTTCTCTTCGACGGCGAGCATGCCGACCCATATTTCGGCCAGCACTCCCAAAATATAAATTAGCCAATAGGCGCAGCCGCTGAGCCAAACAGGGAGGATGTCGATGGCGCGCAGCACGGGTAGGGTGACTGGCGAATAGACGTAGCTGAAGGGGGGATCGCCGACAGGATGGACGGGCTGGCTGTAATAGAGTTTTTGTACTGCGATGGCATCAAGGTATGGGTCATGACCCGCGTGAAGGGAGCGAATGGCGTTGCGGTATACGGCTAAGTCCCAACCGGGCGGCGTGAACAAGATGGAGATGGGGACGGCTGCGAAGATAAGTATCCAGAGCACAAGGACTGCGACTGGTGGTCGGGAGGGTTGACTTCTGGCTTGAACCTGAGTGCCGGTGGTCAATCGGAGACCCTAATACTTAGTACGTTCGCTTGCTCTTGAATCACTTGGACCGTGCTTTCATCTTGTGGTTACAAATCCGTACCTGGATTTACGGCAAGAACATTGAATCGCCGAGTTCAACATCTGAAACCAACGTTAAAAAAGGAAGCAATCACCAATCCTCTAATTCACGGAAGGGCTGTTGACTACGTAATATAACATCCGCCATTAACTTCAGCCCGAGCCGCTGCTTCAAGGTGTCGAAGATCGACGGACGATCCAGCAATCTGGTAGGAAGGGTTCAACGCGCAGCGGTGGCCTGCTGTTTGGCCAATGCCTGCTCGAAAGTTTTCTGAGCATCCGCGACGAATTCTCTATAGCCAGCAGGATCGATAAAGACCCGGGGACCATCCTGCGGGTAGTGCTTTAGTTTGGTGAGCATATCGAAGTATCCACCGTGGGCCCCGAGAAATACGTCGCAAGGCAAACCTCGCAATGTGGCAAAGGTATGTTGGAAATCCTGCGCAATGCCGGGGTAGCTTACGGGGTGGCCGGGGGTAGCGACGAAGTGGTACTCCGACCAGAAGGCTACCCCTCCGACGATGACGATGTTCCGCATCGTTCCCGCTGGTTCCCCTGGGAGGTGAGCGCGCATCGTCCACGTAGTGCATCCGCGAGTGTGGCCTGCAGTCTTATGGGCCGTCAGTGTCACACCCCCGAGGCTTACGGTGTCTCCGTCGTGCAAGACGCGGTCCACGTGCACAGAGGGGTAGCCGGGAACATTGGGTGACGGCGCCAGGAAATCTGTTTTCGCGCCGGTTTCAACCACGCTCACGTCGGCGTCCATCACCATGTTCTTCGCATGGGTCTCGCGAATCACCTCTGCCGCGCCACCCATGTGATCGAAATGCGCCTGGCCGTTGAGCAGAATCCGGATATCTTTCCAGTGAAAGCCCAGCTTTTCAACACTCGCGCGAATCTGCGGCGGCGAAGAAGTGAGATTTGCATTGATCAGGATATTTCCCTTCGGAGTGACGACGAGGTAGCTGGCAAGGTCCTGGCTCCCCACATAGTAGAGGTTGTCGGCAATTTGGAATGGAGCGATCTGTGTTGTCCACGCGGGGTTCGTTCCCGCTTGGGCGACGAGGGACGTACAGAACAGGACGAGCAATAAACGGGAAAGTAAAGCGCGCATCCTCTTAATATATTCAACCTGCTAATTCGCCGAAGGCCTCTCGACGTGGTCGATCACGTAATACACCACGGGCCCTTTCTCCGCCACCAACTTCAGGCCAAGCTGCTGCTTCAAGGCGTCGAAGATCGACGGACGATCCAGCAACCCGGTAGGAAGATCCGGGCGCGAGACGTTGGGCGGCAACACCGGCGCAAACGACAGCGTGAAATCGTAGCTCTGCTTCAGCCCGGTCCTGTCGATCACCGGACGCTCATCCTGATGGAGGACACGCCCCAGCCACCAGCAAAAGTACTCCATGTTGACCCTCTTTCCGACCGTGACGCCATCCGTGTTGTCATTCATGGGAATGGAAAAATCCTGCTTGCTGTCGTCAACCTTCAGCTTCGATCCCGATTTGTCCACCATCAGCGCATAGACCGGGCCTTGCTTGATCTCTTTGTGGAACTTCAGGTTGAACCGGTCGGCCAGCAGGTTCTGAAACATCACATGCAAATCGTCAACGCTATAGGGATGGTCCGCCTTGGCCTCGACATCGTAGCCGTCGCTGGCAAGCCAGTCCGGCGCGCCCTCGATCTGGCGCATGGGCACCTTGTACATCAGGCTGATCATCAGCTTTACCGGGATATTCTGCGCCGAATATCCGTTGCCTCCCGGCGTCGCTTTGATGCGGCCGTTGCGCACGTTCGGGTCGGATCGACGGATCGCCGCCACGTCGAACGTCAACCGCGGCTTGTCCTGACCATAGGCGACCGAAAGGCCCATCAGGCCAACGATCACAGCCAGAAGATACGAACTACATTTGATCCGCTTAGCCATCAAGACCTCATCCTATCCCGAACATCAGCCAACATTATGAAACAGTCCCCGGCAGGGAATGAGGACGAAGCCATTGAAATCCCGAAAAACTAGATGTATCATCAAAAAGAACGCTTTTGTTCCGTTGTTCGAACAGCCGTGACCGCACCGGCAAATTGACGGAAGAGATGAGTGGGTGAGAACCCACTTTTTATTTGCCTTAAAAACGATCCATAACGGCCAGCTATGTCATTGAAATTGGACACAATTCGAGCCACCGCACAACGTGTCGCCGCGTCGCACAACCTCGACCTCGTCGATATCGAGTTTCAGGGCGGCGGCAAGTTCCGCACGCTCCGCATCTTTCTTGAAAAGAATGCGGTTGAGCGCGCCAGGCTGGCTGAAACCGCCAATCCCGACGAATTGCCCAAGGGCGTCCCGGTTGAAATGCTCTCTGGCGTGACCCACGAGGATTGCGCCCGGTTCGCTCATGACTTCAGCACTGTGCTTGACGTGGAAGACCTTATCCCCGGAGCTGAGTACACGCTCGAAGTCTCCTCTCCCGGACTCGAGCGCAAGCTGTACAGCGCAGAGGATTTCACCAGATTTCAAGGGAATCTCGTAAAGATTCAGACATTCACGCCGATCAACAACAACCGGCAATGGCAGGGCAGGCTGGTCAAATTCGCAGACAACACCGCGACCGTCGACCTCTCCGCCGTCAAGCAAAAGGGCAAGGCAAAGAAGGCCGCAACCGAGCAAGCCGTCGAGATTCCTTTAACGAATATCGAAAAGGCAAACCTGGTCGCGGAGATCTAAATACCCGCATCAAAGTAACGATAGGCAGCAGAAGCCCCGCAATCTGGGCAGTGAAGGACAAGTGACCGATGGCAAGTGTTTTGTATCAATCCATTGAGATGTTAAGCCGGGATAAGGGAATTGAGCCCGAGGTCGTCGTAGGCGCAGTTGAAGACGCCATCGCCCTCGCCACCCGCAAGTTCTACAAGACGCAGGAGAACATGCGCGCCGAGATGGACCGCGAGACCGGCGAGATTCGTGCCTATGTCTACAAGACCGTGGTCGAGACTGCCGAGCAGGTCGAAGACGAGACCAATCAGCTCACGCTCGAACAGGCCCGCGAACTTGCGCCCGAGGTCGAAGTGGGCGGCGAACTCCGCTTCTATAAGGACACCACCCCGCTCGGCCGTATCGCCGCCCAGATGGCCAAGCAGGTCATCTTCCAGAAGGTCCGCGAAGCCGAGCGCGACACCGTCTTCAACGAGTACAACCACCGCACCGGCGAGGTCCTCAACGCGACCGTCAAGCGCCTCGAGCCCATGGACGTCATCTTCGACCTCGGCAAGGCCGAAGCCCGTATGCCCAAGCGCGAGCAGTCGCGCCTCGAGCAGTTCGCGGTGGGCGAGCGCGTCCGCGTCGTCCTGCTCCGCGTCGACCGCGCCGCCAAGGGCCCGCAGGTCATCGTCTCCCGCGCCGCGCCTGGTCTCGTCCAGAACCTCTTCCAGTCCGAGGTCCCCGAGATCTACGACGGCACGGTGAGCATCAAGGCCATCGCCCGCGAGGCTGGCGAGCGCACCAAGATCGCCGTTCAGTCCCGCGACAAGGACGTCGACCCAGTCGGTGCCTGCGTCGGCATGAAGGGCATGCGCGTACAGTCCATTATCCGCGAGTTGCGCGGCGAGAAGATCGACATCATCGAGTTCTCCGAAGAGATCACCACCTTCGCCGAGAAGGCGCTCCAACCAGCCAAGGTCAGTCGCGTCTCCATCACCGACCTCGGTGAAAAGCAGATCGAGGTCATCGTCGACGATACCCAGCTCTCGCTGGCCATCGGCAAGAAGGGCCAGAATGTCCGTCTCGCTGCCAAGTTGTTGCAGTGGAAGATCGATATCAAGAGCGAAGAGGAGAAGCGCCAGGAGGTCGAACAACAGATGCAGGCCATGGGCGGCGGACCCACCACACCCATCGAGCAGGTTACTGAGCTCGGCGAAGCCATCCTCGAGAAGCTCATCGCCGCAGGCATTACCACGGTCGAAGCGCTGGCTGACATGACCCCCGAGCAGCTCGAAGAGGTCCCCGGCATCGGCGAAAAGACTGTGGAAAAGATCTCCGTGGCTGTTCGTCACTACTTCGGCCAGTATGAAGAAGGCGAGGAGCGCCCTGCCGTTCAAGCTCCCGCAGCCGCCGAAGCCGCATCTGAAAATGAAGAAGCGGAAGCAGAGACGACGAACAAGACCCCAGAGGCAATTTTGGCTGAAGCAGCCGAAACCGGCACTGCCGAAGAGGTGGACGATACCTCCTCCGAGGAGATTGCCGAAGCTGAAGATGAGGCAAGCGACGCATTCAGCGATGCGGACGCTCGCGAAGAACAAATTGAGTCAGACAACGACAGCGTGGATTCCCTGGTGAACGAGAGCCAGGAAAACTCCGACGAAGGCGTTGATAGCGATGGATCAGACCGTGGCTAGCTGCAGCAGCCATGCAACGAATTTTTCGCTGAATCGCCCCAAAGGCATTTCGGCGATAATACTTATAACCAAAGATTCCTACCTCAATGAGGCTGATATGAACAGCTAAGGGCGCAGGGAAGCGAAAAGGGACGGATGAGCAAAGTTCGAATTAACGATCTGGCACGAGAACTGGAAGTAAAGAGCAGGCCGATTCTCGATGCGCTTGAAGCGATCGGCGTTACTGGAAAGACACACTCCAGCTCGATCGAGGCCGATCAGGCCGAGAAGGTGCGCAACTATTTCAATGGTGGAAGCCGCACGGCGAGCGCAAGCAGGCAGCAGACCGAGGTCAAGCCGAAGTTTGATCTCTCCAAGGTCTCCAAGCCCGGCGACGCGCTCAAGGCCATCCTCGAGCGCAAGCAGGCGGATGCCGCTGCCAAGGCCGCGCCGCCGCGTCCGACGGCAGTCGTAGCCGCACCTCCGCCAACGGCCCATGCCGCTCCGGCGACACCGCGTCCGGCAGCTTCTGTCGTCTCTGTCTCCGCCTCGGCGGCTGCAACAACGTCTGTTCCAGCCACGCCACCCGCGCCGCGCCGCATTGTTCCCCTGCCGCGTCAGGCAGCGAACATCATTACTCCCACGCCTCCGGCGGCACCTGCGATTGCAAGCAAGCCCCCGGTCGGCCCGGTGATCGCGCGTCCGCCTGCTTCGGCTCCTGCGGCATCGCATCCCGTCGTTGTTGCTGCACCGGCCGCCGTTGCGCCTACTGCCGCGAAGCCCGGCGCCGCAACGCCGCCTGTCGTAGCTGCTCCTCCGGCCACCGTCGCGCAGCCCGCAGCCACAACTCCTCCGCCAGCCGCTGCAGCCGAACCCGCAGCCGCTGCTCCCGAGGCTCCAGTCGAGGCTGCTGCTCCGCCACCGGCTCCGGCAGCACCTGCAGGTCCTCCTCCGCGCCGCATCATCATGCCGCAGACCGGCCCGCGCCCCATCTATACCGCGCCGCCCGTGGCTCCGGGAGCACCGGCTCGCAGCCGTCCTATCTTTGAGCGTCCGCGCCCTCAGGCCCCCGGAGCTCCTGGTTCTCGTCCTCCTTCCATGGCTCCCGGCGCACGCCGCCCCATGCACCCGACCCGCACCTATCCGGGCGGACCCGGCGGCCCACCTCGCCCTGGCTTCGCTCCCGGTGCACCTCGCCCCGGCTTTGGTGCTCGCCCTGGCTTTGGTGCGCGTCCCGGCGCCCCCGGTGCGGCTCCCGGAGCACCGCTCGGCCCTGGCGAGAAGCCAGGAATGCGCCCGGCGGCACGTCCGGCCTCGCGTCGTGGCAATCAGCGCTACGAGAAGAGCAAAGAAGGCCCGATGAAGGGCTTCCAGCCGCCATCGCGTTTTGGCGGCTCTCAGATCTCGCGCGAGCCGTTGCCGATCACCAAGACCATCACCGTCACCGAGGGCATCAGCGTTAAGGATCTCGCCGAGAAGCTCGACGTACGCGGCAAGGACCTCATCGCCACGCTGCTGATGAAGGGTGTTTTCGTCACCGTCAACCAGTCGCTCGAAGGCGAACTAGTCAAGGATGTCGCTCGTCAGTTCGGCGCCGATGCCCAGGTCATCACGGTCGAAGAGCAGTTGGAGAACGAAGCCATCGAAGGCTTCCTCGAAGACACCACCGGCATGGTCGAGATCGCCCGTTCGCCTGTGGTCACCGTGATGGGCCACGTCGATCACGGTAAGACCTCGCTGCTCGATGCCATTCGTTCCACCGACGTCGCCTCCGGCGAGGCTGGCGGCATCACCCAGCACATCGGAGCCTACAAGGTCCATGTCACCAAGCCCGACTCTCCCGCCTTCGGACGCGAGATCGTATTCCTCGATACTCCCGGTCACGAAGCCTTCACCCGGATGCGCGCTCGCGGAGCCAAGATCACCGACATCGTCGTTGTCGTGGTCGCGGCAGACGATGGCGTCATGCCTCAGACCCTCGAAGCCATCGACCATGCTCGCGCCGCCAAGGTGCCGATCATCGTCGCGGTCAATAAGATCGACAAGCCCGACGCAAACCCAGCCAAGGTCATCCAGCAGCTTGCGGCTCGCGGCCTTCAGCCTTCGAACCAGGGCGGAGATACGGAGTTCGTCGAAGTCTCGGCGAAGAAGCGCATCGGCCTCGATCTGCTCGAAGAGATGATCTGCCTGGTGGCCGACATCAGCGCGCCCAAGGCGGTCCTCGACCGTCCTGCCGTCGGAACCGTCATCGAAGCCAAACTCGATCGCGGCCGCGGTGCGGTTGCCTCGATCCTTGTCCAGAACGGAACTCTCCGCCTCGGCGACAGCTACATCGTCGGCAACACCTTCGGTAAGATTCGCGCCATGTTCGATGATCGTGGCCGCTCCATCACCGAAGCCGGACCGTCTACACCAGTTGAGATCCTCGGCCTCGAAAGCATGCCGGATGCTGGGGACACCTTCCTGGTCATGGCGGACCGCGACAAGGCCAAGGGCATCGCCCAGTACCGCAAGATGAAGGAGCGCGAGGCGCAGCTCGCCAAGAGCTCCCGCGTCTCGCTCGAGGGCCTCGCCGAACAGATCAAGCAGGCTGGCATGAAGGACCTGAACCTGATCCTCAAGGGCGACGTGCAAGGTTCGGTCGAAGTTCTGGCCGACTCGCTGCAGCGCATGTCCACCGAGAAGGTTCGCGTACGCGTCC
>JBEPUY010000046.1:0-31099 GCA_041691255.1 Granulicella sp. | reverse complement strand
CTTCGTCGAAAGAAGAGGTCAAGCTCTTCACTTCGGTATAGTTAGACTTCTGGCAGTAACCATTTTTTGATGGAGGTAGTTCTGTGCGAGTTCGAGGGATGATCGCGTCGACGTTGCTGCTGGGAATTGCTTTATGCTGTACGGCGAAGGCGCAGGATCTGGCCAGCTTTGAAAAGCGGACGACGGTAAAGGTTCTACCCAACGGCCTGACGCTCATTATCTGCGAGCGTCCCGAAGCCCCCGTCTTCAGCTTCTATACGCTGGTCGATGCCGGCTCAGCCGATGACCCACAGGGCGACAGCGGTCTGGCGCACATGTTCGAGCACATGGCCTTCAAGGGCTCCACTGAGATTGGCACCACCAACTATCCCGCCGAAAAGATCGCCCTGGCCAAGGTCGAAGTTGCCTATGCCGCCTACGATGCGGAGTTTCGCAAGCGCGTCGGTCAGGACCCGGCCAAACTCGCACAACTCAAGAAGGTCTTTCAGGACGCTCAAGCCGCGGCCGAGAAATACGTCATTCCCAACCAATTCTCTGAGATCGCCGAACAGAACGGCGCGGTCGGCATCAACGCCTCCACCGAAGAAGACTCCACGCAATATTTCTGGAGTATGCCTTCGAACCGCCTGCAGCTCTGGGCCTATCTCGAAAGCCAGCGCATCGGCCACCCTGTCGAGCGCGAGTTCTACAAGGAGCGCGATGTCGTTCAGGAGGAGCGCCGCATGCGCATCGACTCCTCCCCCATCGGACGCATGGTCGAACAGCTTCTGGCCACAGCCTACGTGGCGCATCCCTACGGGCGCAGCGGCGTCGGCTGGGAGAGCGAGATCAGCCAGGTCACCGCAACCGAGGCCGAGGTCTTTCACAAAAAGTATTACGTGCCCTCAAACATCGTCATCGCGGTCGTTGGCGATGTAAAGGCGTCAACAGCGATGCCCATCCTTGAGCGTTATTTCGCCCCCATTCCCGCTGGCCCGAAACCCGAGCCGATGACCACCATCGAGCCGCCACAGTTTGCCGAGAAGTCCGTCATCATTAAAGAGGCGACGCAGCCCTTCTATATCGAGGGCTACCACCGCCCCGACTATCGCGATCCCGACGATGCGGTCTACGACGCCATCAGCGATATCTTTTCCAACGGACGCACCGCGCGACTCTATCGCAGCCTCGTCCGCGATCAGCGTGTAGCCGCCGAGGCCGAAGGCTTCAGCGGCTTCCCCGGTGACAAATATCCCGGCCTGTTTGCTGTCTATGCCGTTCCTCTCCCCGGCCATACGCCCAAGCAGATGCGCACCGCCATCCACAAACAACTTGAACTTTTGAAGACGCAGGATGTATCGGACGAAGAGTTGGCCCGCTTCAAGACCCGCGCCCGCGCCGACCTGTTGCGCGGCCTGGCCGACAACGAAGGTCTCGCACATCAGCTGGCTGAATATCAGACGCGTTTCGGAGACTGGCGAGAGTTGTTCCGGCAGTTGGACAAGATCGATGCCGTCAACAAGGCCGACATTCGCCGCGTAGCCAATAAAATCTTCGTCGCCAGCAACCGCACCACCGCCCAGATCGACTTTGTACCTCCGCAACAAAACTCTGCACCTTCCAAGCTGCCTACTCCCCGAACACCTGCCCCGGCGCAAACCGGAGGTGCAAAATGAAGGGACTCTCTACGATGCGTTTTGCAGGCATAGCCCTGACTCTTTTGCTGACAACGATGAGCGGCTTTGCCCAGACTGCAACCGCCAAGCCCGCTAGCCATATTGCGACAAGTGCGCAGCCGTGGAAGAGCATTCCAATTCCCCCACTGCACGCCTTCAAACCTCAACAGCCGAAGCGAATCGAGTTGGCGAATGGTCTGGTCATCTTTCTTCAGGAGGACCACGAGCTCCCCTTCATCAACGGAACCATTTTGATTCGAGGCGGCAGCCGCGACGAATCCGCGGACAAGGTCGGCCTCGTCTCGCTCTACGGGCAGACATGGAGGACCAGCGGCACCACAACGACAGACGGAGACAAGCTCGACGATGAACTCGAAAACAAGGCGGCCAGCCTTGAGACCAGCGGCGGAACCGCCACAACCTCAGTGAACTGGTCGAGCCTGAAAGGCGACTTCGACACTGTCTTCGCCGCCACCGTCGATCTTCTGGAGCACCCCAACTTCAAGGCGGACAAACTCCTGCTGGCCAAGCGGCAGTTGGAGACCGGCATTTCTCGTCGCAATGATGACGCCAGCAACATCGCCAACCGCGAGGCCATCAAACAGGTCTACGGCGCAGCCAATCCCTATGCGCGGCAGGAGGAATACGCCACCGTTGAAGCCGTCAAGCTCGCCGACTTCAAGGCATGGCACGACAAAACAGTCGTACCCAACGGCATGATCGTCGCCATCTCCGGCGACTTCAACAGTGCGGCGATGGAGGCCAAGCTCCGCGAGACCTTCGGCTCCATGCAGCGCGGCACCCTCATCAAGACGTCGCCGATCCACTTCACCGATCCCGAACGCAAGATCTACTTTGCAGAAAAAAGTGACGTCGACCAGTCGAACGTCCTCATCGTCGGCCTCGGCACCGAGCGCAGCAATCCCGACTACTACGCGCTCAGCGTCATGAACCAGGTCTTCTCCGGCGGCTTCGGCTCCCGCGTCGTGCAGGATGTCCGCACCAAACTCGGCCTCGCCTACGACGTAGGCGGCAGCTTCGGCGCGTCCTACGACCACCCCGGAATCTTTTACGTCATCGCAGGCACCAAGAGCACCACCACAGTAGCCGCAACTAAGGCACTCCTCGCTGAAATCGGCAAGCTCAAGACCGAGCCACCCACTCCAGCCGAACTCAGCAAGGCCAAGGATCAGGTCTTGAACTCCTTCATCTTCCACTACGACTCGCCGGAGAAGACGCTCAACGAACAGGTCATCCTCGCCTTCTACGGATACCCTTCCGACTTCCTTGCCAAATACAAGAGCGGCATTGAAAAAGTCACCTCTGCCGACGTAGCCCGAGTAGCAAACAAATACGTCGATCCGTCAAAGCTCGCTATCGTCGTCGTCGGCAACGGAGCCCAGATCACGCCCAAACTCGACACGCTCGGCCCGGTCACAAACCTGGATATCGCTATTCCGCCCCCACCGGCAGGCTCCTCCAACTAGGCCGCATTGACCTGTAGATGAAACGAAATAGCTGATTCCCCCAATAAATGTCATCCTGAGCGAAGCCTCTCGCAGCTTGATCGCGAGAGGCGGAGTCGAAGGACCTGCGGCTTGCTCGTAGCACCACCACCTTTTCCTGCAACTTGGAACCACATCGCTTTCCATTCCTCTCGCAATAGATCGATACAACCTGTCGCCTCGTGAGACGATATCTATCTATGGATGCCACTGGATTTGCAATCGCCATCATGGCCGCGGGCAAGGGTACGCGGCTCAAAAGCAAGCGCCCCAAAGTCCTGCATGAGATCGGCGGACAGGCCCTTCTGCTGCACGTTATCGACGCGGCAAAGACCGTCGTTCCCGCCGACCACATCTATTGCATCATCGGCCACGAGGCCGACCGCGTCCGCGCCGCCGTCGCACCCACTGGCGTACAGTTCGTCCTCCAGGCCGAGCAACGCGGCACCGGCCACGCCCTTCAGCAGGTCAAAGCGCACTTCGCCCAGACCGGCGCAGCCATCCCCAAACATCTCCTCGTCCTCTCCGGCGACGTTCCCCTCATCCGTCCCGAAACCATAGCCTCCATCTGCGATCTCCATCTGCGCGAACACGCAGCCATGACCATCCTCACCGCTGTCCCCGAAGACCCCACTGGCTACGGTCGCGTCCTGCGCGCCGCTCCCGACAAACCAGAAGTGACCGCAATCGTCGAACAGAAATCCCTGCGCCCCGATCAACTCGCCACCCCCGAGATCAACTCCGGAATCTACTGCTTCGAGACAGCAGCGCTCTTCCGCAAGCTCGATTCCCTCTCCACCAACAACGCCCACGGCGAGTTCTACCTCACCGACGTAGCCGCCATGCTAGTGGCCGACGGCGAGCGCGTCGTCGCCGTCAAGGCCGATAACGTCAACCAGGTCCTCGGTGCCAACACCATCGCCGAGATGATGCACCTCGACGCCGCCATGCGCCTCGATACCGCCAAGCGCCTCATGGCCCAGGGCGTCACCATCTTCCGCCCCGAAACCTGTGTCATCGACGCCGCCGTCACCGTAGGCGCAGACACCACCATCGAACCTTACGTCCAGCTGCTAGGCGCAACCAGCATCGGCACCGAATGCCGCATCCGCTCCTACTCCGTCATCCAGCAATCGACCCTCGGCAACGGAGTAACAGTACGCAACGGCTGCATCCTCGATAGCGCCGAAGTCTCCGACGGAGCCATCCTCGGCCCTTACGCGCATCTCCGTCCCGAGAGCCGCATCGGCGAAAACGCCCACGTCGGCAACTTCGTCGAGACCAAAAAAGTAACCCTGGGCAAAGGCTCCAAGGCCAACCACCTCAACTATCTCGGCGACGCTACCATAGGCGCAGGAGTCAACGTCGGTGCGGGCGCCATCACCTGCAACTACGACGGCGTCCACAAGCACCAGACCATCATCGGCGATGGCGCTTTCATCGGCTCCGACTCCACCCTCGTCGCTCCCGTTTCCATTGGAGCCGGTGCCTACGTCGCCGCCGGAAGCTGCATCACCGAAGATGTCCCCGCCGACGCTCTCGCGCTGGGCCGAAGCCGTCAAGCCAACAAGCCGGGCTGGGCAGCAGCCAAGCGAGCCGCGAAAAAGTAATAAAGTAACTTTTACTCCCGCCGATAAGAACTGGTAAGCCGCTCGTTTCCCGTACCTCGAACGAGCGGCTGCGCTACTGCGCAAAAGTGCCTATCCATGATGCGGAAACGAATCCTGATCGTCGATGACGAACCTTCTGTGCGCCAAACGCTGACAACCCTGCTCCAGCACAACGGCCACGTCATCACGGCCACCGAGAACGCCGACGAGGCGCTGGCCCGCCTGCAGCAGGACCCAGACTACGATCTCGTCCTCACCGACATCATCATGCCCGGAACCGACGGCCTCAGTCTGCTCGACGATATCTCCCTCGACTATCCCGCCATCCCCGTCGTCATCTGCACCGCCATCAACGATACCCAGGTTGCCACCAGCGCCTTCCGTCGCGGCGCAATCGACTATCTCCTCAAGCCCTTCTCCCATGCCGAACTCGAAAGCGTCATCCTGCGTGCCATCGAGCACGGCCGCCTCCGCAAACAGAACGCCATCTATCGCCATAACCTCGAATCCATCGTCACCACCCGCACCGGGCGGCTCCGTTCCACCATGCAGGACCTCGAGCGCAGCTACGACATCACTCTCGAAGCCATGGGCGACGCGCTCGACCTGCGCGACGAAGAGACCGAAGGCCACTCCCGCCGCGTCACCGCCTACACCATCGCCCTCGCCCGCTCTATCGGCATCGAAACCGACGAGCTACGCACCATCGCCCGCGGCGCCTTCCTGCACGACATCGGAAAGATCGCAACCCCTGACCGCATCCTGCTCAAGCCCGGCCGTCTCAACACCGACGAGATGAGCACCATGCGCGAGCACTGCGAGCGCGGCTACGAAATGGTGCGCAAGATCCCCTTCCTTCGCGAGGCCGCCGAGATCGTCTACACGCATCAGGAGCGCTTCGACGGCAGCGGCTACCCGCGCGGCCTGTGCGGCGAAGCCATCCCCCTCGGCGCTCGCATCTTCGCCATCGCCGACGCCCTCGACGCCATGACCTCCGACCGCCCCTATCGCAAAGGAACCAGCTTTGAAGCTGCCTGCGAAGAGATCGCCCAATGCTCCGGCAAACAGTTCGACCCCGATATTGTCGAGGCATTTCTCGCCATGCCCATCGAATCATGGACCGACCTGCGCGCCGAAATCAGCAGAATGCCCGCATCAGCTTTGTCGTCCACCCTGTGCCGCCCCGTCCTTACCTCCGGCAGCCGCGACGCCTAGAACAATTTCGATAGAGCTACAGAAAGACGGCCAGCCGAATGGCCGTTACAAAAGACCACGTCATCTCGACCGGAGCGCAGCGCAGTGGAGAGACCCCTGTATTTCGCCTTCGCTCCTGCCACTGCCTGTTCTTTCCAGCAAAATCGATCACCAGCCCGATCAGTTTCTGGACAGCTTTTTAAGGAAACGGCTCGGCACTTTCTCACGGCGGCAACAGTAAGAATTGCTCTAGCATCACAGGTGCGAGGTGTATCGCCATGAAAAAAGCATTGACTCCAACCGAAATCGAAGATGTACTGCGCGCTCATCCGGAGTGGAAGCTGGAAGATGGAAAGCTCGTCCGCGAGTGGACCTTCCGTGATTTCCCCGAAGCCATGGCATTCGTCAACCGCATCGCAGCCATCGCCGAAGACGCCGGCCACCATCCCGACATCGATATCCGCTATAACCGTGTCCTGCTCTCACTCGTCTCGCACGATGCAGGCGGAATCACCGAACGCGATGCAACGATGGCAGGCCGCATCACTGCGGAGCTAGCCAGCCACGTCAGCTCACATTGAGGAGCTGAGCGCTTATATACTTATAAACTTCCATCAAACTGACGTAATGAACTATTTAAGCGCTTGACCATCGCCATTCACGCATGGCAGACTTGCCCTTGCACTCCGCCACAGCACCAGGCGCATCCTTACTGGAGTACTGCCCACCTATGCTCAATCGCCGTGAGTTTGCCCATGGACTTGCCGGAACCGCAGCCCTGCTGGCCGCAAAGCAATCTGCTCTGGCCGCTCCCATGCAGGAAGCGGCAAAGCCTCTCCTGCAACTACAGCAGGAGTTCATGAACCTCCGCTTCGGCATGTTCCTACACCTCAACATGGCCACCTTCGAGCAGCGCGAATGGGGCGACCCCAAAGCCTCGCCCAAACTCTTCAACCCTGCCCATCTCGACACCGACCAGTGGGCGCAGGCCGCGCGCTCTGCCGGAATGGCCTATGGCTGCCTCACCACCAAGCATCACGACGGCTTCTGCCTCTGGCCCACCAAAACCACCAGCCCCAGCGTGAAAGACGCGACCTCCACTCAGGACGTCGTCGAGTCCTATGCAAACTCATTCCGAAAACATGGCCTCAAGGTCTGCCTCTACTTCTCCATCCTCGACCTTCGCGCCCAGATCTGGTCGTACCAGGTCACCCCGAAGAAAATCGACCTGATCAAAGCCCAGCTCTCCGAGTTGCTCACCAACTATGGAGAGATCACCGCGATTATCTTCGACGGCTGGAACGCCGGTTGGAGCCGGATCACCTACGATCAAGTTCCCTTTCGCGAGATCTACGACTACGTCAAGCGTCATCAGCCCAACTGTCTCGTCGTCGACCACAACGCCGGTCAGTATCCCGGCTCGGCGCTCTGCTACACGGATGTCAAGCAGTACGAGCAGCACGCCGGCCAGAAGATCTCCACCGACAGCGTCATCCCTTCACAATCCGGGACCACGTTGCAAAGCGAGTGGTTCTGGAAGCAAAGCTATCCCACCGAGCAGCTCAAGTCCGCCGATACCATCGTGAACGACTGGCTCATTCCCTTCAACCGGCAGCATTGCAATCTTTTGATCAACGTCGCACCCAATCGCGACGGCCGCTTCGATCAAAATGCAGTCGAGCGCCTCGCCGAGGTTGGCCGCACCTGGAAAGACCGGATTCCAGCACCGAAGCTCGCCCCCTCAGTCAGCATCACGACTCCCAACCTGGCATTTGCCCGTCCATCCTTCGCCAGCCGCAATACCGAAGGCATCGGCCCCGACCTCGCCAACGACAACAGTTACAGCACTTACTGGATCGCAGACGACAACGAGACCTCCGGCTGGATCGAGATTGCCTTTGACCGACCGACAAAATTCAACACAGTCTCTATAGTCGAGCCACGCTTCGATAACGAATACGGTGCTGCTAGCCGCATTACCTCCTACAGCGTCGAATCCTGGCAGAACAATCAATGGAACACCATCGCCAGCGGCAAGACCCCACTCGTCTTTCAACTGGACCGGTTTCAGCCCGTCACCGCCGAGCGCGTCCGTCTGTCCATCAATGGCTCCGCCAAGCCACCCGGAATCGCCGAGTTCGGCATCTACAACGAGCCCATCGGGCGATAGCTCAACACGCTTTTGCACCCTGAAAAGCCATATTCCAACTTCTGTACTCTTCCATCGCTACAGACTTTCATTTTATGAATATATTTTTATCTAGTTTTCCACAGCCCCATCAATCTATATAACTATCTCATAACAAATGAGTAACCATCTATAAACAGACCTGAGGCCCGACTTTTAAGCGCTCCCATAGCCACTTTTTTCTATGGTCGAGCATATTTTCCATTGTTTCGGATACACATTGTGGTATCTTCAATTCATCGGCAAGCGTGAGTAACCGCCCGAGAAGATTCTCAGCCCGCACCAGGCAACATCGGCTGACACAAGTTGCGTCACTGGCCTCCCGGCATGAACAAAATACCGTTCATGCCGCCTTTTTTTTGTCTTTTACGAATCCCTTCTCTCCGGCCAGCCCTCGTCTCCCTCATTTGGACTTCCCTCTCCACCCCATTTATCATCTTCCACATGAAGCGAATTCTTGGCTGCCTGATCCTGGGACTTGTGACCATGGCCGCGTCCGCACAGTGGACCAACCCCTCCGATGACGTGCCCGCCTACAACGCCACCCCTTCCAGAAAGCCATTGCCTCATATTCTGAGCGGCAACCAGCTCACCGGGGAGTACTTCTCGCACCCTTATCAGGTGACTGTCTATAAGATGGCGGCAAAGATTCCCAACGTGCTCCATCAGGAACCCTGCTACTGCCACTGCGACCGTGTCATGGGACACAACAGCCTGCACAGCTGCTTCGAAGGCACTCACGGAGCAGCCTGCTCCACCTGCATGAGAGAGGCGGCCTACGCCTATCAGCAGACTATGAAGGGCGAGACCCCGGCACAGATTCGCGCAGGCATCGAGCGCGGCGACTGGCAAGCCGTCGATCTCACTAAAGCCTCACTCTAAAACCGTATCAGCATGACTGTACCTTGATTTGTCATCCTTCGCCGCAGGCGGAGGATCTGCTGTTGCCGTTCATCGGCCTGAGTTCACCGAAGCTGATTTCACTTTAGCTACTTCCTCACAGGCGTGGCTTCCTTTTTGTTTGTCATTCCCGAAGGGAATCTGCGCTTTGCTCGAATCACCAAAGCTATATCTGGAGCAAACCCGCTCTAAGTCGCCACCTCAGCGGCAGCTCCGATTCCCTGCCTCAGCCATAGCCAGAAACGTAATGCTCTCCGGAGCCAGCATCACCTTTCCAGCCTTTTCCTTCGCTTCCGCGAGAGACGGAACATTCCCCTCCGCATCCACCGTCAGGGTCTTCCCATTCAGCTCTACCGCTGTATCCATCAGCTGAGCGGCGGTCAACGTATATCGCTCCGACCGCATCGGAACCTTCAACTCCTGCGAGGCCGTCCGGTCAGCATTAATCGCCAGCAGCGCCACCCCGCCGGGATGCCCTTGCAGGCATTGCGCATACAGATGCAGGTTTGCAGCAGGCGAAGACCCGGCGTCGAGCACCGTCGTTCCCATCAATTGGTGCCACAACAAGGCGGCCCAATAGTTAGGCCTTGGAGCGAGCATGTTCTCATCGAGCAGGCCGTAATCGCTCGATGCCAGCGTGTTATGCATAATCACCTGCACGCCCAGCTTAGCCAGCCGCCCATGCTGATCCAGGTAGCGGAAGCTATCCAGAAAAGTCGAAGCCCAGGGATTGCCGCCGCATGCCGCATCCGCCGTCTCTGTCAGCCACATCGCCTTACCCGGCTCATACTCATCGCGAAGTCCCGCATAAAACTTTTCCACCGTGCCCGTCCGTGACAGCCAATCCTCCGAAAGCGCCCCCTCCGGAGTGATCTGTGCCACCCCTCCCATACCTCCGCATCGTTTCGAAACCGCACCATAGAAGTGGTAAGAAAAATCGTTATAAACCGGCCCAGTCGCCTTCATCAGATCAGCCGACGCAAGCACCTTCATTCCCGCAGGCAATAACGACCCGCCTTCGCCAACGCCGCCCGGTCCAAGGAACACCATCTCCGGCGCAGCCTTCCGAATAAACGGCAGAAAGACCTTGATGTCCCGTCCATAATCCGCCGCGTCATATCCCTGGGGCGCGCCACCGATCACCGCAAACGTTGGTTCATTCATGTACTCCGCCGCGGCAATGTTGCCACCAATCGACTTGGTATAGTCCAGCAACTTCTGCGCCTGATCCGAAGTCCACACGCCCGAAGCATCCCTCGTTCCCACGCTGGTAGAAAACGACGTCACCAGTTCGGCATCCGTGGCGTGAACGAAGTCAACCACACCCTTCCATTGCTGGCGCGTCAACACGCCACCAAATCCCTTCGGCGCCGTCGCAGGAGCAGGGCCGTCCGAGTCCTGAAAGTAAACGCTGTTCGCCCACGTCCCACTCACGCGCACATAAGCTGGTCCCAGCGCTGCCGCCAACCTCCGCAACCGAGGATTGGAGAGATCGATAGGCGGCCTATATTGATACAAATTCGGGTCCATGCCCACAGGCTGATTCTTATTGGTGGATTGGGCAGAAGGCGCAGCCTTGGCAACATCCCCCGGCTTGGCATAGGGCTTCCAGAACCTGCCGCCGATAACCTCTACCATCTCGATGTTGTAAGACTGAAACCGCTTGTCAACCGTCCCTACGCGCGCCATACTCGCAGGCGAGATAGATTCGACGGCTGGCTGCTGCTGGGCCACCAACGTCACCCCGCCTCCAAACGCGACCAGCACCGCACACGCAATCATTCCAAAGCTCGTGTTCTTCTTCATGGCATCCTCATCTGGCTGTCGAGCAAGCGCCTGTCTACTGAATAGCTGCGAAGCCACTCTAACACCACACGGCATTTAGTTCTTAGAACCTATTTAATACGCCAGACAAGCACGTCCTCTCAACCGAACCCTCGCTATAAAAGCACGTCATCTCGACCGCACCTTCGCCACAAAAGCACGTCATCTCGACTGGAGCGCAGCGGAGTGGAGAGACCCCTGTATTTAGCCGTTGCCCTTCTTTTGCCTACACCTGAGCCAAATTAAGCCCATCTCCCCAAGGCTGGCACCCAGGACACCAATACGTCGACCGCGCCTGCTCTCCCTGCTTCCTCATCATCACCGCAGCCCCACAACGACGGCACTCCATCCCCTGCCGCCGATACACCCAGAGCCTCTCCTCACGATTCATCGCATGGGTCGTCCTTCGATTCCCCGCATACGTCATAATCCCATCACCCTTGCCGTCCGCTACATTCGCCTTCATATAGCGCTGCGCGAAGTCCACCATCGCCGCCATCTCTTTCGGCGTAATCGTCCCCATCGCACGAAACGGATTCACTCCCGCAGCAAACGCTACCTCGCTTTTATAGACATTCCCCAAACCCGCCAGCACCCGCTGATTCAACAGCACCACACCAATCTCAGCCTCGGGACGCTCCCGCCCATAAGCCGCAAGCCGCTCTACTCCACCCGCCACCGTAAACTCCCCCGCCAAAATATCCGGCCCAAGCTTAGGCACCTGGCTGCTGCGCTCCAGCGACCGCGCCGTATGAAACTCCGCAATCGGCACGTTGAACGCCACCGCCTCCCAATCTTCCGTGCGAATCACCACCCGCATCCGCGCTCGCCCCATTCGCCAGCGCTCGCCAATGCGATAAAGATGCCAGCTCCCGCTCATCAACATATGCGTCACCAGAATCAGATCGCCACTGAAATAAATCAGCAGCCACTTCCCTCGCGACTCCACCTTCTCCACCGTCCGACCCACCAGCGAAGCATCGTCATCGACCCGCGCCAGCTTCGCCAACCCCGTCTCGAACCCCGTCACAACCTTCCCACCAAGCGCCCTCTGCAAAGCCCGCGCAGCCCGATAGATGGTATCCCCCTCAGGCATTGGCTCTCACCGCATCGCGTCCTCCCGGCAACGGCGGCAAACCCCGCCGCACATTGAACCCCATCGCCCCCGCCGCAAACCCCGCATCCAGCAACGCCCGCGCCATCGGATGCTCCGCTATCGCAACGCCGTTCACCATCGAAATCAAAAGTCCGGCACGCCTATCCTCATCCTCCAGCCCCTGCACTCGCTTCACAAGAAACTCCGCCAGCTCATGCATTACATGCGACCGCTGCGGCTCCTCCTCCGGCAGAAAAACCTGCACATTCGGATTCCCGCGCCGCAGATAAGCCACCAACTCCCCATCGCACAAAATCACCTGAGCCCCTACACTCCGCGTCAACGAAGATCCTGCGTCCGGAGGCGCAGGCCAGCGCAACAAAGCGCCATAAGGATTCGCCGGATCAGTAGCCGCCAACTGCAACATCTCCGGCCTCTCCGGTTCACGCTGAACTCGCAGCGACCGCAGCAAGTCAACCGCCGCGGGCATGGCAAACTGCGTAGCCCCCAGGTCAGCCGCAAAGTATCCACGCCGTACCTTGCCACTCTCCTCCAGCGCCTTCATCACGTCATAGATCGCCGAAAAACCACCCGGCAGATTCTCCGCATGGGCCGACTCACGAAACACCACACCATACCGCGTCAACAACTGCTGCGCCATCGCATGACTCCACGCCGTCGCCGACCAGTCCCCCGCAAACGCCGCACCCTGCAAAGCCCACCGTCCCTGCGCCGTCGGCGGAGTCGTCCGCCGCGAACGAAATCCCGTCTGCTGATGCACCCTTCGCTGCTTCCGCGCACTCGCCACCGGACGCTCGCAATAAGCCCGCAGCGCAGCCATCCCATCGTTCGTCACCAACCCCTTCCAAACCAGCTCCCACAAAGCCTCCAGCGTCTCCCCTGGATACCCTCCACCAACCCCATCATGCAAATCCTGAAAGAACGAAGCCCCACGCTCCCGCAGATAATCAACAACCTTCTCTGCGCGCTCACTCATCGCCGCAGTCAAATCTTTATTCCCCGCATTCCAAAGCGACGACAACTTCTCTGCGAGATAAAGCCCAATCCGTCCATCCCGCTCTCCAATCGGATCAAGCCCAACCCAAACCACCTCACCCGCCGCAATCAACGTATCGAGATCAGAAGCCTTATAACCCGCCAACCGCGCCGGCAAAATCTCCGTCTCCAGAATCGAAGCTGGCAGCGGAGCGCCCTGCAGATTCTCAATCACATCCAGCAGTGCATCCAACCCCCGCCGCGGCTGCACCACACCCTGCCATCGCGTCAGCAGCCGCGCCAGCGTCCGCTGCTCAACCGGCTCGACCTCCTTACGTAACTGTGCCAGCGACTTCCGTCGAATCGTTCGCAGCACCTCGTTATCGCACCACTCGCGATGAACGCCTCCCGGCCGAAACCCTCCCTCAACAATTCGCCCCACCTGCACCAACCGCTGCAGCAGCGCCTCAACACTCTCCACTGGCAGGTCAAACCGCTCCGCCGTATCATGCGAAGTAAACGGCCCATGCGTCCGCGCATATCGTCGCAACAGATCAACCATCGCCTCGGGAGCAGCCTCCAAAAAAGCCGTAGGCAATCCCGGCGGCAGCGGAACTCCCAACGCATCGCGATATCGCGCCGCATCCTCCACCGCAATCAGCCGCTTCCCCCCAGCAAACTGCACCTCCAACACTCGCCTCGCCCGCATCAACTTCGCTACACTCTCCGCGACCGCATCACTCAAACATCGAGCCCGCAACTCATCCCGCGTCAGATCCCCCAACCGCAGCAACAGATCATGCACCCCATCCATCGTCCGCGCTTTGTAGTCTTCAACGAGACATTGCAGCTGCTCCTCGGTCTCTTCAATCGCGCTCGCATCCAGCAGTTCACGAAGGTCGACATCTCCCATCAACTCCCGCAGCTGGTCCTGATCGATCGAAAGCGCCTGCGCCCGCCTCTCTGCCAGCGGAGCATCGCCGTCATAGATATAGTTCGCCACATAACTGAACAGCAGCGCCGCAGCAAACGGACTGGGCGTTCGCGAGTCCACCGTATGCACCCGCACCGAACGATTCGCCATCAGCCGCAGCGTCTCCATCAGCGCAGGCATGTCGAACACATCCCGCAGGCACTCCCTGTAAGCCTCGAGCAAAATCGGAAACGAAGGATATCGGCTAGCCACGCTCAACAAGTCATACGAGCGCTTCCTCTGCTGCCACAGCGGAGTTCTTCCATCCGCACGCCGCCTCGGCAACAGCAAAGCCCGCGCCGCACTCTCGCGAAACTTCGCTGCAAACAGCGCCGTCGAACCCAACTGTTGCAGCACCAACTCCGCAGCCTCCTCCGGCTCCAGCAAAATCGGCTCAATCGCCGGGGCCTCCTCCGTCTCCGGAAACCGCAGCACAAATCCATCCTCGCTCCACATCGTCTCAACATCCGGCCCACCATGCGCACGAATCTTCGCCGTCGCCGCCATCGCCCACGGTGCATGAATTCTGCTGCCAAACGGAGTCAGCACGCACACGCGCCAATCGCCCAATTCATCGCGCACCCGCTCGATCACAATGTTCCGATCATCCGGCACCACCGTCGTAGCCAGCTCCTGGTCAGCCAGATACCGCAGCACATTCTCCGCCGCACCCGCCTCCAGATCATGCTCCTGCGTCAGCCGCGTCATCGCCACACTGCGCGGCATCTCACGCAACTCCCGCACCAGCGCACCAATTCTGCGCCCAAACTCCAACGGTCTTCCTGCACGATCTCCATGCCAGAACGGCATCTTCCCCGCCTCACCCGGCGCAGGCGAGACCAGCACGCGATCATGCGTAATCTCTTCAATCCTCCAAGCTGAAGCGCCAAGAATAAACGTGTCGCCATTCCTGATCTCGAACACCATCTCTTCATCCAACTCGCCCACGCGAACCGGCTTACTCCGCTCCCCCGCCAGAAAAACTCCATACGTCCCGCGATCAGGAATCGTCCCACCATTCAAAATCGCAACCCGCTTCACTCCCGCGCGCGGCGTAATCCAATTGCGCGTCCTATCCCACGTCACCCTCGGTCGCAACTCCGCAAACTCATCCGATGGATATCGCCCCGCCAGCATATCCAGCACACCATCAAAGACACTCCTGCTCAAACCAGCAAACGGAGCCGCACTCCGCATCAACGAAAACAGCGCCTCATAGCCAATCCCCGGACTTTCCTCCTCCTCTGACTTATGCGCCGTCCTTCTCTCTGCATCCGCAACGCTCAGCGGAGGATGCGCAATCACCGCCACCATCTGCTGCGCCAACACATCCAGCGGGTTCCGCAAAAATCGCGTCGACTCTACATGGCCTTCATGCATCGCCCGCGTCACTGCGGCACACGCAATTAAATCCGCCCGATACTTGGGAAAAATAATCCCTTGCGAAGGTGCACCCACCTGGTGTCCCGCTCGCCCAATCCGCTGCATCCCACTCGCCACCGACGGCGGAGCCTCAATCTGAATCACCAGATCGATCGCACCCATATCAATGCCCAGCTCCAGCGACGAAGTAGCAATCAACGCCTTAATCTTTCCCGCCTTCAGCAACTCCTCGATCTCGCTCCGCTGCGTCGCCGCCAGCGAACCATGATGCGCCCGCGCAATCGCCTCGCCTGCCAACTCATTCAAAGCGCCAGCCAGCCGCTCCGCAACCCGCCGCGCATTCACAAAAATCAGCGTCGAAGTTCGCCCCTGAACAATCTCCAGCAACCGCGGATAGATCGACTGCCATATCGAAGTCCGTTTCGGCCCCTGCGAAGCTGGCCCGCTCGGCTGCTCCTCAATCTCGCCCAGCCGAGCCATGTCCTCCACCGGAACCTCAACCTTCAGCTCCAGCACCTTCCTCGCCCCCGCATTCACCACCGTCACCGGACGATATCGCGGCGCATCCACTCCCACATCCGCCTTCACGCCATCATCGCTCGCAGTATTCATCAACACGTCAGCAATCTCAGCCTTCGCCTCTGTAACCTTTTCCGTTACATTTTCTACTACACCCTCTGCTCCACCCAAAAACCGCGCCACCTCTTCCAATGGCCTCTGCGTAGCCGACAAGCCGATCCGCTGCAGCCTCCGCCCAGTCAAAGCCTCCAACCGCTCCAGCGAAGCCGCCATATGCGCCCCGCGCTTACTCGGTACCAGCGCGTGGATCTCGTCCACGATCACGGTCTCCACCATACGCAGCGCCTCGCCCGCCTCCGAGGTCAGCAACAAATACAAGCTCTCCGGAGTCGTAATCAAAATCTCTCCCGGATGCCGCCGAAATCGGGCCCGCTCCTTCTGCGAAGTGTCCCCGGTGCGAACGCTGATCTCAGGAATCCGCACCTCCACGCCCTCGCGCTTCGCCATGTTGGCGATCCCTGCCAGTGGAGCACGCAAATTACGTTCTACATCCGCAGCCAGCGCCTTCAGCGGAGACAGGTACACCACCCGGCAACCACGCGGCGCATCCATCGCTGTCCGTAACATCAATTGATCGAGACACCACAGAAATGCCGTCAGCGTCTTGCCTGTCCCTGTCGGCGCCAGAATCAGCGTCGACTCCCCACGCGCAATCACCGGCCACCCCTCAACCTGTGGCGGCGTAGGCTCTTCAAAGACAGCCCTGAACCACTTCGCCGTCACCGGATGAAACAACGAAAGCGCACCGTCCGCGCGACGCGGCAACACTGCACTTTTCTTCTTCGAACTGGAGGAGGCTCGCGGCATCGTTCAAGGTGCACCAGCAGCATTGCTGCCGCACCTCTATAAGATGCACTGAAACCCCACCGCGTCCCTGAATCAATTTGGCGGTGGAAGAATCAAGTCGGTAGTGGAAGAATAAAGTCGGTGGTGGAACGCAAAGTCGTCCTGAGCGCCAACGGCGCAACCTATACCAGCCTGGGGCAACGCCCCAGGTTCGCGAATCCCCGAGACTGAGGGCTGAAGGCCCGATCTATAGTCCTTCGCAGCAACCCACACCCCAGGTCATGCAGCATCCTTCCATCAGGCCCCAGCAACAGGCCGATAGCAGTAAGAATTTGACGCGAACTCCACCTCAAACAGATCCGACGAATCCTCCGCCTGCTCCGCATTTCCCAACACCAGGCAACCATCCGGAGCCATCAACCGATAGACGTCCTTGAAGAGATAACTGCGGTCCTGCGATGGAAAGTAAAGCAACACATTCCGCAACATCACCAGATCAAACACCGGCAGCTTCGGCAGCGTCTCACACAAATTCGCATACTGAAACTCACACATCGAGCGAATCCGATCTGCGATCATCCACTCTTCGCCATCGCGCACCAGGTACTTCAACAGCATCCGCGCAGGCAACCCGCGATTTACCTCAAGCCGCCGATATCGCCCTCGCCGTGCATAGTCGATCACGTACTGAGAAATATCTGTCCCGATAATCTTCACGTCCCATCCCGCGGCAATCGGAAAATGTTCCGCCAGCAACATCGCGAGACTGTACGCTTCCTGCCCCGTCGAACTGGCCGCACTCCATATGCGCAACCGCCGCTGTTCCCTCCGCTGCTCGATCAATCGCGGCAGTATCGACTCTCGCAGCATTTCAAACGATTTCATGTCCCGAAAAAAACTCGTCTCATTGATCGTCATCGCCTCAGCTACCGCGCGATGAAGATGAGGCGCTCGATCCACCTTCAAAAGGGTCACAAAATCCTTGAGACTAGACGCCCCCGCCTTCTGTGCAATCGGCTTCAGCCGCGCATCGAACAACGCATTGCGCGATGGATGGATCCGATTGGCCGACTGTTGCAGCACCAGTTCCCGCAGATACGCGTAATCAGCATCAGAGCAAATCATGCATCCCCTCCCGCCGCGAACCCGCCGCCGTTACCGCATGTTCAGCCGCCGCCAACCTCATAGGCCTGCCCACGTTCACGCGTTTTCTTAGCTCCCCGGCAATCGCAGCCAGCGGCAGCACTGCATCGGCAATCCCCGCATCCGCAACTCGTCCCGGCATTCCCCACACTGCGGACGTCGCCTCATCCTGCGCCAGCACCACGCCACCCGCCGCATGCACCGCCCGCGCTCCATCCAATCCATCCGCGCCCATTCCGGTCATCATCAACGCCAGCGCACTCGCACCATAAAGCCGCGCCGCCGAATGAAACAAATAATCCACCGAAGGTCTGCAATGATTCAACGGCTCCTGCTGATGCAACTTCACCCTCGCTGCACGCCCCTTGGCTTCCGCATCGCCGATGTCGAAACCCATCTTCCTCGAAGCCACCTCCATATGCGAATCTCCCGGAGCCAGCCACACCGTTCCCGCCACCACCGTCTCGCCGTCATAAGCCTGGCGTACCCGCAACGCGCAGCACTTGTCCAGCCGCTCCGCCAGCGCTCCCGTAAACAACTTCGGCATATGCTGCACAATCAACACCGGCACTGGAAAGCTCGAAGGCAATCGCGGCAGCATCTGCTCCAGCGCCGACGGCCCACCCGTCGACAGCCCAATCACCACCACCTCAATCGGCGATTCTCTTCGCCCATCGCCAACCCTGGCGCTCTGTGCAGCCAGCACAACATTCTCTTCACTCTTCCGCCTGCGCCCTTTCGTCAACGCCGCAATCTTCGGCAGCAACTGCTGCGCCAGCGACTGCAACGCCGCAGCCAGATCGCGCTGCTCGCTCGGCTTCATCACGTAATCCGCAGCCCCACGCGCCAGCGCCTCCAGCGTCGATCGCGCACCCCGCTCCGTGTGCGAGCTGCACATAATCACCGGCAGTCCTGGATGCGCATCCCGCAGCCGTTCGAGCACTTCCAGCCCATTCAATCGCGGCATCTCGAGATCGAGGACAAGCACGTCCGGCTTCAGTCGCCCCACCGCCTCCAGGCACTCCACGCCATCCTGCGCCGTTCCGCACAACTCCATCGGTGGCAGCCGGCTCAGCCTGTCCTCCGCATGCATCTCAAATAGTTTTCGCATAATTCCGCGCATCACTGCGGAGTCGTCTGCCGCAAGCACGCGAAGCGGCTGTTCGCTGGAGATCCCCATACCTTCCACCCTTTTCAATCTCTCTTCGTTAAGCCGCTGCGAGCCCAAGCAAAGCCATCTTTTCGCGCAGACTCTCCGGCGTAAAGGGCTTCATTAAAAACTCATCCGCGCCGTTATCCAGCGCGGTCGTAATAAAGGAGTTGTCCGCCTCAGTCGTCACCATCATGACCTTCATCTCCGGCCCCAGGTGCGCCTCGCGCAGCGCCTTCACGCACTCCAACCCATTCATCACCGGCATATTCACATCCAGCAGCATCAGGTCGAACGCCTGCGCCCCCGCCAGCACTTCAAGCGCGTTGCTTCCATTCACCGCCTCTTCGCACGTAATTCCCATCCGGTCGAGAAGCTGCCGCAGATAATCGCGGATAAAGCTCGAATCATCGACTATCAGTGCTCGCATCCATAGCCCCCGTCCCACCTTGTTTGAACAGTCCCGTCTCCGCCAGCCGCGATGGCCGCAACTTCGCCGGATCAAGCTGCACCATCAATCCCGTCTGCATCTTGTAAGCCCCATCGAACAGCCATTTTCCCCTGGCCTCCAGCGTGCATGGATTCACCTCCAGCATGCGCCGATTCACTGTCACCACGCCGCCAACCTCATCCACCATCAAGCCGAACCGTTCCGCAACCTCATCGTCTTCCAACACCAGCACGCAACTCGCCGCACTGTGCTCTCCCATGCCCAACAGTGCGCGAAGATTCACTGTCGTCAACACCTCGCCGCGGTACGGCACCACGCCTCCGATATACGCCGGAGCCATCGGCACCCGCTGCAGATCACGCTTGCCTAATACCTCACGAATCTTCCTGGTATCGATTCCAAAACTCTCGCTCCCCGCAAACAGCGAGCACAACGACACCGCATCGCTCTCATCCTGCATTCCATCCATCGCGTCCATCACACTTCCGCTAGCAATCTTCACGCAACCTCCTTCCATGCCGTCACAGCTCCTGCGCCAAACTGGTGATGCACCATCGTCAGCTTCTCCTTCACCAACGCCAGCTCCATACCATCCGTCGCCGCGTCCTTCTCCAGCATCCTGCCTGTCGAAACATCCAGCACCCGCCGCACCACCATGCCAATCCGGTGTCTTCCGCCCGCACCTGCGTTAGCGCAGATCAACACCGTCACCAACGTCTCATCCCCTGTCTGATCGCCAGCCTCCATCTCCGCCAGCACATTGCCGTCATCACTCAAAGGCAACAGGTCGCCACGGTACTGCAACAGCGCCCGTCCACCCGCATACTCAATCTGCGTCAACGGCACGCTCTCAATTCGCTCGACCACATCCAGCGGCAGCGCGGTACGTTCTTTCGCGCGATCTTCAAAGACCATGAAAGAAATATCCGAAGCATCGGCAGCCGTCGCTTCCGCAGCATTAACCTCTTCCACCTCTTCCTCCATCGGCTTCACTCCAGCGCGAGCAGCCGTAGCTGCAATGTCAAGAATCAGCGCCAGCGTCCCATTCCCCAGCACCGTCGCTCCCGAGAACAAGCCAATCTCGCGCAGCACCGACGACAGCGGCTTCACAACAATCTCCTCAGGAGCCAGAAGATCGTCCACCACCAATCCATAGCGGCAACCTTCGGCCTCCAGTACCGCCAGATAAAATCCATGTGCCTCATCCGTGCACTGCGTCTCGAGCGCCAGCAGACGGTCCAGCCAAACCATCGGCAGCAGCCGCTCCCGCAGCCGGTAAAGCTCCGCCGCGCCAATCTTCTCGACCGCACTCTGTGCCTCGCGCTTGGGCACATACACCAGCTCCACCAGCGCAGTCTGCGGCAACGCAAAGCTCTGCCCACCGCTTCGCACCACCAGCGCCGGAACAATCGCCAGCGTCAGCGGAACCCGCAGCCGCAGCGTCGTTCCCTGCCCCATCTTCGATTCCACTTCAACGCTGCCGCCCACCTTCTCGACATTCGCGCGCACCACATCCATGCCCACGCCGCGCCCCGAAACATTCGTCACCGCAGCCGCCGTCGAAAATCCCGGCAGAAAAATAAGCTGCAGCGCCTCCCGCTCCGACATCCCCGCCGCCTGCTCAGCTGTCACCAGGTTGCGCTCCACCGCCTTGGCCAGCACACGCTCAATGCCAATGCCCGCGCCATCATCCGCAACTTCGATCACCACCGAACCGCCTTGATGAAACGCCCGCAGCTTCACGCATCCCTCGGCAGACTTACCCGCCAACACCCGAACATGCGGCGCTTCAATTCCGTGATCGACGGAGTTTCTCACCGCATGGGTCAGCGGATCTTTGATCGCCTCTAAAAGACTTTTATCCAGCCCCGTTTCCTGCCCGCTGAACTCGATCCTCACCTCGCGTCCACAGGTCCGCGCCAGATCTCGTACCAGCCGCGGAAACTTGCCAAACAGATTTCCCACCGGCTGCATGCGTGCCTGCATCACCGTCTCGCGCAGGTCGGCGGTCACGCTGTCCAGACGCCGAGCCAGCTCAGGAAAATTCGCAGCCTCCGCGTTGCTCTGCAACATCTGGTTGCGCGTCAGCACCAGCTCGCCCACCAGATTCATCATGCGGTTGAGCACATCGACATCGATGCGCAACGTCTTATCGCCGCCACCCATCGCCGCCGCGGAAGCCGCACCTGCCGCAGGCGTTGCCGCCGCATGAACCTCAGCCTCTTCATGGTGCGCTGCCTCCACCGGCGGCGGAGCAGCGCCATTCAAGGCAGTCAGTAAAGCGATCAATTCGCTGTCTTCGTCGTCAGCCCTGGTCCCTTCGCCACCCGTCTCCTCAATCAGGGTGAGAATGTCGCGCAGCCCGTCCAGCAGGCTCAGCAAGCCGCTAATCAGCTCCGAGGTCACTGCCAGCTTGCCGTCCCGCAGCGAGCCCAGCAGATGTTCGCCGGTATGCGCCAGCTTCTCCAGCCGGTCGAAGCCCAGAAACCCGGTCGTCCCTTTGATCGTATGCACCGAGCGGAAGATCTCTCCCACCAGCTCCCCGTCGTCAGGCCGCACCTCGAGCTCAGTCAGGCACCGTTCCATCCGGTCCAGACCTTCCTGGCTCTCTGCGATAAATTCTTTGGTCAGGTCATCCACAAACTATTTATCGGAAGACACAACTTAATCATTAGCCGCCCCGCACTTGCCTATCTTGATACCACCCATTAGCCTCACAAACATGCCGTCGAACCCCGCCGCCGACCTCACCCCCTCGCTGATCGAGCAGCTCCAGCAGCAAGCCGCCGCCGCCGCCCAAAATGCCTACGCCCCCTACAGTCATTTCCGCGTAGGCGCAGCCGTTCTCCTCGAAGACGGCTCCATCGTCACCGGCTGCAACGTCGAAAACGCCTCCTACCGCCTCACCACCTGCGCCGAGCAGGCCGCCATCGCCTCAGCCGTCACCCTCCACGGCCCGGCTATCCGCATCCGCGCCATCGCCGTCGCAAATCTCAACAACGCCGCCAGCCAGCCCTGCGGAGCCTGCCGCCAAACCATCCTCGAATTCAGCACCCCCAGCACCATCATCTTCTTCCCCAAACAAGACGGCACCTTCGACCACGCCACCATCGCCGATCTCCTCCCCGCCGCCTTCGAATTGAATCAATAGCAAGTATCGCCGCGAATAAAGAATCGTCCAGCAAGCAGACCACAAGAACGACAAATCTAAGCCCTCTTTTAGAACCTCTAAAACAACGTCATCTCGACCGAAGTCGCGCAGTCTCATCGCGCGGCGCAGTGGAGAGACCCCTGTATTTCGCCGTTGTCTTTGCAGTTGCTCTTGCCGCTAGGTACAGCGAGGCTTCAGCCTCGCGTCTAAAAACCCGCCGCGAAGCGGCCTCCGCTCTGCCGAAGGCTGGAGTGAAGGCGAAGCCGTAACGACTAACCCATCGCCGCCTTAACTCCCTCCCCCAATCCTGCTCTAATAGACAAGCCATGACCATCCATCCCATCGACGTCATCCTCCACAAGCGCGACGGCCTCGCCCTCACCGACGCCGAAATTCAATCCTTCATCCGCGCCCTCGTAGACCGTACCCCCGAAAAACAACTCATCACCGACGCCCAAATAGCCAGCCTCCTCATGGCCATCTTCGAGTGCGGCCTCGACACCCGAGAGCTCGCCACGCTCACCACCGCCATGCGCTTCTCCGGCGAAACCTTCGACGCCACGCCCCTCCACACCTTCACGGTCGACAAGCACTCCACCGGCGGAGTCGGCGACAAAACCTCCCTCCTCATCGCTCCCATCCTCGCCGCCGCGGGTCTCTCGAAGCCCACACCCGACGGAGTCCCCGGCATCTGCGTCCCCATGATCAGTGGCCGCTCGCTAGGCCACACCGGCGGCACACTCGACAAACTAGAGACCATCCCCGGCTTCGACACCCAGCTCAACCTCCAGCAACTCGCGTCTGTATTAAAGGAGTGCGCCGCCGCCCTCATCGGCCAGACCCCACGCATCGTCCCCGCCGACCGCATCCTCTACGCTCTCCGCGACCACACCGGCACCGTCGAATCCCCCTTCCTCATCTGCGCCAGCATCATGAGCAAGAAACTCGCCGAGAGCCTCAACGCCCTCGTCCTCGACGTCAAGGTAGGCAGCGGAGCCTTCATGCCCACCTACGAAAAATCCAAGTTCCTCGCCGAGCTCATGGTCGGCACCGGCGAAGCCTCCGGCACCCGCACCGCCGCTCTGCTCACGTCAATGGACGAACCCCTCGGCCGCTTCTCCGGCAACTGGATCGAAGTCTGGGAGTGCGTCGATATCATGAAGCAGAAGCGCCACCCCATGTCCGCCGACCTCATCCAACTCTCGAACATCCTCTCCGGCTGGATGCTCCATCTCGCAGGCCGCGCCGAAACCCCCGAAGCAGGCGCAAAGCTCGCCGACGAAATCCTCACCAGCGGCGAAGCCTACAAAGCGTGGCTCAGGATCATCGCAGCCCAGGGCGGCGACATCACCATCTTTGAAGACCCCGCAGCCTTCCACAAACCCACCGCCGCCCGCACCCTCACCGCCTCCGAAGCAGGCTACCTCAGCAGCATGGACTGCAAACAAGTAGGCTGGGCCGTTCAGCGTCTCGGAGCAGGCCGCGCCAAACCCGGCGGCCCCGTCAGCGCCCACGCAGGCATCGAGATGCATGCCAAGCTAGGCGACAAATTAGAAAAAGGCCAGCCCCTCGTCACCCTCTTCAGCGAAGACGCCGCACTCCTCCACGAGCCCGAAGACATGCTCCAGCAAACGTTACAAATCTCCCCCACCCCACCCAGGCTCCAACCCCTCATCCGTGAGGTCATCTTCCGCAACGAGCCTTAATCGTGCGGAACGAACCTTAATTTAAGCTGCATGTTTCATGAATTTTCCTTTCATTTAAGATTGCGGTCTCTTCGCAAGCTATTGATATAACTGAGGCTATTTGTGCGGTTTACCGAACCTTCACGGTCTATTCATAGCTCCGCAACACTCTCTCCATAGCGTCATTCCTGACCCCTCGATTTCTCAAATACCAGTGCGCAGAGCACGGTCGATGCCGGTCATATCGCCAGCGAAAAGCTGCAACGATTCAAGGGAGTTCTATGCTATTCCGACGCTTCTTCATGCTTCTAATCGTGTTCCTCTTCACCTTCGCCGGTCCCGCAAGGAGCCAGAGCGGCCGAGGCACGCTGACCGGGTCCGCCACCGACGCCCAGGGAGCCGCCCTGCAAGGTGTCAAGATCACCCTGACCCCCAGCGGCGCAACCGCGATCACCGACGCCACCGGCCAATATACCTTCATCGGACTCGCCGCCGGACAGTACACCGTCACCGCCTCCTATGTGGGCTTCTCGCCCTATAGCAGCGCCGTCACCATCGTCGCCGGTCAGTCCTCTCACGTCGACACCAAGCTCCAGATCGCAGCCAACAAGCAGGATGTCCAGGTCTATGCCGACCGTCAGGGCGGAGAGTTAGAGGCCATCAATCGCACCTTCCACGCCGACAACATCATCAACGTGCTGCCCGCCGACGTCATCACCAGCCTTCCCAACGCCAACATCGCCGACGCCATCGGTCGTCTGCCCAGCGTCACCCTCGAGCGCGATGAGGGTGAGGGCAAGTACGTGCAGGTCCGCGGCACCGAGCCCCGCCTCACCAACACCACCATCGACGGCGTCAACATCGCCTCCGCCGAGACCGTCCGTCAGATCAAGCTCGACATCATCCCCGCCGATCTGGTCGAGTCCGTCCAGATCAACAAGACCCTGCAGGCCAACATGCCCGGCGACGGCATCGGCGGCTCGGTCGATCTGCGCACCAAAAGCGCCACCGACACTCCCACCCTCTCGCTCGAAGGCAGCGGCGGCTACACCCCCATCATCGGCGGCAGGCCCGTCTATCAGTTCGATGGCACCGTGGGCAAGCGCTTCCTCAAAGACAAGAAGCTCGGCGTCATGTTCTCGAGTTCCTACGACTGGAACGGGCGAGGCATCAACGACGTGGAGCCGGGCCCGCTTGTTCTGGGCGGCTACGACGAACGCGACTATCAGTACTACCGTTCTCGCCTCGGGTTCGCCGGAACGCTCGACTATAAATTCAGCGACACCTCCAACATCTACCTTCGCGGCCTCTACTCCCTCTTCCACAACTACGGCAACCGCTGGGACTACGGCCTCTCCACGACCTTCAACACCGCGGGCCAGCCCGACGGCACCGGCACAACCTCGTTCGGAGCGGAGATCCGCCGTCCCGTGCAGGACCTCGGCAGCCTCCAACTCGGCGGACGCCACGTCATCTCGCGAGCACTGTTCTCATGGGACGTCGAAAGCTCGGTCGGCAGGACAAGGGATAAGGGTTATTCGGACGCCAGCTTCGCGCCCGGGCCGAATTCAAATCTCCAGGCAATCCAATACGGCCTCGACCTCTCGAACCCGCTCACGCCCAAGCTGACCACGCCTGGCAGCGTCAATGTCTTCGACCCCGCGCAGTATTTCTACACCGGCCAGAAGACCAACAACTATTACAGCCCCGAGGTCGATCTTGGCTTTGGATCGTCGCTCGCGGCCAGCTATACCGCAGGCGGCCACGCAGGAACCTTCGAGTTCGGCGGACGCTTCCGCAATGTCCACAAGTTCGCCAATCTGGATACCCGCGTCTATGTCCCCACCGCCTCGGCGGGAGATGATTCGCTCTCGATGGCCCACTTCCTCAACAACTTTACCGACTCCAACTACTACGGCGGCAAGTACGTCTTCGGTCCGGCGGTGGACTACGACAAGGTGACCGCCTTCACGGCCACCGTCGAAGACCCCCTTAAGGACGTCCTCGGCAACAACTTCAACTTCATCGAAAAGGTCTCAGCCGGGTACGCGATGAATACCATCGAGCTGAACCGGTTCCGTATCATCACCGGTCTGCGCTTTGAAAACACCAGCGAAAACGACGCAGGCAACACCCCGACCAGCAACGGCACCACCACCACGACCAAAGGCTCCTATCTCGATGTCCTGCCCAGCGCCTCGGTGCGCTACGCGATCACGCCCATGATCGGCCTCCGGGCTGTCTACGGGCGCGGACTATCGCGGCCCGACTTCGCCGACCTCGTCTCCTTCGCCACCGTCTCGCCCGGCGGAGTCCGCACGCTCTCCAGCATCGGCAACCCCAATCTGAAGGCGGAACACGCCGACAACCTCGAC
This sequence comes from Granulicella sp., assembly GCA_041691255.1. GTDB lineage: Bacteria > Acidobacteriota > Terriglobia > Terriglobales > Acidobacteriaceae > Edaphobacter. Next base: position 4,455 of record JBEPUY010000046.1, on the reverse strand, counting down.
CTGCTCTACGAGCAGAACCTCAACTCCGCCGGTTTGCTGCAGGCCGGGGTCTATTACAAGCACCTCTCCGACCCCATCATCCCCATCAATACCCTCATCCCCGACCCCGACCATCCCGGCCAGTTCATCATCCAGACCCAGCCGCAGAACGCCGGAAGCGCCTATGTGTACGGGTTCGAGATCGCCTTCCAGCAGCACTTCAACTATCTGCCCGGCCTGCTGGGCGGCCTTGGCCTCTCCGCGAACTACGGTTATTCCGCCTCCCAGGTCGCCTTCCCTGCCCCCAAAGCCGACGGCACCGGAAACGGCTTCGGACGCTCGGACAAGCCGGACCTGCTGCGCCAGGCGCCGAATACCTGGAACATCAGCCCAACGTATGACAAGCGCCGCCTCTCCGTCCGCCTCGGCCTCAGCTACAACGCCGCCAACATCTTCGCCTACAACTACACCGACGGCAGCGCCGGGCCGCTCGTCTTCAACAACGGCAACCCCGACGGCACCGGAAACACCGCAACCGGCGGCGGCATCAAAGGCCCCAACGGAGACCTGTACCTCTACGCCCACCTTCAGACCGACCTGCAGGGAAGCTACAACCTGGGCAAAGGTTTTACCGCCGTCGCCTATGGCCTGAACCTGAACAACGAGGTCTTCGGCTTCTATCAGGGCAGCACCAGCAACCCGGTCCAGCGCGAGTTCTACAAGCCCACCATCGGCGGCAGCCTGCGCTGGTCGCCGCATCGCGAACGCTAAAGCAAATTCCTTAATGGTGTGGAGCGGGTTGATCGCATTTCAGCGCAAACAGCGCGGCTCATACCAGCCCAGGGCTTAATGCTGTAGAGCGGGTTGATCGCATTTGAGCGCCAACGGCGCGGCTCATACCAGCCCAGGGCGAAGCCCTGGGTATGCGTACCCCGAAAAGATGAGGGCTGAAGGCCCGATCGATAACCCTCTACACCATCGGAAAATTTGCGATAAACAGCCCGACCTATACAGGGGAGAGCAAGCACTGGCTCTCCCCTGTGTAAAGAAAAGCCAGCAACGTAATCAAAAACACAAGCCATAGAAGCTTCTCAGCCTCCATGGTGGAACATCCGCGCCCCCCCTTTGTTTACAATATTCTTATTTATTCGCTATGATGGAAGATATGAGAGAGCATACTTACCTTGGCGAGTTCGAACTGATGCTTCTCCTCACCATCCTTCATCTGGGAGACGAAGCCTACGGTGTCCCTCTCTCCAGAGAGTTGGCGATCCTCCGAGGCCGCGATGTCTCCATCGGCAGCGTCTACGCCGCGTTGGACCGGCTCGAAATCAAGGGCCTCATCACCTCCAGTCTCGGCGAATCCACTCCCGAACGAGGCGGCAGAGCCAAGCGATACTTCCGCATCACCCGTCAAGGCCTCAAATCCGTCACCGAAACCCGCAGGGTCCTCAGCAAATTGTGGAAGTCGCTCCCATCGTCGAAGGAGGAACTCGCATGAAGCAAGCAAAGTCTGTAGCTCTCGCAAGCTGGCTGCTCAAGCACTTCACCTTCGGCCCTCACCGCGAAGCGCTCACCGGCGACCTCTCCGAAGAGCTTCACTCCGGTCGCACAACGAACTGGTACTGGAGGCAAGTCCTCTCCGCCATCGCAGTGGGAGCACTCAGAAAATCTCGCGACTATCTCCTGACTCTACTCTTCTCTCTCGCATGGAGCATGCTCTATCCCGCATGGCGACTCGCGTTTACAAGAATCAATCTGACGCACCTCCTTCCTCAACGATGGGCGGCAATCGATCTGCCCTACTCCACCGGCCTGCAAGGCATCGCTGAAATCATCCCGGTCCTCCTCTTTGTCTGGCTTGGTCTCTTTCTCTACCTCATCCTGCGCCCGGAAAAACTCTCCGATCTCTCACCGGTTCGGCTTCTCGCCAGCCTATCGATCAGCCTCAACACTCTCTTTATAGTTACCGCCGGAATACTGCTTTACCTGAAGCCTTCAGGAAATGGCCTGGGAGACGTGAGCAGCCAGAATCTTCACTCCAACTTTCAACTCATCGCCATCTGCATTCCTTTATTTGTGAGCCTCTTCTCGGCCATCGCCTTCGCGCTCCCCATCTCGCGCCGCCACAGCTCCGCTCCACTCTCCGGATAGTCAACATCGTTGGCAGCGCGAAAGGAGAGTGCATCTTGCAGCTCATCGGCCTTACCGAAACCATCGCAGGCACCACCGATCGCACCAGCAAGGACCGTCCCCGCTGGCTAGCGATGTTCACCGGTCTGAACCTTGCAATCGCCGTCAGCTACCTCGGCTGCAAACCGCCGCAAACCCATACGCTCTCTCTCAGCGCTCGCCTATTAACCTCCGCCGCCTATATTTTGATCGTGTGTGTGGCAGGCTCGTTCGGCACGTGGATCGCGCTCCCGCGCAGCGCTCGCCGCCAGTTCCGCAGCCTTGTCCTCTGGGGAATCCGATGCTGGGTATTTCTTCCTTCCATCATGATCTTTCTGAACGAGAAAGCACCATGGGCACCCATCATCGCAATCGCATCCGCGGTACTGATGGCTCTGTATTTAAGTCGCATCCCGAACGCTCTAACACCTCGCTCCAATCAAGAGGTCGAAAAAAATAGCTTCATCACACAACTCCATTTTGAGCGCATCTCAACGACCACCATCGCAGCCTCTCTCTGTCTCTACGGAGCAGTCGTCTCAGCCATGACAGAAAGAAGGGGCCTACTCACCCTCCTTCTGGCAATCGGCTCCTTCCTTCTGACCTCGCAGATCATCACAACGCAGTCACGAACAAGTGATCGACCGCGTGAAAAGCCTCAACCCTATGCACTCATCGCATCTGCTTTCCTATGCGTCTTCGTAGCATTAGCTGTTCCCGGTCAGATGCACTCCCTCCAACTGGGGCAACCATCCGCATCGACGCCCAAAGCGGCAACGCAGGCCTCTCAACGAAATTCGTCCGCAGGATATCGCACCATCGTCTTATGGCCGCTCCCCAAAAAAGAGAAGGTGTTGACGTCGCCCAGCATAGCGACAGATACAAACTCTGGGCACAAGACCAGGCCATGGGTGATCCCATTCAACGGCCCTTACTGGTACTTCAAGTTCGTCGGCGAATCCCCCGGCCCCCTCGCTCGCAATGCCCACGGAGACCCGCTCAAGGTAAATGTTCACTCCACCGACACCTCTCCCCTGCTCATGGAAGCGCACCAAACTCTCGCGGGTCCCATCGACCTCTCCTGTTGCCGCGAACTCCAGGTCGTCTTCCGCAACGACGCTTCACTGGGAGCCTCTGAGGTCGGCATCCAACTCACCGACTCCCACGCCAAATTGAAGTCCTCTCAAAGCCTCGGCATAAAACCCATTGCTTCCGACAGCACCGGCCAGACTCCTCAAAACGCATCTCCCATCGAGGTGACCGTCAGCTTCCCGATCCCAAAGACTGGCCCGATCAAACAGTTTGACCAGATCACCGTCGTCCTCCTGCCCCAGTATCGCTACGCCACCGCAGGCCGTAAAGTCGCAATCGAGAGATTCATCATGGTCCCCAACTAAAGTTGTCATCCTGAGCGGAGCGCAGCGGAGTCGAAGGACCTGCGGTTTGTTTGAGTCAGCAAATCCTTAGCTAGTTTCAAATAGCGATAGGTACTTCCTCTCAGGCGTGACTTCCTTGTGTTTGTCATCTTTGTTTGTTATTTTCTTTGTCATTCCCGAAGGGAATCTGCGTTTTGCTCGAATCACCAAAGCTACCTCAGGAGGAGAACCACTCTAGCCCGAAGCAGTTCACCACGACCAGACAAATTCCTTGATGCTGTAGAGGTACCCCAGGCCTGTCCTTCTGAGCGCAGCGAAGAACCCCCGCATTTAGTCTTTGCTGTTTCTTGTACTTCCTACCCCTACGCCTACCCCGAATCCACGCCCACCCCCTTGACACGCCCTCTATAATTAAGGAAGAAAGAAAAGGCTAAGATCGAGTCCGGCCCGCGCCGGATTTTCGCTTTTGACCCAAAATCGTAGCACCAAAAGTCTAGACCTAAAGTATCTACTTCGAAGACTTTAGGACTTTAGTAGGGAGGGGGGGACATCATGCAGCCAGGCAAAACCGAAAAGGAAAAGATGCTCTCCGGCGACCTCTACGACGCCAGCGACCCCGTCCTCATCGCCGACCGCAACCACTGCACCGCGCTGCTCTATCAATACAACACCACGCCCCACCACATGGTCACTCACGCCCCTCTGCTCGCCCAGCTTCTCGCCGCCTGTGGCCCCGGCTCTACCATCCGGCCACCGTTTTTCTGCGACTACGGATACAACATCCGCCTCGGCAGCGGCGTCTTCCTCAACTTCAACTGCGTCCTGCTCGACGTCACCTCCATTGAGATCGGCGACCAGACCCAGATCGGCCCCGCCGTCCAGATCTACGCCGCCGACCATCCGCGTTCTCCCGAAGCCCGCCGCGCCG
>JBEPUY010000045.1:0-32338 GCA_041691255.1 Granulicella sp. | reverse complement strand
CATGGCCGAGTTCGGCAAGGCGCGCTACAACGTGGACGTGCTCAAGGTCGAAGTCCCCATCGTGATGGAGTTCGTCGAAGGCACCAAGGCGTTCAAGGGCGAGAAGGCTTACACCCGCGCTGAGGCTCTGCAGCACTTCCGCGATGCCGAGACCATGACCCACAAGCCTTACATCTATCTCTCCGCAGGCGTCTCCAACCCTGTCTTCATCGAGACCCTTGAACTGGCTGGCGAGTCCGGCACCAAGTTCAACGGCGTTCTCTGCGGCCGCGCCACCTGGAAAGACGGCATCGCCATCTACGCCAAGCAGGGTGCGGATGCCTTCCGCCAGTGGCTCGAGACCGTCGGTGTCGAGAACATCAGCAACGTTAACAAAGCCCTCAAGGCTGCCAGCCCCTGGTACCTCAAGTTCGGCGCCAAGAGCATGGAAGAGCTCGGCTAACCAGCATCGGAAGCAGCAATGCAATGCCCCGGCTCCAAGCCGGGGCATTGCATTTAACCGTTATCTCGCAGAAACAAATGTGGAAAAGCGCGCACCATGAAAATTCAACCCGGCAGCGTCGAGCAAATCGTCAACATGCCTTCAGCTAGTGTTAACTTAAATAAGCTACCCTTACCCTAGATGATCCGCCGACCCTCCCTGCTCCTGCCCCTCCTTTTGGCATCCTGCACTGCTCTGTGCCAAACGGCGACTCTTCCTGCCGGAACTCCACTCGCCGTCCAGATTGACGACCATCTGCCCATGCGCGTCGGCCAACCCATCCACGCCGAACTCATCTACCCGGTCTACGCCGACAACAAGCTCGTCCTTCCTGAGAAGACCGTCCTCGAAGGCACAGTCACCGAACTTCGTTCCGACCACGCTCACCGCGTCACCGCACGACTCCGCGCCGACTTTACGCCCTTCTACATCCCTGTGGTCCGCTTCACCGGAATCCTGCTCGACGACGGAACCACCCTGCCCATCGTCACCGGAACCGCCACTGACGGAGCACCGATCTACCGTCTCGTTCCACCGCCACCCCGCAAGGGAGGCTTCATCCATCAGCAGTTCGACAACGGCGTCCAGGTGCTCCGCGACCAGCTCGCCTTCTTCACTGCCCCCGACAAACGCGACCGCTTTACCCAGCTTCTCTACACCCAGCTTCCCTATCATCCCCAGCGCATTCAGAAGGGCACAGCCTGGACAGTCGAGACAGCAGCCCCACTGAACATTGCTCCACAACCAGATCCAACCCTCACTGCCAAAACCACCACAAAGCCGGTCGATTCTTCCACCTGGATCGTCAACGCCTACCTCGCCGACAAGCTAAGCTCCGCGTCCTCCAAATCCGGTCAGGTCATCCACGCTACCGTCGCCGAACCCATCTATAACTCCGACCACACCATCGCCGTTCCTGAAGGCGCAACCCTCGTAGGCGCCGTCACTCAAGCGAAGCCCGCCCGTCGCTTCGGGCGCGTTGGCGTCCTGCACTTCGACTTCCGCCAGCTTGTCCTCCCCAGCGGCAAAACGCAGAATGTTCAGGCAGCCGTCACCAGCGCAGATTCATCCTCCGCTCAAAACCTCGCGATGGACTCCGAAGGCCAGGTAAAGCCAAAGCCACAGGACAAAGTCCTCGTCCCTCTGCTTCTCATCGCTCTCGCGGCCAGCCCGTTGCATCAGGATCGTGAGGATGGCGATCGAGAGCTCCTCCGCAAGAACGCCGGGGCCTCCAACAGCATCGGCCTCATCGGCTTCATCGTCGGAACCGCCAGCGGCTCAGCGAACGTATCGGCGGCTTTCGGAGCCTACGGTGCAGCGCTTTCTCTCTACAATCGATGGATCAAGCGAGGCGGCGAAGTCACCTTCGCCCGCGACACCCGCATCGTCGTCCAGACCACGGCTCGCCGCTCTCAAGTTCTGAAACCGAGCCTTCCCGCAGCAAGCCATTAAGCAAATTTTGCGATGGTGTATCGCGTTATCGATCGGGCCTTCAGCCCTCATCTTTGGGGACATGGATACCCAGGACTTCGCCCTGGGCTGGTATAAGCCGCGCCGTTGGCGCTCCAATGCGATCCATTCGCTCTACCCCATCAGGGAATTTGCTCTAGCCGTTATTCCCATTCAATCGTTCCCGGCGGCTTCGAGGTAATGTCGTAGACCACACGGTTGATCCCGCGAATCTCGCTCACAATGCGGCTCGAGATCGTCCGCAGCACCTCATAGGGCAGAGGAGCCCAATCCGCGGTCATGCCGTCCTCGGACTCAACCGCTCGCACCGCGCAGGTGTAGGCGTACGTCCGCTGGTCGCCCATCACGCCGACGCTCTTCACTGGCAGCAGCACGGCAAACGACTGCCAGACCTTGCGGTAAAGTCCGGCCGCCTTAATCTCTGAGACGACGATCTCATCCGCCTCCTGCAACAAGGCGACACGATCCGCAGTCACCTCGCCAAGAATTCTGACCGCAAGTCCCGGCCCGGGGAAAGGCTGCCGTTCGATAATGTCCTCGGGCATGCCCAGGTCGCGACCGATGCGCCGCACCTCATCTTTGAAGAGATCGCGCAGCGGCTCGATCAGCTTCAGCTTCATGTTCTCCGGCAAACCGCCTACATTGTGATGGCTCTTGATCGTATGCGAAGGTCCATGCACGCTCGAAGATTCGATCACGTCCGGGTAGAGCGTTCCCTGCACCAGCCACGCAACTTCCTCGCCAGCGCTCTTCTCCGCGTCAAAGATCTTCTTTGCTTCGTCGTCGAAGACGGCAATAAACTCGTTGCCGATCACCTTGCGCTTCGTCTCGGGATCGGTCACGCCCGCCAGCTTCGACAGGAAGCGCTCGCCGGCATCGACAGCTACGACATTCAGCCCGAGTTGCTCGCGCATCGTCTTCTGCACCTTGGCGAATTCGTCCTTGCGCAGCACGCCGTTGTTCACGAAGATGCAGGTCAACCGGTCGCCAATCGCCTTCGCCACCAGAACCGCGGCCACCGACGAGTCAACTCCTCCGCTCAATCCGCAGATCGCATGGCCATCGCCAACCTGTGCCTTCACCCGCTCAACGGTAGCCTGAATGAAGTGCTCCGGCGTCCAGTCCTGCTTCGCTCCGCAAATATCGAGGCAGAAGTTCTTCAGGAGTGCCATTCCCTGCCGCGTATGCGCGACCTCGGGATGAAACTGCACCGCCCAGATTCGCCGCGCTTCGTCCGCAATTCCTGCCACAGCATTGGCTGTCTTCGCCGTTAGCGAGAAGCCCTCCGGCAACTGCTCGGCATGGTCTCCATGCGACATCCATACATCGAGCGTCTGCGGCAGCCCACGGAACAACGGAGTCTCGGCCACCACTGACACTTCGGCGTGGCCATACTCTCGCGCTGCCGCCGGCTGTACCTTGCCGCCGAGATGATGCACGACGAACTGCAATCCATAGCAGATTCCAAGCACCGGCACGCCCATCGCCAGCACCGCCGGATCGGCCGCAGGAGCAGCCGGGTCATAAACCGAGCAAGGGCCGCCCGAGAGGATCACGCCCTTCGGGTTCAACTCCCGCACCTTTTCGAGCGGAGCCGTACAAGGCAGCACGACGGAGAAAACGTTGAATTCGCGAATACGCCGTGCAATGAGCTGCGTATACTGCGACCCAAAATCCAGAATGACTATCGTTGAAGTGTCCACGTATCCAGTGTAAATCGGAGCACGCAGATCGCTTCGCCCAGCTCTAATTCGGGTCTTTTTGCCGTGTGTTCCGTACGCCGGTCACGATGCCCACCCCCACCAGGATGATTACCCCAGCCACAATATAGTGTTGAGGAATATGCATCAGGTGCGCGAGATAGCCAACGCCCACAATCAAAATGAGGTAACCAATCGCATAGATTGCAAATGACATAGATAGCCTCCGGGCTGAAGTCACAAAAGCCTGCCTCTATGAGATGCAGAAATAGGGCCTACCTCAGAGCAGAACCGTCACTGCTCTCATAGGCCCGCCAAAGCTCCAGATAAGCGACCAGCCGCGCCACGTGGAAGAAGTCCGACGCCACAAAATAGATCACGGTGACGCCAGCCCACCACCACGTCAGAAACTGCGGAGTCGCTACCGCCTCAAACGGCAAAGGAGTGGCCGAAAGCACCATCGCCAGCACGATCAGCGCAATCTTCACAATTCCCATGACGAGGTTGATCTCCATCAGCTTCGACTTGAGCGGTCCCAGCCGGAACGCCGCCGCAAAACTGCGGCCCACTCCCGTGTCTCGCAGCATGGCCAGCAACGGAGCTACACTCAACCCCCAGCTCGCAATCGCCCAGAGAGAAAACAGCCCCAGCGTCCCAACAATCGCCAGCGAACAATAGCCCACCAGGTTCGGCTCGCCTCCAGCAGCAATCGGGCCGCTGATATTCACTTGTGCGGCCCACTGCATGCAGAGAAACCAGACGGCAAAGCTTCCCAGCAGCGCGACCACCCGCACTGCCTGCAATACCATCAAGGTGCCCAGGCGCGCGTGAAGTCTGCTGTCCACGCGTCGCAGCACCACCATGCGTCCCACCGACGACACCACCACCCACACCAGCACCAGGATCGGCCCCAGCCACACCAGCAGATGCGCCACAGACGGCAGAACGACTGCCATCGCGTCCGCAAGCGTCTTTGACGATCCCATCGCATCCAGGATCGACATGGACTTCAGCGCCTTCACATCCAGAGGAGCAGCCTGCAGAATCCTTGTTCCCTCATACCAAAGCACCAGCAACGCCGGAATCCCATAAATCCAGCGCCACAGCACCTCCAGCGCCGTCCACGAGGGATGCTTCCAGCCCTGCGACAGGACATGCACAAACGACTGGGTCCCACGCACCGTTCCCGCAGCGATTACGACGCCATCCTGCGGCAGCGCCTCCACTACTTCACCACCAGATTTACCAGTTTGCCGGGCACCACAATCACCTTCACCACCGTCTTTCCTTCTGCTCTTGCAATGACCTTCGCATCAGCCAGTGCCGCAGCTTTTACAACGTCTTCCTTGCTGCCCGCCGGAACCTTCACCACGTTGACCAGCTTGCCATTCATCTGCACTGGAATTTCCACTTCATCTTCGCGCAGAAGCTCGGCATTCGCCACCGGCCACGGCACGCGAAACACCACGCCCTCGCCGCCGATCTGCTCCCACAACTCCGCCGCAAAAAACGGAGCGAAGGGGGCCATCAGCAACACCAGATTGCGGAATACCTCCGCGACCGCCGCTGTTGAAACCTCGCCTGCGTCAATCGCCGACTCCGAGGCCACTACCTCGTTGACCAGTTCCATCGTCGCAGCGATGGAGGTATTGAAGTGCCAACGGCCGCTGAAGTCCATCGTGATCTTCGCAATTGTCTGGTGCAGCTTGCGCAGCAGCTTCTGCTCCACGGCAGAGCCTTTGCCCTCGCGCGCTACGTCTTTCGCCATGCTCATGTTGCCGTACTTCGTCGCCAGCCGATAAATCCTGTTCAGGAAGCGACTGATTCCGGCGACGCCATCTTCCTGCCACTCCAGATCTTTGTCCGGCGGAACCGCGAACAGAGCATACATTCGCGTCGCGTCCGCACCATAGCGAGCGATCATGTCGTCGGGCGAGACCACGTTGCCCTTGGACTTCGACATCTTCGCGCCGTCCTTGATGACCATGCCCTGCGTAAACAATCGCGCCGCAGGTTCGTCATTCTTGATCAACCCAAGGTCGCGCATCACCTTCGTCCAGAAGCGCGAATAGATCAGGTGAAGGATCGCGTGTTCCACACCGCCGATGTACTGGTCAATCGGAAACCAGTAGTTCGCCTTCTCGCTCGCAAACGGTGCGTCCGCGTTCTTCGAATCGGTGTAGCGGTAGAAGTACCAGCTCGAATCGACGAACGTATCCATCGTGTCCGTCTCGCGCCGAGCAGGCCCACCGCACTTCGGGCAGGTCGTATTCACAAACTCCGGCACGCGGCCCAGTGGCGAACCACCCTGCTGCGTAATATCCACCTGCGGCGGCAGCACCACTGGCAACGCGCTCTCCGGCAACGGAATCGGCTCTTCGCCAGAGCATTCGCAATAGACCATCGGAATCGGCGTTCCCCAATACCGCTGGCGGCTTACGCCCCAGTCCTTCAGGCGATATGTAACCGTGGCTGTACCAAATCCATTCGCCTTGGCAAATTCGGCCATCTTCTGCTGCGCTTCCACGCTGCTCTCGCCCGTCCATCCGCCCGAATCCACCAGCACGGCATCCTCTTCCGCTGTATAAGGAAGCGTCACATCGCCAGCATCGACCCGGGGTGCAATCACCTGCTTCACGGCCAGGCCGTACTTCTGAGCAAACTCAAAGTCGCGCTCATCGTGCGCCGGAACGCTCATGATCGCGCCGGTCCCGTAGTCCGCCAAGATGTAGTTCGCCACCCAGATCGGCACGCGTTCGCCATTGAATGGGTTCACCGCAAACCGGCCCGTATCCACACCATGCTTCTCGATGCCGCCAACATCCCCGGCCTCACGCGCGAGCGTCTGCTGTGTCAGCAACTCCTCGATCTTCGCTGCGAGTGCGGCGTCCTCAGCGGCGAAAGCCTTGGCCACTGCATGTTCCGGAGCAAGCTGCACCGAGGTCGCGCCAAAGATTGTATCCACTCGGGTCGTAAACACGGTGATCTTCGCGCAATCTGCTGCCTTCACCTCACTATCGACGCCGAAGTCGACCAGCGTGCCCTCGCTGCGTCCGATCCAGTTCCGCTGCATGGTCCGGACCTTCTCCGGCCAGCCCACCAGCTTGTCCAACCCATCCAGCAGCTCATCGGAGTATTTCGTAATCCGCAGGAACCACTGCGTCAGATCCCGCTGCTCGACGATGGTGTCCTCGTGCCGCCAGCAGCGGCCGTCGATCACCTGCTCATTGGCCAGCACGGTCTGGCAATCCGGACACCAGTTCACCTTGCTCTTCTTCCGGTAGGCCAGTCCGGCCGCGAACATCTTCAAAAAGAACCACTGGTTCCAGCGGTAGTAATCCGGTAGGCAGGTCGTGACCTCGGTGGCCCAGTCGTAGCTCAACCCGAGACGCTGCATCTGCTTGCGCATCGCGGCAATATTCGCCAGCGTCCACTCGCGCGGCGGCGTGTGGTTCTTCAGTGCAGCGTTCTCTGCCGGGAGCCCAAACGCGTCCCATCCCATCGGATGCAATACGTTATAGCCGCGCATCCACATGTGCCGGGCCAGCGCGTCGCCAATCGCATAGTTGCGCACATGCCCCATGTGCAACTGCCCGCTCGGGTAGGGCAGCATCTCGATGCAGTAGTACTTCGGCTTACCCGCATCATGGCCTTCGGCGGCATAGAGCGCCGGATCGGCATCCCACCGCTGCTGCCACTTCGGCTCAATCTCAGCCGGGTTGTACCGCGTCTGCTTCTCCGTCTCGTTCGTCTGCATCTCTGGCATATATCTTTGATTGTAAAGAAAATCACGCCAACGCTGCTGACGAACGCGCTTCTGCTTCGAAATTCCGGCCGACGGCTAGGTTTGCGCGCCCTTGGCCTTCCACGGCGCAAACCCGTTCTCTACCCCCTCCAGTGCCGGGGCGAGCAACGGATAATGCCGCAGCAACACCGTAGAAAGCGTGCTGTCCCTGATCCAATCCATCCCGGCCTTACTGTAGACCTCTTCGGTAAAGTCGGTGGTAAAGAAGCGGTCGCTGTTCAAACGTCGCGAGGCCATCAGGATAAAGATGCGGAAGGCGGTATCGCTGAAGCCGAAACCTTCCGGCGGCTTCTCCGCGAAGAGTCCCACAATCAGGTCCACGGTATCGATGTCGTTGTTGTAGACGCAGCGTATTTCCTCGCGCCACTCAGCATTTGGGGTAAGCTCCTCAAACGTCGTCACTGGCCGCAGGTTCAGCAGCTTACGAAACTTCGTATATCGCGGAACTCCCAGCTCGCGGCAGCGCATAATATCGTGCGCCGCAAGGTCCATCAGAATGCCGTCCGGCCTTACAAAGTGCTGCAACGTCTTCGGATAGTTATGCAGTACGACCGCACCTGGATTCATCAACCCAAACGAATACAGCAGATCCTCGATGTGAACGCTTTCACAGATATTCTGCGCATCATTACCAGCAATCTGCTGAAAATTAAGTTTTTGCAGCACCTCGCCCGTCTCCCGCGACCAGAAGGTTATGTCATCGGGAATCAGTGGATGCATCCGATAGACCGCTACGAACTCCTCCGTCAGCGAATAGGGCACTCCAAAGTGGTCGGTCTCAGATCCCGGTATCCCGCTGACCAACTCGCTCCCACTCAAGCGGCCAAACAGATTCTTAATCCGCTCACCGGCCAGCCCCCACCAGTTCGCGCGCATGGCAATCTGCAATACCGGATGCCCCAGGATCGCCGTCGTCCACTCGACAGTATGAATCTTGGCGATAATCGCCGCATTGATAAGCCGCGCGTGTTCAAACAGATCGTCATCGCCCCACTCGGGATACTCCTGCTTCAGCCTGTCGCAGATAGCGTTGTGCTCCAGCGTGAACAGAGTGTAGAAGAGCTCAAGTCCCACCCACCATCCCACCAATGCAGCCGATTGCAGTTGCACCAGCGCAGTTTGGTCGGGATGCACCAGATGGTCCTTGCCCACGAAGATCTTTCCATCCACTCCCGTTCGCACCTTCGCGCGATAGTCCGCTGTGCTGCCATAAAGCTGCGAGCCGTCCCACCAGTGGGTCTCAGTGTTGACGTAGGTGAGGGGCTTGCCCTCATCGGCGGCGGTCCGGGTCGGGTCCGGCATGACTCGCAGAATCCGCATCGGATCTTCGTGCCAGGTGTCATTCTCCGCCAGCGGCACCTGCCACGAGTCCTCCTTGATGCTCTTGCCATGGCTGAACCAGTCGCGAATCTGAAACTGCAGCCACGCCGCCGCCAGCAGGTTCAAGGTTTTCGCCGGAGTAAATTCATTCCGTGTCATCAGTTCGAGGCTCACCACTCTCGGGCTCGGCGTCATCAGGTCAGGCTGCTTCTGCTGCCACGTTTCCTCCAGAGGAACGTTCCTGCCAAAGCGCGAGCCCGCGCTTCCCATGAACGGACACTTCATGTCATTGAAGGTCCCGTCCGGGGTGCGGGCCGTCACCACATTGGGATAAACCGGCGGTATTTCAGGAGCAGCGTCCGGCGTATTGGTGTCGGTAAGGTTCTTCTCCCGCAGTGTATTGCGGCCCCCGGCCAGCACCCCAAGCGCCAACGGAACCGGCAATGTCGGCCAACCGATCTTCTGGTCCACTTGAACACAGGTCCGGTTGAACCTGTCGATGAGCGCCTGCTTGCACTGCGCACTGCGAAGAATTTTAACCGCTGCAGCGGCCGCAAACGCACCCCCGGCTGCAATTCCAACTGCTTTCAGCACTTTCATGGCAATGTCCTCGTGACGTAGATCGCTTCACAAGCTGGCCCGAAACTGCACGGCAATACTAGATCGCTTCACATAGCGAAGCAATAGCCTTGCGGCCGGACGGCGACCTCAACTCCGCCGCACTCACAGGCCCATCAGAATAAATCGGCCTCACCCGGCGGCCAGCGTCCGCAACACGCCGACGTTCCTCGCCTCATCTCCCGGAGCATCCACCGGCGTCTCCGCGATAAACGCCGCATGGGCAAACCGCGTATCGTGCAGCAGCCGTCGAAACGCCTCCGCGCCAATCGTTCCTTCGCCGATGTGCTCATGCCGGTCCAGCTTCGATCCCATCGCCGCCTTGGCGTCATTGGAGTGCCAAACCTTCACCGCATCGAACCCCACCGTCGACTCCACCAGCTTCATCGTCTCGATGTAACCATCCGCCGAAACAATGTCATACCCCGCCACATGGACATGGCACGTATCCAGGCACACCGCCACCGGAGCGCAAGCCTTCAGCGTCTCCACCAGTTCGGCCACCTGCTCCAGCTTGCCGCCCAGCGAGAACTCCGCGCCAGCCGTATTCTCAATCAGAATTTTGAAGTTCTTCCCGGTGAAGTCGATCCCATCAATCGCCCGCTCAATCGACTGCGCAGCCAGCCGCAAACCTTCTTCGCGCGTCAGCCCCTTCCAGCTTCCCGGATGCAGCACCAGATACTCCGCGCCCAGCGCCAGCGCCCGCTCCACCTCACCGCGAAACGCCACCGTCGAGTTCTCCCTTACGCTCTCGGTCTGGCTGCACAGGTTGATCAGATAGCTCGCATGAACCGCCACCGGCCCCACATCATGCTGCGCTCGCAGCGCCAGCATCTTCGCCGCGTCCTCGGGCTTCACCGGAGCGGCTTTCCACATGCGCGGACTGGCCGAAAATATCTGGAACGTGTTCGCCCCCGCTGCCGCCGCCCGCTCCACCGCCGTCCAGCACCCACCCGACGTACCGACATGCACCCCAATGCGCTTCTTCACCGAATCTGCCATCTCTCCAGCCTACCGCACCTTCGTACAAGCCCAGTCGACACACCCCCTAAAGTTATGGAGTCTCTTCTTTAGTTGCTCGGGTTTTCAAAAAACATAGGAGCAGACATGTCCTCATCGCCGGCCAACACCGCAGCGGAGGCGCCGATCAAAGCTGCGCCAGCGCCGCAACCATCAAAGCGAAAAGGTGTTGCGTTGCTTGAGGCAATAGAAATAGGCAAGCGGCAAACCACGTCGTCTCTGTAGCGCTAGGGGCCGGAGCAGGAATTACTGCTTTAGTTTTTCCCACCACGTTAATGGCCTAACGAAGAGGATTACTTGTCCGGGGTGCGGCGAAATCTTACCTTTACCGCATATGTTTGGCGAAGCATAGCCGTGACTAAGTATCTCTTTCGTAGAGAAGCGTTCTGACCTCAGCCACGAATAATTTGATCCTTCAGATCCACACAACACGTAAGGAGCGTTAATTCGGAAAGACTCATCGTACTTCACGATAGGATGCTCCACAACGATCGATCCACTATTCTTCGAATTTGGAATGTTTACTTCGCTGGGATTGAGCGTGAGCTGTAGCCGAGCAATGCCCTTTTCATCAGTCGGAATAGCGATTGCTTCTTTGCGCTCTGTCCCTACCCACGCATTTACATAGGAGGACGCCCCCACCATAGGGCGTCCATTTCTACCATCCACTAATGTGATTTCGATCGTTTGTGCAGAGAGAGACACCCTAGGCAAGATCAAGAAAAACGCCGTTAGAAATTTGAGAATATCGAAGCAAAGCAGCGGTCGGTTTCGACAGCCAGCCATTTGAGTCTCGCCGTGGCCAATCAACATGCTGGATATTCTCCTACCTTCGTCATGTTCAGCAGCCAATGGAAAAAGGCGCCTATCGAATTGTATGGAAAGTCTGAATCGATGTGGAACGTAGCTTGATTAGGCGAAACTGCAAGGTTTGGGTGCTATCTAGCCCCCCGTGCCGAGTGCCCTATCCTTCGCGTTTTGGCGAAGGATGGGAAGGTTAATTTCCTGTACGATACTTGACCCCGAAGCAATCGAATCGGATTCGGAGTAGCGTGTTTGCCGGTGAACTTGCATACAGAATGCACAAACTGTGAACCTCCGCATTGCATCGTAACGAAAGCCTGCTTGGACTTCTCGCCTACCGCACCTTCGCTGTAGCCTCATCGGCGTAGAACTCCGCAATCTGCTTCTCGTATTTCTTCTCCACCACCCGCCGCTTCAGCTTCATGCTTGGCGTTAGCTCTCCGCCCTCGACCGACCACTCGTCCGGCACCACGCACATCCGCTTCAGGCTCTCGTAGCTGGCCAGTTCAGCGTTCACCTTGTCCACAATCTCCTGATAGGCCTTGACCACCTTGACATCTTTCACCAGCGCAGCATGATCTCCCGTAGCGATACCCTGCCCCTTGGCCCATCCCTCCAGCGCGGCGAAGTTAGGCGAAATCAGCACGCAGGCAAACTTGTGCTTGTCGCCCACCATCGCCGCCTGCGCCACCAGCGTATTCGCCTTCAGCTTGTTCTCAATCGGCTGCGGAGCGATGAATTTTCCGCCGCTGGTCTTCAGCAGCTCTTTCTTTCTGTCCGTAATCGACAGAAATCCATCCTCATCGATCTTCCCGATATCGCCGGTCTTGAACCACCCATCCGGGGTGAATACCTCCGCCGTCTCCTTCTCTTTCTTCCAATAGCCGGGAAAGATCGAAGGCCCCTTCACCTCAAGCTCGCCATCCGCTGCAAACCGGCACTGCACATTCGACAGCGCCTTGCCGATCGTGCCAATCCGGTGCGCCTTCGGATAGTTCAGCCCAATCACCGGCGAAGTCTCCGTCAGCCCATAGCCCTCAAAGATGCGAATCCCCGCATCGGCAAACCACCCCGCCGTATCCATCCCCAGCGGAGCGCCGCCCGAGATGAACGCCTCCACGTGGCCGCCAAACGCCTCGCGAATCTTGCCAAATACCAGCTTGTTCGCCAGCTTCCATCCCACACCCGACGGAGTCTTTCCCTCCAGCGTCTCCGGCCTGTGCGCCTTGCCCGTCGCCAGTGCCCACTTCAAAATCCTCGACTTCACCGGCGATGCAGCCGACTTGCCTTCCACCGCCTGCCGAATCTTCTCGTAGACCCGCGGCACCGCTACAAAGACCGTCGGCTTTAATACCTTCATCGCCTCGGGCAGCAGATCGAACTTCGGGCAATAAGCCACCGTCGCCTCGTTGCACATCATTGCGTAGTCCAGATGCCGCGCTGTCACATGCGACAGCGGCAGAAACGAGATGCAGCTATCCTTCTCCGTAAACCCGAACGGATCGGTGGAAAGGTTCAGATTGCTGGCGAGGTTGCCATGCGTCAGCATCGCGCCCTTGGGCTCGCCCGTCGTGCCCGAGGTGTAGATGATGGTCGCCAGATCTTCTCCCCGCGCACCCTTCACCATCGCATCGAACGCAGTGTCACGCTGCTGCTTCGACTGCGCGCCCTCCATTAATTTGCTGAAGCTCTCCGCGCCGGAAAACTCTCCGGCATCCATCACCACCACATGCTCCAGCTCCGGCATGTCCCCGGCAGCGGCCAGCTTGTCGTACTGGTCCTTCGAGGAGAGCACCGCCACCTTCGCGCCGGAATCGCGCACCATGTAGCCGATGTGTTCCGCCGTCAGCGTCGGATAAAGCGGCACGTCCACCGCGCCAATCGCCAGCGTGGCAAAGTCCGTTACCGCCCACTCCCATCGGTTCTCCGACAGAATGACCACTCGATCGCCCTTGCCGAGGCCCCACGAACGCAGCACATCGGCCAGCGCACGCACGCGACCATAGAGTTCGGTCGAAGAGATCGGCTTCCACTCCCCCGCCGCATCCTGCCACTTCATCACTGGCTTATCGCCGCGCGCTGTCACCTTCACCAGAACATCATTCAGAGTCGTCAGATCAAACATTACCGCCACCTCGGCCGTTAAAAGTCACACCCAACAATAAACTACCGGCTGCCCCAGGCAGGGGTGGCGTTGGCGTTCCTCTGCTTGTCCTGAGCTTAGCCCCGCTCCGTAATCCCGTTCAGCAGCACATCGATCACCTGAACCGCAGTGACCTTCGCATCGTAGACGCGCCCCGTAAATACCGCCGAACTCACCAGTTCATCGATGGTCCCGAACATACAGTGCGCCACCACGCCATCGGAGAGGTCCTTGCGAAACATCCCTTGCTCCTGCCCGCGTCGAACGATCTCGCGAACCATCTGAATGTATCTCGCCAGGTGACGGTGCGAGAACTCAGCGATGAACTTCGCGCTCTGCCGCATCTCGGTCTGCAACAGCACGGCCATGCTCCGGTTGACCTGGTAGCTCTCCAGATGGACCAGCGCAATGTACTCGAGCTGCTCCCGAGGGCCCTCGATGGCCACAAAGGCATCGGCAATCTGTTGATAGAACCTGTCGAATCTCCGGTCGATCGCCGTCCGCAGGACATCATCCTTACTCTTGAAGTAAAGATAGACTGTCCCGTCCGCCACCCCGGCGCGCTTCGCAATCTCGCTCACGGGCGATTTGAAGTACCCCCGCTCGGCGATCACCTCCACCGCTGCGTCGAGGATGCGCTGATACTTTTCACAGGCAGCCAGCTCTTCTTCGGTCTTCTTCAAGCCCACTCCCACCTTGGTGTTCACTTCGTAACGTGAATTTTCAGCAAAAGGTTTAGTCTTGCAACTCTATGAACCTGTATCGGCTTGCCAACAGAGAAATACATCAAGCCCTCAGAATGCATCTTTATGCACTTTCCAATTTTCCACAGTTCCCGCTTCGGAAAAGGTGAAGGTCAGCCCTCCAGAAAGGAAAACTGACCCGTAAAGCCACCGCAATACTACGAGGTAAAAGCTACGCCTGAGGAACCGGTGTCAATCGAACGAATGCCGCCGCCTGTTTTGGCCAATCCGCGAGCATGGCCTTGGCCAATCCGCTGGCAGACTCCTCGGCATGAGCCACGATCATTGCCTTCAGAGCCTCCTGCGACTCCTGATCGACCGCGTTAAAGCCTTCCGCTGTAATGAATTCCGGGTGGTATCGCTGACCGGAAACGAACGAGCCGTCGGCGTCGTAGACCCACGCCAATCCGCCGGTCATACCCGCTCCAAAGTTCATGCCAACCCGTCCCAGCACAGCGACAACGCCGCCGGTCATGTATTCGCAACCGTGGTCGCCGACTCCTTCGATCACAGCAGTTGCCCCGGAGTTACGAACGGCGAAGCGCTCTCCTGCCCGACCGGCGGCAAACAGCTTTCCAGAGGTCGCGCCATACAACGCCACATTGCCCAGAATCACATGCCGCCCGCTGTCCCTGGCCGCCAGACCACAGGCGCGAATCACGATCTCGCCACCGGAGAGGCCCTTGCCAACAAAATCGTTCGCCTGTCCATCCAGCACCAACTTCATGCCGTCGACCGCAAAGGCTCCAAACGATTGACCCGCCGTGCCATTCAAATTGAAGGTCACATCCGAGGGGAGATCAGCCTGCGCCCGTCGCAGAACCAGCTCTCCGGCAAGCCGGGAACCAATGGCGCGGTCGCAGTTTGCAATCTGAGATTCAACCACATAAGGCAAGCCCTGCTCAGTCGCTTCGAGTGCAGGAACAACCCATGCCTCGTCGAGCGGCAAACCAACCACAGGCTGGTCGTTGCGATTACCCATCCATCGGCTCGCGCCTTCGGACACCTTCGCCAACATGGGCTGAAGGTCAAGATTGCCATCGAATCTGACCTGCTCCAGCAGATCCGTACGGCCAATCGCTTCATCGAGCGAAGCAAATCCAAATTTGGCCAGCAACTGTTGCAAGTCAGCAGAAAGCTCCTCAAAGAAGCGAACCACATGCTCCGGCTTGCCGCGGAACTTCGCACGCAACTCCGGCCTCTGGGTCGCGATCCCTGTGGGACAGGTGTTGAGGTGGCATTGGCGGGCCATATCGCATCCCAAAACCACCAGCACTGCGGTACCGAAGGCATACTCATCCGCGCCAAGCAAGGCCGCGATCAGAATGTCATGGGCCGTGGCCAGACCGCCGTCGGTGCGCAGCCGAACGCGCCCACGCATTCCATTCTGCATCAGCACCTGCTGCGCCTCGGCCAGGCCAAGCTCCCATGGATTACCCGCATACTTGATGCTTGACAGGGCCGCCGCTCCAGTTCCGCCGACATTGCCAGCGATCACGATGAAGTCCGCATAGGCCTTGGCGACACCGGCAGCAACCGTGCCGACACCACAGCCAGAGACCAGCTTGACGCCCACGGCAGCCTTCGGATTCACACGCTTCAGATCATAGATAAGCTGCGCGAGGTCCTCGATGGAATAGATGTCGTGATGCGGTGGAGGCGAGATCAGCGGAACACCCGGCTGAGCATGGCGAAGACGCGCAATCATACCGCTTACCTTGTGGCCGGGCAGTTGTCCACCCTCGCCGGGCTTCGCGCCCTGGGCCACCTTGATCTCAATCTCTTCGGCATGGGCCAGATATTCGGCAGTCACGCCGAAACGCCCGGAGGCGATCTGCTTGATCTTGTTGTTCAGCGAAGTATGCACCGCCGGGGCTTCGACCATAGGCTCTGCCACCGCGGCAGCCGAGCCGCCGGAGCGAGCGCGCATAATCAACTCTTCGTCCTGGTGGATCCTGCCGCCGTCGACCGAATTGAGCTTGTAAACCGCACGGTCTTCGCCGCCTTCGCCCGTGTTCGAACGTCCGCCGAACATGTTCATTCCCGCGGTAATCGTCTGGTGCGCCTCCGGGCTCAAGGAGCCCAGCGACATGGCACTCGAGATAAAGCGCTTGGCAAGGCTCGATGCCGGTTCCACTCCACTGATGGGCAGTTCAGGCCCAACCGGGCGAATCTTCAGCAGGTCACGCAGCACCGCTGGATCGCGCTCAAGGACATCGTGCGTAAAGATGGCGAACGCTCCCGCCGGATCGGTCGGCTGCGGAACATTGCGCGCCGTGCCAACCACGGACTGCAACGCTTTGACGTTGGGCGGCTGCCAGGCATGAGGCTCAGAGAGGTTGGTCTTGCGGAAGCGCACCCAGCCATAATCCGGCAGGTCTGCGGTGGCGGGGACAGCTCCCTCACTCACCTGCCACGTCTGCCGAAGCTGACGCTCCAACTCGGCAAATCCGATGCCGGAGAGCGGCGCTGGGGTATCGACAAAACAGCGGTCGACTACGCTGGAGTGCAGGCCGAGAATATCGAACAGATGGCCGCCGCGATAGCTGTGAACGACGGAGATGCCCATCTTGGACATGACCTTCGCCAGTCCGGCATCGAGCGCCTTCAGCATCTTGCGCTCGTACACCTCTGCATCGGTGCCGGCAGGGGCAACGCTCAAAGCAGTCTCCAGCGCCAGCCACGGGCAAACCACGCCAGCGCCGTATCCGATCAGGACGGCAGCATGGTGAATATCGCGGCAGTCACCAGCCTCGACAGCAAGACCAGTCAGCGTGCGCATGCCAGCGCCCACCAGCGCCTGATGGACTGCTCCGGTGGCCATCGCCATCGGGACAGGAAGCCGTTCCGGGCTGGCCGAACGGTCGGAGAGCAATAGGATGCGAGCGCCGTTCCGCACCAACTGAATGGCCTGCATGCAGATATCGTCGAGCCCCTGAAGCAGAGTTGTCTCCGGCTTGAAGACGCACTGAAGCTCAGCAAAGTTCAACTCTGCCGCATGAGCATACTCGCGCTTCCGCAGAGCCTCAACCTGTCCCAGAGAAATAAACGGGGAAGGCAACGAAAGCCCAGGCAACGGAGAATTCTTGTCCAGCAAATGGGCCCATGGACCGAGGCGCGTGTGCAACGAGACCACGCAGGCCTCGCGCAGAGGATCGATTGCAGGATTGGTGACCTGCGCGAACCGCTGCCGGAAGTAGGCATACAAAGGCCGGGGAGAACGCGCCAGAAAAGCCAGCGGGGTGTCGTCGCCCATCGACCAGACCGGGTCCTTGCCCTCGGTTGCCATCGGCTGCAGGATCATCTTCACGTCTTCGCGGTTATAACCAAAGCCGCGATGGGTCGCCGCCAGCGTAGCTGCTTCGATTGACTGAAAGGGCACCGGGTCCAGCGGAGTGTCTTCGACGAGCTTCGCGTAGGTCGCGCCTGCATCGAACAACTGCAGCAGCTCCTCATTCTCAAAGATTTTGTGGCTTTCGAGATCGACGAGGAACATCTCACCAGGCCCGAGACGTCCGCTATGCACCACCTCTTCCGGATCGAGATCGACCAGTCCAATCTCCGACCCGGCAACCACCAAGCCATCCCTCGTCACGGCAAAGCGACAGGGGCGAAGGCCGTTACGGTCCAATGCAGCGCCGATGACTTTGCCATCGCTGAACGCCAGCGCAGCCGGACCGTCCCACGGCTCCGCACAATCGATGTGGTAACGCAGGAACGAAGATTTCTCGTGGCCCTCGGAGGCGGGCGGAAGCAGCATACGAACCGCCTCGGCCAACGTTCTGCCATTTTGCGAGAGCAACTCAATCGCCTCATCGAGGCTCGTCGAGTCAGTGCCGCCCTCCGTCAGAACCGGCTTGCACTCCACTGGCAGCGTGGAATCGCGGGCCGTCATGCGCGCGCGATTTCCCCAGATGGTGTTGATCTCGCCGTTGTGGCCCAGTTTGCGGCCCGGCTGCGCACGATGCCACGTGGGCAAGGTGTTGGTCGCATAGCGCTGATGGAAGACCGCGAACGGCGTGACAAACTCTTCCGACGCCAGATCTGGGTAGAAATTCGCCAGAAAACTTCCGGCAACCATTGCTTTGTAAGTAATCGTCTGTGACGACAGCGAACAGATATAGCCGGTCACATCCCCACGTTCGTGCGACCGCTCAAATTGCTTCCGGGCCAGATAGAGTCTGCGCTCCGTCGTTCCTGCTTCAGCATTGGCTGAATCCGTTACCAAGACCTGCCGAATCTTCGGCATTGTCCCTAACGCTTCTTCGCCCAGCCACTCCGTACAGATGGGAACATCGCGCCAACAAAGCACCTTGAAGTCGTGCGAGAGCAGACACCGCTCCAGCAGCGCCTCGGCCCGCGTCTCTTCGAGCGGAAGCAGGAGCATTCCCACACCCAGCGGCTGCTGGTCGTCCAACTCAATATTCGTAGCGCGCAGCAACAGGGCGCGCGGAACAGCGGTCAACACACCCACGCCGTCGCTGCTCTTTCCATCGGCGGCGGTCGCGCCACGATGTGCCAGGCGCCCAAGAGCGGTCAAAGCCTGGTCAAGAATCTTATGGGTAGGCACGGCATCCACGGAGGCCACAAAGCCGACACCGCAGGAATCATGCTCAAATTTTTCATCAATTAACGAAGCAGGAATGCGCGGAGAGACACGCACGAGGCTCTGGGCAGACAAGGGGGCAGGGGTCAGGGCAGCGGGGTTTAACGCATTTGTAAAAAACCGTTCCATGCTTCACTATACGTCGGGCGATGCTCAAGTGTCGCCAGAGGTACCTTCCTTTTTTTGATACGCTTCATAAGCAGAACAAGCGGCCTGTGTATAAATATACACTATGATGTATATTTATACATGCTCTATCGCTACGCTTGGCAGTCTATTAAGCTCGGCTTGGCAGTCTTTTAATAGGTAAATCACCCGCATGAAACAACAACGCCATACCGTAATTCGAGAGCTGTTGGTAATGGGCTCCGTCGCCAATCAGGACGAGTTGCGGAAAAAACTTGCAGAGCGAGGCTTTCATGTCACTCAGGCCACACTCTCACGAGACATCCATGAGCTGCGGCTTTCCAAAGGGCCAGCAGGCTACTCCCTGCCCGGCGGAGAAGATGCAAACGAAGACTCTCTGCCCGGAATCCGCGATATTCTCCACAGCTTTGGCCTCGAAGTGCGTCCGGCGGCAAACCTCCTTGTTCTGGTCACAACCACCGGCGGAGCCCAGCCAGTCGCTGCCGGAATCGACTACGAAGACTGGCCGGAGGTCGTTGGCACCATCGCCGGAGACGACACCATCCTTATCATTTGTCCCGATGAACAACAGGCAAAGACACTCAAAGCGCGAATTGAAGGTTACATTGGCTAATCTCGAAGCACTGCAAACATCGACCGAAAGCGTTGGCACGTTGACCACCACCTCACGTCCGCCCCGCATCGCCGTAGCGGGCGTCAGCGGCTATGCCGGCGGCGAGTTGGCACGCCTGCTGCTGCACCATCCCGCTCTAAGCGGAACGAAGCCGGTCTTTCTGGGCCGCGCAGGCGAGACCGAGGTTGGCCCCTCCACATCGCTTGAGGCGCTTCATCCTTATCTCACCGCCTCGGGCGCAGCAGAATCAAATCCGGTCTATTCCTTTAGCTGGGACCGGATCGCAGATGCTGGCATCGAGGTGCTGTTTCTGGCCACGCCGCACGAGCAATCGCGCGAGTGGGTTCCCGAAGCCATCGAACGCGGCATCAAGGTCATCGACCTGAGTGGCGCATGGCGTTTACACGAGACGCGCAATCGCGACGTCTACCGCTTGAAGGACGCAAATCCCAAACTCGCAGCAGAGTTGCAGACAGAAGCAGTCTACGGATGCCCCGAGTTGCACCGCGAAGCGATCAAGAGCGCTCGCCTGGTTGCGAATCCCGGCTGCTACTCAACGTCCATGATTCTGGCCCTCGCTCCTCTGGTTGAGGCGCGACTGGTCGATCTCGACCATGGGATCGTTTGCGATGCCAAGTCGGGAGTAAGCGGAGCAGGAAAGGCGGCAACGGCAAAGACTCATTTCATGTACGCCGCCGACAATTTCTCTGCCTATAACGTCTTCGGTCATCGGCACACCGGCGAGCTGCTCGAGCAGCTTCATCTCAGCGCCGACCAGATTCAGTTCACGCCTCATCTGCTGCCGATTCCGCGCGGAATTCTCGCAACCATTTATCTGAGGCTCAAGCAGTCAACCGAGCCTGCGGCGATCAGTGCCGTGTTCTCGGACTTTTATCGAGACAGCCCCATGGTTCGTCTCTATAGCTCACCGCAGTTGCCACAGATCCAGCATGTGGTTCGCACTAACTTCTGCGATCTGGGTTTCGAGCTTGCGGCGGATGGAAAGCGGCTGGTCATCGTCTCCTGCCTGGACAACCTGTTGAAGGGTGCATCCGGTCAGGCAGTTCAAAATCTAAACCTGATGTGCGGCTGGAAAGAGCAGGAGGGCTTGCTGTGAGATTTGTCGTCAAACTAGGCGGTGCGGCCCTTGAGAACAAGGAGATCCTTCATGGGTGCGGCAAGGCAATCGCCGAGCTGGTCGCCGATGGAAACCAGGTTGCCGTCGTCCACGGCGGCGGCGTTCAGCTAACGCGGACCCTGGCGCTGATGGGCAAGAAGAGCGAGTTCGTCTCCGGCCTGCGTATCACTGACGCCGAGACGCGCGATGCAGCCATCATGGTTCTGGCGGGCCGCGTCAATAAGGCGCTGGTCGCTGCGATTGGATCGCATGGTCAGGCCGCCGTTGGCCTCTCCGGCGGCGATGGACACGTCTTTCGTGCGCGCAAGAAGAAGACCAATCCCGATCTCGGTTTTGTGGGCGAAATCGCCGGCACCAACCCACGCTGGCTCGAAGCCATCTGGACGATGGGTGCGGTGCCCGTAATTTCTTCAATCGCCTTAGGCTTCGATGGCGAGTACTACAACATCAACGCCGATGAGATGGCTGCTGCCTGCGCGATCTGCACAAAAGCGGACACGCTGGTTTTTCTCACCGATGTTCCCGGAGTCAAGGGCGCGGACGGAAATGTCATGCGATGGCTGACGCTGTCGCAGATTCCGGCGCTCGAAAAGCAGCAGGTTGTCTCGGGCGGCATGTTGCCCAAACTGAATGCCTGCCGCAATGCGCTGACGCATGGCGTCAAGCGCGTAAGAATTCTTCCTGCGGAGGCTGCAGCGCTGCTGCCCGATCTCTGCTCGACCCGAGTGAACGATGGAACGGAGGTGATGGTCGCATGAAGCTGGCATCCATACAGGCCGCGGAGAGCAAACTGCTTCTCCATACCTATGAGCGCAATCCTTATCTCTTCGTCGGCGGACACGATGTCTACCTGCGCGATGAGAACGGCAACGACTTCCTCGATCTTTTGAGCGGCATCGGCGTCTCTGCGCTCGGCTACGCTCATCCCGCGATTGAAGCGGCCATCCTCGACCAGAGCAAGCGTTTGCTGCACACGTCGAACCTCTTCTTCCACGAGGGCACGGCGAATCTCGCGCTCCGCCTGACCGAGATCAGCGGCATGGATCGCGTCTTCTTCTGCAACAGCGGCACCGAAGCCTGGGAGGCCGCGCTGAAGCTGGCCCGCTCTCATGCTCTGCTGCTGCGCGAGAAGGGCCGCAAGATTGGCACGAAGTTTCTTGCAATGGAACACAGCTTCCACGGGCGCACGATGGGTTCGGTTTCGACGACACACAAGGAGAAGTACCGCGAGCCATTTGGCCCCGTGATGCCCGGCGTCGAGTTCGTGCGCTTCAACGATGTCGAAGATCTCCGCGCAAAATTCTCCGAGGACTTCTGCGGCATCTGCATCGAGCCGCTTCAGGGCGAAGGCGGCATCCATCCCGTATCGCAGGAGTTCTTCGCGACTGCACGCGAACTCTGCGACTCCACCGGTGCGCTGCTGCTCGCCGACGAGATTCAAAGCGGGCTGGGTCGCACTGGCAAATGGTTTGCCTATCAGCACTACGGCATCCAGCCGGACATCACCACGCTTGCCAAGCCAATCGCTGGCGGCATTCCCATGGGAGCGATGCTCTGCACTGATGAAGCTGCTCTCGGCTTCACCCCCGGTCAGCATGGCACAACTTTTGGTGGCGGACCATTGGCTTGCGCCGTCGCTATTGCTGTCCTCGATACGATGCAGCGCGAGAACATGCTGGCACACATTCAATCCACTGGAGACTTCTTCAAGTCGAAGCTTCAGGAGCTGGCAACGCGCCACGACTGCATCATCGATGTTCGGGGCGCAGGCCTGATGCTCGGCATTGAACTCAACTCCGCAGAGTTGGCAAAGCAGGTCGCCGCGCAGATGATGGAGCGTCGCATCATCATCAATCGCACCAGCGAGACCGTGCTTCGCTTTCTGCCACCGTACATTCTTGAACGGAAGCATGTCGAGATCGCCGTCAATGCGCTCGACGAAATTTTAAAAGATCTTGCAGCATACGCCGGAGCCGCATCGGCAGGAGAAAAAGCCCATGGGTAGCAAAACTGTAGTCATGAACCCGAAGCCAGCAGAGAGCGAAGAGAGTTCCCCTCGCAAGGCAACAACAACTCTGGGCATCCAGTCCGACACTGCCTTCAGCGAAGCGGCCAAGCGCCTCTGCGGACGCGACCTCTGCTCCATCGCCGACCTCACCGTGCAGGAGATGGCAGCCATCATGGAGCTCGCCCACGCGGTGAAGGCCAACCCCGAAGACTTCCGGCACGCGCTCGACGCCCGCCAGATGGTGATGTTCTTTGAGAAGGCTTCGCTGCGTACACGCCTCACCTTCGAAGCCGCCATCAACACTCTCGGCGGAAACGCAATCTTCGTCGATCAGACGCAATCCCCTCTCGGCGAGCGCGAGTCGCTCTCTGACATGGCCCGCAATCTCGAGCGCTGGATGAGCATTCTTGTGCTCCGCACCTACTCGCACGAGACCATCACCGAGATGGCAGCCTGCTCCAAGATTCCCGTCATCAACGCGCTGTCTGACCTCGAGCATCCCTGTCAGGCCATCGCCGATTTCTTTACCCTCGAAGAACGCTTCGGCTCGGCCCAGGGACTTCGCTTCGCCTACGTCGGCGACGGCAACAACGTCTGCCATTCGCTGATGCTAACCGCCGCGCAACTCGGCGCGCACTGCATCGTAGCGTCCCCCAAAGGCTTCGCGCCCAAGCTCGAAATTATTCACAAGGCAATCGAGATCAGTGAATCGACCGGCGGCAGCATCACGCTCATGCACGATCCAGTCAAAGCAGTCACGGGTGCCGATGCAATCTATACCGACGTCTGCACCAGCATGGGCTTCGAGCACGAAGCCACTAAGCGCGCGCCCATCTTTCAGCCCTATCAGGTCAACGAAGAGTTGATGTCTCACGCGCAGCCGGATGCGGTCTTCATGCACTGCCTGCCCGCACACCGCAACGCCGAAGTGACGGATGCAGTACTCGACGGTCCGCAGTCGGTCGTCTTCGATCAGGCAGAGAACCGCATGCACGCGCAAAAGGCGCTCCTGCTGATGTTGCTCGGCGGAGCCAAGCGGACCAACAGCAGCCGCGCAC
The DNA here is from genome assembly GCA_041691255.1 of Granulicella sp. GTDB lineage: Bacteria > Acidobacteriota > Terriglobia > Terriglobales > Acidobacteriaceae > Edaphobacter. Next base: position 8,664 of record JBEPUY010000045.1, on the reverse strand, counting down.
GAGCGACCCAGCCTCGCAAACGCTCTTAACTTTCACGCCCAACCATTGAGGTCTGCATCGATATGTCCGTAATTCTCGAATCCCTGCCCGTCGGCCAGAAGGTGGGTATAGCCTTCTCCGGCGGCCTGGATACCAGCGCCGCGCTTCACTGGATGAAGCAGAAGGGCGCTCTGCCCTACGCCTACACCGCCAACCTCGGCCAGCCTGACGAAGCCGACTACGACGAGATCCCGCGCAAGGCGCTCGAGTACGGCGCGGAGAAGGCCCGCCTCATCGACTGCCGCGGCCCGCTCGTTCGCGAAGGCATTGCCGCCCTGCAGTCCGGCGCGTTCCACATCACCACCGCCGGCGTCACCTACTTCAACACAACACCCATCGGCCGGGCTGTCACCGGAACCATGTTGGTGACGGCGATGAAGGAAGACGACGTCAACATCTGGGGCGACGGCTCGACCTTCAAGGGCAACGACATCGAGCGCTTCTATCGCTACGGCCTACTCGTCAACCCCGACTTGCACGTTTACAAGCCTTGGCTCGACGCAGCCTTCATCGAAGAGCTCGGCGGTCGCGCAGAGATGTCAGCCTTCATGCAGAAGTCCGGCTTCGCCTACAAGATGTCGTCGGAGAAGGCCTACTCGACCGACTCCAACATCCTCGGTGCCACTCACGAGGCCAAAGACCTCGAATTCCTCTCCACCAGCATGAAGATCGTCGCCCCCATCATGGGTACCGCCTTCTGGAGTGACGATGTCCAGGTCAAGCGCGAAGAGATCACCATTCGCTTCGAAGAAGGCTTCCCCGTGGCGCTCAACGGCACGCACTACGCCGACCCCGTAGCCCTCATGCTCGAAGCAAATGCCATCGGCGGACGTCACGGCCTCGGCATGAGCGACCAGATCGAAAACCGCATCATCGAAGCCAAATCCCGCGGCATCTACGAGTCCCCCGGCCTCGCTCTGCTCTTCATCGCCTACGAGCGCCTCATCACCGGCATCCACAACGAGGACACCATCGAGCAGTATCGCGACAACGGCCGCAAACTCGGCCGCCTGCTCTACCAAGGCCGCTGGTTCGATCCTCAGGCCATCATGCTGCGCGAGGCCGCTCAACGCTGGGTCGCCAAGCCCGTCACCGGCGAGGTCACCCTCGAGCTGCGCCGCGGCAACGACTACTCGATCCTCAACACCGACTCGCCCAATCTCACTTTCCACCCCGAGCGCCTCTCGATGGAGAAGACCGAATCCACCTTCTCCCCACGCGACCGCATCGGCCAGCTCACCATGCGCAACCTCGACATCACCGACACCCGCGCCAAGCTGCTGACCTACGCGCAAACCGGCCTCATCAAGCTCAGCAAGGGCACAGAAATGCCCCAACTCAACAGCAGCAATGACAAAGAGTAGTCAAATGATCTCGGTTCCTGCGGCCATCGCCGTTGTGTTAAGGGCACGGCTTTAGCCGTGCCATATAGCCACAAACGTTTCCGGGTTCCAGCCCAAGGTCCATATGTACAAGCTTCGCCACATATCGAGTTCCATCGCAGTCATGTGGGTGCTTGCTGTACCGCTTGCAAAAGCACAATCAGTCCCGTGTTCGCAGGCAACGATGAACCGTTTGGAAGCAGAATCTGACAACATTAGCGATTGGTCAAAGCTCCGCATCTTCTATCATCGTTATCGCGCATGCCATGTCGATGACGCAGAGGTAACCGGAGGTGTGAGTGAGTCCGTTGCTCGAATACTCACTGACCATTGGGAAACACTTCCCGCCGCATCAAAGCTTTTCAAACAAGATCCAGCGTTCGAGACTTTTACGTTGGCAGGAATCAACATCACAGACTCAACAGACGATCTCGATCGTATCGATAAACTTGCCGCCGAGCAGTGTCCTACAAATCTTCATGTTCTTTGCCGTAAGATTCGCAAGTCAGTTCGAGACAACGTATAGCGCCGTCGCAAACCATAACGAATAGCCGTAGTTGTATCCAGTCATAAACCTTGAGGTAAGAGAGTCACCACGATGTCGAACACCCAACAACCCGAAGCAACCAAGATGTGGTCAGGCCGTTTCCGCGAGCCGCTCAATAAACAGTTCGAAGACTGGCAGCGGTCGTTCCCTTTCGATTGGCGTCTTTACCGGGTCGAGGTGAGCGCCAGCATCGCACATGCTCGCGCCATCGAAGCGGCTGGCATCCTCACCACAGAGGAAGCCGAACGCATGATCGCTGGCTTGAATGCGATTGGCCGATTGAACCTCACTGAGCGAGAGATCAACAATCCCGACGCTCCGTTCGCTGCCTCGGCGGCACAGGCTGAGGACATTCACCACTTCGTCGAGCTGGAACTGACTCGCGAGGTCGGCGATCTTGCGCTCAAGCTCCACACTGGCAGAAGTCGCAATGAACAGATCGCCACTGACATGCGGCTCTACGTCCGCGATTGCATTCAGACCTGCACGCACCTGATGCATAAGTGGTGCCTCGCTCTGGTTGAGCTTGCCGAAAAGTCCGGCGATGCTGTCATGCCGTCGTACACGCATCTCCAGCGTGCAGAGCCGGTCCTCATCGCGCACTGGCTGCTGGCCTACGTCAGCATGATCGAGCGCGATATCTCTCGCCTGAACGACTGCAAAGCCCGGCTCAGCCTCTCTCCATTAGGCTCCGGAGCTATCGCTGGCGCGACCCTCGCGCTCGACCGCAATATCGCTGCGCAGATTCTGGGCTTTGCTGGCCCGACCCGTAACAGCATGGACGCCACCTCGGATCGCGACTTCGCTCTCGAGTTCACGCAGGCGCTTTCTATCTTTGGCCTTCACGTCTCGCGCTTCGCCGAGGAGCTTACGCTCTTCTCCACCGCCGAGTTCGGCTTCCTCGATCTGCCCGAAGCCTTTTCGACCGGATCGAGCGCCATGCCGCAGAAGAAGAATCCCGACCTCACCGAGCTCATCCGAGGCAAGTCGGGCCGTCTCTTCGGCGCGGCGGCGACTCTCTCTATGCTCATCAAGGGCTTGCCGCTTGCATATAACAAAGACCTGCAGGAAGGCCAGGAGCCGGTCTTCGATGCCGCCGATACCGCGCTTGGCATCCTCGAAGTGCTTCCTGTCTTTACCATCTCGCTGCGCTTCCGTGAAGACCGCATGAAGGTAGCTGCCACCACCGGCTATCTCAACGCCATGGCGGCTGCGACTTACCTGACCCATAAGGGCGTTCCCTTCCGCAAGGCGCACGAGAAGATCGGCCACGCCGTCCGTCTCGGGCTGGAGACGGGCCGCGAGCTGGACGAACTCACGCTCGAAGAACTGAAGCAGTTTGGACCAGAGTTCGATCAGGATTTCTACGCATCAATTACTCTAGAAGCAACGCTGGACTGCCACGATGTCGTTGGCGGTACAGCACGGCACCGAGTCAAGCAGGCACTTGCGGATGCTCGCAAGCGGCTTGAGGCCGAGGCCGGAAAGGTTACAGAGAGCCGTTATGTCCGTGTTTAGTCCATTAGCGCCGGTGAGTGACTCGACTTCGTCGTCGCGCCCTCGTGTGGGCGGCGCTACGGTGCGTACTGCAAAGCTGCAGGACGCCGTGAACATCTTCGATCTCGTCAATTCTCTCTCCGGCGATGGCACGCTGCTGCGCCGCAACTACGCCGAGATCTGCGAGAACGTTCGCGACTTCAAGATCGCGGAGTCCGAGAGCGGTGTCTTCCTGGGCTGCGGTGCGTTGCATCTGTACGGCCCGCATCTGTCCGAGGTTCGCTCGATCGTGGTGAAGCCCGAGGCCAAGGGACAAGGCGCTGGCGGCAAACTGTTGCGCGCTCTGTTGAATGAGGCCGAGGAGCAAGGGGTAAGCGGCGTAAGCCTGTTTACCCGAATCCCTGACTTCTTTTTCCATTTCGGATTCAGAGTGGTGGACCGTACCGCTCTGCCGGACAAGATCTACAAGGACTGCCAGAACTGCCCGCGCCTTTATGCCTGCGACGAAGTGGCGATGGTTCGTGGCTCGCTGCCAAAGATCGCCGTGCTCGGGCCAAGCAAGTTCGACCAGCCTGAGCTGGTAAAGTTGCAGGCTGGCACAATTACTTCCAACTCCGGGCAGTGAGATAGGCCGGACATTCAGCCCTCCTCCTTGCGGTGGATCGCAGACCCAGGGCTTCACCCCAGGCTGTATAAATCGTGCCCTTGGCGCTTCCTGGAAACGTTTGTTCTACACCGTCACAAAATTTTCTCTCATACCTTTCATTTGAATCCCTTTTCTATTGTTGTTGTAGCTGGTTGCCGGGATTCACGAACGCCGGTGCGTGGAGCTTCGTCTTGGGCAGCTTGGTGGATACTTTGAGCTGCACCAGGCCTTTGCCTGCAGGGGCCACGAAGGTGGCAACGTAGGTTTCGGAGATGGCCTTCTGGAACTGCTTGAGGTACGGCTCCATGGAGACGGGATTGCCTGTTCCCTGATAGTAGGCCGTCCCTCCCGTGCCCTCCGCGATCTGAGCGAGATAGCTTTGGCCGCTGAAGCTGGCGCGTCCGCTGCGGAAACCTGCGTCGGAGTAGTACATGGAATAGACGGCGACGCCGGCGCGCTGCGCGTCCTTGACGGCAGCATCGACGTACGGGCTGTTCTGGTTCATGATGCTGGTGCTGCCGTTGTAGGGATCGACGCCGTTGGTAATCATCAGGACGAAGCGGGCTTTGGGGGTTGAACCCGAGTTTTCAGGCCAGCTCTTCACGAACGACGAGAGGCAGAAGTAGGGGCTGGCGCTGAGACCGGGAGAGCCAACCGGAATACGGAGGCCCTTGGCGGCAGCGTCGAAGTCAGTGGTGAAGCCCTGCCCGGCAACGACGCGGCCGTTCTGCATGTAGCCGACGAAGACTTCGGTTCCGGGGCGGAGACCTTTGATGAAGTCACGCAGCGCCCCCAGTTCGCGGCCCATGCTAATGCGGAGGCCGTCATCGATAAGGATGGCGACCTGTGCTCCTGAGGCTTGGACAGGGGTAAGGCCAGTGAGCTCGGTCGCGCGGTTATTCACCTTGATGGTGACGTCGGAGATGGTTGGGGTGACGGGATTTTTAGAGTCCACAGCTACCAGCGCCTGCGTCGGCGTGGGACCTTCCTGCTGGGCTTGTGCTGCGAGAGTGGTGGCAGTCAGGAGAGTCAGAGCAAGAAGATAGCGGGTCATTTGTGTTTCCCTTCAATCGTTAGACGGGTGAGCTGAGGATATTGCAACTAGGTCGAACGACTTATCTTAGAGGCTTCATGGCCCATCTTGCGGTACGAATGTTCCGCTTTTTGTGGAATATGCCACGCAGTCTCTCTTTCTCGATACTGAGCACCTGCAATTCGAGGCGATCACTCTAAGCTAAAATGCTGTATCCATTGAAGTTATAACGATTTGCAGGAAATTGTGGCCTGCGCAAGCCAGTTTATTTTTACTCGTGTCCTTTATATATTCCTATATAGGTATATATTAGATCGATGTCACGCACTGAAAAGGAGAAGAAACAATGTCACTCGCAGAATCCCTCTTCACCGAATTCGAAACGCAGGCTCCGATCACTCGCCTGTTCCTTGAGCGTTTGCCCGAGGACAAGTTAACCTGGAAGCCGCACCAGAGATCCATGACGGTCGGGCAGCTTGCCTTACATATCGCTCGTGTGCCTGAGGGCGTTGTCCGTGGCGCGCAGCAGAACCCGGCGCAAGCGCCCGATTTCGGCGTTATACCCGAACCGTCCAGCGTTCAGGAGATCCTCGATGCGCTCGAGCAGAGCATCGTCACGGTCCGAAGCGTGCTGCTGCAGTTCGACGATGACAGCATGCGGGAGACCTGGCGCCTGATGCGTGGCGATCAGGAGCTCCTGGCCATCCCCAGAGCACAAGTCCTGCGGGAGATCATGCTGAATCACTGGTATCAGCACCGCGGCCAGTTCAGCGTTTATCTGCGCCTGCTCAACGTGGCTGTCCCGGCAAGCTGGGGACCGAGCGCCGACGAAACGAACCCTGCGCAAGGCTTTCGCTGGGCGCAGCGGTTCGTCCCCGTTGCCGGATGAGAAACGCTGTTCAACCACGCAACAACGGCCTTTGGGTGATAAACCCAAAGGCCGTAGGTTTTGCTGACTCGCGTGGTTTAGTTGCCGCCAATCCTGATCTTCAGGCCGGTGCGGAAGGTGAAGGGCAAGCCAGGGTAGCCGATAGGACCAGTGTGCTGCTGGCTGAGGAGATTGCTGAGTTGGCTGAAGATGGTGACGTGGCTGGTGGCGGCGAAGAGGAAGTTGGCATCGAGCTTGGTGTAGCCGAAGTCCAGATCGCGGTTGGGAAGAATGAGGCTATTGCCGAAGTTGGGGTCGAAGCCGTCGAGGTAGGTGGAATCGTCCGAGCGGCTGGCGAAAGCACCTTTGAGGGCTGCGGAGAACTTGCTGGTAGTGTACTGCGCGTCGAAGAAGCCGGTGTGCGGCGGCCGGCGGAAGGGACGAGCGCCGATGAGCGGGCTCTCGGCTCCAATGGCGATGCCGGGAAGGTTGGGGTTCTCGGTAGGATTTCCAGTGTTGGCTGCGATGGCGTCGCCGGAGAAGGACTGGATGACGACCGCGTCGAGGAAGGTATAGCCGCCGCGCAGGAAGATGTGGCGGGTGGGCTGATACTGCAACTCGGTTTCGAGCCCCTGTGCGCGGAACGCCAGCGAGTTGAGATACGCCGAGAACAGGCCGGAGACCACGCTGGGCGGGAAGCCAAAATATTGCGTCAATGCACCCGACTGTACGCCTTCTAACTGGTGGTCGAAGATGTTGTGGAAGTAGCCTGCCTTGAGGATGAGCTTCTCGCTGCGGATGTTCTGATCGATGCCGATGTCGTAGGTGCGCGAGCGCTGCGCGCCCACCGGGGTGATGTGGTACTGCGCGATGGCATCGGCGTTTCCTGCCAGCTCCAACTGCTTGTAGAGACTCTGGAACTCGATGGCAAGATTGGGCTCCTGCACACCGGTGGCGACATTGGCGCGGAGCTTGGTGCCTTTGAACCAGCCATTGCCGGAGCGCACCGGAACATAAGAGAGGCCGATGCGCGGAGTTCCAGCTACACCATAGAGGTGGTTCTTCTCGACAGCGCCACCAAGGGAGTAGAAGAGGCGGTTCTTGATATCGCCCTGAAACTGGAGCGTGTACTGGTAATTGGTGCGCTTGGTGATCTCGTCCTCCCCGAAGTCTGGTTCGACGAAGCTGCCGCGTTCGTTCTCGTAGCGGAAGCCGAAGAGAGCGGTGAAGTGCTGGGTGAAGGCGTAGTCGGACTGGTAGTAGAGCTCGTCGCGGTTGGAGGCGGAGTCTTCGTTAGGCAGGAAGAAGGATGCCTGTCCGGTGGCAGTGTACCCATTGGCCCCGCGAATCGTGACGTTGTTTCCGAAGTACTCTGTGAAAGGGCCAAAACCGAAGTCGTAGGTGATGGGCTCACCAACGTTGGTGAACTGGTGCTCCTGCTCGCGCTTGCGGGCGATACCGTAGCGCACGAGGTTATGCCACTTACTCTGGAGAGCGCGGTTTTCGAGGGTAAGGCCGGAGTAGATGTCCTGGTCGCCCTGCTTGCCGTCCGAAGAGATGCCGTAGAAGTCGTGCGCGCTGGGCAAGCCGCTGGCCGAGACGGCATTGCGAAGGGTAAAGCGTGCCTGGGTATTGGCCGTCAGGTTGAAGCCAATGTTGGCCACCGACGTTGCCGAGTGGTACTGGTCGCGTGGCAGAGCATTCGAGCTGTCGAAGCGCGAGAAGGCTCCGTAGTAGTCAAGACGATTCCAGGCACCGCTGAGTGCGCCTTCGTTGCGATAGGTATGGAAGTTACCAGCATCACCGGAGTAGTTCAGCGCCGGGCGAAGCGAGTTGCCGCGCGGGCTGTTCATGCTGACGACCGAGGCTCCGGCATCGGAGCCGTAGAGCACACTGTTAGGACCGCGATAAAACTCCAGCCCGGTAAGGCCGGTGGAGGAGACGTTGCCGAAGTCGAAGACACCGCCTACGTCTTCGGCGGGGATGCCGTCGATCAGCACCTTGTTGGCGGTAGAGTTGCCGCCGCGAACGAACAGCGAGGTGGCTCCGCCGTACTGGCCGGTCTGAACGACGGCAGCGCCGGGGGACTGGCGAAGATCGTCGACGATGCCAACCTGGGTAGCAAGATCAGATTGAGGAATGAGTGTGACCGGAGAGCTGACCTGTTGGATCGGCGTGGGGATTCCGGTGGCCGTAATGGTGACGGCGGTAGTGACCGAGGCAATCTCGAGCGTGACGTTACGAGTGACGACGTCGGTGCGGCCGCCGTAGAAGTCCTGGCCGATGTTAGGCGTGAAAGTACGCGCCGAAGTCAGCAGAAGGAAGCGTCCGGGAGCGGTGCTGCGAATCTCGAAGGAGCCGTCGGTGCCGGTGAGCGAGGCGGCGATGGCGCTCTTACCCTGAACCAGTTGGACGCGGGCTCCGGCGACGGCAGCGCCGAGCGGGTCGGTGACGGTGCCGCGAACGATGACAGCGCGGGCTCCGGGAACGGCAAGGATAAGGATGGCGGCGAGTGCGGCGAGCGTGCGAAGAGACGACGCGACCGCGGAACGGTGCAGAGGTACAGGCATAGGTAAAGCTCCTCCATTCCCCCCTCGGGAATGTGGTTGATGTACGCAGACGGAACCGGTCTCCTGACTGACGCGATGCATG
>JBEPUY010000044.1:0-35481 GCA_041691255.1 Granulicella sp. | reverse complement strand
AGGTTGCAGTCATCACGGGTGGATCGAGCGGCATGGCGCTGGCGAGCGCCAAGCTCTTCGTGGAAGAAGGTGCCTACGTTTTCATCACGGGCCGGAAGCAGGAGCAGATTGACGAGGCCGTCAAGGTCATCGGCCGGAATGTGACTGGCGTCCAGGGCGACGCGGCCAATCTCGACGACCTCGACCGGCTGTTCGACGCCGTGAAGCGGGAAAAGGGCAAGATCGACGTTCTCTTCGCGAGTGCCGGCATCGGCGAACCCGTTCCGCTGGGGCAGATCACCGAGGAGCACTTCGATAAGACCTTCGATCTGAACGTGCGTGGCACCCTCTTCACGGTGCAGAAAGCATTGCCACTGTTCAACGATGGCGGATCAATCCTCATGACTGGATCCAATGCTGCGGCGAAAGGGTTTCCTGGTTTCAGCGTGTATGCGGCCAGCAAGTTGGCGCTGCGCTCCTTCGCACGCACTTGGCTCAACGAACTGAAGGAGAGAAAAATTCGGGTGAACCTGCTGGTTCCCGGTGCTATTGCCACACCGATGCAGGAAGCACTTCTCACCAAGGAAGCGAGGCAGTATTTCGAATCCCTGATTCCTCGGGGAACGATGGGTCAGTCTGAGGAAGTCGCGACGGTCGCGCTGTTCCTTGCTTCGAACGATTCGAGCTTCGTGAACGGGCAGGAGTTGTTCGTCGATGGTGGCATGACGGCGATTTAACGCCTGCGGACCTCTGCCAGCGGCTGACCTTCCGACCGCCTGAAAGCAACTCACTGCGAGACGTTTACGGAAGGTCGCCGCCGCACGAAGGCTAATGTCCCGCGCCATCGACGACTGAAATCGATATCAACAAGAACCGGAGAACACAATGAGCTATGCAATCGTAGGATTCGGCAAGATAGGCCAGGCCCTCGCCCATGCCTTCGCCCGTAACAACATCAATGTGACCGTCGCGAGCCGGCGGCCACCCGCAGAGTTGGCACCACAAGCCCGGGCGATTGGACCCACTGTCATCGCCGGATCACTACAAGATGCGGTGAAGGCCGAAACGATCATCTTGGCAGTCCTGTTCGAGCAATATCGCGAGGTTGCGAAAGCGCTGGCGAGTTGGAAGGGCAAGACGGTCATCGACGCGATGAACGCGTTTGGCGTTTCACCTGAGGATCTGGACGGCCTTCCGTCCTCCGCCTTTGTTGCGAAGTCGTTCCCCGGCGCCAAACTCGTGAAAGGCTTCAATCACCTCATTGCAGCCACCCTGGCTACCGACCCGAACGTCGAGGGAGGCCATCGGGTCGTCTTTCTGTCGAGCGACGAAGAGGATGCGATTCCCCCGGTGGCGGATTTGGCCAAACAACTCGGGTTCGCACCCGTCAAGCTCGGAAGGTTCAACGAGGGTGGCACGCTGGTGCACGCACGCGGTAAGACTTGGGGTCTGCTTATCTTCCAGGATTTGTTCAAGAAGGAGCAGTAATCGATCTACGACCGTGCGAGTTGGCCCGATTAGAAGGATGTCGAAACGTCCGATTCGATCGGACACGATCCGATGTAAGGGAAATGGAGAAATTTCGATGAGTATCGAAAAGAATGTCCAGGTTGTGAAGGATTTCTTTGTAGCAATGGGCAGCAGCGATAAGCAAAAAGTGCTTGCGTTGGTTGCCGAAGATATTGAGTGGATCGTTCCAGGCGAGGACTGGCCGCTGGCCGGTACGCACCGCGGGCACGCGGGATTGGCGGATGTGCTTAAGAAGGCGTCCGAAGAGATAGAAATGACATACCCAAAGCCTCCCGAATTCGTGGCACAGGGAGACCGGGTTCTGGTCGTCGGCGTCGCTACGGGAAAAATCAAAGCCACGAACAAGCCGTTTGAGGACGACTGGGTCTTCGACATTACCGTTCGGAATGGCAAGCTGACGAAGATCCGGGAGTATATCGACACGCAAGCACTGGCGCGGGCCTCCGAGGTCGACGCAAGCCCCACCCCCTGACCCCTCGCCACCGAAACGAATCTTCATCATTGCTTCCGGCGGCATCTACGATGCCCAGACAAAGAGGGCCTCATTTAATTCTGTCGAGTCCTACCTGCGCTTGGACTTTGATTTATCCGCACAAAGGATGTGACCTTCATCACCGCTGGTGGAATGAAAGTGCTGGGCCAAGGCCATGACCGGCAAGCGTTCCTCGCTCCGTGTGATCAGGCCGCACATACAAATACACAAAGCCTCGAAGGAGTTGCCCTATGAAAATCGTTTCAATTACTTCACGCTACTTGCTCGGTCTCCTATTCACGGTGTTTGGCCTAAACGGTTTTCTCAACTTAATCCACCAGCCGCCACCGTCGGAACCGCTGGCCCTCCAGTTCCTGGTAGCAGTCAGCGCCTCACACTTTGCTGCCTTCTTCTTCGCAGTCCAAGTAGTTGGGGGCCTGCTGCTGCTCTCCGGCTACTTTGTTCCGCTCGCGTTGATTCTGCTCGCGGCTTAACTCTATAACATTCTGGCGTTTCACTTGATGTTCGAATCAGGTTCGGGTATCGGACCGGGATTGTTGGCCTGTGTGCTTTGGGTGTTGGTCTTCCTCCAATATCGTGCAAACTTCAACAGCATCCTTGCCCCTAAACCGGCGTCGCAGCGATAGGCGTGACTAAACGACTCTGCCCAACCTTCGCGCAGCCGGCAGATTATTGTTCATGCAAGATCTTGGTGAGTGCATAATCGCCGAGTCACTCGTCGACGCTGATCTGTACCGAGAAATGACTTCTATGCAATCATCTTCCTACTCTCGCGGCTGATCATCTCCCCCGACGCACATGGGCCTTGGTCCGGTCGGCTCGGGCTTTGCGTCGCGCAGCACACACACCGCATACTTGAAGCAGTCCAACCCCAAAGTTGACGCCCGTGCCCGAGTTCAACCGGCTGATGGCCAATCAGTAGCCTGAACTCCATCTCTGGAATTGCATATTGCGTTTCCCTGGAGAGAAGTCCGTTAAGTTCTCAATCCCGGCTGCAACCGTTTGTGCCGATCTCGGTGAGCGCTAAGGCCTGATATGGAGTGACCGTGTCAACCTCTGCAAATTTGTGGGGTTGTTTTTGTAGTTGTCGTTGTTGTTGCCTTTCCCCGAGGACAGAGCGAGCAGCAGCCGGGGCAGGTTTTAGCGACGCTTGATCAGTCTGATATTCGCGGGTCGGAACCGCATAATCATGATCCGTCGGGAGCTGCCTCTGACTGTTATCGCGAGTCCGGTCGAGCCTGTCGCATAGGCCAAACGAGGGTTCTCCTTCGTGCTTGCTCTGGCTGCTGCTGGCTCTGTGCTCGAGATGGATGGCACTGTTCATTGATTGAAAGGTCTTTGCTTTTTCCTTCTTAGGAGCGTTTTTGCTTTTGCTTCCTGTCAGGCTGCGGCTTGCTGGCTGGCGATCGTTTCTGCTCTGGTTCCTATGGCCCAGATGAAGCCCAGCAGTTCACGAGCAACTGCGGTAACGATCTTTCTCTGGTCCTTGCCGGCGGCGCCCAGTTTCATATAGCGCTTGTGCAGGCGGTGTTGCGCTTTCCACGCAATCTCCTTGACCTCTTCCGAAATGCTCTCCTGTCGTCTGCGCAAGCCGTACCAGATACCTGGTGGACGACGATAGCTCCACGCTGCTTCGACGACGATTCGCCGCAAGTGCGCGTTGCCGGTTTTAGTGATGCCCCCGCGTCTGACTCGCTTGCCGCTGGAGTCTTCGCTGGGCACAGCACCGCAATAACCCATCAGTTGCCGAGCACTGCCAAAGCGGGACACGTGGCCCAATTCGGCGGCAATGGTCACGGCCGAGATATCTGCGATACCGCGCAGCGCCTATAGATCGTTGATGACTTGTTGTAACGCGGGCGAGGCCAGCTTGACCGCTTCTGTGATGGCTTGCTCCAGACGCGCTACCCGTTCGCCCATGTGCTCGACCTCATGCAGATAATCCTGACGCGTGGACTCCTGAGCGATCTGTGGGAAGCGTAGCTGCGCGACCCAGATGAGATAGGGGCGAGTCCACGATCTCACGCCGGTTGGTGGACGCTGGCCTGATCGCAGCAGAAACTTGCTCAGCCGATGTCGCGCTCGCATCTGATCCTGCTTGGCTGCTTCGCGGGCACGCACCAGGTCGCGCAGCGCCTCGGAACCTGCGTCCGGAACCCACACTGCGGTCAGATCGCCGGACCGGTAACTGCGTGCCAGCTTCTCCGCATCCCGCCGATCCGTCTTGACCCGATCGCCCGCCTTGACTGGTACTAAAGTTGGGGCTATCACCTCGCACGTAACCCCCAGTTCCGCCATCTGCCAGTAGACGACGTAACCGGTGGGCCCAGCTTCATAACAGGCCCGCAACCTATCTGACGAGCCTAGCTTCTTGATCATCTTGCGGATCGATTCCATGCGGTTCGGAATCGTTCCAAGGCTTCGCACCTCACCATCCGGCTCCGCGATCGCTACAGCGATCGTTTCGGCATGGACATCCAAACCCAAAAATCGTAGCTTTTCCTTCATGACCGGCTCCCTTCTGCGTGTGGCTCTGAGCTGTGCGCTCTTCTGAACTCACAGCCTAACCCACGATCAGCGCATCGGCGCCGGTCACTCCATACTGACTGTTCTCGTCAGTTGACACTCCAACCTCCGGTGGGCGGCCACTCAGAGGAATCAGGCGATTTTGTTCGGACACCCGTCTATCCTACGGACGGAAAGGACAATGGTTTGGGCCTATCGCTCATGTCTTGGAGCTTCCATTCCATGGACCGCCAAGTCAGTCCATTCGAGGCAATGTCAGCATGAGTCTTATCATCTCTACCTGCTTACCTGTTCCCGTCTTCGCCAGCATTGACTTCACCTGGTCGCGCACTGTCCCAATCCTGACTTTCCGTAGCGCCGCAATCTCTTCGAGCGAGTAGCCGGTTAAAAGGCCGTTGGCAACCTCAGTTTCGGCTGTTGTAAAGCTATAGTGCTCCCGTAATACCTCATCTCGCATCACAATGGGTTTCTCCGGGTCAGTCGCGAGCAGCAGAATGCTACCCGTTCCATGACTTGGAACGAGAGACGCCAGTAACTGCAATGGCCTACGGCCTGATGGCCGTTCCAGCGCCAGTGGCTTCGCCGCATGAAATCCTGCCAATGTTCCCGCACTTGCGCGCGCTCTATGCAGCAACTCCCGTAGTTGCTTTCGCATCGCGCCATTCACTGCATACAAAATCCCTTGTTTGGGGATCAGGCCGTCTCCCTCGTCGAGGAGTCTGCGAGCCGCAGTGTTTGCACGAAGAATCTCACCGTGGCCACTCAGCAGAAAGGCTGGCGTCGTGCTTGCATCTGCCATCGTTTCGGCTTCCGCAGCTAAAGCTTCCGCCGTGCCTAACGCCTGTCGGATCTCCATCGCAGATTGGAGGTGGGGCACCAACAGCTGTAAGAGCCGCACCGAATCGGTGTCCAGATAACCCTCATCGCCTGAACGCCAGAAGCTGATGACCTCAAGCCTTCTCACGGTACATGTCAGCGCGATCATCCCCGGATAACGGTAGCCCATCGGATGATGTAGATAGCGGTAGACATCCGACGCTTCGAGCGCCGCCCTCGGCAGCAATTCCTCGCAATCCATTACCCCTACTTTTGCCGATCGAATCAGTGGAAGCATGAAGGGGTCGCGCGTGGTGTAATTTGCAGCGTACTCCGCTATGGCAGCCGGGCTGTGAGGCACACCGCCTTGAGCCCGGACTGAAAGACTCTGGCGACTGTCCGCACATATAAGGAAGCTGCTCCGCGAGCGCGTGTGCTCGCACAGCAGATCGAGGAAGCGCCCCCACCGCTCAGGATGCAGCGGAGCGGAGTATAGAACACCAAGAAGCTCGGAGAATGCCTCAACGGAAATCATGGTCATCGGGGTTTTTATGGGGCGGGCTTCGGTGAAGCAAAGAGGAGATTCAGCGAAGGCACCCCCCATTTGAGTGATGCTGAAGTATCGGTTCTTTTGACACTATCAGGCACAGTTCAATGATACTTGCTGCCTCCGTCGCTAAAGGTGCTCAATGATGTCCTGCATTTTATCTTTCTGCCGTCCCCCACGTCTCGCCCGTTCTATCTCGCTAGCAGTATTACTTGGATTCACGATCCTGTTCTTTGTCGGAATGTCGTTGCGAGCGCAGACCAGTACGAATCTGCCGACGCCCGTTGTCTTTTCCGGTGTTCTTCAAGCCGACGACGGTAACTACTACAGCACCATGGCCAATGGCGGCTCTTATTGCAACGCTAACTACAACTACATCTGCGGAGCCGTTTACAAGATGACGCCTCAGGGCGTGGCGACAAAGGAATTCGATTTTGGTCCGGCTCAGGGTTCGAACGGCTCGTATCCAAACGCCTTGATCGAGGGCCCGGACGGCAGCTTCTACGGAACAACCCCCTCCGGTGGCACGGACCCGTGCGCCTGCGGCGTATTTTTCAAGTTGGACCGTACCGGGGCCTTCACTCTTCTCCACTCCTTCAGTACGGCCGATTTTCAGCAGACATCGGCCTACTATTCCGGAGGGAGTCTGGGGCATCTCGTATTGGGCAGCGATGGCAACTTCTACGGATATAACTTCGCCGGCTATGCGGGAACCATCTTTCGGCTGACTCCAGCAGGAGACTTCACTTTGCTTGCCAGTTTTTTTGGAAATACAGGCACGGGCGGCGGCTTCATCCCCTCCGGCCTGATCGAAACAACCGACGGCAACTTCTACGTCACCGTGCAGGGCTACTCGGGAACTACGGGAGTCTATCCCAGCTCAGGTGGCTTCCTCTATAAGATGACAGCGTCGGGGACACTGACGATGGCGGCATCGTTTCCTGGCGATGGCTCGCTCGGCTTCGATCCGAATGGTGATCTGGCGCAGGGGCCTGATGGCAGCATCTACGGGGTAACGCGCGGCGGGGGAGGCACCAATGCTTCTCCCACCATCTACAAGTACACGCCAGGCGGCTCCATTCAAACCCTATATACGTTCCCTTCGTCAGGTGCGAACGGAAGCTACCTGGTCTCCGGGCTCATCCTGGCCAGCGATGGCAATCTCTATGGCACGTCTCAATATGGATCAACGACGCCCTGCTACAAGGGTTGCGGCACAGCGTTCCAGATCACACCCACAGGAGCGTTTTCTGTCATTCACATGTTTGCGGGCGGCACCGATGGAGGATCGCCATATGGGCCTATTATCCAGAGTAATGACGGCACCATCACGGGGACGAACGGAGGCACGACAGCCGCGACTGCAGGCACCATCTACAGCATCTCCGAAGGTGCAGTCCCACCGATCGGTCTCTCTTTTCAATTCAATGGGCAAGACGTTACGACGGTCGGTAGCAATGAACCCATTACGCTGAACTGGAAGGTGCTCAACGCATTTTCAACGACAGCGCAACAGTGCTATGCCTATCAACTAAACAGACCTACAGGAAACACCGACTGGACGGGCAAGCAGGCCGGCACTCTGGTTAACGACCAATGGACCGGCGCCGCCACCTTCAACGCACCGACTGCGGTAGGAACATACACCTACGCGCTTACATGCGCGGGTCTGGAAACTGGCCTCGCGACTCTGAGCGTTGCTGGCGTTACCATCACAACCACGACCTTGCCCGATGCAACGGTCTCCAAGCCATACAATACTGTGATTCAGGGACTCGGCGGAGTTACCCCATACGCATGGGGATATTCGGGAGCGTTTCCGGCCGGCCTTACGATCGATTCTGCCTCCGGCTACATTACCGGAACGCCGACTCAGTTCGGTACCTTTAGCGTGACCATCGGCGCCACGGATTCATCGAGCACGCCTCAAATCGGAACCAGGACGTTCTCGCTCAAGATCGCCAGTGGCTTGTCGCTGGCCGGATCGCTGAACAACGGTATTGCAGGAAGCGCCTACACGGCGACTGCTACGGTGTCCGGTGGTCTGGGGCCGTATAAATGGGCATTAGTTTCAGGCAGACTGCCTGACGGGATCAACCTGAACACGAGCACCGGGGTATTGTCAGGAAAACCGACAATGGAAGACAAATATACCTTTGCGATCATGGTAACGGACGGCGAAGGCACGCCGGCCACCTTTACCGAGTCATACACGGTGTCCACGATCACTCCGCCGCTGCAGATTGTTTCTGGCGATTTTTCTGACTGTATGGTCAACGTCCTGTGCGACGGGCAATATGAGGCGACCGGCGGAACTCCGCCATACACCTGGACAATTGCCGTTGGAACTACCTTTCCCGCAGGATTGACCCTCTCGACCTCTGGTGTCTTCAGCGGCCTCCCGAAGCAGTACAGTATCGGTAGCTTCGGCACTCCCGGTCCTGACACCTTGACGGTGCAGGTGAGCGATTCATCGACGCCATCACTGATGGTCGTCGATCACAGCAACCTCAATATTCTGTCCACCTTGAAACTCGTTTCGATACCGCTTCCGGTCGTAACGGTCGGTATTCCCTATCGGGCACCACCGCCAGTGGCGACCGGAGGCATCCCACCGTACCACTGGACGATCAACTCAATCTCTGCTCCTCAGCTGATCACCGAATACGGTCGCGACGAGACAACTGGCGTTATCTACTCCGATAAGCCGGCAACCATTGGCACATTCATTTTGAAGTACCAGCTTTCAGACTCCGAGGGTATCCCCGCAACCGTGAGCATGGACGCAACGTTGATGGTTGTCCTTCCACAGACTCCGTCTGTCACCATGCTCAGCTCGTCTGCCAGCTCTGCGGGGACGGGCACCAAGGTTACGCTTGCCGCCATGGTGACGACAACGGGTGGCCCCGCAACGACAGGGTCGGTCACGTTCTATAACGGGGGCGCCAGTCTGGGGACAGTCACAGTGGACAGCACAGGAACCGCGTCGCTCGATACAAGCTTCAGCGCTCCCGGCGTGTATACGCTCACGGCAAGTTACAGCGGAGCCGGAAGCATCACGGCCAGTGTGTCGTCACCGCTGACGGAAACGGTTGTCACCCCTGCTGTCTCTGCCAGCTTTAGCCCAGGCACGCTTACAGTGGCAGCCGGCAGCTCGGGCACGATGGCCCTGACGCTGACGCCGACGGGCGGCTATATCGGCACTGTAACGTTCTCGTGCGGCGCGCTTCCTGCGCACGTCTCCTGCACCTTCGCGCCGCCTTCGCTGACCATCGCTTCGGGGGCGTCCTCGCTCACGGATACGCTCACCATTCATACGTCCTCCATCACCACGGCAGCCGTCGAGAAACCGCACGGCGGAGACAGCTCTCAGCTCATCCTGGCTGCGCTTTTGCTTGTGCCATTCTCCGGCCTGGCTCTCTTTGACCGTCGCCCCAAAGCCTCCCTGCTGCGGCTGACCGCACTGTGCCTGCTGGTGCTGGGCCTTGGCGCAGTGAGCGGCTGCGGCTCCTCATCACCTTCCAGAACGCAGGCAGCGCCGGGCAGCTACTCAATCCCGATCACACTTCAACTCTCCGGGGGAGCCACAGAATCTGTGAGCGCTAGCCTGATTGTGCAGTAGAAGAGGAACGCCCAAACGTTGAACCGCGCCCCGACTTCTGTATTTCGAGCCAAATACTATCCCGCGACCTTCGCAGAGCCTGACTACCAACATTGAGGAGGTAGACGAGCAGTGCAAACTGAACCTGATCCGCGATAAGGGCTACCCACTCAGATGGAGTTCGCGATGACCAACTCTCACGGATTTGGTGGGGCGAATGCCTCCCTCATTTTCCGAAGGTGGTGAAACCACTCGAGACGTTACCTCAATTCCTCTCGCTGCTCGCCGGATGTGGATTGATATTTACTCTGTGGTAGCCACAGTCGAATTGCACGCTTAACGGGATCTCTGAATTTCGGTTTGCTCTGGTCAAGTAGCGCATAATCGCCGAGTCACTCATCGACGCTGATCGGCACCGAAAGTGGCTACTAAGCATTCGTCTTCTCGCTCTCGCAACTGATCCTCCTGCCGCGCAGCACGCATCGGCTATGGACCGGCTTGCGTCGCGTCTTGCGTAGCGCGGCGCACCCACCGCACACTTGAACCGTCCGACCCGAAGGAGGCTGACGCGCAGTGCCCGAGTAGATCCGGCTGATGGCCAGTCAGTAGCCGCAGCTACGTTCGCCGGAATTGAATATAGCGGTCCCCTAAAGAGAACTCCGTTCTCGGTCCCCATCCAGGATGCGGCCGTTTGTACCGGTCTCGGTGAGCGCATTGCCCTGTTGGCAACAGTTGAAGTTTTTGTACAAATCCTTAGGTTATGAACCCAAAACCAAAGAACGAGAGCGCAAACTGCTCCTGACCGTGTTTCGTGTGTCATAGCTTATTCTGGCTGTCGGCGCTTCTAGGAACTTGTTGAACTTCTACTGATCGGGCCGTCTTCCTTGGGTTGCGTTAGTTTGCCAGGCCCTATTTCGGTTCGAAGTGGAGTTCCGCCTTGTGTTGACGGGCTCTGAGAGCCTTTCTGTGAGCTGCTTCCAGCTATCCGGCGGCGCTTAGGCGCGGCTCTCCCCGGGCCTTACGCGGCGCTCTGGGCGATGAGCCTGGGCAATCGGCACAAGTTGTGCGCGGCGCAACTGAAGACGAACAGCCAGTTTACCTTGTGCAGGCCGCGCAGCTTCACCTGTCGCAGCGGGCCGGTCTGCTTCAGCCAACCGAAGCCCTTTTCGACCAGCCAGCGGCGGCTCAGGCTGATCGCGTAGCCCGCATGCCGGGTCGTTCTCCAGTCCAGGTTCGAGCGTCGCTTCCTATCGTTCTTCGTTACATGCACGGTGACCTTCATCGCACGGGCGGCCTTCACAAAATCCTTCGTGTCGAAGGCCTTGTCCGCGCCCACGGTGATGGGCCGCTGGCATCTCTTGCGCTGCTCATCGAGTAGCAGCAGCGCAGCCTCACGTTCGGCGTAGCCGTCGGCTGTAGTCGCCATCGCGGCAGCGATCAGGCCGTTGCGGTTCTCCACCAGCGCGTGGCCCAGATACGCCAGGTGAGACTCCTTGCCATAACTCTTCTTGTATAGCCGCGCATCCGGGTCGGTGGTCGATTCATGCGTCTCGTTGGAGCGCTTCTGGCCGTGGAAGTTGTTGCCGTCGTCATCGCCGGAGCCGTCCTTCGGGCGGAAGCTCTTCTGCGACGCCCACGCCTGGATCAGCGTGCCGTCCACCGTGAAGTGATCGTCCGACATATAGGGCTTCGCCCGCCGGTTCACTTCGGCGAAGAAGCGCTGTGCCCTCTCCGAGTTCAACAGACGATCGCGGTTCTTGGAAAACACCGCATGGTTCCACATCGCGTCGTCCATGCCCAGGCCGACGAACCAGCGAAACAGCAGGTTGTAGTCGATCTGCTCCACCAGCTGCCGCTCCGACCGCACCGAAAACAGAACTTGCAACAGCAGCGCCCGCAGCACATGCTCGGGCGCGATCGAACGCCGCCCCATGTCCGAGTACAGAGCGTCGAACTCCGCACTCATCGACCCCAACACCTCGTCGGTCAGCTTGCGAATCGCTCGCAACGGATGGTCCTGAGGCACACGCTGCTCCAACCGCACATAGCTGAACATCCCATCCTGCTTCCGCTCGTCTCCACGCATACTCCATAGACGAATCCCGATTTAATCCTGTCGCACCAGAACTTACTTCTTCAACAAGTTCCTAGGTTCCGTATCCCCGATGTCCCATTGTCTGGAGCTTCTCTGCATTGGGCCACGCGATCGTAAGCAGAAATGCTGATTCTTCAAGTGCCTCTACCTCATGTTTAATGGACGCGCCCAACGTCACTAGGCTATTTGCCTGGAGAGTGTGTGCCTCTCCTTGAGAAGTAAAGCGTATAGATCCTTTCAATACCTGCACAGAGATCGTGCCATCGGCGTGATGCTCCTTCAAAACAGACCCCTTTTCCATCGAGATGAGGACCATTCTGAAGTCTGCTTTCTTGAACAATGTTCTGGCAGTGTGTCCCATTTGCCATGGCTTGTTCTGCTCGGAAGCGAGCATTTCCTGCGCAAGGTCGAGCTGCGTAAAATCTCTTAGCATCGTGCCATCGTCCGCAAAGCCTTCCGTTGTCATATGCGCTCAATCCTCTCGTATCTGGTTAGATGTTTGGGAGCAGGTCGAAGTATTCATCGTCTTCATTAGTCCCGCCCTCCCCGTCGCCCAGAGTTTTCTCCGAGGCGATAAATTCAATGCGTTCAATCCACTTCACCATCTTGTAGCCAAGTTGGTTTTCCACTCGGAGACGCAGCGGTGCTCCATATTCAACCGGCAATTGAGCACCATTCATGGACAGCGCGAGAATGCACTCTGGTTTGAGGACGTTGAACAGGCTCTGTGTGTCGTAGTAGAGATCGCCGTAGAGCGAGCCGCCGAACGAATAGAAAGCGACAACCTTGGCGGATGGTAAAGGCTTGACGTGTTCGATGAGCTTGCGCATGGAGACACCGCCCCATTGCGCGATGCCGGACCACCCCTGAATGCAATGGTGCATGGTGATGTTTTCTTCCAGTCCGAGGGTGCGAAGATCGTCCAATGACAGCTCGACTGGATTCTCAACCAGGCCGGAGACCTTGAGCTTGTAGCTCTTGAAGTCATCTGCAGCGAGTTGCTTCCAGTCCTCCCGCACCGGCATCTTACCGTTCGGCCAGAAGTGCGGAGAGATTTGTTCTTTCGTATATCGATTCCTCGGATTGAGCCGGTTCAAGGTCGCCAGGCGTATCGGTAGAGAGATCGCTTTTTGGATGCGCTGTAGTAAACGTGGCACCTTCCAGGAGATATAGTGGGCTGCAATCCACGTTGCAAGCACGACCGCAAGGCCCACAAAGCCCAGGACCATTCCTAATGGATGGGTATTATCCGTGCCCAGAACAATGTGGTTCATGTTCCGTTCAAAACCAGTCAGGACCACCAACGCAACATGCACGCAAATGAACCCCGCCCAGACCAGCATCATCAGGAAGTGGATGGAGCGCGCTCCTTGACGTCCGCCAAAGATGCGCGGGAACGCTGGAAAGCGATTCACCATGGCCGGCGACATCGCTGCGCCCGCAATGATCGTGATGGGAGCGAAGATATAAACGACAAAGAAATACGAGAGTTGTTGAAGCGCGTTGTAGGCGTAAAACCCGTCGGGTTCAGGAGGAAAATGGAAGTTGGCATAATGAACGAAGGTGGCCCATGCCTGGGGAATGATCGCCCAGGAGGTTGGCACCAGCCTCGCCCATTGTCCACTGACAGCAAGCAACGGGATAAAGATCAGCCCGGTGATGATGAACCCATAGACATCAATGAAGTGCCATGACCGCGCTACGCCAACGGTGTGCCGATAACCCGGCAAAGCAACGATGGGCGAGATATACCGCGCGTCGTCCTTTGCGGTCCAAACGCGATCCGTAGGCACACGCAGCGGTGTGAAGTGGATCCATTCCGTCCCAGGCGTGCAGTCGTTGTTGAAATACAAGCGTGGATGGTCCATCAGAATGGAGAGTCCACTGCGGATCAGCATCATCAGGAAGACGAAATTGAAGAAGTGGGCGTAGCGGAGCCACCAGGGAAAGCCATGCACTCCGGTGAATGCAGCGGCATAAGCCGCCGAATGGTACTCAGGCAAAAGGGGAAGATAGGGCAAGCCGAACATTGCTCTTTGAACCCAGGCCGCGACGAGCGGAATCAGCACCAGACAGGTGGCGACTATGAGAAACGATGGTTTAATCCAAATCCTGAACCGCCTGTCCGGCGGGTAGTGAACGGCTCTATGAGCGGCATCGAAAGCGATCATCTGCGAACCTTAACGTGCAGGTTGAGAGGTGGGAAAACAGTTAGCCGGCCTGCGCGTGATTATAGGCTTCCTTACTTCTGACCATTACTCAAGGCGGACCGCCTCCCGCGCCGTGCCCCGGCCAGCATCTGTGCTGTGCGCACCTGCCGGTCTGATGGAAAATTGCGGAAGAACAGGACGATGCGGGAGGAATCGCCAACACTTCCCCTCACTAGTCGCTTCAGGTGCCCGACTTGGCTTCGTTCTGGCTCATAGCATCGATGGCAAGGATCGAGTGTGAGACGGCACCACCGGCACGCATCTCGGCAGCGACCCAGATCGCTTCCATGATTTCCTGTTCGGTTGCGCCCTTCAGTTTCGCTTGTTTGGTATGGCTGCGGATGCAATAGGGACACTGGGTTACGTGGGCCACTGCAACGGCGATGAGTTGTTTGGTTTTTGCGGGTAAGGCACCATCGGCAAAGACCTGGTGACTAAACGCCTGGAACGCAGCCAGTGTTTCCGGTGCCAGGTCCTTGCGCTTTTGCGATATCTCTATTGTGCCTACAGGATAAATGGGTTGTTCCACGAAAGCTCCTTGATTGAGCGGTGCTCGTTGAGTTAATTTACATACACCCTTGGGAGAGAGCGGTGCAAGGCATTGAAAATCGGCGCGGGCAACGCCGGTGGGACAGCAGATATTAGAATCTTTTACTTCTTAACCACCCGCCCCAACTTCTGCTCGACTCGGCTCACTGCGCCTCCAATCTCGCCCGTCTGCTTGCCATTGTCATCCAGTCTCATCATCGTCAGGACACGCTCATTCTTTTTCCTGACCTCGAAATGGCATTCCTTCGCCAAGTCCATGAGTTGATCCCATGTCCCTTCGATCAGAGTGCCAAATGCCGTCATCTGATAGTCGAGGCCGCTCCCCTCGATGATCTTGACGAGGTCTGCAATGTCACCGCTGATCGAGCTTCCCTGGCCGCGCGGAATGATCGTGAGTTCCAATACCATGTCTTCCTCCTTGCGTTCGGGTTTCCTCCCGGTTAGTAGTCTTCAAACTCATTAAGGCGTTACACGTTGAGTTGAACCTCAGCCAACAGCTTTGAGTCTAAGCCTCAGCTTCGATCCTATGCTCGGATTTGCTACCGGAGCAATGGCGGGTTCCTCCATATCATCG
This sequence comes from Granulicella sp., assembly GCA_041691255.1. Classification (GTDB taxonomy): domain Bacteria; phylum Acidobacteriota; class Terriglobia; order Terriglobales; family Acidobacteriaceae; genus Edaphobacter. The sequence goes on along the minus strand of JBEPUY010000044.1, from coordinate 20,561 downwards.
CGCTTTTTCCAGCTAGCCCGCAGATAATCGCGGTTCATGGTCGCGATCACACCGAGTGCAATCGACTTGGGACATACACCCGAACACTCACCAATGTTGGTGCAGTTGCCAAAACTCTCCGCATTCATCTGAACAACCATATCCAGGGCACGTCGGTCGCGTTCGGGCTTACCCTGGGGAAGGATGCCGAGATGCGCGATCTTCGCTCCGGTAAAAAGCGCCGCGGACCCGTTGGGGCAAGCGGCCACGCAGGCTCCACAGCCGATGCAGACGGCGGCGTCCATCGCGCGATCCGCGGCATCTTTGCCGACGGGAATCGCGTTGCCGTCGGGTGCCTGGCCCGTCGAGATGGAGATGTATCCGCCAGCCTCAATAATGTGATCGAAAGAGCGGCGGTTGACGACGAGGTCCTTGATGAGAGGAAAGGCCGCAGCGCGCCACGGTTCGATAACCAACTCCTGGCCGTCCTTGAAGTGCCTCATGGTCAACTGACAAACAGTGGTTGCTCGCTCGGGGCCTTGTGCTACACCATTGATAAGGAATCCGCACGAACCGCAAATACCTTCACGGCAGTCATGGTCGAAGGCTACAGGGTCTTCGCCATGCTCGATCAGCGTCTCGTTGAGCACGTCGAGGCACTCGAGCATCGACATCTCGGGGTCGACGTTATCCATAGGGTAGCTGATGAAAGCACCCTTTTCATTGCGGTTTTTCTGACGCCAGATCTTCAGCTTCAGTCTCATCACTTATAACTCCTCTGACTCGGATGAACGTAGTGGAATTCCAATGGCTCCGTCGTAAGCTCAGGAGGGTTTCCAGGGCCACAGTAGCCCCAGGCTGCGACGTAGGAATAATGCGCATCGTCGCGCTGGGCTTCGCCATCCGGCGTCTGATACTCCTCGCGGAAGTGACCGCCGCAGGACTCATTTCGCTCCCGCGCGTCGATGCACATCAACTCAGCCAACTCCAGGAAGTCGGCTACCCGGCCGGCCTTTTCCAGGCTCTGATTCAGGTCGTCGCCGCTGCCGGGGATGGTGACGTTTTGCCAGAACTCCTCGCGCAACGCGCGAATTCGCTCGATGGCGATTTCAAGACCCTGCGCCGTGCGAGCCATGCCGCAGTAGTCCCATACAATCTTGCCCAACTCGCGATGGAAAGAATCGACGGTGCGTTTGCCTTGGATCGAGAGGAGTTTGTCGATCGTTTGCTGGACAGAGGAGACGAGACTTTGGACTTCATCATGCGACTCGTCTACCTTGGCAAATTGATTTGTCGCGAGGTAATTACCTACAGTGTAAGGAATGATGAAGTAGCCGTCCGAGAGCCCCTGCATCAGCGCACTGGCACCCAGACGGTTCGCGCCATGATCGGAAAAGTTTGCTTCACCAAGCACAAACAGACCAGGAATGGTGCTCTGCAACTGATAATCCACCCATAGGCCGCCCATAGTGTAGTGAATGGCGGGGTAGATACGCATCGGAACCTTGTAGGGGTCTTCGTCCGTAATGCGCTGGTACATCTCGAACAGGTTTCCGTAACGCTCGCGAATGGTGCTCTCGCCTAATCGGGCGATGGCATCGGAAAAATCGAGATAAACGCCAAGTCCGGTTTTTCCAACTCCGCGGCCTTCATCGCAGACCTGCTTGGCATTGCGTGAGGCCACGTCGCGCGGCACCAGGTTGCCAAAACTTGGATAGCGGCGTTCAAGATAATAATCGCGCTCTTCTTCCCGGATTTCATTCGCCGGGCGCTGATCGCCCTTTGTCTTTGGAACCCAGATGCGCCCGTCATTGCGCAGCGATTCGCTCATCAGCGTGAGCTTCGATTGGTAGTCGCCAGAAACCGGGATGCAGGTGGGGTGAATTTGCGTGAAGCAGGGATTGGCGAAGAGCGCCCCGCGCTTGTATGCGCGCCAGATTGCAGTTGCGTTGGTTCCTTTGGCATTGGTGGACAAATAGTAGACGTTCCCGTATCCGCCGCTGGCGAGGATTACCGCGTCGGCGATGTGCACCTTGAGTTCGCCCGTAACCAGGTTGCGGGCGACGATGCCGCGTGCCTGCCCATCGATGACGATGAGGTCGAGCATCTCCGTGCGAGGAATCATGGTGACGATTCCGGCGTGAATCTGGCGTTCGAGCGCCTGGTATGCACCTAATAGAAGCTGCTGACCCGTTTGGCCACGCGCGTAAAAAGTGCGCGATACTTGAGCGCCGCCGAAAGAACGGTTGGCCAGCGCGCCACCATACTCGCGGGCGAAGGGAACCCCCTGCGCCACGCACTGATCGATGATATGCACGCTGATCTGCGCCAGCCGGTATACGTTGCCTTCGCGAGCGCGGAAGTCTCCGCCCTTCACCGTGTCGTAAAACAGTCGGTAAATGCTATCGCCGTCATTCGCGTAATTTTTTGCCGCGTTGATTCCACCTTGCGCGGCGATGGAGTGCGCGCGGCGTGGTGAATCCTGAAAGCAAAAACATTCTACTCTGTAGCCCAACTCACCGAGTGACGCGGCTGCGGACGCCCCGGCGAGACCAGAGCCAACAACGATGACGGAATGCTTGCGCTTATTGGCGGGATTAACGAGCTTCATGTCGAAGCGGGCTGCGTCCCAAGCCTGCTCAATTGGGCCGGAAGGAATTCTCGCGTCCAGTGTCATTATTTTACGAACCCCCACCAGATACTGATCGGAATGGAAATGTACCCCAAAACGATGACAACAGCTATCACGAATGCCGCTTTCTTGAGAGCCAGCGTGTGAAGCGGATGAGCCAGCCCGACGGACTGGAACATGCTCCAGAGACCATGGCGCAGATGCAAGCCCAGCAGGACAATCGCGAAGATATACCAAGCTGAAACCCACCACACCTGAAAGCCCGTCACCAGATTGTGATAAACATCACCCTCAATGAACGTCGCCTCCGGATGGATATAGCCGGCAGTGAACTGCAGCAGGTGAAAGATGATGAAGGCCAGAACGATGGGGCCGCTCCAGTACATTGTGCGCGACGCATAAGAGGAGTTGATGGCGTGCAAGCGCGAGTAGCCTATTGGCCTTGCCCTCTTGTTGCACAACGCTAGTTGAACAGTCGCGATGATATGGAGAACGATGGCGATAATTAACACGCTACGCACGATCCACAGCAGTCCGTCATCGAAGTGCAAAAATTGGGTATAGGCGTTGATCTTTGCCCTGCCCGCAAATACCAAAAGATTGCCCAACAGGTGGCCGACGATGAAGAGGAACAGGATGGCGCCAGTAACCGCCATGACCGCCTTTTTGCCGATCGTAGTTCGCCAGAAGCTTGCCGCCCGGTTTCGACGCAGATTCACCGCAGTTGCGTTCATCTTTTCCCCCGACCCCTCATGGTGGGTATCGACATCCTGTCCTATTATCTAGCCTGTGGTTTAGGAATGCTCTTTTCGCACATGATCTCGCGCCACGCCTCCCCGGCAGAGCCGGGAGAACTACAATTTGGATTAGTGCTGAGACATTCCTGCGGGACGCTTCTGTTCGCCCCATTGCGCAGCGAAATGTGTGAGGAGCGTGCATCTCAGCCGACAGCTTTGAGCCTGGCTTCCGAACCGATAGTTGCGAGCAACTCGGCCCACGATTTGACGAATGATTCGGCGCCTTCACGCTGGAGATCGTCAGCGAGTTGGTCATGGTTAATTCCGGCTTGGGTGAATTTGGCTAGTGTTGCCTCAGCATCGCCACCGTCGTCAGGCATCATCTCGCCCAATGTGCCGTGGTCTGCGAAGGCAAGTAATGTCGCATCAGGCATTGTGTTGATGGTGAATGGGGCGGCAAGCGCATTCACATAAAGAGTATCGGAGGCATCGGGGTCTTTGGTGCCAGTGCTGGCCCAGAGCAGGCGCTGGGGTCGCATTCCACGATCGATCAGCCGCTGCCAGCGCTCCGAACCGCGTAATTCAAGGTATGCTTTGTAGGTTCGTTCAGCGACTGCGATGCCGAGTTTATCCCGCAATTTGGGAGGCACTTTGCCCATTACCGCCTTGTCCCAGCGGCTGATGAAAACTGACGCTACGGAGCACACGTCTGGATCGCGTCCTGTCTGGATGCGTCGCTCGATGCCACGCATGTACGCTTCGGCAGCCGCGACATACTGTTCACGTGAAAAGAGTAACGTCACATTTATGGGCACCCCGTAAAATATGCTCTCCTCGATTGCTACTAGACCTTCCTTAGTGCCAGGAATTTTGATAAAGATGTTAGGTCGGTCGGCACGAGTGTGAAGATGCCGAGCTTCGCGGAAGCTACCCGCCGCGTCATGCGCGAGAAGGGGCGAAACCTCCAGTGACACCCAACCGTCGTTACCACCGGTTCGGTCGTACACAGGGCGAAAGAGGTCGGCGGCTTGCCTCAAATCTTCAAGCGCGAGATCGAAGAAGAGATCCTCGCCGACCATGCCCTCCTTTGTCTTCTGTCGGATCGCGTCGTCATAATCGTTTGAGTTCTTGATTGCATGATCGAAGACCGTCGGATTCGACGTGAGACCGGTGATCGAGAGTTCGTCGATGTAGCGGGCAAGCGTTCCACTCGTCAGGAGCCCGCGCGTGATGTTGTCAAGCCAGAGGCTCTGGCCGAGGTCGTGTAGCTGCTGAGTCGGGTTCATGTGCTATCTCCCTGTGCGCGTCAATGCTTTGCCAGAATGGAATACGACATCCGGTTCCCCGGGATGGTGGTCATGCTCAGCGATTGAGTACATCGTGTTGGCGGCTGTAGTGCCATGCTTGTGGACGCCAGTAACGGTACCGTGGCCAATGGCACTGCGATAGTGCCAGGATACGGCCGTACCCACGGGAATCGTCTTGAACGATGGTGCTTTCTTGGTAGGCATTACGGTTTCCTCCTGGCTAATAATCCATTGCTCGGCGACGCAGTCGTTAGAGCAGGAGATGACAGCGCACGGCACCTGCTCGGGCTCGGTTGAGTCATTTCAAGCTCCGTTTATGCCGGTTGACCTGCAGCAACCGTTTCCGCAGCTATAGGCGGTGTTGGAATTGCGACATTGCAAAGAGGCTTACGGACTTCGATCTGCCCATTTTGAACGCGGACCTGGAGGCACGGTTGGGGATGCACAGCCGGTCCATCGAGCACCCGGCCATCGTCCAGCGCAAATCTGGATTTATGCCACGGACAGACGATGCTGTCGCCGACCAACTCGCCTTCCGAGAGCGGTGCGCTGAAATGAGAGCAGGTCTCCGCCAGCGCAAAGATCCGATCCCCACGGCGAACGAGCAGGATTGGCACGCCATCATGTTCGGCGCGGGTTGGCTTGGCCTCGGCTAACTCCGTTTCCGGCATCAAAGCAACGAAGTCCGGAGGGAACTCCTCGCCATCGGTTCGATCGATGCCTACCCTGTAGTCGTAGACCATCTTGCCACCGAGATGCGCGGCATATGTCATCAGTCCATACCCCAACCCAGCCAAGATGCGTCCGCTCGACCGCGACTTCCGCTTCCGGAGAACGAAAGAGGTAGCAAAGAGAGCTGTAGCAGTTACGTTTAGCAAACCGTGAATCATCCCAATGCGGCGAGCCGGTGCGTCTACGTCTTGCCAGTCGGTCACACCGGTTACGGCTGCGCCAGCAGCGCCCGCCAATCCTATGCCGATAGACGCGTCGGCCGCCATGGCAAAGCCACGATTCTTGCTTACGAGTTCCAAACCATCAAATACAAGCGCAACGGTCCAGGCGCCAATAGGTATGTCCGTAAGTATGACGTGGAGCGGCTCGCCAATCCACGTCCCGTTCATAAAGTTCTTAACTGCTTGCCCTCGCTCGCCCCCACTATCAAATGCTTTGTGGACAAACTTCTGCAAACTCTCCTCGATAGGTTTCAACTGTGGCTTCTGCGATTCCTCGCAATCAACACCACCAGTGATGTCCGGGGTTGTCGCCATCTCTCCTCCTCGGTGCACGGCATCACCGGCTTACTCGTGATGAGGCGCTCATTCAGATGAGATGCTCATTTAGACGGTCATGGACGGATCGGTAGCCGCTTCGGACTCTGAGCTAAGGACTCAGTTGTGTGTCACGTCCTGACCTTTCGAACGATGGGCGTCCAATCTCGCCACGAGCTTCCAACCGCGCGAGCAGCAGATAAAAATACAGCATTCCGCGCTGGGACCCGAGAGTGTTCAGCACGGCCTGCGTATCGAGCGGCGCTGATCCCGCAACGAGCGCAAAATTGCTCGCTATGCTCGTGTCGTTGGCTGGAAACACATCCAGCCTTCCCAGGCCGCGCAGCAGGATCACGGCAGCCGTCCACGGACCTATCCCCTTGATCTGAGTGAGAATTGCTACCGCATCCCGGCTTGCGATGCGTTCCAACGTCATCTGGTCGAGCGTGCCGGAGGCGAGTGCTTCTGCCACACGTCGCAGAGTCGCAATTTTGCTGGTGCTGATCCCGGTCGCGCGCAGTAAGTCATCCTTGGCCTCTTGAAATCGTTCTGGAGATGGAAAGACGTAGCAAGGAGTCGGCAGATCGACGGCATCGACCGCCAGCCCAAGGGCAACGACCATACGCTGCATGATGGCACTCGCAGCACGCAGACTCATCTGCTGGAAGAGGATCGCGTTCGCACATGCCTCCCAAAGCGTCGGATATCGAGGCGGTTTAACGCCACGCATTCTAGCGACGAGGGGAGCCAGCCAGGGGATATGCGAAGCCGAAAGATCAAAATCTGTGAGATCACGGCTTGCTCCGAGCATCCGGCACACGAGGGCAAGCACCGAGGCGTCCTGCTCCCAATCGCTTTCGATGGTGATGGTGAGGCAGTCCTCGTCAGGAAGCTGCGTGGCGCGTACGATCACAGGACTGGGGAAGCCGGAGAGGGCACGAACATAGTGTCCTTCTGGCGTGAACCGATCGACGACATTAGTCGAGAGCCGCCGGAGCACGCTCACCGTGAGATCCAGGCGGTACGGCATTATGAGGGGGATCTTGTGTTCGTAGACCAATTGACACCCGCATCCATGATTCGAGTCGCACGCAATCGCACCCACCGAGTCTAATCTCTAGTATTCCTATGTGCCGAAAGGCTCATGGAGCGCATCCGAGAAGAGAAGAGTTGTAGGCAACGCGTTCTGGACACACTTGATCCACTTGCTTATTGCTTTTACCTTATGGGAGTAACACGATGATCTCAAAGCCTCCGGCGGTAGGCCGGACGATCTTCACTGTTGGTCATTCGACCCGAACTATTGCCGAGTTGGTAGCACTGCTGAAACAGGTTGATGTAGATCTACTCCTCGATGTGCGCTCGATCCCACGCTCACGCAAGGTGCGGCAATTCAATTTTGACACGCTGCCAAACTCTCTCGCGCAGGAAGGCATCGGCTACGAGCATTTGCGTGCGCTCGGCGGTAGACGTCACCACCCTAAAGGCGCCCCACTCTCGACCAATACATTTTGGCACGTATTAGCTTTTCGCAATTACGCAGATTACGCTGAAACCGATGCGTTCCGCGCAGGCTTCGAAGAGCTGCTCGCTCTTTCGCACAGCCATCGTTGCGCGATCATGTGCGCAGAAGCCGTGTGGTGGCGCTGTCACCGGCGCATCATCACCGATTACCTCCTGGCCCATGGCATTCCGGTTGAGCACATCATGGGACTTGGCCAGGTGACGCCCGCAATTATCACGCCAGACGCACGCCTTTTGCCCGACGGGACGATACAGTATCCGATGTCTGACGCCGATGATTCCATCCAAACCATCAAGGCTGATTGAGCAGTTGCACATACTCGCACTCGCATTCTTTCCCTGGTGTACCTGCGCGATATCGGGATGTGGAGAGGTTCGGGCATCCCTTAGCTGTGTGGAGTAGTCCTATCAGTGTGGAAGTGAAATATCGGAGCTACGGACAATGGCAACAGAGCACTTCAATGTTGGCGATCACGTTGGTTGGAATTCGGAGGCAGGTCATGTCACCGGCACCATCACAAAGGTGATCACGTCCCAGATCGAGTTCAAAGGCTACAAGGTTCATGCAAGTAAGGACGAACCGCAATACGAGATCAAGAGCGACAAAACGGACCACGTCGCAATGCACAAGGGCTCAGCACTGACCAAGCTCTGAAAGTGGAGCGTTGAAACGTCCGTCTATGGAAGGTGCATGGGCGCACAGCCAAGGTCTGACCTTGCCTCAGAATGCGTCGCTCTTAGCTGCTGGATTTAGGGGCGTTTGCATGGTTGTGGCTGCGCCTTCGCGGTCAGACTGCGAGGGCTATTGTTCCAGTCCTTTTCAAACTCTGTCGGGCTATGATAGCCGAGGGCCGAGTGCAGTCTGGAGTGGCTTTACCAGAGCGGTCAATCGAGCGTGGCATCCCTGGCTTCTCGTAGGGTGCAAAGTGCTCGCCGTGCAGCCGTTCGACTTTGAGTGAGCCGAACAGCGTCTCGGAGTAGGCATTATCCCACGCTCGGCGAGAAGGCCGGCGTATGAAGGGCCGGCATACTGGCTGCCTCTTTCGCGGATGACCAGCATTTTTCATGAGCACAATACTAGGTATGCCTTGGTCGCCGCTTCCTCTCGCGCAGTGTGCGCTCTCACGAATCCTTCGTCCAGGTCAAGCACACTCTTCTCTCAACGATTGCCAAATCGGCAATTGCGCTAATCTTTTCATACGCCACAGCTTCAAGGGAATTGCCCCTAATGTGCAGGGTGCTGAAAAGCCAGCGTGTACAGCAGGTCCACTGCAGAAAGCCCCATCACGCCGAAGTTCCCCAGACAAATGTGCGCGAAAGCACACCGCCCTGATGGTTCCCCAGTATCTGTGGGCTGCAATTGATCTTCGCAATCAGGAACAGCAGCGGGACGGACGCCACCCCGTTGAAAACTGCGGTAAACACCAGGGCCTTCCTGTGGTCGATACCGATGAAGTTGGGGACAGCTCAAGAATTTTATGTACGCTAACGACGCGAGCGCATTGACGACAATGGACTTGCGCGTTAGGAGACGGCGTAGGATCACGAAAACGACCGTTTCTGACACAGATTCAAAGAGTAAGCAAACTGGCTCTTTTCGCCTCAAAAAGTGTCTCAGATGTCGTCCTGAATTCAGTGTCCGACTAAGGGTAGGCTCCTTATGCGACGGGCAAGTCTTTCCTGCCACCTAAACGTACGTAATTTCCCTTTCTTGAGCTGTCCCCGATTGCAGCGTGCGACTACCGATGCACCCCGTCGGCTGGCCCTTGCGGCGGCCGAACTGCCGCAGCAGCGACTACATGTCCTCGACGATGCGTTCAAAACACCCGGCCCGCATCCAGCGGCACATCTGCTGGTAGGCCGCAGGCCAGGGCGGAAGATCGTGAGGAATCATTCGCCACTGGTTGCCGCCCTTCACGATGTAGCGAACGGCGTTGAAGATAGCCCGAAGATCATGCCCCCCGAGCACTGCTGTCGATACGGCTCAACAGCAGATACGGTAGCACAAACGCACCACTCCTCATCCGACATATCCGTCAGATATCCCCTTCGCCCGATCTTACCCATCTTTCCAAGCTCAACCCGACTCACTCCACGGCGTAGTCTCTAATAAATTGCAAAGGACATAACAGTTTTGCCGATACCAATCTCGGTTTTGATCGATTGCAGTCCGCCTTAGGATTAGCTTCTGGGTGCTCCTTGAGAGGCAGCTGAAGCCTGCGCGTCGGGAGTGCTAAAACGAATAGTGTAGGAGAGGCGAAGTACACCGGCAAACAGGAGCAGGAACATTGCTGCGAGCGCGGTACGAGGTTGCGACGCGTGAGTGCGGAAAAACTCGATGGTGACGATTAGCCCGGAGAGCAAGAGCAGCATAAACGAAAAGACGCGATGAAATCGGAGCATCCCGGATTCAACGGACTCGTTTTCGAGGCGCTCAACCACGCGTCCCGTGTTGGAGTCGGTGCAGGCGGCCTTGCTGGGGCAGGCGTTGCAGACCGATGCGGGGGCGCGGTAGACGACCTTGCCGCGCCGCGGATCGGAAAAGACCGGAAAGAGGTGCTGGTCGCGGGGACAACTCCAGACGTCGCGCTCAGGGTGATAGGTGAAGCCGACGGTGCTGAGTCCACGGGTGCGCTGGTGCATGTGGCGAGCAACTAACTCCAGAACCAAGGCGATGATAGCCAGGAAGGCAGAGTACCCTATAGCCAACACCAACTCCATCGAGAAGCCCGCCATCGCTATTCGACCTCCGTCTCGGTTGCGATCTCAAACAGGCCCTGGGTCGATTGTTCGGCGGTAACATTGTCTCCCATGTACCGAAGCCCAAGGAAGCAGATGTAGAGGATGGGCAGAACGCCACCAAGGATGAAGACAACATCGCCCGGCAACCTGAGCCACTCCAGGATCTCGTTGGTGCGGCCGCCGATATATTTGAGAGTACGAGCGTCGTAGTAGCTGACGTTGATGGAGTGATAGAGCTGGATGATGCCGAGCGGGAACAGGGTTGCGAAGACCATCCAGGCAAGCCCGAGATTGAGCGACCAGAAGCTGATCTGGGCGGGACGATCGGACCAGTGTTTTTCCGGGATGATATAGCGCAGGCAGAAGAGCGCCAGGCCTACGGAGAGCATCCCATAGACGCCCATCATAGAGGCGTGAGCGTGGTTCGCGGTTAGGGCTGTGCCGATTTCATAATAAGAAACGATGGGCAGATTGATGAGGAAGCCGAAGACGCCTGCACCGAGAAAATTCCAGAAGCCGACCGCAGCAAGGAACATAACCGCCCATCGGTGGGGGAAACGGGTGGCGGGGTTGGACTGCTGGATAGCGCCGAGTTGCAGGAAGCTCCATGCTTCAAGTGTAAGGAAGGTCAGGGGAATGACCTCCGCCGCGGAGAAGAAGGCGCCAAGGGCCATGTGCATCGCTGGCACGCCCGAGAAGTAGACGTGATGCATGGTGCCGACGATGCCGCCGGCGGAATAGAGAATGACGTCGAGGTAGATCATGCGAAGAGCAATACGCTCCTGGACGACACCGAGCAGAACGAACAGGTAGGCGACGAGGATGGTGGTGAAGAGTTCGAGGAAGTCTTCGACCCAGAGATGGACGACCCAGAAGCGCCAGAACTCCGTGGTGGTGAAGTGCTCGCCAGGGTGGGCCAGCAGGCCAACCGCGTAGAAGGCCGGGATGGAGAGCGCGGAGAAGAAGAAAAGCCAAGGCATGTTGGTGACATGCTCGGAATTGAGGCGGCTGCGGAGTCCGCGATAAAGAATGAGGACCCAGAAAAAGAGGCCGATGATGAGCAGTATCTGCCAGAAGCGCCCGAGGTCGAGGTATTCGAAGCCCTGGTTGCCGAACCAGATGCCGTGCATCCAGTTCTCGATTCCAGCCAGCTCGCCAAACATGCTGCCGACGACCACAATCGTGAGGGCGCCCAACAGCCCGTAAGCAAGGGTCTTTTGACCGCGAGGTTCCCGGCCAGAGATGATGGGAGCGAGAAAGATTCCTGCGGCAAGATACGAAGTTGACACCCAAAAAATGGAGAGTTGGACGTGCCAGGTCCGAACGACATTGAAGGGGAGTACCCTGCCGAGATCGATACCGAAGAAGGTTTGTAGATCGGCTCGATAGTGCTCGCTTGCGGCTCCTACCATGGTCTGAACGAGGAATAGGGCGGCCATAACAAAGAAGAACCAGGCGCAGGCGTTCTGCGCAGGAGTCAGGATGACTTCGTCGGGTGTGCGAAAGAACATGTGCTGTTGTTCGCGGCCGTGCCAGCCCATGAGATTCCAACGACCGAAGAGGGCGAGTAAAAATCCTGTGCCTCCAAGCAGGGCGGCAAGAGAGAGGACGCTCCACACGATAGCATCGGCGGTTGGATGATTGTCAACGAGACTCTCCGGCGGCCAGTTGTTGGTGTAGGAGTATGAGTGGCCCGGGCGAGCAGTCGAGGCTGCCCAGGCGGTCCAACTGAAGAAGGCGACGAGTTGACGGATCTGCTCCGGGTCGGTGATGGCGCTGGGGCGGAGGCCGAATTTCGTGGTGGGTTCACCGAAGAACCCGGCGTAGTAGGCGCGGCATCGCTCGAACGCATCGGCCTGAGCATCGGTATAGAGGAGGGTTCCGCTGACAGTGTTGTAGCGGTTGGTCTTGAAGTCCTCGATGGTGCGCTTTCTCGCCGAATCGGAATCCAACTTGCCATAGAAGTTGATGCTGGACAACGCGGCGCGATGAAGGTATTCGGCAGTGAAGTCTGGGCCTAGATAGGCGCCGTGGCCAAAGATCGAACCGTATTCCATGAGACCGTTGCTTAGGAAGATGCCTTGTCCGGTGAGGACGTCCGCGCGGGTGAAGAGGACTCTTCCTGATGTGTTCTGCACCCTGTCGGGAATGGGCGGTTCGTCGTTGTAGGTGTAGTACGTAAGCACGCCCATGATGAAGAAGCCGACGAGCAGAACCAGGCCCGCAGCTTGAATCCAGCCATTGGCGATCATTTGCGGACGCTTTTGAACCTCTTGCATGATGACCCCTGAAAAGAAGAGAGTGCTTGCCGGACGAATTATAGACTTGGCAGGTGGATCAGGCAGAAAATATTGTGGTCGGGGTTACTTCCGAATGGAGCTTCCGCGCCTGGGAGGCCAGCGAAGCCGCTACCATGTACGACAGTGCATGAAGCATATTCTGCAGTTCTACAACGGAATCCGGAGCGGAGGCATCATCAGATCTACTAGGACACACCAAGCGGGACGTATTTGACCAGTTCCTGTGCCGTTATCTCGTCCACCATTCTTACTGCTGCCATTGTTCCCCACGACGGAGTGTCGATATGTCCAATCACAATACCATGCACCGCGTACTTAAGCGCCACTCGCTATTGACGGTTTGACGTCCACGTTCAAGCCTGATTTACTGCCGCTGGCGACCTCAGAGATCAGTGTTCCCAAACCTGACACAACTTGCGCGTACCGGAGATTTAAATGCGGAAGGATATTTCAAGATGATCGCATTCGCATTCCTTTTGTCGGTCGTTTTAACCTGACAACCTGTCAGGCACGAGCGCAGGCGCGGACGCCACCCTATCCGGCCACGGCTGCTCTCAATCAGTACTTGATGCCGGACGAGAATTCTGAAATCGAGCTGGCTCGAAGCAATGATTAAGTGATCATGACAAGAGCTGGCATCCGCATCTGATGTTTTTTGTTTCCAGCAACGTGGCTAAAAGCTGGGGAGCCAATCTGCCACGCTCGCCGGTTATGGCGGCGAATGACCCCCAAGAGCGGTAATTATTTTCGTCGTCTGGGTTGGCAAATAGTCCGATGGAACCCCAGCTCCGCAGATTGTGCGCTAACCGGAATTAGATCGTTGAGGAAAGAGCAGAGGACCAATGATCTCGCCTTCCGCTATTCCATGATCAGCCTTTATTCATGCAAGCTAGCCGGCAGGGCTGTCAGCCTTGGTTAATGAGCGCGGAATCGCCAATGCGCGTTTCGAAGATTGCGGACGCTGGAAACGTGCATTGGCCTGATATCACCATTCCATGGAACTGCGATGGCTTCCTGAACAATAGCTGACTTTTGTGTAGTGTTGCCCTCGGTGAGCCGGCACAAAGTGAAACTGGGGACCGAGGGAATCAGCCTTTGTCCGCTCTTTCCTTGCCGTTAATCGTTTCCGCCTGGTCGCGGAAATAACTCGACGTCTTCCAAAGAGAAACCCTCCGTCGGAACGTCGCCGTATTCCCGCTCGGCGGCAAACGGCTTTATGTTCTTGCTGTAACGCTCAATGTAGGAATCAATGTTGGCGCTTATAAGATCGGCGCAACGGCCCCCATCCGATTCACACAGGTCGGGACTATTCATGCACTCCCATACACAATCAGCAAGCGCATCCTGGACCTTTCCAGCCTCGTCGGATTTGGGATCGGCAATCTTACGCCCCGCCGCTCGAACGGCCCTATCCAGAGCGGATGCGGCATCGTGGATAGCCGGAATTTGCATCCAGTTCGGTCGTTCTTCAGCAATCTCGATCGTCAGAACCATGTAGGCAAAGCGGTTCACCGGAACTCCGCTTTCGAGAAGCGTGTAGTCGGAAGCGAAGCTATAACTCGACCAGTTGAAGGAGGAAGCATCGGTGGCAGCTACCAGGAATATGCCGGTATTATGTGGCAGATTCCCTGCGTACACGATCTGCGTGCCGGTTCCGCCAGCAACTTCCATCAGAGCCTGTATGCCTGAGATCAGCGGTTCCGCCAGTGGCGCGGCTGCGGAGAAGAATGTTGCACCGGCAACATTGGAGATCTTCTGCAGGGTCGCAAGGAGCGGCTTCGCATAATCGACGGCTTCTATGGCGAGCAATGCAATGGTGGAGGCCATCTGCGTGCCTTGAAATGGCGCAAACTCCAACAGGGTGCGCGGGCCCTGCACCATCTTTTCTCCCGCGCGTTTGTCAATCGCCGTCAAGCCCGAATCGAGGCTCGCGAAGGTGGAAAGGCTTCGCGGTTCGCCCTCTTCATCTCGAACGGCGATCGTCGAATACACAGCGCCGTAAAAGGTCTTGAATAAGACCCTGTCGTAGGGCAGAACGGTCTTCTGGGCCGTGACCGTGATGTAATGCTTTCGCGGCACGATTTCAGTATTGTTCACCGTCGGCAGAGTGGTTGTGGAGGGTGGTGCAAACTGCGCTACCCATTGCTTCGAAGGAGTGTGGTAGATCCTCTCAAGCGCTTCGTCCGCAGGCGAATTGAGCAAATCCCAAAAATTGGACAGGAAGGTCATTTACAGGCTCCGTTTGGCTCAGTCAGCATACTTCATTACGGGGGCGACAGGTTATGATTTTTGCATTCACGAAGCCCCGTCGACCTGAGCCACTATATCTCCCCGCAACAGGGTTCTCAAAGGAACACCATGATGAAGGACTCACCGCTCCGCGATTCCCTTTCCAACTGGAGCTTATTCCAGCTGCCGGGATTCGGCTCGCTTGCCATTCCTACATCGGAGAGTTGGATTGCCGTTCAACAAGAGAACACGGAACTGCTGCCGACCTTCGGTTTGCGAGAGACCGCTGCCGGTCAGGATCGCCTGATTGTGTCTGTCGTGCCTCTCGACGCCGACGGCACGCCTTCGGTCGAGCAGTTGAGAGCCGAGTTAGAGCAAGCCTTTGAACAAATGAAAGGGCAAGTACGCGAAGAGCAACCTGAGCTGTGCCAAATCAACACCATCTCAGGGCACGGCTATTTTTTTACCGTGACGGACCGCGCTCCCAAGCCGGGCGAATTTCTCTTTATGACCAGCGGTCTTATTGCGACCGGCAGTGTACTTCTCACGTTCACAATCCTGACAAATCCTCAGGAGCAGATACTCTTTGCCCGAGCTCTCGCCACGGTTCGCTCCGCATGTTACTGTCCCCAGGGCGATGCGCCCCAGGTTCCCCAGCCTCCTTCCGAATCTCCGCAGCAGGTGCTTGCGAAGTTCCTGGAAATGGAACTGAACAGCGAAGCCAGCTTGTTCGTCCAAAGTCACCAGGAGCTGCTTGGCGATTCCGTGCTTCAACAGCTACGGCAAATGTCGGACAGCACTCCGTCGCGCATCGAGCGCAATCGCTTCCTGGGAGCAATGACGACGCTACGCTCCGCTCGCGTGCTGGGGACTCCAGCAGTGTTTGCGCCGTTTCAACTTATCGTGCCGATCGATCTGGTGTGCTTTACCAGAGACACGGTGGCGAAGCGTACCGGTACGCCACCTTCGGATCGGGCTACCTACGAACTGGTACTGCGAACGATGGCCGACGCGATTGACGCATTTTCGCGGGTCGCGTTGCATACACTGTTAGCGGCCGAGTTGATGCCGCTCATCCGCGAACCCATCGATCAGGATTTGTTGGAGTCAACCATCGGCCATCTGCAGGCGGCACAGATGGATTGCGTACGCGAGCAGGACGTCTTCGCGCGTGCGACGATTGCCAGCCAATTGAGCATGCTTTCCCTCAACCGGGCGCAGAATGAGCGAGCAGCTAATCTCGAAACCGCGGTCGAGTTCGCCGAGAGTGCCTTGCGGGATCTCGATTCCAGCGGTTTCATTGAGGATTGGGTCATCGCGAAGAAGAGGTTAGGTGTGGCCCTCGTGGACCGGGTGCACGGATTCCATGCTGACAACCAGGAATACGCCATCGAGTGCTTTCAGCGTGCGCTCTCGTTTTGTCCGGGGAAATCGCCCGAGCTGTGGGGATTGCGAAACAACCTTGGTCTCAGCTTCATGGAACGAGAGGTTGGCGACAAATCTGAAAATCTGAGAACCGCAATCGAACATTTCGGTGCGGCCCTGGCGCTGGCCGAGGAACGCAACAAGCCGGGAATCTGGACGAACCTGGGAAATACCTGGCGTCAACTCGCCTCAAGCGACGTCGAAGCAATGGAGAAAGCGATTGCCTTCTACAACGATGCCTCGCTCTCATTTCATCAATATAAGGATTCCTGGAATTGGGCTGGGGTGCAATACAATCTCGGAAGCGCCTTCCTTGATCGAGAGCTGGGAACACGCTCCGACAATCTAGCCAACGCGTTGCGCTGCCTAACGGATGCTTTGACCGTTCGCACTATGGAGCACCCGCGGGAGCACCGAAGTACACAGATTCTCCTGGGTAAATTGCATTTCGGGATGGCGCAATGGTCGGAAGCGACAGCAGCCTTCACCGCCGCAATTAAAGCCGATGACCTCATCGACACGACGACCCTCACCCTGGACGCAATGCAGTCAGAGAGTCAGAGCATGCACTCGGCCTACGCTGAAGCGGCTTACAGTTTGCTTCGCCTTGGCTGCTGGAATGAGGGTTTTCTAACGCTGGAAAAGGGGAATGCTCGCATGCTCGGCCGTGGCTTTGAGGCGGTCGCTGCCGATTCACTCAATCAACCTGCCACTGTTGGCGGGGAGAGCGACCTTAGTCCGGCACAACTGCTTGAGTTTAATCTATCCGCTCTGGGGCTGTTACAAGCCAATGTGGCGCGAAGCTCGGAGAAAGATCCTGCTAACCGGCAGTTACAAGATACGATTCGCGCCGAGATACCTGATCTTCTAGCCAAGGTGCAGGAGACCCGCGCGGGGGCGGCGGCAATCGATACCGCACTGAGATTGAAACAATATCTCGAGGCTATTCGAGTTGACAGCTCAATCGTCGCGCCTATTGTCACCCGGGCCGGAAGTGCCGCCTTTGTGATTCGAGGGGGGGCTGACGCGATCGGACCCGACGACATTGTGTGGATCGACAGCTTCACCGACACGGATCTGGCTGCAATATTGAACGGAGGGCCAGGCGCTGCGCAGTCTGCGGGCTGGCTGCCGGCCTACGCAAGAAGCAACAAGGCGAAGAACAACTGGAGCCGCGTCATATCGAGCACGGGCAAAGTAGTGTGGGACAAGTTCTTCGCCCCTATCCATGCGCATCTGACCAAACTAGCCTTGCCAGCCGGGGCATCCCTGACGTTGCTACCCGCTTCCGGGCTTAGCATTCTTCCGTTGCACGCCTGTTGGCGACCAGAGAATGGCGTGACAAGGTATCTGGTGGACGATTACACAATTTCGTATTGCCCGAGCGCAATGACGTTGGCGAGTACAAGGGAAAAACTGCTTCGCCGCCAACAGGGCCCTCCGGAGGCTTCGAAATCGCTGCTGGTGGTAGCCAATCCCACCGAAGATTTGCCGTTCGCGGCCCTTGAGGGAGATGCTATCGCAGCCCTAGGTGAGCCTTCGCAGACACAACTGCTATCCGGTGCGAAGGCATCGTGGAGCGAAGTCGGCCGCCAATTCAAGGATAAGGACTACATCCATTTTGCGTGTCACGGCCGATTCGATATTCGATATCCGATGCGATCATTTCTGGCATTAGCGCCACCTTCGGAGAGACCGGGGGTCTCCGGTTTTCTGCGTCTCCAGGAGCTGATGGTTACATGGGATACTGCGACACGCCTCGTTACACTGTCCGCATGCGAATCGGGCGTTGCTGACCTTGCACATGCGCCAAACGAATTCATCGGACTCTCATCAGGCTGGTTGCGTACCGGCGCAATGGCTGTGATCAGCAGCCTCTGGCTCGTCGATGATCTCTGCACGATGCTCTTGATGGAGCATCTTTACGAGGGTCTCTTTCGTTCGAATGATCGTCTGCCGGCCGCAGCCCGGACTGACCCGGATGCCGCATTGAGAACAGCCCAGCTATGGTTGAAAGAACTCACTTGTGGCGAGGTGAGTGAACGGCTCGCCGCACTGGAGCGGCAGGAAGACCTGACGCCCGAATTGCAGGCGTATATTTCACTTCGCCAGCAAGAATTCAACAGGCAGGCCGGATTGAGCAAACCTTTCAGCGAGCCGTATTGGTGGGCCGGATTTCTCTGCTCCGGCTCTTAGGAGGAGGGCCGGATCCGTACTCAAAGTCGCTTGGAATCGAGCACCACACCAATTTCCTGGGTAGCAGAATTTGGCCACGTGGCGATCGACGCCGGGCACTACAGAGTGCCTGTGTAATGTCGGCAACAGACATTTCATTCTCCAGGAATCTGAATGAGTGCATCGCCCTGAAGTCACCAGTTGAAGAACAAGCTTGGACGGATTTCTCAAACTAACGCCACACCTTAGATGCTGTGCGGATCAGCGTTCCGCTAAGGCCAGTCATTGCATGCTCCATGGCCATCTCTGTGGCCAGCATCTGGACGCCTGATGTGTACGTTGGGTAAGGGTGAATCGGGCTCGCCATGTCGCTCACCTTCCTCTTTTTCTGAAGAGCATAGACGATCTCGATGATCGTTTCCCCGGCGCTCTCAGCGACGATTGTGGCGCCAAGAAGCAATCCGTCTTTGGTCGTGACGAACTTGATGAATCCGTCCCGGTCGTTGTCGCACACGGCTCGGTCGATCCGGCTCAGGGGCCAGATTCCGATGCGTAGGTCGTTAGGATACTGATCGCGTGCATCCGATTCCAGTAATCCAACCTGTGCCACTTCAGGATCAGTGAACGTGACGTGCGGAACAACGCTTGAAAATCCAGAGTTGCTGCCGGGGAGCAACGCATTCCGTGCCGCCTGGAACCCCTGCCAACCGGCGAGATGGGAAAACTGCTCGCCTCCGAGTACATCTCCGGCCCCGTAAACGTTGGAGGCCGAGGTGCAGAGCTTATCGTTCACGGTGAGGCCAGAAGTAGCGTAGCCAATGCCAGCCGCTTCAAGATTCAGGCCTTCGAGCTTAGGTGCCCGTCCCACAGCGACCAACAGTACTTCAGCATCTACGCTCTTCTCCTGGGTTCGAACTTGGATTAGCTCGTCCGTCTTCTCGACGCTCAGTGCGCGAGCCGGGACTACCTGAACTCCTTCTCGTTCAAGTACCTTTTGAATGGTTGCTGAGGCTTCCGGCTCTTCTTTGGGTAACAGTTGCTCAGCCAAGACCGTGACCTGGACGCCGAGTCGCTGATAGGCCTGAGCCATCTCCACACCGATCGGACCGCCGCCGATGATGATTAGCGATTCCGGCAGGCGGTCGCGGTCGAAGAAATCGAGATAGGTCGAGAATGGCACCTGATCCAGGCCCGGTATATCTGGAATGACAGGGGCAGCTCCAGTAGCGATAAGGGTCTTGCGCGCGCGGAGACGTTGCTCTCCACACTGCAAGGTGTGGGCGTCCAGAAACTGCACCGCTCCAAACATCACTTCCATTCCCTTTGCGCGGAGAGCGTCAGGTGTTGTGCCAGCGTAGATGTGATCGATCGCCGCGCGAAGGTACTCGCGAACCTGCGGCATGTCGATGCGGGGAGGCTGCGTGACGATCCCATACTGAGCCGATGAGCGAACGTGATGCGCAACTTTTGCCACTTTCAAAAGGGCTTTGCTGGGAACGCAGCCTGTCCAGGTGCAATCGCCGCCGATGCGGTCCTTCTCCAGCATCACGACGCGTGCACCCAGCTTGACGGCAAAATCAGCAGCGATGAGGCCTGCCGCTCCCGTCCCAATGACTGCGAAGTCGTATTCGTTATCACTCATGCTGTAAGCCTTTCTTTGTTCCATTCCGGCACCCAATGAAGAAAAATAAGCGCCAATGCGGCGACGGCGACGGTGCCATAAAGCAAGCCGTCGACCGAATATTTCTGTCCCAATCCTGCGGCCAGAAGTGACCCGGCAATCGCGCCGAGGCTCAAGAGAACGGAGTAGATACCCATGGCGGTCCCGCGTCCCGACTGCGGTGGGAGCGTATTTGCAAGCCACGCAAGCGCAGCCGGGGTGAAGCCGCTTTCAACCATGATGCCGAGCATTGTTGCGGCGGTAAGCGACCAGCGAAGCGGTTGCGAAAAGCCAGCTGAATGGTTCAGAAGATAGAAGCCTGCGCAGACGGGCAGCATCGCGATGAGAGTGATCGCCATGGCACGGCGGACGCTCATATGAGGAAGTACAAAGCTCCACCCCGTGACGCCGAGTCCGAAGATAATGGAGTAGGCGAGCAACAACCAGCCCACACGGCTCGGCTCGTGGGCGAACACACCCGCAAATGTCTGATCACTATGGACGTTCTGCGTCAGCAGGAATGGCAGCGTCGGCCCAAGCCAAAGCCCCACAACAGAGTTCACGCAGAGCCATACTGGGGCGA
>JBEPUY010000043.1:0-36639 GCA_041691255.1 Granulicella sp. | reverse complement strand
CGTCAGCGAGATCTTCACTGCACCGGCATGAACGCCTGCTACATCGTTTTTCTTGGCGCTGGGACGCACGCGCACTGGAAGCGTGCAGCCATCCGCGACATCGTGAGCTAGAGTAAGGGCGTCTTCGATCATGCCGGATACTCCCGCTTGCCGAAGAGTGCAGTGCCGACGCGGACACAGGTGCTACCTTCCTCAATACCGACGGAAAAATCGTTCGACATGCCCATCGATAGTTGCGTGAGTGCTGGGTGAGTCTTCTGCGATTCGTCGCGGAGTCGCCGCAGCTTCTTGAAATAAGGCCGCGCAGTTTCGGCATCGAGCGACCATGGTGGAACTGTCATCAAGCCGACGGCTTCGATTGATTCGAGGCCTTCTATCGCAGTCAGCAGTGCGGGAAGGTCGTCTGGAGCGAGGCCGTGCTTCGATTCTTCGTGGCTCAGCTTCACCTCGATCAGGACCGGCAACTTCTTTTTCAATGCGTCCGCGGCGGCGTTCAACCGTTGCGCAATCTTCAACGAATCTACTGCGTCGATTGCGTCAAATAGCTCGGCGGCTTTGTTGGTCTTGTTCGATTGCAGGGGCCCGATCAGATGGAAGCTGGCGTCGGTCAGTGCGTTGAGGTGCTCGGACTTCTCCTGAAACTCCTGCACGCGATTTTCACCGAACAGGCGTTGACCTGCCGCATAGGCCTCCAGAATGACTTCGAATGGATGAACCTTGCTGACGGCCATCAGCGCGACTTCGTCTTCGGAGCGATGGCTGTGAAGACAGGCCTCCGCGATCTGTTGGTGCAGCTGCGCGAGATTAGCGGCGATTGACATGGTTCTGTCTTATCTGCCGCGCTCTTCCAGATACTTCTCTACCTCGAGCGCGGCCATGCAGCCTGATCCGGCTGCTGTAATTGCCTGGCGGTAGCGACGGTCCTGGATGTCGCCGCAGGCGAAGACACCGGGGATCGGCTGGCCGTTCAACGTGGGGAAGACGTTGTTCTGCGTCAGAATGTAACCGTCTTCGTCGAGGTCGAGCATTCCCTTGAACGCTGAGGCGTTGGGGGTGTGGCCGATGCCGAGGAACATTGCGGAGACGGGAAGGACGGACTCTTCGCCGGAGATGAGGCTCTTGAGGCGTAACCCTTTTACGTCCTTCTCTTCGACGCCGAGCACCTCTTCTACCGTGGTGCTGGAGAGAAACTTGATGCTGGGGTGGGCGATGGCGCGATCCAGCATGATCTTCGAGGCGCGGAAGTTCTCGCTGCGATTAATGAGCGTGACCTTGGAGGCGAAGCGAGTGAGAAAGAGCGCCTCTTCCATGGCCGAGTCGCCGCCGCCGATGACGGCGATCTCCTTGCCGGAGAAGAAGAAGCCGTCGCAGGTGGCGCAGGAACTGACGCCGTGGCCGATGAGGGCCTGTTCGGACGGCAAGTTCAGCCAACGGGCGCTGGCACCGGAGGCGATGATGAGCGTTCGGGTGTGAATGATCTCGTTGCCGAGGTTCAGCTCGAAGGGGTGCTTGCTGAGATCGACCGATGCCAGATGGGCCATGCGCAGCTCGGCACCGAAGCGGACTGCCTGCTTCTTCATGTTCTCGATCAGCTCGGGGCCTTGAATGCCGTCGGGCCAGCCGGGAAAGTTTTCGACCAGCGTGGTGATGGACAACTGGCCGCCAGGCTCGTGGCCTTCGAGGACGAGAGGCTTGAGGTTGGAGCGGGCAGCGTAGATGGCAGCGGTCAGTCCGGAGCAGCCGGACCCGAGGATGACGGTGTCGCGAGTATTGTTTTCTGGCATATGAACTCTCTTAGTGTAAATGCGCGATTAGGGAAAAGGATTCAACGTGCATTTAGTGACACAATTGAGGCTATGGCAAATCTTACGTTGGTCTACGGAATGAGGCTGCTGCCCGCAGATGAGATCGCGGCAGTGAGCGACGCCCCGGTCACGCTGAACAATGGCAACGAAGCGCATGTGACCATGCATATTCTCGAGGGAAGCCGGGAACAGATTGAAGCTCAGCTTCGCATGAGCATTGATGCCTTCTTTGATTTCTATCCTGAGATCTAACACCTTTGAGGGGGCACCCCCCGGGGGTACCTGAACCGCAAAGTCTTCATTCTAAACGGCTTATTTTGTAAAGTCTTCTTTCTAAAAGACTTAGGTCCAGCTCTCTTTGGCTGGACCTTTGCGTTGTTTCCTTCTGCTTTAAGTCTATCGAATGAGATGGAACTCTTTTGCAGTTTTTGGAACTTTATTTTTAAGCGTAAGTTGTTTATTTTGTGCTGGTTGAACATTTTTCCCGAGTTGCAGGGCTTGACAGGCGTTTTTGCTGATTTCTGAAAAGAGAACGGCCTCTCCCGCAGCAAGGAGAGAATCGCAGGAAAGGCTTGTCTCGAAATAGGTCAAGACCATCACGTTACCTGCCTGCTGCCGAAGAAGAGCAGAGGACGGTGTGGCGAGATGTTCGGGACTTTTGGGATATTTCGAGGGCTGCGTGGCTTGCCTGCGGTGGCGTTGCTGACGATGACAGTTGCCGCTTATTCGCAGACGTCCGTCTCGGCCAGTTCGGGCGGGGTAGCAGTAGCGCAGAACGTGGAAGATGTTCTGCACCAGATGTCGGACAGGGCGGATGTCATCTTTGTTGGGCAGGTGGTAGCGATACGACCCCATGATGGCGATGGCATGGGGGCGGGGTTTGTCGAGGTTGATTTCGAGGTGGATCAGGCCATTCGCGGCTGCACTGGCGGGGCGTATGTCTTGCGGGAGTGGGCCGGGTTGTGGTCCGGCGATGCGAATCGCTACCGGGTTGGCCAGCGATTGCTGATGATGTTGCATGCGCCGGGGGCGAGCGGGTTGAGTTCGCCGGTGGGTGGGCTGGATGGAGCCATTCCGATTCGGGGTGTGGCCGATGCTTCGCCGCTCACAACGGCTGTGGCAAATCCTCCTGTTCCTATAGCGGACCTTCGCTGGCTGGGGGCGAAGGTGCTGCATTCGTCGTCCTATGTATTGCAGGCCACTCTGTCGGCCGCTCCTTTGACTGTCGAGCAGCAGATGGCTGATTCGGAGAATTCGGTGGTGAACCCCATCGTCGCCGCAGACGATGGCTCAAGCCGTGCCTCGACCCCGGTGCAGCAGGCTGCGGTCGATACCGTGGTCAAGCTGCTGACCTCCTGGAAAAAGGCAACGGATGATGTTCGCTGATGCTGCAGGGTGGGTGCGATGGATCTCTGCATTCGCCTTTTGCTGGCTGGCGGTGGGCGCGGCGGCGTTTGCAGGCGGGCCTCGCTGGGTGACGGGGGCGCCGTACTTCAGCACCTCTGGGGTTCCGGTGGCCTGGTATACGAACCAGCTACGTTATTTCACCGATCCGGGCGATCTGAGCCCTTATGTCGATCACGCGGCTGCGGACGCTATTGTGGCTGCCGCTGCGAATACGTGGAATGTGCCGGTCGCAAGCCTGGTGCTGGGATATGGCGGCTCGCTTGACGAACATATCAACGGGGCGAATGTGTATCCGGGTTCGGATGGGCTGGTCTTTCCAGCGGACGTGCAGAGCGGCAACTATCTGGCCAAGCAAATTGCGGTGATCTACGACAGTGATGGATCGGTGACGGATATGCTACTGGGCAGCGGAGCAAGCGATCCTTCCGGCTGTCGCCAGAACGCGGTGACGGAGAGCGTCGATTCCATCGTTCCGGCTGGCTATATCCAACATGCCCTGCTGGTTCTGAATGGCCGATGCACGGGGCCGGCTGCGGAACAGCAGTTGCAGATGCAATACCAGTTGATGCGTGCCTTCGGACGCATCCTGGGGCTGGGCTGGTCGCAGGTGAATGACAACGTGTTTACAGGAAGCCCGCAACCGACTGCGATAGAGGCGCTGAACTGGCCGATTATGCACCCGATCGACATCATCTGCGGACTGTATACGTACCAGTGCCTGCCGCAGCCGTTCACGCTGCGGGCGGACGATCTTTCGGCGTTGGCGATGCTTTATCCGATTGCGCAGAACCACGCGCCGTCGGGGAAGAGGGACTCCCTTTATCTTGCGCACGAGATTCAGGGATTTGTGTACTTTCCGACCGGGCAGGGGATGCAGGGCGTGAATGTGACAGTGCGCCGCTGGCATCAATTCTGGGCTGTTCCAGAGTCATGGCAGACGGCATCTGCGGTCTCGGGCGAGATGTTTAAGGGGGCGGGAGGCAATCCGGTGGCGGGTACTTTGACCACGGCAGTGGGAAGCAGCGGAACCTCAAACCTTATTTACGAGGGATTCTATGAGATATTTCGGATTCCGATGCTTGACGGGACCTGGGATAGTGACGTTCTGGACACAGAACCGATTAACCCGCTCTATACGGGCCAGTATGCGGTGGGGCCCTATGTCGCCAACCAGGTTGAGCCTTCGGGGGCGAAATCTGAGTTCGATACGGACATCATGAGGAGCTATCAACTCGTGGTGCGGCAGAACCTGACCCCCGGGGGCGGGGCCAATAGCTGCAATACCGCGGCGGATGGGGTTGAGGCAGCTCCTGCGGCCGTGGCGCCGCAGGGCTGGTGGAGGGAGACGCTCTGCGCTTATGGGCATACGGCGTGGTCGTCGCTTGCGATCAAGGCCAATCGCAGCTTCACGGTCGAGGTGACGGCGCAGGATGAAAATGGGTTCGCTACGATGGCGAAGGCCATGCCGGTCATTGGCGTGTGGAATGCGATCGATGCGTTGAAGACGCTGCCCAGCGTGGCATCGGTGGTAACGGCATTCAATGGCACGGCCTCTGGGATGACTTCGTTGACGGTCGGGAGTACGCAACCGGATCAGTTACGAATTGCGATTGCGGATCAGCGCGGGGATGGCCGGCCTGATTTTGGCTATCAGGCTCGCGTGTTGTATGCAGACAGCATCAGCCCGGCGAACGTAAGCGCGGAGGGCGGAGCGGTCACGATTACGGGAATGGGTTTTCGCGCGGGGAATATGGTGACCGTCAATGGAAGAGCGGCTACAGTGACAACCTGGACGGCTACTTCGATTGTGGCAACTGTTCCTTCGTTGCGCGCACTGGGTTTCACAACGGCGATTGCCGCGGACGTTGCTGTCACCGATCCTTCGACCAGAGGAACGACTGTGATGACGGGCGCGCTGAACTATGCTGCGCCGCTGCCGTCGTTGAATCTTGTGACGGCACCATCGGGGACGGTGTTTGCAGGGGATACGGCGGTTGTTCTGTTCGCGGTGAAGGTGTTGGCAGCGGATGGGACGACTCCTGTGGCAAACCAGCTTGTCACGTTTACAGCGAGCGGCGATGGCGCTGTTCAGTTTGGAGCTTGTGGCGGTACCATTTGCAGCGGGATGACCGATGCGTCCGGGGTGGCGTCGACAACGGTGATTGCGATGGCAGCAGGGGCTGTCACCGTATCGGCAGCGAGTACGGCTGGGACGCAGACTGCTTCGTTTACCATTGCGACCCGGGTGCGGACTCTCACTCCGGCTCAGGCGATGTTGTATGTTGCGGCCGGGGCCACTTTTGTCTGGATGCCGCAGGTGGAGGCGAGCGACAACTCTGCTTCGACTATGGGAGTGGTGGTGAACTGGCAGCCGGTTTCGGGAGGGATGGCATTTTCTCCAGCGCAGTCGCAGGTGAATGCGCTGGGAGTGGCGGAGACGCAGGTGAGTGTTGGGCCGCTGGCGGCGGGAGAACAGGCGACGGCATCCGCGTGTGCGTGGACTACAGTGTGTGCGAACTTCGTGGCGCAGGGCGTCGATCCTGCTGAGTGGAGAATTGAAGTCGTCAGTGGGGCGGGGCAGTCGGTGAGCGCGGAGGACGTGCTGGCGCCGGTGGTGCTGCGGGTGACGAACACGGCGGGCGATGCGGTGGCGGGAGCCCTGGTTGAGATTCACCAGACGATTGATGCGTGGCAGGGGCCTTGTCCTGATCGCGGACGCTGCCCGGTGCCGCCCGATGAGAGCGCGCAGATGTCGTCGGCTACTTCGGATGTGAGTGGCGTTGTAACCGTCGCTCCGTTGCAGGTTGCGGGAGCCGCGGAGGTAACGAATCTTGTTGCTGCGGCGGGGACGCAGGGGTTTGTTTCATTGTCGTTGCAGAAGCAGCCCTGATGAATCGCGCTGGTTGGTGTGGCACAATCAAATTTGTACAGAGACGAAGCATTCCAGCTGCCTTCGGCATCAAACTTTATAGATACGGTGAGGAGTCGCAACGATGGTTGATGGAGCTACCGGAGGTGGTGTCGAGCGCAAGCGGGTGATCATTATCGGCGGAGGGTTCGCTGGGCTTAATGCAGCGCTGAGCCTTGCCAAGCTGCCGCTCGATATTTCGCTGGTCGACCGCAGAAATCACCATACGTTTCAACCATTGCTTTACCAGGTTGCGCTGGCGGTGCTTTCGCCCGCGGACATTGCGCAGCCTATTCGGTCTATTCTGAGCAGCTATCCGAATGTGGAAGTGCTGATGGATGAGGCTGTCGCTTTTCATATCGATGAGCAGAGAGTGGAACTGAAGACGGGCGCGCAGCTTGAGTATGACTATCTGATTGTTGCCACTGGCTCTACGCACTCGTACTTTGGCCATGACGACTGGGCGAAGCTTGCGCCGGGGCTCAAGACGATAGAGGATGCGACGGAGATTCGCCGTCGCGTGCTGCTGGCGTTCGAACTGGCCGAGCGGCAGATGCAGGAGACCGGTGGCCACCCTTCGCTGAGCTTCGTCATCATTGGCGGCGGCCCTACCGGGGTGGAATTGGCGGGAGCGATCAGCGATATCGCGAAGCTGTATATGTCGAATAATTTTCGGCACATCGATCCTTCGCAGGCACAGGTGCTCATCCTTGAAGGGTCGCCGAATATTCTGGGGATGTATCCGGAAGATCTGCAGGCGAAAGCACGGGAACAGCTCAATGCGTTAGGCGTGAAGCTGCGCGTTAATGCGCATGTCTCGGATGTGCAGCCTGGCTATGTGATGGTGGGCGATGAGCGCATCAACGCTGTAGTTACGCTTTGGGCTGCAGGAGTGCAGGCTTCCCCGCTCGGAAAACTGCTGGGCTTCGAGACGGATAGAAAAGGATGCGTGCTGGTGGATGAACACCTCAATCCACCGGGGCATCCTGAGATCTTTATCTGCGGCGATCTTGCCCACATCGAACAGAACGGCAAACAGGTTCCCGGCGTAGCGCAGCCGGCGATGCAGATGGGCAAGTATGCTGCGAAACGCATCTCGCGGCTGCTCGCGGCGGATTTAGGGAGCGACGGCACGGGAAAGAACGAACCGTTTCACTACTTCGACAAGGGCGATATGGCGACCATTGGGCGCAAGGCTGCCGTGGCCAATATTCAATGGCCGTTCAAAGGCCATTGGAGCGGTTTTCCTGCATGGATGACGTGGCTGCTTGTCCACATCTTCTTTTTGATTGGATTTCGCAACCGGCTCTCGGTATTTCGCCAGTGGGCGTGGACGTATGTGACTTTCAAAGACAGCGCTCGCCTGATTACCGGTTCGCAGGAGCTGCCGGGGTGGAATTCCTCAGATACGAAATCCGTTTCAGCAGATGCGCATCCTCTGGATCTGGGATCGCCGAAGACGTAGTTTTTCGCGGGGATGCCGAGTCAGATGCCTTGCTGGTGCGGGTTGAAGGTCGGTGCTCTGTGCCCGGCGGTTTGCTCGAAGAGGCGCATGGTTTCTCCCTCTTCGAGTATCTTCACCTTGCAGCTGATTCCTAGTCGTGCCGCTTCGGTCATCAGGCGTTGCGGCGGTTCCTCCATCGGCTCGCGTCCGAGGTTGAAGGTGCCGAAGTGCATGGGAACCATCCACTCTGCTCCTACCTCCACAAAGGCGCGTATGGCCTCTTCGGGACTGGTGTGGACGGTTCGGTAGCTGTCGGGGTAGTAAGCTCCGATGGGCAACAGGGCTACGTGTGGATGGAGGCGCTGTCCGATCTCGGTGAAGCCGGGAAAATAAGCGGTGTCGCCGGAATGGTAGATGGAGTGGCCAGCGGCTTCGATGACATAGCCGCCGTATCCGCGGTGAGTATCGTTGAACATGCGCGCGCCCCAGTGCTTGCAGGGAGTGAGCGTTACGCTTAGCCCGCGCACTTCGAGCTTTTCCCACCACTTCATTCCATGCACGCGGGAGAAGCCGAGTCCGGCCACCAGATCTTCCACTCCCCAGGGCACAACGACATCGGGAGCTTTCTTCCCCAGCATCTGAGCGCTGCGCACCACGCGGCGCAACGATGCGATATTGAGGTGGTCCATGTGAGCGTGGGTTAGCAGCACGACGTCAATGGCTGGCATCTCATTGATGCGCAGACCGGGACGCCGCTGCCTGCGCAACAGAATCAAATGTTTGGCAAAGACGGGATCAACCAATACTGAGCGGCCGCCCAGTTGCAGCAAAAATGATGAGTGGCCGATGAAGGTAACTCCAAGCTCGTTGGGGGCGACGATCTCCGCCAGCCGCGTCTTGCCTACTATCGGTTGCGCGTGACTCTCCTGCACTAAACGCCACAGCTGCTTCAGTTTCGTCACCACAAAGGGCTGACCTCTCCACCGATCAAACATTCGTCACCTTTAATTAATCTAGATGCACAGAGTAGCCATTGCTTTGCCCATGGCCTCTATCTTATGGAGCTAACCTTCGACGCAGCTACCAAGGCTGCATGAATTCGCATCTACCTCATAAGACGATCATGTCACGCCGGGAGTCTCTACTATTTCGATCGACAACACCTCGGTTAAATCACTCGACCCGCGAGAGCAGTGGATATGGGATTATGTGTCCCGGTCGCCGCTGCATTCGCTCTGGGACCTGCAGGGAGTTCCTATCCGCGTCGTCGCAGCGCGGACTTGGCGTAACTTCCTTGATGACAACCTTATAGGGCGGGCTGCAGAACTTGGTTTCTATTTCCTCTTCGCTCTTTTTCCAACTCTATTCTGTGCCAGTTCGCTGCTGGGACTTGCTGCGCAATCTGCGTCGAGCATCTATGACAAGCTTCTGCATTATCTCGCTGTCGTTATTCCGCATGCGGCGATGGGCACTGTACTTGCCACCTTCAACGAGACAACTGCCGCTGCCACCAGTGGCAAGCTTACCTTTGGAATTGTTGCCGCGCTCTGGTCGGCCTCGGTCGGATTTTCGGCTATTCAGGGTAGCCTCAACATTGTCTATAAGGTCCCTGAAACCCGCTCTTATCTGCATGCACGCCTCTCGGCCATTGGGGTCACCATCGTACTGGCTGCGCTGGTTACAGTCACGCTCGCATCCATGCTGGCCAGCGACTTTTTCGCTCGACTTGCTCGCGAACACATCTATCACCGTCTTCTTGGCAGCGTTGTTGTGGCGGTGACTCGCTCGCTGGGGTGGCTGATTGTCACAGCTCTCATCACCCTCTTTTTCGCGGTGATCTACTACTGGGCTCCCGACTTGAAAAAAAGCTGCTGGCGATGGCTCACTCCCGGCAGTGCTATCGGCATCGCGGTATGGGTGCTGGCCTCTATTGGTTTCCGCGTGTATCTGCACTTCTTCAATAATTTTTCTGTGACCTATGGCTCTCTTGGCGCGGTCATTATCTTGCTAACGTGGTTTTACATTACGGGGCTTACACTGCTGCTCGGTGCGGAGATCAATAGCCAGATTGAGATGGCTGCCGCAGAGAAGCGGCTGCTTTCTGCTCTGCCGCCATCGTCTTCGCAGCCCATGCCGCATAGGTCAGACGATCCTTCGCCGCAGCCCATGCCGCCTCGGGAAGCACCATTAAATCCGCGCGCTTGATGGCAGGGAAGCCTGTACCCAGTGCGTCGAGTCCGCCCTCCCTGTCTTCGCGCATGTAGTTTTTCGAGATGTAGACGTCGTTTTCCTTTGCCCACGTGCTGATATGTGTCACTGGAACGGTAGCAATATATTGTGCTGTCCAGTTCGTAAAGTGAATTTGCTTTTCAAGCCATTCGACGCCGCCGCGGTCTACCCATGAGGTCCGGTGGCTGATGCCGGGATAAAAGACCGTCGTAAACAGATCCTTCTCTGTTCCTCGCAGGGCGATAGCGCGTGCGCGGGTGGCGGCAAACCAGTCGGGCTCATGATGCGGGATATCCATCACGGTGTCGTCCAATCCGTTCATCACATACATTGGGCCACGGTCGGCGTTTAGTGCATAGAGGATTGCTCCACGGTCGCCCAGCACGCGCAGTGACTGATAAGGCGGTCCCTGGCAGGGGAGCTTGTTTGCATCGAAGTATCCTGGCTCGACTCCGTCGTAGTCGCCGCCCCCGCTGAGGAGTACGGCGTGAATCTGGAGATCGATGGCACCGGTAATTCCGGTGATAAACGACCCCATCGAGTAGCCGACCGTGGCGATTCGTTGCCTGTCGACCTCCGGTCTTTGTGCCAGGTAGGCTACAGCTTGCATGACATCGACCTGCATCAAGCCAGCCAATCGCTGGCCCCAATCGGTCCGCGGCAGCCCTGAAGGTGGATCGACCCATTTGTCGTGTGCGCCGGCCTGCGACTTTTTGTCGATGTTCCGCTCGCCCTCGCCGATTGGATCGTAGGTCACTACCATCGCGCCGGCGCGAGCGAAGAGCATTCCGCTGTAGAACGCATACCAACTGAACTTGTCACCACCGTGCCCGTTGACCACGACGATGCCGGGGAGTTTGCCTTTCCACTTTTCGGGTCGATAGACGATGGCAGGCACCAGCATTCCGTCCTCTGTTTGATAGGTCACGCGCTCTGCGATGACTCCCGGCATTGGAGAAAAACTGGACCAGGTTTTTGCTTCGAGCCTGGGCAATGTGGAGGGAATGTATAGCTGTTTGCGAATTGTCCGCCGCCAGGCTTTGTCTCTTGCAGACCGCTGAGCAGCCGTCAGCGGTGTTGCTGCCTGGGCGCAGCCGGTTCCTACTAAAAGAGCCATTGTCAGAGCCAATAGCAGGTGCTTCATTCGTTTCCCCCTGACCTCTTTATAAACCGTTGGCGCGATAGAATCGCACCACGACTATGAATCTCTACGCTACCGTTCTGGGCATTATCGTCTTTGTGCTGCTTGCCGTCTCGCTGGGCAGCCTACGCAATGTCAAGACTAAAGCAGACTATCTTGTTGCCGGACGATCTCTCCCTGCATTTGTGCTGGTTTTTACGCTATTGTGCAGCTGGATTGGGTCGGGCTCCTTATTGGGCGGAGCGGAGAATGCCTATCGGCACGGGTTTGCAGCGTTGTGGCAAGCAGGGGGAGGCTGGGCCGGGCTGCTGCTGATCTACTTCATCGCGCCGCGCGCACGGAAGTTCGCCCAGTTCACGATCCCCGATCTGCTTGAGGCTCGCTATAGCCAGACTGCCCGCGTGCTCGGCGTCATCGCCATTCTCTTTACCTACACCGCGGTTACCAGTTATCAGTTCGTCGGGGGTGGGGATATTCTTCACCTCGTCTTTCCGACGTTTATCACTCCTGTTCTTGGCCAATACATTCTTGCTGCCTTTGTTATCGTCTTCACGGCGATTGCCGGCATGGCGTCGGTGGCTTACATGGACGTGGCTATCGGTCTGCTGGCGACCGCAGCGCTGATTGTTGCGCTCCCGGTACTGGCGCATCGTGCGGGAGGATGGGGCGCGATTCATGCTGCTCTACCTGCCACGCACTTTCAGGTGCTTGGGGATCTGAGCTTTGCGCAGGCTATGGAACTCTTTTTGCCGACATGCCTGCTGCTGCTGGGCAATCAGTCCATGTATCAGAAATTTTTCTCGGCCAAGTCTGAAAAGGCGGCTACTCGCGCGGTAGTTGGCTGGATCATCGGCACAGTGATCCTGGAGACAGTGATTGTGGCGATTGCTGTTGTCGGTTCTGCGCTCTATCCCGGAGGAGAGGTGCATGACCGTCCCCGCGAAATTCTTGCTTACTGTGGACTGCATGGATTTGGGGGGTCGCGGCTGCTGGAGATTCTGGGGGCGCTGTTGGTCGGAGCTATCTTCGCCAAGATCATTTCAACTGCGAATAACTGGCTTTTTTCTCCCGCGACGAACCTGATCAACGATATCTTTCTGCGCTATATTGCGCCCGAGTCTTCGAACAAGCGGACGCTGGCCATAAGTCGTTTGATGGTAGTGCTTTTAGGCCTATGGGCGCTTTATCAGTCGCTTCACGTTCAGTCGGTGTTGAAGAAGTCGCTTTATGCGTACACGATTTATTCGGCGGCGCTGACACCTGTCATCCTTGCCGCTTTTTTCTGGAAGAGAGCGACCGCAAGTGCTGCTGTGGCCAGCATTGCCGTAGGAACGGTGGTCACGATCTCGTGGGATACCAGCTTTGTCCATGCCCACGTTCCGGCCATTCTCGCTCAAAGGGATGCCATCTTTCCGGCGCTGTTTCTGTCACTGATCGCCCTTGTTGCCGTGAGCCTTCTTACCCCACCACCTAGTGCGGCCCAGCTTCAGCCATTTGCCGAGCAGTGAGCCGACAGGACCGACTAAAAAACAATGTTGCCAGATTTTCACACTAACCTTCTGGTCCCTGATGCATCCAACAGCCTACATCACCCAGGAGGGATTCCATGGCCATCACCAAAAAACGCAGTAACTCCGATGAAGATTTTCTGAACGTAGGACCGGATGCGACGGCTACCTTCGATAGCTCTCCTAGTAATCCCACCGAACATGCCAGCAGCGAGAACCTGGATGCTATTGACGATGACGATGACGAACTGGAGGACGAAGACCTCGATGAAGAGGAGGAGTCCGACGACGACGACGACGACGGCGAAGAAGAGGATGAGGACGATGAGGGCGAAGAAGAGGATGAGGACGATCTAGCGAGAGGCCCCAAGGCTCCCAGTGTGTACCGCAAAGTGTAGAGGAAGGATGCTCGGTATCCGTGAGGGTGAGCTAGTAGCCGGCTTCGGTTACAACATTTTCCAAAGGCTTGCCCGCAATAAACCGCCGCACTTGTTCTGCACCAAAGCGGAAGGCGCGGTGAATGAACTGGGGTGTCGATCCACCAACGTGTGGGGTGATGAGACAGTTCGGTGCGAGCCACAGGGGATGTCCCGCAGGCAGCGGCTCCGGGTCGGTGACATCGAGAGCAGCTCGGATTCTGTGCGCGTTGAGTGCTTCCACCAGAGCATCGGTCACGACTACCGGGCCTCGGGCCGCGTTGACCAGCAAGGCTCCGTGTTTCATGAGGCCTAGCTCTGTTGCTCCGATCAGTCCGCGAGTTTCCGCGGTCAAGGGCACAATGGCTATCACGACATCAGCTTCGGGCAGCAGCTTTCGCAGAGCGGTGACCGCGTGAACTTCGGGTGTTTGACGAGCGCTTCGCGCGACACGCAAAACTTTCACCTCGAAGGGAGCGAGACGCGTCTCGATTGCTGCTCCGATCGAGCCATAGCCGACGATCAGCACTGTTTTACCAGCGAGATCATCGCCCAGAACGCGGTACTGTCCCACCTGCGCTCCGCCTTCGTTCAGAAATCCATCGCATACAGATGCCTGTCCTTTCCACTGTTCGCGCAACTGTATGTCGCGGTAGAGAGGGAATTGTTTGAGTGAAGATAAGATCGCGGTCAGAACCCATTCGGAGGCCGAGATGTTGTGGAGGCCTTGACCGTCGCACAAAATTACATCCTTGGGCAGCCATGGTGTGATCCAATCGACGCCCGCCATCATCGATTGCACGACCTTTACGCCTCGGAGATGGGAGAAGGCTTCCGCAGCATCGCGGCGCTGAAAGGGCAGAATCCAGAAGTCGACTTCAACGGAGCCGCTTAAATTGCGGGAGACTCGAACGATCTCCGCATCGTGCGGAAATCCGGCAAGCAGTTCATCGGAAAGACTCTCATCAACGCCAACACGAACCATGATCGACTCGACGCATCCTATGGAAGATTTGGCGGACTCGATTGGGGATCGAACCAGCGGTTTCTCCATACTACAAGACGAGTGGTTGTCGCCGGCTGCATTAGGAGATCGTGTCTGAGTGTCTTGGCGGTGGGGTGCAAGTTACTGCGGGCGCGCCTGGTCTGGTTCTGCCGGGTTCGGCGTATCGATTGACGAATGGGTACTGTTTAGTTTTGCGCAGACCGCGAACTCGTTCTGAGCTTCCTGTTTAAGTCCAAGATGCTGGTAGATCTGCCCTAGTCTGAAATGGAGCGCCGAAACATTCGGCGCAAGTCGAACTGCCTCTTTTAATTCCTTCTCTGCCTGGGGAAGCATCTGCAAAGTTTGATAGGCGCGTCCAAGTTGCTCGTGGACTCTAGGATTTGCGGGTTCAAGCGTTGCAGCCTGTTGCAGATAGGGCAGCGCCTGGTCTGGATGGCCTTGTTCGGTCAGCAAGATTCCCATATTGAGATAGGGCTGCCCGCTCTTTACGGCGGCATTCCGCTCCCATTGGATTGCCAGTTCGTAGGCCTTGCGGGCCTCTTCGATACGATTTAATCCATCGTATGACAACCCCAGGTTATTCTCGCTCTTTACGTCGCGTGGCTTGAGGCGCAGCGCATGCGTAAAGCTGTCGATGGCGTCGGCAAAACGATTTTCGTTATATTTTGCGCGGCCGAGCAGATACCAGGCGTGCGCGTCCTGGGGAGTTTCAGCTACTACCGCGCTCAGCCATTTATCCGCGTCTGTGTAATCGCCCAACAAAATGTAGTCGAAAGAGACGATTTTGAGATCGTCGGGTGAAGGGCGCTGACTGCGTGCTCCTGCGGTGTACTGTTCAAGAGACTCTGTCGGTTTCTGTTGAAGAAATAAGGTATGGCCCAGCAGAAAGTGAGCCTCGGCTGAATTGATATGATCTGCCAAGTAGCTCTTCAAGGTGGCGTTGGCCTTCGCGAAGTCCCCGGTCTGCAGCGACTTTCTAGCTTGCTCTAAGGGAGCATCAGCTGTCTGCGCGGGTGGCTGTTGGCCACTGAGCGTCTTGCATAGTAAGAGTATGACGATGGACGCAAACGACAGGCTGAATTTCATGCCAGAGAGAGTAGATCCTTCTGCACCGAACCGGCGAGATCATGGCCATGCGGGTTCTACCGGCGCACTCAATATCATAGTGCATGAGCCAGACTTCTCAACGGGAGTTGTTTCCGTCTTATCTACGGGACAATCGTAATCGGCGTCTGCCAGAACGCGCTCTTCTGTGCCGTTGGATTGAGCACTGTTACCTGGCAGTTATAGTCGCCCGCGTGAAGATGGCCAAGACCTATGCTGAAGCGCAGCGGCATCGTTTTGAGTGAGTTACTCATTGCACTCGCCATCTCCATGGGTTGCGTCTCGAACACCTTGGTTTGCCCCTGGTAGAAGCTCACAAACGCAATCAGCGGCTGCACGGTGGTCACGTCCTGCTCGTAAGCCTGCAGGTACACATACAGATCGCGGCTCTTGCTGAAGACCCGGGTTACGCTTGGAATCAGCTTCTGTCCATTCAACACCAGCGGATTGGCTGCCTCGTCCTTGGCCCGCTCTTTCGCTTTGGCCGCGTTGTAGATCGCGTCCTTCAGATCGGCACGCTGGCCACTCAGCACGACCGAGCTGATCGCCACCCGCTTCTCTTCTTTGTTGAGATTAGGAATGACGAACGGAGTTTCGAACGTCCCAATCCTTCCCGTCTCATCGTCGCGCGCGAGAAACTTGATGGTGTACTTGCCCGGCAGCAGCGTGAAGCCGGTATCGTATTCCACGGGGCGTTTGGCTAGCTCCGCCGCTGTCTCATCGCTGAGTTTGATGTTCACGTTGTCGCGCATGTTCTCGACGGTCATGTTGCCGCCGAGTTCGTCCTTTACCTCGAGCAGGAAGTCGATGAGCGTATGTTCGGCGCCGCGCTTCTTGGCCAGCGCCAGTTCACGGCCCGGGATCTTTACCACGACCGGTACAAAATATTCTGCGCGGTTCAACTGAAAGTAATTGAGTTCCAAGGCAATCGTAAGTTCCGTCACAGGATCGCCCAGCATGAGCGCATCTTCCAACTGCCGCTCTTTATCAGCGTCATTGAACTTTGCGAATACTTTGCCAGCATAGTACCCCTGCCTGTAATCGAGGTTCGCGGCGAGTTCGGGTTTCACTGAGATCTTGATGTGGCGGAATCTTCCATCGAGCGTGGTATTGCTCGTGTAATAGCCGAGGATGTAATAGCTGGTAATGTTCTGCTGCGCCTGCACGATGCCCCGGGTCAGATCGTTGTAGTCGAGCAGCGCCTTGCCCCCGGTATCTCCGGCCAGCGCATAGAGCGTGTCCTGCGATTGCTGCATCCGTGTCGTCACTGCCAGGGCCGCGGTGCCGGTATACATGGCGGCGTTGCCCGGCGATCCCTGTGTCGCATCTCCCAGCGGAGCCTGAGCCACCAGACCGCGTGCGTCGATCGGCCAGAACGAGACCCCAGACCGAATCGCGTCGTCAATGGTTGCGTGAAGCTGCGCCTGGTTATCGACGCCATGCAGGGTCATGCCGCTGGCAAAGTAGACCAGTACCTTCTTCTCGCTTAATCGGCCCAGCATCTTAGCCGCAGTTTGCAGCGCGGAGAGCTGGCGGTCGGTATTGAAGAGGTTGAATTCGCTGCTGTCCTGCCCGAACGCCGCACCCGCATCGGACGTGCCTGCATCGTCGGTGATGTCTTCGCTTTGCTGGTTCTCGCCCACGATCAGCGTCTCCAGAATGCTAAGCAGTCGATTGTGATCGTCGGTGAAGTCTTGCAGCACATCCACGGAGCTGCCGCCGTAGCGCATGATCGAAACCAGATCTGACGACGTCATCTGCGTTCGGATGAACTTCTGTGCGGCCTCGAGCGCGCGCAGCTTATCGTCGGGGGGCATCGCGGTCAGATCGAAGTACATGGCAATCAGGCGGCGGTCTTTGTAGTGAACATCGCCCGGTTTTTCAGGTGCGATCTGGGTTACGCCCAACCGGTTATAGACCGTAATATTCTCTGGCTTCTTCGAAGCAATTGGAGGGGCCGAAGGAAGTTTCTGATATTCGCAGAAGCTGACCTGCTGCGGCACTCCGTCCTCGGTGACGGTGAAGTCTTTCGCCGTCAGTCCGCTGAGCGACTTTCCCTGCTTGTACTTGACGTTGACTGCCTCGACGACCAGCTTGGAGCTGACGGACATGGTGTACTCGCCATTGCCGCCGGCAGGCTGCGAGTTCTGCCCCACCACCTGCGCTCCGGCGGTCAGTGTTCCAAGAAGCATCGTTGTGAGGAGCAGTCGCATACGTCAGAACCTCAGGCGCAGAGAAGTCTGCAGGCTGCGCATCGCATTTGCCGCCGCGGGCAATCCAAACTGCGTGTTGGTGATGGAGCTTTGCCACGTGGAATAGGTAACGTGGTTGAGAAGATTGGAAGCGGCAATCTGCAGGTCGAGGTTCATTTTGTACGGCATGCGGAAGGTGCGTACCATCGCAGCATCCAAAGAGAACTGGCTGGGGCCGGTGATTGAATTTCGGCGAGCATTGCCCCACTGTCCCAGAGGAGGCGCCTTATAGGCTGCCGGATTTAGAAATAGTCCCGGCGGAGCCGCGTAGATCGACTCTCCCGTAATACTGGGTCGAACAAAGGAAGAATATCCCGCCACAACGACGGAAGAATCAAGGGGTGTCTGCGGCAGGCCGCTGCCCGCAGTGATCTGCGTTTCCACCGTCCACTCCTTGTAGAGCTTTCCCCTCCATCCGGTCATCAGCGAACCTCCGGCCATTCCCATTCCGGTTGTATATTGCACCTGCGCACTCAACAGGTGGCGCTGATCGAAGTTTGAGAGTCCGCGCTCGCCGCTGAGGTTGCGCCAGTCCTGCGCAATCGTGGGCGAGCTCTGCGTTTGTGTGCTCGTGGTGGAACTGTCGGCTACGGCTCCCTGTCCCCCCAGGGCGGAGTCGTCATCGATCGACTTTGAGAAGGTGTAGAGCAGCGAAGCGGTGAATCCGCTGTGCAGCCTGCGGCGTAGCTGAATCGATCCCGACTGACGTGTTGAATTGCCATCTGTGACGAGGTATACAAATCCCGTAGGACAGCTCGGGCATGGGTTCACGGCTCCAATCGGGTTGGTATTGGGCAGAAACTCCTGCACGCCCCGCGTCCCCTTGATGCCTATATAGGTCGCCACCATCTGCAGGGATCCCGGTAGGTCGCGTTGCACCCTCAGGTCCCACGTCTGAACATAGCCCACGCGAAAGTTGGGATCGACGCCGAAGGTCTGCGCTGTTGTCTCAGAACATGGATCGAAGCCATTGGCCAGCGTCAATGGACAGGCGGTGCTGTTCTGTATCGTCAGGCTCTTGGCGAAGGGGGCCTGCTGCGCCATCTGGATTGCGATTCTCTGATAGACCGAGGTGTCGTAGTTAACGCCGTACCCCGCATTGACTACCATCGATGATCCGGGGATCGGTCGCCACGATACCCCGATTTTCGGTTCTATGCCGCTGCGGTCAGGGCGCATCAGCGATGCCGGATACCTCTGTCCTGTTAGAACGCCTACGGGATCGGTCGCCAGTACGGGAGCGATTGCCGAAAACCCGGTTGCCACATCCAGGTTGACCAACCGCCGCTTCAACTCTGTTATCGGTGCGCCGTACTCCCAACGGGCGCCGACATTGAGAGTCAGTTGGGGCGTGGCTCTCCAATCGTCCTGCAGGTACGCGTCGTAGACCGATTGCCGCAGATACTTGTCTGCATTGCCGAATCCGATGTTGCTCGCGTCAGGAATCCCCAGCAGAAAATCTGCCACATCTGATCCACTGTTCGCTGCGCTGCCGGATGTTGCTGCGCCAGTAAAGCTGAAGGTGCCGCGAGGGTTTGCCTGCGACAGGTAATTAAACTGCTCCCGCCGGAAATCAAATCCGCCTGTGATGTTGTGGGACCGGTGGTTCCATCTCGCGACGAAAGAGACTCCGTTGGTCGCATTGCGAATAAAGGAGCTTTGGCCATCGGTCAGAGCGGTCAGGCCCCCCGAGAAATTAAGCGTCGGTGGACCCCAGTAGGTCGGGGTCTGGTCGTTGCCTGTGATGCCGGCCTGCCCCGAGATGTTTTCGCGGTTCTGCCAGTAGGGCGTCAGCCGTGTGGACTGGCGGCTGAACTGGTAGCCGAGATTTATGCGCAGGCGCGCGTTGAGAGTGTGCGACCAGTTGATTTTGCTGCTCATTCCCAGACCGTCCGTCTTGTCTACAAAGCCGAGCAGGTTGGTGCTGCTGTCGCGTGTGCTGGTCGCAGCAAAGGTGCCGGAGACCTCGTTCCTGTGGCCGATGGTCTTGCTGGCCGTCGCGATGAGCGCGTCCCTATGCACGTCGGATACGAGCGGAAGCTGATAGTTGTACTGCGAACTTCCGGTGAAGTTCGGCAACGGATAGAGGTTGAGCAATGCCTGCGCCTGTGGACTGAGGGGGACTCTGTTGCCCGGATAGGGCTGTCCTGTCTTCGGATCGTAGATCAGGATCGGCTGCCCCTGTGCGTTCACCGCCTGCGAGAAGTCCCCATCCCGCTCGGCCAGGTTCGGCACCAGGCCCGGTGTCGTGACGGCGGTGCTGTCGCGCGTTCGATGGTAGCCCACAAAGATATCGGGACCATTGCGCAGCAGTCCGGGTATCTTCAGCGGCCCCTCCAGATTGAAGCCACCGGTAATTTGGCTGGTATCCGGCTTGGCGGTATCGAGACCGGTCAACGAATACGACCGGGCATCGAAGGTCGAGTTGTTGAGCCTCAGGCTGAGGCTGAAGTTGTACAACGATCTTCCGTGGGCGGTATTTCCAAACCGATTCGCCAACGAAAACTGGGACGTGGCGGCGTTATTTACGCTGCCGTTGATCAGCAGGCCGTCGGCGGCTCGCTGCGCAACGGCGTCGGAAGGCGGCGGAGCCTCGCCCTTCTGTTTGGGGGCCTCGCTGGTTCTCTTCAGCTCGCTTCGTGTTTGTGTCTCTGCGATGCCCGCACTCAATACGGGCTTCAATTGGGTTCTTATCTGCTCCAGCGACAGCAGTTGCAATTCCCACTTTCCAGTAGCAATATCTGGTGCGATGGCTACCTGCTGTTTGATCTGGGCGTAGCCTGTCATCTCTACGTCGATCGCTGCTGCGCCATCGGCAAGGGCAGGGAAAGAATAGAACCCTTGCATGTCAGTTACCGCGACAAACTTCTTTGCGCCTTGCGTTACCGTCACCGTTGCACCCGGCACCGGCAGACCGCCGGAGGTAACCAATCCGTGATACTCCGAGGCCATTGCCGCGCCCGATGCTGCCAGCAGCACAAGCACGGTCAGTCCCCGACGCACCAACTTAACAAGGCCCTGCGAAACCAAATCAACTCCTCAGACATCAATTTCCCGACGGCAGCGAATTGGTGATAATCATATCGAAATAAGACCTTGAGCGGGCCTGTTTCGACACCTTAATCGCAGGCAGGGCGGCTTTAGTTTGGGGAGGGCGTCTGTTCCAGGTGATCGATGACCAGCATCTCCACGGGGATCTTCTGGGGCTCCAGCTTCAGCCCTAGCTGTTCCTGCACCGCCGTGAAGATGGATGGATAGGGAGAATCTGTTGATCCGTCTGGTGCGAAGCTCAGCTTGATGTCGTAGTTGCCAGCGATATCCGTCTTGTTCATGACCGGTCGACCCAACGGGTGAGCCAGCATCGCAGCCAAAGCCTTCATGGAGATACTTGGGCTTCGTATTCCATCCTGCAATATATACCCGATTGCAGTAGCTTCCTTGCCGGTCGCAAGTTTCGATCCGCCCTTCGCAACCACGAGGGCGTAGCCCTAACATCTTTTTGCTCATAGTGAACTGTCAGCTTGAGTCGCTGCACCAGTAACTGCCGTAAGAGAGGTTTGAGCTGTTCATAGCTTAGGGGGGCATTGCCCTCCGGCTTCGCGTCAATGTCGTAGAGTCCCGAATCGATCCATCCTACATTTTTGCCGGAGATCTGATCGCCAGTAACGTCAAAGGCCAGCTCAATCAGAACTTTCATGGTGACGTTTTTTGCAGTAAACCGCGCTTCTCCCCATGGGCTCATCGAAAAGTACCCGTGTCCTGCCGGAACCTGACGCACGGATGCTACTTCGAACGATGGAGCAGTTGTCGGTGCTTGTGCCCAGATTGCAGTCGATACGCTGCCGCACAGCGCAAAAGCCAGCCAGAGGCTGGCGAACAGAAGGCTATTCCGGCAATTGCGTCTACCCCGTTGTGTCATCATTCGCAAAAATCTTACTTTCGAACAAGCGTGCTCATGCATTGAGCCAGCTTCGCCAGAATCGCTGTGCCGCTGCCTCCAGCCTGGGCGCATAGACTCTGCTGTCTTCGCGCAATTGTGCAACGCTGATTTCAGCATGTGTCAGTTCGCAGGCGTGTCCTACATACCATCGCTCGAGATTTTGTGCTGTGACTTCGGGATGAAACTGAAGTCCCAACGCATATTGTCCCATCGCAAAAGCCTGATTAGGATAGGCGGCTGTACTGGCGAGGTGTTGCGCGTTGGCTGGAAGGTCAAAGGTATCGCCATGCCAGTGAAGGATGTGCAAATCGGGAGTAAGGAGTTCGGAGAAAAAAGGATGGAGCGCGGCATCAGTGCCGGCCTGGATGGGAGCCCATCCAATCTCTTTGCCTTGTGTGCCTGGATAAACCGAAGCACCTAAAGCCGTCGCGAGCAATTGAGCGCCCAGGCAGATGCCGATGGTCGGAAGTTTTTTAGCAAGCCGTGAGCGGATCAAATCCATCTCGGCGCTAAGGAATGGATAAGTTTCGTGCTCATACACGCCGATCGGGCCGCCGAGAATGACTAAGAGATCGGGTGCCAGGGGATCGATGGCGCGCAGATCTGCGGTACAGGCATCGACGGTGTCGATGGTGTAACCGGCACGCATCAGCTCTGTCCCGAGCGAACCCAGGTCCTCGAAAGCCAGGTGATTCAATGCCAATGCTTTTCGCATCTGTCCTCCGTAGGATATGCAGCAATTTGATAGCCTGTCTATATAGAGATAGAGGCATGCGTCCCTCCTGAAGTCTATGGGACCGATCAGGGTGCGCAAGCGCTGCGTTCACTTACAGAGCGGCTCTGGATATTATCGCAATCAAATATTGGGCGGCCAAAGCAGGATTTTTCTCTGTGATTGACAATAGAATCAGTGCCTTTGACTTTTCTCAATCTTCACAGGAGTTAACGATGTCCTTGCTTCAGATTCAGACAGATTATTCCGCTCTTCAACAACTTGGGCTCAAGTTGGATTTGACGCGAGGAAAACCATCATCGCAGCAACTGGACCTCAGCGTGGAGCTTCTTGATCTCCCTGGGAAGTCAGATTTCCTTGCTGAAGATAAGACGGATACGCGCAACTATGGCGGATTGCTGGGACTGCCGGAGGCACGGCAGTTATTTGTAAACCTGTTGGGAGCGCCGCGGGAACAGATTGTCATCGGCAATAACGCCAGCCTCGCGTTGATGCATGACCATGTTGCCTTTGCGCTTCTTAAAGGAACCTGCGACAGCACTGAGCCATGGTCAAAGCAGGGCGAAATCGCCTTTCTTTGCCCGGTCCCGGGATACGACAGGCATTTCAAGATCTGCGAAGACTACGGTATTCGGATGATTCCCATTCGTCTTACCGAAGACGGGCCGGACATGGATGAAGTAGAGCGATTGGTGGCTTCGGATGCGTCCATCAAAGGCATGTGGTGCATTCCGAAGTATAGCAACCCGACGGGCACGGTTTATTCCGACGCAGTGGTGGAGCGGCTTGCAGGGATGAAGACTGCGGCGAACGATTTCCGTATCTTCTGGGACAATGCCTACGGCGTCCATCACCTCACCGAAGAAAAAATCTCACTCGCAAACATCTTGGAGCGTTGTGCTGCCAAGGGAAACCCGAATCGAGCATTCGTGTTCGCCTCTACCTCGAAGATCACTTTTGCGGGAGCCGGCCTTTCTGCTGTCGCCTCGTCGAAAGAGAACATTCAATGGTTGCTCTCGCGTCTGACCCCGCAAACGATAGGGCCTGACAAGATCAACCAGCTACGTCATGTCCGCTTCTTGAAAGATGAAGAGGGCATCGCAGTTCTGATGGAAAAGCACAAGCAATTGTTGGCTCCTAAATTCCAGGCTGTTCTCGAGGTCTTCGATGTAGAGCTATCGGGCCTTAAAGATGTATCGTGGACCAGGCCCAAAGGGGGATATTTCATCAGCCTTGATGTTCCCTCCGACTGCGCCAAGCGGGTTGTTGCCCTGGCTAAAGATGCGGGCGTTGTTCTGACGCCTGCCGGTGCAACCCATCCTTATGGGAACGACACGGAAGACCGAACCATTCGAATTGCACCGTCGTTTCCTGACCTGGCTGAAGTTCGGCAAGCGGCGAAGGCTGTGGCGTTATGCGTTCAGCTTGCTGCGGAAGAAAAGACTCACGCCTAGCAAGCAGCCCGCTGAGACCGCGCCGATTGCCGGGATAGTGATGGAGGCTGGCTTACAACCTCCATCACTGTTTCATCAGTTGATACGGATGCGTACGACGCGATCCTTATTGCCGAGCAGAAAGATGTAGGCTCCGCGTTCTACTTTTGGATTGCCCTCTATTTTTATGGGATGACTGGAATCCTCGGCTCCATTCATCTTGTGCACTCGCAGGCGAGCTATCGCCGCGTTCTTACTGGCGGGAGCAAGATTGATACGCAGGGAGCGGCTCAACGGGTCGTACTTAATCGACTTGAACTTACCGGAATCGAGCGTCAACCAGAGACC
This sequence comes from Granulicella sp., assembly GCA_041691255.1. Lineage (GTDB taxonomy): Bacteria > Acidobacteriota > Terriglobia > Terriglobales > Acidobacteriaceae > Edaphobacter. The sequence continues at coordinate 12,965 of JBEPUY010000043.1, read as the reverse complement.
GATCGGCGCGATGAAGATGCGATTGCGAAAAGAGTCGAGTGTTGTGGCCTGAACGATCCCTTTGTGCTTCACACCTAGACGCGTTTCCCCCGACTTAGGTCATGCAGCCTCGCGAAATGTAAAATACTTTGGATGACTGGAGAGTGCCTCATGCGCTTTTCTTACTGGGGATTGATCGCACTATGCGGCATAGCATCTGCACAGACCTCGCCTCTGCGATCTGTCAATAACTTTTCACTGCAGCACCATGGCCTGGTGATTCGCCAACATGCCGAAGCCGACAAACCATTCACCGTTGCCGGAACCCGCGGCATCGTGGTCGGGCAGCAAGACGGCCAGTTCGAAGCCTGGGTACTCCCCGTAAAACTTCTCAGCCACTTTGCCATCGAGGCCAACGTCGAAGGCTACTCCGTGCCTATCGATGTGAATCAGGCAGCGAGCGAGATCGAGGTCTATCCCGACCACACCACCATCACCTACTCGCACATCGCCTTTACGCTGCGGCAAACCATGTTCGCGCCCGACGAGGCGAAGCAGGGAACCGGCGCGGTGGTGCTCTTCCAGGTCGACTCCATCCGTCCCGTCGACTTCACCTTTCGCTTCACGCCGGAGATGCGACCCATGTGGCCCGAGCGCGGCAGCGGAGTTCCCTCCGCCGAGTGGGTCAAGCAGGGCGGCAGCGGCTTCTACATCCTGCACACCGACTATCCCGACCTCGCGGGCGCGGTGGCCATGCCGGGAACGCAGCCCGGCATCATGGCGCCCTACCAGGAGAAGCCGCGCGTCTATCCGCTGGAACTGAAGCTGCACTACGATCCGAAGCGCGATGGCAAACGATACTTCCCGCTGCTGCTGGCCGAAGGATCGACCACAGAGACCGCCACCAACGCCGCGCTGCTCGAAAAGATCTCCACCCTCGATGCCACGCTGCCCTCTCTCTACGAAGCGCACACGGCGCGATACGCGCACATGCTCTCCGAGCTCACCTCCATCGAGACACCCGACGCCGCACTGAACGCTGACTTCCAATGGGCCGAGATGTCGATTGAGCAACTGCGAGCGCGCACCGGCGACGAGACCGGCCTGGTCGCGGGCTACTACTCGTCAGGCGACTCCGCGCGTCCCGGCTTCGGATGGTTCTTTGGCCGCGACACCCTCTACACCCTCTACGCGGTAAACAACTTCGGCGACTTCCACCTCACCCGCGAGGCGCTCGACTTCCTCATCAAACGCCAGCGCGACGACGGCAAGATGATGCACGAGTACAGCCAGACTGCGGCCAACACCGATTGGAAGTCGCTGCCCTATATGTACGCCGCCGCCGACTCCACGCCGCTCTTCCTGACGCAGATGCTGGACTACGTGCAGGCGAGCGGCGATGTCGCCTTCCTTCAAACGCATCGCGACGCAGTCGAGAAGGCGTGGCACTTCGAGACCATCCACGACTCCGACGGCGACGGCATCTACGACAACGCTCAGGGAACGGGATGGGTCGAGAGCTGGCCGCCAGGCATGCCGCGACAGGAGATCTATCTTGCGCTGTTAGATCAGCAGGCTTCCACCGCGATGGCAAAGCTGTCGACGCTGCTGGACGACACGGCTACATCCTCTGCGGCCTCGGCACGCGCCACCGAACTCGCGAAAAAAATCGAAGCCGAGTACTACATGCCCGCGTCGCAGCGCTACGCCTTCAGCCGCAATGCCGGTGGCGCACTCGACCACACGCCCACCATTTTTCCATCGATCGCGTGGTGGAACGGCGGTACCGGCCTAAGCCACGCCGAGCCAAGCTTCGAGCATTGGGCTTCGCACGACTTCTCCACCGACTGGGGCCTGCGCGACATCGCCGAGAGCGATCCGCTCTACGACCCCATCAGCTATCACCAGGGCTCGGTGTGGCCGCTCTTCACCGGTTGGGTCTCGCTTGCGGAGTACAGGACAGGCCATGCGCTGTCGGGCTACGCGCACCTGATGCAGACCGCCGACCAGACGACGAATCAGGATTTAGGCGCAGTCACAGAGCTGCTCTCGGGCGCATACTTTCAGCCCTTCGGAAGAAGCACAAGCCATCAGCTCTGGTCGTCTTCGATGGTGATCACTCCAGCGATGCGCGGCCTCTTCGGCATCGATGCCGACGCGCTGGCTAAAACGGTGCGGCTCGATCCGCACCTGCCTGGGGACTGGAACGAGGCCGAGGTACGGCACCTTCATGTCGGCAACTCGATCGTCGATCTAAGCTATCGCCGCGAGGGGCAGGAGATGGCAGTCGACCTCAAGCAGGTCTCCGGCGAAGCGATTCGGATGACCGCAGAGAAAGCAATCGGCACGGTTACAAATAACGGTCAGACTGCGACATTCCAACTACCTGCAGTGGAAGTTGCATTGACATACAAGCTACCGCTCCCCGGCGCGCGCACAGCACAACCGAAGGTCCTCACACAAACCACGGAAGCGCACTCGATGAAGCTCGAACTAGAGGCACAAGCCGGATCGACCATCACATTCAAGCTACGCAAAAACGCAGCGACACCAGACCTCACCGCCTTAGGCGCAACCATCGTTCCAGCTAACGCCAGCAGCTTAGGGCAGTTATTGGTGACATTCCCCGAAGGCAGCGGCTATCAACGAAAGACGGTCACGCTCCACTGGTAATCACGTCCGCCCAACGCACGCCATCTCAGCCCAAGGTACAAGCCCCGCACCCAACGCACGTCATCTCGACCGAAGGCACACACCAACCACAACCTCACGTCATCTCGACCGGAGCGAAGCGCAGCGGAGAGACCCCAGTATTTCGCTTTCGACTTAACCCGCCACATCCAACCCGCCACGCCACCCACCTTCAGCCCCCGCCCGAAAGCGTATCGTACCTCTATGCGAGCACTGTGTCTTTTTGCAACCGCCCTCGCCCTGCAACTTCCGCTCTCTGCGCAAACCAAAACGCAGACCGCACCAGCCAACGCCAGCGGAACAAGCGTAGCCGTCGCACACACCCTGCTCGAGCGCGGCGACCTCACCGACGCCATCGCCATGCTGCAGATGTTGCAGAAGCAGTCACCAAAGGTCCCGGGCGTCTCCCACGAACTGGGGCTCGCTTACTATCGCAACGGCAAACTCGTCGAAGCGGAGAAGGCCTTCGCCAACGCCATGCAGGAAGACCCCACCGATGAAGAGTCCGTCCAACTGCGCGGCCTCACGCTGTATCGGCTCGGCCATCCTGCCGAAGCGATTCCGTATCTTGAAAAAATTCGCAAGTGGACACTAAACGGAAACGCCGACGCCAACTACGTTCTCGGCCTCTGCTACATGAACGCGCAGCGCTACGACGAAGCCCGTGCGGCCTTCGCCACGCAATATGGATTTGCGCCCGACTCCGGTGCGGCGTGGCTGCTGATGGGAAACATGCTGCTCAGGGCCAACTTCGCCGAGATGGCGCTCCAGTCCGGGCAGAAGGCGCTCCAGGCAACTCCCAACCTTCCGCTCGCTCACTTCCTGATGGGCCAGGTCTACCTCTACAAGTCCGATCCGCAGAAGGCACTCGCCGAGTTTAATCAGGAGCGCCGCATCAACCCCGCCTACGCCCCCATCTACGATCGGCTGGGAGACATCTACCTCCAACTGGGCGACTACCAGCTGGCGCAGGAATCTCTGACCCGCGCCCTCTCGCTCGACATCTCCAGCACCGGCCCCTTCATCCAGATGGGCAAGGTCTTCCTCAAGAAGAGCGATCCGCAGACCGCAGCGATGTATCTTGAGCACGCCGAAAAGATGGACCCCGGCAACTCCCTCACCCACATGCTGCTGGGGCAGGCCTATCGCGGACTGGGCAGGAAGGATCAGGCTCGACAGGAGTTTGAAAGCGCCGCAAAGATCAGCGCCGAAAGCCGGCCCACCCTGCAATCGATCCAATAAAAAATCAAGCCAGCGCAATCAAGCCGATGCTCGCGTCGGTCGAGATGGGGCCTGCTTGCGTCTCGTTTCAGTCTGGCGCAACAATCGCTTCCATCCCATCGAAATCGGGCATCTGCTCTCGGTTGCTAAGAGTATGATTCTTTTCGTAGGTGCGTGATACCTTAAGCGCCCTCGTTCGCATGCTGTATTTTCCCAAGCACGCTCTGTGCAGGCAAGCCGAACACAAGATCCGGCCACTTTAGAAAACGAAGATTGATTTGGATTCGAGAATCAAGATTCAGACTCTTTGGAGGCGTCATGAAATCCCAGAATTCATTGTCTATACGTTTAACACAGTCAAAAGTGCTTGGCTGTGGCCGAGGTGCGTTACTGGCCGCTGGGGTGGTTTTCCTCTCTCTCCTGTTTGCCAGCCACGCCGCGAAGGCCCAGGCCGTCTACGGCTCCATCATCGGCACGGTCACCGATCCCAGCGGAGCCGTCGTTCCGAACGCCACCGTCACCGTCACCGACGTCGCGAAGGGGACCTCCGTGCAGGTGCAGACCAACGGCAACGGACAATACACCGCCCAGCATTTAATCTCCGACGTCTACCAGGTCACCGCCGAGGCCACCGGCTTTGCGACCGCAACCCAGAAGGGCGTTCAGGTCTACGTCGACACCGCACCCCGCGTCGATCTTAAGCTCGCCGCAGAGGGAACCGTGCAGACCGTAACCGTAACCGCCGGGGCTCCGCTGCTCGAGACCGACCGCTCCGACGTCAGCACCGTGCTCAACGCGCGCGCCGTAGAACAGCTTCCAAACCTGAACAGAAACTTCACTGCGTTCGAGCTGTTGACGCCGGGCACAACCTACATCGGATGGAACGTTGGCGAGTCGCAGAATCCGCAACGCAGCCAGCAGATCGAGGTCAACGGCCAGCTTCCCTTCGCCACCGGCTACGAGCTCGACGGCACCGACAATCAGGACCCCATCATCGGCGTCGCCGTCATCAATCCCGACCTCGATGCCGTCTCCGAGATGAAGGTCACTTCGCAGAACTACGACGCCGAGCAGGGCAAGGCAGTCGCCGGTCTCGTCACCGCGCAGACCAAGTCCGGCAGCAACACCTTCCACGGCTCGGCCTTCGAGTATCGCCGCTCCGACGCCAACCAGGCCCGCGATCCCTTCGCGCAGTCCGCGCCCGACCCCATCTCCGGCCGCTACATTCCCTCCTTCCTGCACAACCAGTTCGGCGGCTCCATCGGCGGCCCAATCAAAAAAGATAAAGCCTTCTTCTTTGGTGACTATCAGGGCCTGCGCGAAAAGACCGGCCTCAGCATCCTGCAAACCGTTCCCACCGCACTCGCCCACAGCTCCTGCACGGCAGGTCCCACCTGCGATCTCAGCGAGTATCTGCAAGGCGGCCAGGGCCAGATCTACGATCCCACCAGCAACCCCAACAACAACACCGGCCGAACCCCCTACGCCGGAAACCTCATTCCCACCTCGCAGCTCTCCGCGCCCGCGATTAGTCTGCTGAAGCTGTTGCCCGCGCCCAACACCGGCGCTGCAGGGCTCATCGTCAACAACTACGTCGCCTCCGGTTCAGGCGCCTTCAACTCCAACCAGGCCGATGGCCGCGCCGATCTTCAAGTGACCGAAAAGCTGCACACCTTCGGACGCTACACCTACTTCAGCTCCAACCTCAACGGCGCGCCCTACTTCGGCGCTGCCGGCGGCGGCGGCTTCGGCAGCGGCAACTTTGCCGGGGCCGACACCGCAAAGGACCAAAGCGTCGCCGCTGGCGGGGACTACATCGTCTCCTCCAATTGGCTCACCGACTTTCGCTTCGGCTGGTTCCGCATCCACATCAACGAGCAGGGGCCCGACTTCGACAAGCCCGAAGGAACCTCGCTCGGCATTCCCAACGTCAACCAGGGCGACCTCGCGCTCAACGGTGGCCTGCCTCAGTTCAACATCGACGGCATGTCCGAGTACGGAACCTCCACCAACCAGTTCCTCCAGACCGAGAGCCAGTTCCAACTCGTGAATAACTGGACGCATGCCATCGGCAATCACTCCATCCGCTTCGGCGTCGATGGCCGCTACGCGCTCAACCATCTGGTCGGCCTCGACAACAACAACGTCCGCTCCGGCAACTTCCACTTCGCCGCGACCAACACTCAGGGCGATACCGGAAACGGCCTCGGCCTCGCTACCTTTCTCCTCGGCAACGTCACTCAATTTCAGCGAACCCAGACCCAGAACACCAACGCGCAGGAGCGCCAGAAGCGCTTCTTCTCCTACGCGCAGGACCAGTGGCGTGTGACCAACAAGCTCACCCTCAACTACGGCCTGCGCTGGGAGATCTACTTCCCCGAGACCGTCAACGGCAAAGGCCAGGGCGGCCTGCTCGACCTCGACACCGGCAATATCCGCATCGCCGGATACGGCCCCTATGGCACCAACCTGAACGTCAACAACGAGCTCACACATCTCGCACCGCGCATCGGCATCGCCTATCAGGCCAACGAGCACACCGTCGTGCGCGCCGGCTATGGCCGCGTCTACGGCCAGGGCTGGTCCGGCGATACCTTCGGCGAAGTCCTCACCTTCTCCTACCCCACGCAGGTCTCGCAGAATCTCAACGCGACGACCTCCTACGCTTCACTCTTCCCTTTGCAACAAGGGCCGCCCAGCTACGCCTTCCCTCCCATCCCCTCTGGCGGCAACTATCCTCTGCCCGATGGAATCAGTGTCCCGACCCGCCCGCTCACCACCCGCATCCCCACGCTCGACGCATGGAACGTAGCCGTCGAACAGCAGCTCTCACCCAGCTCGTCGCTGCGCATCATGTACGTCGCCAGCCACGGCATCCATAACATGTTCGACTCCTCCAACCAGGCCAGCCCCAACCAGCCCACTCTCGCCGGATTCAAGCAGGTCAATCCCAACGCCGCCATTCCCGGAACCCTCTACACCCAGGACGATCGCCGCCCTTACTACGACGGCATCGCGCAGACACTCGGAGTCGGCTACGGTCATCCCTTCGGATGGACGCAGGACCTGCGCTACAACGCCAACCAGGCCACCACCAGCTATGAGGCGCTGCAGGTGGTCTACGAAAAGCGCATGAGCCACGGCTTCCAGGTTCTGACCCATTACACCTGGTCCAAGGCACGCGCGCACGAGTCCGACTACTTCTTCATCGACCCCCGCGCCGACTACGGCAACAGCTACTACAACCGTCCACAGGCCTTCGTCTTCACCGGCAACTGGGACCTTCCCTTCGGCCACGGCAAAGCCTTCGGCGGCAATATGTCGCGCTGGATGGATGAGATTGTCGGCGGCTTCGCCTTCAACGGCGCAGTCACTTATCAGAGCGGTCTCCCCTTCACCCCAAGCTACGCCGAGTGCGGAAGCGATCAGGACATCGACGGCGCTGGCGGCTCGCTCTGCCGCCCCAACCGCACCGGCCTCGGCTACGGTCTCGGAGCAGGAGCGCTCGATCCGGTCGCCCACACGGTCAAGTACTTCACCGCAGGCCCACCGCTGGTAAACAACGGCGACTCCTTTGGCGCCTACTCTCGTCCCGCTTTCGGAACCTTCGGCAATATCCAGCGCGACTCCCTCTACGGCCCGCATCTGTTCAACACCGACTTTTCCATCGCGAAGAACTTCTCGCTGACCGAGAGGTTCAGGATGCAATTTACCGCACAGGCCTTCAACGTCTTCAACCACGCCAATCTCGGCGGACTGAACTACCCAGGTAATTGTGTCGATTGCCAGACTGCGACCGCAGGATACATTACCAACACCGTCGGCAGCCAGGACGGATCGTCGATGCGGAGACTACAGTTCGCAGGCCGCCTGCAGTTTTAATGTCCGCGCAAACGCAAAGCGCCACCCCGGGTGCCCCATCTTCGCGACGGCCCTATCGTCGCTAAGGTGGGCCGGGACTGCCAGCAACGGCCGCACTCCGGCCACGCCTCATTGACGAGCCATCCCCCCAGCGCATAAAACGTTGAGGAAGTCCTTAAGCCGGAAGGAAGCTCCGCTATGAACCGTACCCTCTCGCGCAGAAGATTCGTCAAAGCCAGTGTTGGCGCAGTCGCCGCCACCACCCTGCATAGAGCAGCCTTCGCAGCCCCAGGCGAAGAGCCCCTCCACGAAGTCGGCTACAGCCAAGTCACCATCACCAGCCCCATCCATCTTGCGCAAAGAGAAAACACCCACGGCGTGCTGATGGGCCTCAGCAACGACAGCCTGCTCAAGCCCATTCGCGCCATGGTGGGCATGCCCGCGCCCGGCGACAACCTCGGCGGCTGGTACGAGTACAAGGCCGACTACAACTACAAAAAGGACGACGCCGGCTTCGCCCCCAGCGCCACCTTCGGCCAATGGGTCTCCGCGCTGGCCCGCGTCTCGGCAAGCACCGGCGATCCCGCAGCGCGCGAAAAAGTCTTTCAACTCAACCAGCTCTACGCAAAGACCATCGCACCGGCCTTCTACGAGAACAACCGCTTCCCCGCCTACTGCTACGACAAGCTGGTCTGCGGTCTGATGGACTCGCACCGCCTGCTCAACGACCGCGACGCCTTTTCCATCCTCGACCACACCACCGACGTTGCGACACCGCATCTGCCCGGCCACGTCGTCGATCACGACAAGCCCTGGCGCCCCAACAGAGACATCTCGTGGAACTGGGACGAGAGCTACACCATGCCCGAGAACCTCTACCTCGTCTACGCCATGGGCGCGGGTCGCCGCTATCTCAATCTCGCAAAGCAGTACCTCGACGACGCCACCTACTTCGGCCCACTCTCGCGCGGAGAGGACGTGCTCGGCGGCCACCACGCCTACAGCTACGTCAACGCGCTCTGCTCGGCCATGCAGGCATACATGGTGGGCGGCAGCCGCATGCATCTCGACGCCGCGCGCAACGGCTTCGACATGCTCGACCGGCAGAGCTTCGCCACCGGCGGCTGGGGCCCCGATGAGCTGCTGCGCAAGCCCGGCTCCGACGAGGTCTTTAGCAGCCTGACCAAAAGTCATCACAGCTTCGAGACGCCCTGCGGCTCCTACGCGCACATGAAGCTCACTCGCTATCTTCTGCGCGTCACCCGCGACGGTCGCTACGGCGACAGCATGGAGCGCGTCATGTACAACACCATCCTCGGAGCCAAGCCCCTGCAAGCCGACGGACACACCTTCTATTACTCGGACTACAATCTCAAAGCTACCCGCGTCTACTCCGACCATCGCTGGCCCTGTTGCTCCGGAACCATGCCGCAGGTCGCCGCCGACTATGGCATCAACACCTATCTCCGTGACGACGCCGGCGTCTGGGTCAACCTCTACATTCCCTCCGTGTTGCGCTGGCAGCAAGGCTCTTCGCATCTCGAACTAGAGCAGAGCGGAGACTATCCCCTGCGCGACAACGTGAAGCTGCGCGTCAAAGCCTCCAGCCCAACCGCATTCACGATGCGCCTGCGAATCCCCGCATGGGCCGAGGCCGCGACCATCTCCATCAACGGACGCCCCTCAGAAAGCACCACCAGCAAAGGCTTCGCCGCACTGCACCGAACATGGAAGACAGGCGACACCGTCGAGTTGGAGCTTCCCGCAAAGCTGCGCCTGCAACCCATCAACCCACAACACACCGAGACCGCCGCGGTGATGCACGGCCCGCTCGTCCTCTTTGCTCTGACCGCGACCCAGCCCACCATCACCGGCAAACAAGCATTGGCCGCACGCCGCACCGGCAATGCCGAGTGGACTATCGACACCGCCTCCGGCCCACTCAAGCTTGTCCCCTTCACCGAAGTCGGAGACGCTACCTACACGACCTATCTAATCCTGACGTAGGATCTGCGAGCATTCTCGAATCGCAGCATCTCAACCAGCAAAAAGCACGTCATCTCGACCGAAGCGAAGCGCAGTGGAGACCCCTGTATTTCGCCTTTGCCCTTGCCGTTGCCTGTTCTTAAAAAGCAACCAGCAGTACCCTTAGCGTGAAACAAGTAAAATCCACACGGGGAGACCTATGCAGCCACGCACGCGACACTCGTTAGCACTCGCGCTATGGCTCGCAACCTGCATCGGTGCGGCCTGCCAGACCACCGCCATGCTACACACACAACAGACCACGCTCACCTTCGCAGCCAAAGCCGAAGCGCCGCAACTCATCACCATGCTGGGAAGCGATCGCGAGCCATTGACGAACCTCGCCCCCGAGACGCTCATCCCCTTCGCCTTCGCCCACGGCCATCGCCTGCCGCTGCACTGGAGATTCAACGCCGCAGCCAGCACAATCGCACCCACCCGTGCCGCCTTCGTCTATGACTCAGCATCACCCAAACTGCGGCTCACATGGGAATGGAACGCCCGCTCCGCATCAGGCCCGATCGAGCACCAGATCCACATCGAAAATCTCGACGTAACCGAGCTATGGATTCCCCTACAGGATAGTCTCCGCTTCAACTTCAAAGTCGACGAGCACAGCAATCTACAGCAGCTCTACATCGACAAGGGTGCAGGCAAGCCAACCGACACCGGCACGCACAACGTCGCGCTCACACCGGGCTATCGCTGGCAGGGGCTATCGAGCACCTACGCCGAAGAGGGCAGCACGCGCGAGATCATCCCGTGGTTCCTGGTCGAGCGCTCCCGCTCGCACACCGGCTGGTATGTCGGCGTCGAATTCAGCGGCAGAGTCAGCATGATGCTCGAACGCAACACCACATCGCTATCCGGCATCGTCGGTTTGAACCCCACGCCCGCAGGATTTCGCACCCGCCTGCCGCCCGGTAAAAGTTTCGACACGCCCAAGATCTTCTTCGGCACATTCACCCAAGGCGCAGACGGCGCAGGCAACGTGCTGCGTCCTTGGATTCGCAAGGTGCTGATGAGTGCAGCAACGTGGAACAACCCCTCTTATCCGCTCGTGGTCAACAATAGCTGGGGCAGTGGCATGGCAGTCAACGAAGCGCTGGCCAGACAGATGATTCGCGACTCTGCCGAGCTTGGCGTCGATATGTTCCATCTCGACGCAGGATGGTTTCGCGGAGTCGGCGACTGGTATCCCGACGCAAAGAAATTCCCGCACGGCCTCGCAGCCATCTCCGATTACGCCCATGAACAAGGCTTGAAGTTCGGTATGTGGATCAACTGGGCCGAGGCAGGCACCGACACTCAGCCTGGCGCGCTCAACGTCGACCGCATCCAAGACTGGCTGGTCGCCGATGTTCCCGCAGGCTGGAAGCCGGATGAGTTTGTAGGCAGAACCATCGACCTCGGCCTACCCGCAGCGCACGACTACGCACAGGACGAAGTAGAACGCATCGTGCATAATTACCGGCCCGACATGCTTGAGCACGATGGCTACGTCGTCGCCAAGCGATGCCTGCGCAGTGACCATCCTCACGCCGCGCCCAACGTCGCATTGCCAGCAACGATAGCAGACCGCGGCCTTGCCATGCCCGACCTATCCAACTCCACCGACGTAAGCTATCACGCCACGCGCGCCTACTATGACATTCAAAGCAACCTGCGCAAAAAACATCCTGGGCTGCTGCTCGAGATCTGCAACGACGGCGGCCGCATGGTGGACTTCGGCAGCGCCGCGCACGGCGACTACTTCTCCATCACCGACGCCTATGATCCTGTATCGAACCGCCGTGCCCTCTACGACGCCAGCCACGTGCTGCCCGCGGCGATGCTCGAGACCTACGTCGAGCGGTGGCCCACGCCGCGCATCGAGAACTTTCTCTACATGCTGCGCAGCGGCATGATGGGCTGGCTCACCGTCATGCAGGATACAACCTCATGGACTCCGGAGCAGCACAACGCCGCCAAAGCAGAAATTGCCCTCTATAAGCAGAGGTTGCGGCCTCTGATCCGCGATGCCGATCTCTATCACATCTCTGCGCGAGCTGACGGTGTTCACTGGGATGGCATGGAGTACTTCGATCCCCGGTCAAAGCGCGGCGTCGTCTATGCCTTTCACAGCTCCAGCACACACGAAGCGCAGCATCGCTTCGTGTTACGCGGCCTGCTTCCGAACGCACACTATCGCCTGCACTTTCGCGACCACACCTCGCCAGATCGAGTGATGAGCGGAACCGAGCTACTCCGTTCCGGCATGCTCGTCAATCTGCCTGCTCCCGATAGCTCGGAGCTGATATTTTTCAGCGAGATCGCCTGATGCCACGCTCCATCTAAACCTCCAGCGTCATCTTCCATCGCAGTGCCTGCCACCGCACGTCATCTCGACCGAAGACGTGCAGCTTGATCGCACGCGAAGTAGAGAGCCGGTGGATTCAAACTCCAAGTGCAACAAATTCTTCTTTGAGGAAGATGTTGCATGTCCCGCTGGATGACGTCCTTCGATACCATCTGCGATGATGTGTGCGAACTGAAACTGCGCATGACGGATATTGACTCAAAAACTCGGCTAGGTATCCTCACGCGCTTGAAGGTTCAGGTCCGTGGCACCGTGCAAGGTGTTGGCTTCCGCCCTTTTGTCTACAAGCTGGCGCAGCAGCTAGGTCTTGCAGGTCACGTCTTCAACTCCACTGCGGGCGTTACGATCGAGATTGAAGGCAGCAAAACCGCTCTCGACGTGTTTTTAAAGATGTTGAAGACAGAACCACCGCAACTCGCAGAGATCCTGGATGTCACCGTGTCACATATCGTCCCGTTCGGCCTCGTCGGCTTCTCCATTCTTCCCAGCCGCGAAGAGGAGGGGACAATTGCTTTCGTTCCCTCGGACGCTGGCACTTGCGACGCCTGTTGGCAGGACTTTGGCGATTCGCACAATCGCCGCTTCGGTTATCCGTTTACCAATTGCACCCACTGCGGGCCGCGCTACACCATCATCAATAGCATCCCGTATGACCGCCCCAATACCACCATGTCTGCGTTCACCATGTGCAGCGCATGCGCGGTCGAATATGCCGATCCCAATGACCGCCGCTTCCACGCACAGCCCAATGCTTGCGCCCTCTGCGGACCATCCCTCGCGCTTCTTCCGCGGGGAGCCATGGTTCCGCAATCCTTTACTGATACAGAAT
>JBEPUY010000042.1:0-37085 GCA_041691255.1 Granulicella sp. | reverse complement strand
CTGTAACGGGCTGGCTGGTTGGCGAGAAGGTATAGCCTGTCTTGCTGGGCGTAACTGTATAGGAGCCGTTCGCTATGCCAGTGAAGGTATAGGCGCCGGAGCTGTTGGCTGTAGCAGACGCCGTCGAGGATCCGCCAAGTGTCACCGTAGCTCCGTTGCCTCCTGCGCCGCTGATGGTTCCCGAGAGAGTGAAGGTCTGCGCGGTGGAGGTGAATGCGGATACAGTAACATTTGATCCACTTACAGTAGCGGGCTGGCTTATGGGTGAAAAGGTATAGCCAATTTTGCTGGGTGTGACAATGTAAGCGCCATTTGGCAGCGCAGCTAAACTGTAATTGCCAGAACCGTCAGCCGTGGAGGTGATATTCATGGGACCAGCCAAGCTGATCGTCGCACCAGCGCCTCCAACTCCGCTGATCGTGCCAGATATGGTGTATGCCGACTCGTAGATTGCATCGACCCAGTAGTTCGCTGCGTTGTAACTGCTGCTTGGGTAGATACTGTTCGCGCCATAACTGTAGACAGCATTGGTACCGTCGATGCCATTGGCTAGAGCATGCAGTGGGGGCGAGTCGATGCCTGCGCTCGTGAAGAAGTTGGTATCTGCCGAGTAGTTGCCAGCAGGCGCGAAGTAGGAAGCGATGTAGGTTGTGTTTGCAGCAATCTGAACGGGATTGGTGAAAAATACCTGCTGCCAGCCGGAACTACTCTCTCCCGCGAAGGTAGCTGTGGCAAGAAGCGTTCCAGCGCTCGACCAGAGATTGCCGATGTGAACACCGGTGTTCGCAGGGCCCTTGTAAAACCGTATCCCGGTGATCAGACCGGCGGTGTCCGACCGCAACTTGACTCCCAACTCAATGCTTGCATTGTCCAAAACATCTACAGTTGCAGGGATTGCGGCCGGCTGCCAGATCGTGTCACAGGGGCAGCCTTGCGGAACCAGGAAGTTTGCACTTTGAAGATTCGCACCGAAGACCGTGGCGCTAAGGCTTGGTGGAGAGAAGACAAGTCCCGCCCCAGACGGGGTGATCGTATAGGATCCATTTGTGACGGATGGGAAGGTGTAATTGCCAGACGCATCCGCTATGGTGCTTGCACTGGCTGCTCCGCTGAGAGTGACCGCTGCTCCCGCGCCGCCGCTGATCGTGCCTGATAGAGAGTAGGCTAGCGGAGTCGCACCGAAGTTGACAAGCCCAACATTGGCGCCAGAGATCGTGACGTTCTGGCTCGTTGGACTGATGGCATACCCTGCGCCGTTCGGAGTTACGGTGTAGATGCCGTTCACCAATGCCGGGAAGCTGTAGTTGCCGGAGGCGTCCGTAGTGGCGCTTGCAGTCGCTGTTCCCGAGAGGGCAACGGTAATGCCTGGTGCGCCCGTCACCGTACCGGACAGGGAATAGCTTGGCTGCGCCGACGCGAAGTTGATGGCAAGATTATGAGCTCCGCTGATGGTAGCCGGTTGGGATGTGGGGCTGAAGGTATAGCCGGACTGGCTGGGAGTAACGACATACGCACCGTCCGTGAGGCTGCTGAAGCTGTAGTTTCCAAAGGCGTCTGCAGTGGTCGTGGCGGTCACGGCCCCGCTCAGCATGAGAGTCGCCCCTGCCGCTCCAGTGCCGGTGATTACGCCCCCGAGACTGTGCGTGCCGGTAGTTGCGTAAATGACATCGACCCAATAATTCGTATCTTTGTAACTGCTGGCGGGCAAGGTACTTGTCGAAGCTTGAGAATAGAGGCCGTTCAGTCCGTCGACTCCGGACTGCAAGGCGTGCAACGGAGCGTTATCCGCACCCACGCTGGTGAAATAAGAATAGTTGGCAGAGTAATGACCTGCCGGCGCGAAGTAGGAGGCGATGTAAGTAGAACCGGCGCTGACCGGTACAGGATTGGCGAACAGGACCTGTTGCCAGCCAGAGGTGCTTTCATTGCTGAAGGTTGCTGAAGTGAGTGGATTACCGGTGCCGGTGAGCAACCAGAGATGACCGATGTGCGTCCCCGTGTTCGTTGCTGCCTTATAGAAGCGCACGCCAAGGATGTAGCCATCGGTATCTGTGCGGAAGGTTACTCCAAGCTCATACGGCAGCGCGTCACCCGAATCGATTGTGGCAGGCTGAGTCGATGGCGTCCAGATTGTGTCGCAGGGACACATCTGCGGAACGGTGAAGTTCACCCCGGTGACGCTTGCGGAAGAGATCGCCACATTTTGACTGCCGGGATTAAAAGCGAATTGCGTCAGGCTCGGCGTGACCGTATAAGAGCCGGAATAAACGTTGAAGTTGTAATTGCCGGAGGAATCTGCAGTTGTCGTCGCTGCGCTGGATCCACTGAGTGAGACCGATGCTCCTGGGGCGCCCGCTACCGTTCCGCTGATGCTATAGATCTGGTTCGATGCAAAGAGTACATCTACCCAGTAGTTCGTGGAAGAGTAGGTGGCGGTAGGAAAGCCTCCCGATGCGTTGGAGGTGTAGAGGTACACACCGTTTGGCCCGTCTACGCCGTTAGCCAGGGCATGCAGCGGCGGCGCGTCAACTCCCGTGGTCGCAAAGTAGTTCGTGTCAGCGGAGTAATGTCCAGAGGGCGCATAGTAAGAGGCGATGTAGGTGGTGTTCGCGGCCACTGAAACGGGCGTGGGAAAAGTTACCTGCTGCCAACCGGATCCTGTTTCGCCACTGAAAGTCGCGGTTCCAAGCAGCACCCCGGAGCTACTCCAGATATGCCCCACATGAACACCCGCGTTTGTACTGGCTTTGTAGAACCTCAGGGCCGTAATGAGGCCGGGGCCGTCCGTTCGGAACTTCACGCCAATTTCGACCGGTGTGCTGTCATTGCTGTCGATCAGTGCGGGCGTGGTCGTGGGCTGCCAGATGGAGACGCAGTTACAGATCTGCGCCTGGAAGTTGGCGGTTGCACTCGATCCGGAGAGAATGACATTCTGTGTGCCTGGAGAAAAGATGGAGCCGGTCTCGACAGGAGTCACCGCGTAGGTGCCGTTCAGCAGGCCTCCGAAGGTGTAGTTCCCAGACGGATCCGCAGTTGTGGTAGAAGAAGCGCCGCCGCTAAGGTTCACCGTAGCCCCGGCGCCACCTGCGATGTTGCCGGAGATGCTCAGCGGATTAGTTACTACGGCAGTGAAGTTCACGCCGGCAACAACCCCACCATTGACGGTGACCGACTGGCTGGGAGGACTGAAGGTGACTCCTGAGTTCGCTGCCGCGACTGTGTACGTGCCATTCACGACACCGGTGAAGCTATAGCTACCCGATGCGCTTGCACTCGTCGTAAATGCTTCGGTCCCGCTCAGGTTGACTGTGGCTCCCGCTCCTCCCGGTCCGAAGATCGTTCCGCTGATGTTGTACGTGTTGGAGGAGGTATAGACGACATCGACCCAGTAATTCGACGAGTCGCTGCTGGACGAAGGGAATCCTCCGATCGTATTCAAAGGGGGATAGAAATAGACTCCGTTTGGACCATCCACTCCGCTTTCCAGCGCATGCAGTGGAGGGTTATCGGCCCCGGATTGCGCGAAGTAGTAGGAGTTTGCGGAGTAGTGTCCTTGGGGTGCGTAGTACGACACAATGTAGGTGGTGTTTGCGGAGATCGCGATGGGGGATGTGAAGTTGACCTGCTGCCAGCCAGAGCTGCTCTCTCCGGAGAAGGTTGCAGTGCCTAGCAGAGTTCCAGAGCTGGTCCAGACATGACCGACGTGAGTGCCCGTGTTGGTGGCCGATTTATAAAAGCGCACCCCGATCACAGAGCCGTTCGAATCTGCCCGAAATTTAACACCGATCTCAACCGCATTCGGATCTCCGCTGTCGAGAGTCGCTGGCAGCGTGGAGGAGTTCCAGATCGTGCAGGGACAGGTCTGGGGAGTTACATTGACCGTGACGCCGCTTAGCGGGTTTTCGAGGTTGCCGCTGTCATCCACGGCGCGGCTCATGAGCGTCGTCGACGAGCCCACGACCGATGGCGTCCACACGTAACTCCAACTGGCTCTGCCTGTCGCAGGATTCCATGTTGTTCCACCATCGGAGGAGAACTCGACTCCGGCAACAACTCCGCCTGAGTCGCTAGCCGTGCCGGTAACCGTGATGGAACTGCCCGTGTTAATGGTCGAGCCGGAGGTCGGGAAGGCAACCGTGGACACCGGAGGCACGGTATCAGTGGATTGGCTGGCTGGAGTGATACCGGGCTGCAGGTTTGCTGGCTGTACCCCCATGTCCGCGAACAGATTGACCATTGCCTGCTGCATGTTAGGGTCGGCCGCTGGGCTAGTGAAGCCAAACAGATTATCGTGATTGCTGTTCAACCCCCATGCCCAATCGACACTGCCGGAGCTGAAGACAAGAGCTCCACTGGGCGCGCGATACAACATCAAATGATGGGTCGCGTTGCCGGCGCCATAGGTTGCGCCGTAGTCGAGGAGATAGTCCGTAGTCAAGGCAGACGTTGTGGTGGAAAGTTCAAACGCACCAGCAGGGCGAAAGCCGTTGACGGCATCTACGTCCCACTCATAACCAAGTGTTCCCTTGGGAAGGGTATAGGTCGCACCGGCCGCCAGGCTTGCCGCAGCAGTATTGCGCCAGAATCGCATCTTTCCATCAGCGGCAGGAACCTTGATCTGGAGGCTTCCGTCATTGTCGGAGCCCGTGCCGTTCACCATGAACAAAGTTCCGGTGAGAGAGTTCTCCGGGTTCCCCCCATCGGCCGGCGGACTGAAGCTTGGATCGCGGAACGTCCCAGTCCAGGTAGGTGGG
Source organism: Granulicella sp. (assembly GCA_041691255.1). Classification (GTDB taxonomy): domain Bacteria; phylum Acidobacteriota; class Terriglobia; order Terriglobales; family Acidobacteriaceae; genus Edaphobacter. Next base: position 32,331 of record JBEPUY010000042.1, on the reverse strand, counting down.
TCCTTGGGATCGATCTTTGCAAATGCGAGCGTTTCCTTGTAGCAGACCAGAGTACGGTTCGCCGTGTTGGTGCCGTCGATGCTGTTTTCCCATCGCGTCTTCCAGAACATGGTATTGCCGCTGAAGAAGGCGAGATTGACACCCGCGTCGCGGGCTGCCTGTACATTGGCACGCTGCGCCCCCGTCCAGTATTCGTCATGGCCGGAATCCATATAGATCTTATGGTTTTTGATGAGAGTACCGCTGCGATCGGCATCTAAACCCGCGAAGTAGGTCACGTCATAGCCATTCGATTCGAGCCACTGAATCATCGCAAACTCAGCACCGAAGACCCAGGTCGCCCACTCCTGGGCGAAACCGCGAGTGAGGAAAGGACGGTTGTAACTGACCTTGTAGGAACGTCCTTCAAGGTTGAAGGAAGGTTGTGACTGACCATATAAACTTCCCGCGCCGTAATAGTTGTAGGCTTGCCAGCTCTCATCCGCGGTCTGATACAGGATTGCGGAATGACTCGTATCATTTCTTACTATGAAGACGATGTGACTGTCGCCCCCCGTGCTGGTGCGGATCAAATGGGCGAAATAAACACCGGAGGTGGCGGTCGGAGGCACCTGCCATGAGGCTGAGACCGCCCAGTTCCCGCAATCGATCAAGCCTGTGGTTGTATCGGTCAGGCAGGCCGGTTGGGCCTGAGGCAGGTGTGCGGAGGGTGTGATGGTGGCGATCTTGCGTGCCCCGTTGCCGCCGTAATACCCCATACGATAGATGTCGATCGTGTAGGCCGAAGCCGGTGTATTGATCTTGAAGTTGATCGTACCGCCCTGATTGACGCTGATCGCGTCGGCGAAGCCCTGGATCGTGAGGTCTCCGGCACTCCCCGGAGCAACATCCCACTCGCTCGATGGACTTCCTGGCAGGCAGTTCTCAGCCACAATTGAGTTTGCGGGGCTGGTGCATTGGCTTTGGGCTCGCCCCGATACACATGCCAGAAGCAGGACGAGTACTCCAAGAAATGCCGGCCCGCACTTGCACAACCGATATTGCGATAGGCAATAGATAACATCCTCGCGATCCGAAAGGCCCGCGCAGTTCCAACCAAGGTGTCCTTGCTTAGCTATGTAAACTGCTTCGAGCGAAGATCACATCGCGAACGGTCACCCGGTACGGAGACAACGCTGCATATCACTTTCAGAGCAAGCGGAATGCCAAATGATTTGCGTTGCAACTTCTACGATGCATGCTTGTACCTAAACAAGTCTTTGTCCGTTCTGAGCAGCCCGACATTGTTCTTTTACTGCGGGGATGTGTTCGCGTTTGCATACTATAGTGCAGAGACTGTCACATCTGGTATGACTGCACCTTCCGACATAGGATGTCCCGCAATGGAATCGTCTCGCCCGCCAATTCGCTGGGATGGCCCGACACAGGTAGCGGAGACTCTGAAAGTGAATGCCCTCTCGACGCACTTTACGTGCCCGGACCTCTTGCAGGAGCAGAAGATCGAGTTTCTCGCAAGGAGGGGGCGAGTTAGCGGGTGGATTCAGCGCGAATGCACAGGGCTCGGCGCAGGATTTGATCGACCTCGGCTCCAGCTTCCTCCCAAGTGGTGGCGTGGACAGAGGCCGCCGCGGCGGAAGAGAGGAAATCAAAGTCCTGGTTGGCGAGGACGGCTTCGAGTTGCGCGGAGAGCGCCTGTGGGTAAGGAGACGCGTAGGCGACGAAGGGATTTTTGAGGCCGGCGTGAGCGTAGGTGCTTTCGTTGACGACGGGAATGCATCCGGCGGCGAGCATCTCCAAGGGGACCAGGGATACATTCGTGAAGGAGAGGCCGAGTCCGGCGTAGCAGCGGTTATAGAGGAGGTTGAGCTGGCTGGGGGTGAGGCATCCGTGATCGGTGAAGGAGAAGGGCTGTTTTCCGACCGTATCGCCATAGATGTGGATTTCTACTTCGGGATTGCGTTCGGCAAAGAGTTCGAGGGCCATAAGGCCGAGCTCCAGGCCGCGGCGCGCATTGTCGCGGCGCGCATAGAAGACGATTCCGGAGCGTGGACTGTCGGGGGAGCGGCGGTATTGCGAGATGTCGCAGCCAAAGTCGAAGGTGTCGACAGTCATGCCGAATTCGTCGGCGAGTTTTTCGACGAAGCAATTGCCGATGCTGATGCCGTGGAATCCCATGCGGTAGGTGTTCTCGGCCAGGGAGCTGGTGCTTCCAACGGGATAGAAGAATGGTTCGAAGTCCTGGACAAAGTAGAAGCGCTTTCCTGCGCAATGCGAGTTGAAGACCGGATAGGCTGTCGGCCAACTGGTGGCGAAGACAATGTGAGCATCTTCCATACCCTGGTCAACGCTGGCGACAGGGCCGTAAAAGTGATAGTAGTTGCGGACGATGGACTCGTAGTACAGGTGATCGCCGCCGTAGGGATCGTAGAAATAGATGCGGTTGCGATAGCCGTGTGCTTCCAGATAGCGAACCATGCGAAAGAGGGTGGTGTGGCCTCCGGAGCCGAGTGCCGGCGGAGTGATGACCCAGTTGGCGATGAGTGGCTGTCCGGGGTCAGAGTGGGGGATGGAATATTGGAAGGGCCGGGAGAGGTCGACGGCTATGATGTCGGCGCGACGGACAGGCGAGATCACACGGGCGGGCATGAGGCGTTGGGCGGCGACTCTCCGGATGCGGTCGGAGACGGCGCTGAAGCCCTCGGTCCGCAGAAGTTGGGGGATCTGGCGGAAGCGACGGGCGAGTTGGGTTCTGGCGCGGCTCATCGATTGAAATACGGACTGTTCTTCTACTTGGGCCATTGCTTTCCTTCCATTCACTCGGGTGGATTACAGGGATGCGGGTCGAAGACCGACTGGCTGCAGTTCGAGTCTCGCATTCTTAAGTTGCGAATGCTGCGAACATTGCGTGCACTGCTGATTTGAAAGGGCGGCCCAGGACGACAGGGCGCTTGATTACGGCGACGATACAGCTACGCAAACACTGGAGGTACTTCGTTTGCGACCAATATATTTTCGCGGCGCAGAGATGGGAGTCCGCGATCACCCAGCGTTCGGCACGCTCAAATCCTGAAGAGTGCAAGACTTCGAGCATGCCGAGGGCAGACCCATACTCTCTCAGAAGCGACATGTTGCGAATGGAAGAGAGGTAGCTTCTTGCGATCGTTGTCTGCAGGCTTTGATCGCTTATACCCGTGGCCGATAAGACGGACGCTGTGATCTCCGGCATCGTGTGGAGCGGGTCGCAATCACCCCTTCGTCGTGAAGCTGCGGATGCCCTCGCAGCAAGTGTGCCGAGGGCCTGCGTGCGGCAGCGAAGGACGGAGACCTGCTGAGCGTGAACCCTGTATCGGAGTAGCACCTGTGCCAGATTGGCCAGTTCGCCAACCTCCGCCATTCTTAGCCAGAGGTCGTAATCTTCGGCGTCGGGAACGCTCCTGTAGCCTCCCAGCGAGATGAAGGCTTTCCTCGAAAAGAGAACAGTAGGATGCCAGAACACGCTGCTGTCCAGGAGTGCTCGCCTGATCGTCTTATCGGCAGCAGGATATCTGGCAGTGCGGAGCATGTTGCCTCGCGCATCGATAAAGTCGACCGCACCTCCTACGAGGACGACCCCGGGATGGCTTTCGAGGAAGTTGACCTCGGATGCGAGGCGATCCGGAAGCGCGACGTCATCGGCATCCATCCGGGCAATGTATTTGCCGCGTGCGAGAGCGCAGCCGCGGTTCAGTGCATGGACTAAGCCCATATTTTGCTGATGGACAACGTGTATGCGCGGGTCGTGGCTTTGAAATGCATCGAGGGTTGAGGCCGACGCATCGTTTGAGCCGTCATCCACGATGATGAATTCGAAGTCTTCGAAGCTCTGACCAAGGATGCTTTCCACGGCCTGGGACAAGAAGCTGCCCCCGTTGAAGACGCTCATGACAACCGAGACTGTAGGACTATTCATAGGAGAAGCTTTCGTTCATATGCGGAGAGGGTTCAGCCACTGATGCCGCGAAAGTAACGTCCAAGAGTTCTTGCGTAATTTCCCGGTACTCCCAGAGAGACGAGCAGGTACTTGATATACGCTTTGACCGCGGGAGGCTCTATTTTTGCGCTCGCAAGATACGACGCTTGAGCCCGCGAACGCTCTCCTCCGGCCCAGAGACTGTCCCCTATTCCATCAAAAACTCGCGCACGGATATAGTCCCTTTCTTTTTCGGAGTGGATATTTTCATGCAGCGAGGCTTCCAATGCGGGGAGACTCAACGACCAGGCCGAGGACTGATATTTCTTCGACTTACACTGCTGGACATACTCGTTTGCGATGGCCTGCAGGCATGCGTGCTCGACTTGATTGAATCCTAGCTCGCGGGCGTGGCTGCGGATCTTCAGCGGCACCGCAAGATCGCCTCCGGAACACTTGTGTAGATTCTCTTTCCGGGCAAGCGTTGTGGTCATGCTCAAAGCGTGTGCACGATAGCAGACCATGGCTTCCGCAAAATAGGCGACGTCATAGGTCAGCGCGAAGGCGCACCAGAGATACCAGTCGCCGCTCCACTCCATCCCGGGAGTCAATGGAAACCGCCCAATGTTTTCATAGCATTCCCTGCGAACAAGTGCGGATGCCGCGACGATAAAGTTGTTTTTCAGCAGCCGATTCAGGAAACGCCGCCCGTCGATGATTTGATCCGCTTCATCGTACCTCGAATATGGCAGGACACCTGCTTCCCGTCCTTCGACGACGCTGACCCCTGGGCAGAAAGCATAGCCAATCTTGTGATTGGCTTCCATGACTTTGATGTATCGCTCGAGGATGTAAGGACGCCGCAGATAATCATCCGCAGAGATCAGCCAGATATATTCTCCCGTGCAGAGCCCGATTCCCTTGTTGTAGTTCCGGAGATTACCTAGATTTTCTTGGTTTCGTATGTACTTAACGCGCTTATCGGCGAAGGTGGAGACAACCTGTCCCGTGTCATCGGGGGAATGGTCATCCATCACGAGGATTTCAAAATTCGTATAGGTCTGCGAGAGGATGGAGGCCAGACACTCGGAGAGCAGATGCCCCAGGTTGTAACAGGGAACGACGAAGCTGACTTTGGGAAGGCTCATTCGGATTTGTCTCATCTCCAGGTGTTCAACAGCTGGGTGGTGGTGTGAGGAAAGCGTTGCCGAGAATGCTCCGGTGCGTCTTGCGTGGATATCGCTTCTTTGATGGAGGCGATACGGCAACCCTTCTTCATGGCGAGCAACAAGGTGCCGTCCAGAAGCGCAGGGGTGCAGCCGAAGGGGGAGTGGTTGCGGCGAACATCGCCGGTGTGAAAGATGAGCCATCCCTGACTGCTGACGTTGCGGGATAGGAGAGATTCGATGCGGTCCATCTGATCGAGATCGCCATAAAGGCTGTTGGCGCGAAGCAGATTGAGGTCGGCGATTTGTTTGTTGATTCCGCCGCATAGCCCACGGGAGGTGGACATCTGCGGTCCGAGTCTTCTCTTGCACCGGAGCGAGATGTGGCCTTGGGGATAGGCGAAGTTGGAGGGATCGTAATCGGTCAGTTCGCGGAGGAATTTACGGGCTTTGAGGACTTCGAGCTCGAAGAGGGACAAAGGAAGGGTCCGGCAGGAGAGATGGCTAAAGGTCTGACAGCCGAGCTCATGGCCGTCGGCCAGAAGAGAATCAATGTCGTCAAGGGTAAGCTGATCGCCGAGGCTGTTGGTCGTGTCGATGAGCCCAGGAGTGGCGTAGAAGGTGCCGTGGACACCGAAGCTTTTCAAGATAGTTCCCCCGGCGGTGTATGCGGTCCTGGGGAAGCCGTCGAAGCAGAATGACACCAGAGGTCCTTGGCCGCCGAGCGAGACGGGACGGGAGAAGGCTGAGCACAGGATGTGTGAGCGCAGCGAATCGAGATGGGACCGCAGGGGCATTCGGGCTGTCCTATGGAGAAGGTGTTGTAGCTAATCTGGATTACACGATGTGGAGAAGGGATAAGCGTTGACAAGCTTCGTGCCGGCCAGAATTTCCCAGGTGCAACGCTGATCGACGGAGAGACGCGGAACCCTGGCTTTGCCAGAATGACAACTCTTCAACAGCTTTCTGATAGAGCGGGTACTCTGCTTTAGCGAACGGAGCCGCCCAGGTTGGTTGGAGGGGCTGGGGTCTGAGACGGGGGTTGAAAGGCTCCTATGGCCCAGGTGCCACCCGCGCCACGGACATTTCCATCCGGATCGATATTGTAGGGAGCGGGCAGAGCCTTGCCAGCGCCGAGCGTTGCCACTCCTTTGACGGTGAGGTGGAAGTCGGCCGCGATGGGGTTGCCGGGAGATTCATTGACGAACAGAGTGCTGGCCCCAAGGCTTCCAGGCGAGTAGTAGAAGGAGCCGGGACCGCCATCGCTTGCACCACTGAGGGTATAAGCGTTGTGGTTGGGGTTGGGAGGAGGATCTTCGGCGCTAGGAGAAACGTTCTCAAAGACGTTGTTGGCTACCTCGCTCCCGCTGGCCATGTTGGAGAAGCCGAGAAAGGCTGGCTGGTAGTCCCCGAAGGTGTTGTCGTTCTCGAAGACATTGTTGTAGATGAAGACTGGACCGTAGGTGTCCCCCGATCCCGCCTTGAAGCATATGAGCCAGCCGCCGGAGTGATAGACGACGTTGCCGTAGAAGGCGAAGTTGACGGCTCCGGGTCCGTACTCGAAGAAGATGCCGTCGTTGGGAGACTGGAAGATCCTGTTATAGCGCCAGGTGACGTTCTGATAGGGGGGATTGGAGTAAAGGATGTCTTCGTGCTGCTGGCCGTCGTTGTTGGTGTCGTAGATGAGACTGTATTGAACGATGCTGTTGTCCCAGCCACAGCCGCGGAAGGCTTCGCCGGTGCGATGGACGCTCATGTGGTCGAAGAGAAGGTGCGTTCGATTGGCTACCGTGCAATATGGCATGATGTTGACGCCCATAACGCCTCCGTCGGTGCAATTGCCATTTGTTACGCAGGGAGGACCATAGACCTCGATATAGGTGAAGGTGATGTTGTCAATGGGCTGGTTGACGCCGTCGCCTACCCCGTTGCCGCCGTCGATGCCGTCGCCGCTGGAGCCGTCGATGAGGACCTGGATTCCATTCGGCACGCGTCCGTTGATGGTGATGTAAGCGGAGGGGCCGGGGATGTCGATGTAGGGCAGGATGACCTGGCTATCGTAGGAAGAATTCCAGCCGGACGCGGCGGCGGGGTTGGTGTCGGTTGATCGGACTCGGGCGATGGTGAGGAGGTGTCCGGCTGTACAGGACTTGTTGCCTTTGAGTGCGGAGGTATACGTTCCGCCAGCGATCCAGACAGTGTCTCCGCAGGACAACGTGGTGAAGTTGATCTGGCTGAGCTCATTCCAGGCGTTTACCCAGTCAGTTCCGCGGTTGGTTCCGGTCGCTCCCTTTCGCACGTAGAAGTCGGCGGCCAAAGTCTGGGTTGCGATGGACGAGAGGAGCAGGATCAGGCAAACGGGCAGGAGCTTTCGCATGGTTGATTCCTTGAACGGAGAGGTGATTCCTGGAGAAATACGAGATTCTCAACTGCGGAACTGACATCGTCTATCAAGTACAGGTTTCAGAGGCAACGGTAAAGAGAACTAATCGCCGGGCGCATCGTGCCATGCGAGCGGAAGCGGCGATGCCGTGCGCGACTTTCGACGGTACAAGAAGATATATACGCCGAGGATGAGGATGGCAAGCAATAGCAGGAATGCGAACGCACCGTTCCAGTAGCTTCCGTCCTTAACATAGGAACGGATGAACCAACGGCCGGGTCTTGTATCGGAGACGGCATTGTCGCGGAAGTCGGAGAGCAGACGAATGGCGGTCGTCTTTGGAGACCTTCGGGAGATGTCGATGGCGGCGATGTTGCTGGAACTCGGATATCTGATCTCGACGAACCGGGTCGTTCCTGCGGCGATGGGCAACTGCAGATTCAGTTGTGTTCCTGTCCTGAGAAAGGGAAAGGGTTGGCCATCCACTAAGACGATGGGAGAGATGGAGGAATCTTCCTGCTTATCGATGAAGAATGTGGCATCGCGAGTCTGGTCATTTCGGAGGCGAATAGAGCCGGAGAGGGCGCGGATGTCAATGTTTCCGTCGTCGCGGAGCTTCTCGAGGTAGAGATGCTGGACGATGTCACCGAGGCTGCGCCATTGGGTGGAGGGCTGAAGCCGGTTGACGAGGTCGGCGGTCTTGTTGAAGGCTCCGATACCGGAGGCGAAGAAGCTCTCGTGGGCATAGAACAGCATCGGATTGCCGAGAAACGCATCGATGGCCAATTGGGATGGAGGTAAGTCGGTCTCAGCGGAATAGCGACGAAGGCTAGGAAAGGAGGAGAACTGGAGAGTAGCTGTGCGGAGTGCGAAGTCGAGACCGGGCGGCGTGGCCGCGTCAGACGGTACGTTGAGGGAATTGACGGTGGCGAGATAGTTGTCGCGGTGGAGGGCGCCCAGGGTCGCGGCAGGAGAGATCGAATGAGGGAAGACCATGACGGGGTCGTAAGCAATTTTTGTGAGCTGCGTAAATTTCACCATGCGAGCGAGGGCTTGCTCCATATCCTGAGCCTGCTTCTCAAGAGGATGTGTGCTGAAGGGACCGAACTCCTGGTGGACGTGGTTGTTGCCGTGGACGCAGATGGAGAGGCGGTCGGGATGATTCCGGAAGAGCGCGGCGACGGCGGGCTGGCTGCGGTCGAAGTTCCAGGGGATGAAGGCAATCGTGGCATGGAAATCGTGCCGCTGCGCCTGCTCGAGGAGGGCGGGAAAGCTTACGTGGCCGTAAGGTTCGCGCAGCCAGAGATCGTCGATGGTGAAGTTGGCATAGGCCCCGGAACTGTGCCAGGCGTACTCGCCGGCTGCATAGTGAAGGAAGATCATCGGAGACGCTAAGGCTGCGAAGATCTTCTGCTGGCGGTAAGGATCGGGAGTAAGGGGGATGTCGATGCTGGGTTGTTCGGTCGCGAAGAATACGTTACGAAGAGGTGAGGCGGTTCGCGCAAGAACGGGTAGTGCAGAGCCTGCGAAGCTCGCATTGACGACGGGCTGAGCGTCACCAGAGAGATCGAGGTAGAAAACCTGCTGTCGTTCCAAGGGAAGAGTAGAGCCGCTTAGCTGTTGTGTGACATCGCCTGCAAATTTGTAGTATCCCGGGACGTGCGCCACAGGCGATCGGCGACAAGCTGTGACAGATCCGGAGGACCAGTATTTGAGCAGTGCAGGAGGAGTGCTGTCGTTGATACCCGCTATCAGCAGCGGCATGCCAGAGCGGCGGCTGTGCAGCAGGGCGAAGGACTGCTCAGGACTGAGAGCAGGGAGCGTATCAGCCGCAATGACGACGGCGACGAGGGTGTGCTCGTTCAAAGAGCGCGCCGCCAATGGCCCAGGGCGGCCATGTTGCCATGCAAGATCGTCCACCTGGAGCCCGTAGAATGCGGCCACAGCGGAAATCTGCTGGCGAGTGCCGTCTTGCTCTCCGGGCTGACCGATGTAGAGGATGTGCGCGGCGAAAGCGTGCTGGCATAGGAGTACCAGGCACAAACCTAGCCATGCCACTCCACGCGTGAGACCGACTGCACGTTTTGTAATTGAGTTCGTCATGAGATCATTCGAAGTCATAGGTAAGTTCATCGTTGCGGAGGGTGGCATACGCAATGTGAGCCCGATCGCAGCCTTCTCCTTCAATCTTCCAACCCGACCCGTGAGGTATGAGAGTCATCGCGTTTCTCTGGCGCCACCAGGTATCCACCTCGCGGGGCAGCGGGATCCAGAGTCCAGACTCAGCGCGCAAACGGGAGAGCTCCGCCAGCAGTGTGGTGTAGCAGTTGCGGGCAGGGGCGGTGTTGATATAATCCGGGTGAACAATGAAGTTGAGCATGCCATGCTGCTCGCGGACGAGGGCGATCTGCTGGAGCCACAAGTCCTGCGAGTAGTTCTGCAGGATGTGGAAGAGAGAGTAGTCCTGCGTTGCCGTGACCGGAAGTTCGAGGATTTCGCCGATGAAGTAGGGCAGGACCGTGCAGCATCCCCCGGCCTGAGGATCCAGGTGAGCAACGTTCGGGACGGACATGTCGTAGGAGACGCGAAGGCTCCCGAACCACGCCTGGTTGCGGTACAGGATGGCTGAACGAAAGCCTCGGGCTCCGAAACCGGCTGCGAAATGATTGATCTGCCGGGCCGCCTGTTTAAAGCTCGCATGATTGTCGAAGAGGTGCCCATCGTGTGTGAGGTCGTGGACGTTAACTTCGAAGCCTTCCGCTTTGATAGCAGACAGGGCCTCCTGTGTGACGGTGTACCGGGCAGCGGGGATCAACTGGAACGAAGCTGGAATCTTGAAGGAAGCATTCATAGCCATGAGTTGTGGAGTGAACGCCAGCCCGGCAGAGGTTTCGACATCATGCGTCATGATGGCGCAGCTGGAATGGCCTTTCGGCCAGAACCAGATGAATGGGATCCGCCGGCCCGGCACGGTTTTGAGCGCAAGCACCATGAGTTTGTCGAACATCCGATCGACAGATCGATCCACGGGCCATTGAGGAAACACCTTCTGCTCCCAACCTTTCAACGATACTCGCTGCAGGTGGCAGCGGATGGAAGTTGGAAGGAGCGGCCGCAGCGCGTAGTAGATCTTTCGCGTCAGACGCTTCCACGCTGATGGTTGCATTCGGCTCGCATAGAGCTCGGAGCGGAGATTGCTGGCGACTTCAGTTGGATTGAAGGGGAGAACGCAGGTATCGCCTTCTATTCGGATGTGCGACGCCGCATCGAGCAACTCGCCGTTGGGCGCGTCACATGGTGGTAGAACCGATCTGCCATAGAGCGTGAGACCTGGGCCGAAGGTGAAATAGCCCGGGAGTCGGGCGTGAACCTCTTCACCGGCGAGTGCGAACTTCGCGTAGGAATCGGGGCATCGGTAGTATTCGAGGAAAGCTTGATTCATGGGTTCACGTGGTAAGTTGACGCAGGCGGAGCGGGCGCCTCTAGGCGATGTGTCGATAGAGTAGCTGGCCGACTCCGGCGAATAGTGGGTCGGGAAGACGAGAGACGGCCTGCCGCGCCAAGACAGAGACCTTATTGGGTAGTGCCGTTTCCTGGATATGAGGAGCGGGACTGCGATGATAGGTAAGCGAGGAAGTCACCGCCCCCAGATGTTCCTTAAAGGCGATCAGTCCAGGGTCTTCGTTGCCCGAGCGTCCTAGATCAAATGTGTCTATACCGGCTTCGCGGGCTTGCTGGATTACCTTCCAAAAGAGGAGCGGGACGCCTCCGAGCGGGTTGAATTGCCCATTGGAGCAGCCGTATTTGTAGACCAGAGTTGTTTTGTGCGTGAGAGTCAACATGCTGGCGATGGGTACGGAATCCTTGGACAGGAGGTGAATGGTGGCTGCAGGACTGAGCGACCTGACGATGTTGTGAAACCAGGAGGCGGGTTGGGGTGGTAGCTTGTGGCGGCGTCGAGTAAGCAGAAGAAGGTGCCCGAATTTTCGCAGCAGATCATCCGAGGTGCCTGCTTCATAGACGAGATCTTCGCGCTCCGCCCGCTTGATCTTTCGCCGGATGCAGCTGGGATGAAAACGCTGATAGATGCTCGCGAGATCGGGGCGCAGATCGATGGTTTGGAAGCTGAAGTGTTCGCTGTTCGCGTAATGAAGCTGAGCGGGGGAAAGGCTATCGTTTTTCGCAGGCCGGAGCTCGATGTATCTCCAACGCTTCGCGTTTCGGCTCTCATGTAAGTACTCGAGAATCTCTGAGAGTTCGTTGCCTGCGGCGAGCGGCTGGCAATGATCGGAGAAAGGAAGCGAGATCAAGCGGCGACCGGTCAGCCAGCTCTGCACTTCGCAGAAGACGAAAGCGTTCGAGAGGAGGCCCTTTTGCGTGGTCGTGAACGCGATGGGGCGATATTGGTAGGTGAGGCGGAGAGCCTTAAGCCAGCCGACCGTGTGGAAGACCGAGGAATCAGGATGTGCGGAAAGGAACTCTGGCCATCGTGGGTCGGTGAGCGGATCCAGTTTGTATATGGTCATGCGGATGTCTCGGGGTGGTGGTGTGTGTCCCAGGGTTTCTGGGGCTATTTCCAGATGCTGTCGAGCAGCAGGAGGCGGCGTAGTTGCTGATTGCGTGTATAGCTGATCAGGTTATGGTCCTGCACGCGAGGGGTCCGTTTCCAATAGCAACCAAGAAAGCCAAACATCAGGCCGACGGAGCCGACCACGCGCGGCCGCTTTACAAAGCGCGCAGCACATTTCATTAGCATGAAGAGCGGATGGTAGCCGGTGATGTAGTTCGCGCGGCCATCCTTAATGGAGTTTCTCCAAGCCCCATCCGCTGCGCCGGTAAAGCGATGATGCAGGACGCGAAGAGCCGGGTAGCTACGTGTCGTCCAGCCGAGCATGTTGGCCTTGAGGTCGTCCACCGTATCCCAGCCGGGCGCGCGCATGATACCTCCGAGGTCGTTCCAGCACTCCCGCCGGTAGATCTTGGTGGCTCCGCGAACATGAAATACAGGGCTTTTTTCGAGTGTGATCTCTCCGTTCAAGTCGTGGTAGATGCCGCCTCCGGCGATGCCAAGTCGAGGGTCCTTCGCAAATTCAGCAAAGCATTGCTCGAAATAGTCAGGCGCGAAGCTGAGGTCTCCGTCCAGTTTTACGACGAACTCCCAGTCGTCACTGTCAATCCGGGAAAATCCGTCGTAGAACGCATCTACCTCTCCGCCTGCGGAGTTGCGGTACCCGCGGTCGTTTCGATGGCAAACGGTAATCCAGGAATATTGCTGCTCGTAGCGGTCCATGATCTCGCCGGTGCTATCGCGGGAGCCATCGTTCACGAGGATCCATTGAACCGGCAGAATGCTTTGGTTTGGGACCGAAGAGAGGGTCTGCTCAATGTGGTCTGCTTCATCGCGAGCAGGTGTGATGATGATGTACTTCGTCATAATTGCTCCAAGGGCTAAGCGTATGTGACACGTGCGTCAGAAAGGACATCAACGAGGTCGAGGTATTCCTGTTGGCACGCGTCCCAGGTATTCTCTTTTGCATACTGGCTGGCATTCTCGGCAAGGCGGGCGCGGAGGGCGGGGTCGTTCTTCAATCGAAGCATCTCCCCCGCCAGCGCAAACTCGTCATCGTGGTCGTAGTACTGAATGATGGACTGGCCGTAATAGAAGGCATGGATCGTGGTGCGACTGGCTATGACGGGAACGCCAAGAGACATGAACTCGAGAATCTTTGTACTAAGAGCTTCATTGCCGAAGGCGGACATGGATCGTTTGGGCTCGATGGCGAGATCAGTAGCCGCCATGACGCGGGCTATCTCGCGACTGGGCAGGAAGTCATGGAAGAAGATGCGTTCATTCATTCCGAGTTGATTGGTCAGGCTGATGAGCGAGGGTTTGGCCGCGCCTTCTCCGTAGATGTGAAAGTCAGCGTCGGGAATGCGGCCGGCAATACTCGCAAAGGCGCGAATCGCGACATCTACGCCCTGGTGCCAGTTGAGAGAGCCGGGATAGGTGAAGAGGAACCGGCCAGAGTGTGCGGCGCGGGGGGAACCGCCCTCGCCGGAAAAAATGCTCAGGTCCGGCCGGTTGCGAATGACGCTGCATTTGCCGGGGTGGGAGGAGCGTGCAGCGAGGCGGTCGCACCAGAGATGGTTGGCGATGATGACATGTGTGGCAAAGCCTGCCGAACACCGCTCGATGAAGGTGAGAATGCGGAAGAGGGCGGTATCGTGGGCAATCTTGAACTTGCTGGCGTAGAACTCGGGAAGCAGGTCGTGGATATCGAGGACGATGGGGATGTGCTGGAGCTTTGCTGCGAGGGCGGCGAAGACCAGGAAATCCGGCACATTGTGAACGTGTACAAGATCACAGGAGCGGACGCGTTGCCTGCGATAGAGGAAGAGAGCGGAGCGCAGGAAAAAGCGCAGAATGCGGGTGACGTAGGTCAGAAGCCCCCTCTCATTTACGGTGCGTTCCTGGATACGGAAGACCTTTACTCCGCGGAGGAGTTCGACTTCTGGAAAGGAACGATCCCGCCGCAATGCGATGACCTCCACGGTGTCGCCGCGGCGGGCGAGAGCTTCGGCATATTGCATGATGCGGGTATCGCTCTCGTAGAAGGCGTAGGCGAGCATGCAGACCGTGAGGGGATGGCGCGGCGCGGCAGCAGCAGGTCGGAGAATAGGCTCTTTGGTCGGGAGATCATGCGGCTGAGTAGTCATATACTTCCTCCGGAAACACATTCTGCTGGTCTTCTAGCTGGTTCTCGGACTCACTGTCCAGGGAACCTTCGTCGAGGGCGACACGAGAGTGGCTGACGACGAGAGAGATGAGGATCCATGCCATGTAGCCTTGTTGTCCCCAGCTGTAACCGGCGACGCTGAGCAGGAGGAAGTAGAAGCCTGCGAGACATATGCAGAGGACGCCATCTAGAAGATTTTCCGGCTCTGGCAGATGTCGATAGCTCTGAAAGGCGATCCAAAGAACTTTGAAGAGAAGAGCGCCTATGAGGAAGAGGCCAACGTATCCGGTTTCATAGAGAAAGGATGCCCAGTTGTTATCGCATGTAAACCAACGTCCGACGTGACCCATGAAGTTGATTTCGAGGCCACGCTCGCGAAATGTCCCGAGGCCATAACCCAGCAGCGCGCGTGTGGGATTCTTGGCAACAGCATCGCGGACGGCGTGATTGAGAGCGTCGCGGTAGAGGTAAGAGGTTCCGACAGGATTCGTGGTGTCGGTAGAAGCGGAATAAAGTCCATCGATGGTAGACCAGATGCCCGGCCTTGCCACCAGAACGAGTATCGCAGCGAGACCAATGGCGAGAATGTATTTGCGGATCCGGTTCCGAATGAGAAGAAAAAGGAGCACAGAGCACAGTGCCGTCGCGATCCAGGGGCCACGGCTGGAGGTCTTGTAGATGGCCCAGAACATGAGAATGAGACCTGCCCAAAGCAGGATTCGCCTGCGCTGGTGCTCCCAGATACTGAGGAGGTAAAGGGTGATTGGGATGCTCATGGCGAGTGCATCGCCGAAGAGGATCGGGTGGGGAAAGGTGGACCGGAGCCTAAGACCTCGACCCCATTCGATATAGATCGGGTCTACACCTCCGTTGTATGTGATCCAGAGGTTGGAGGGGAAGATCCTGAGGATACTCCAGTTCGCATAGGATTCGGAGATCGCCAGAATGCAGCAGACGCTCATCGCCATTGAAACGGCGAACAGGATGTTGTGAATGGTCTTGACTGAGGTGATGATCCTTACCAGGAGAAAGTAGAGAAGATAGAACTCCATGACCTGTGAGAGCAACTGCTTGGCGCTGGTGGCGACGGAGAGAGAATAGAGCGTGGAGAGTATGGCCCAGGAGATGTGCAGGAACATCAGGTTCTTCAAGGGGAGAGGCTCGCTGCTGGCGGGCTCGCCTTTGGTGAGGTACAGGACGAGGAGGGTCAGCAGCGAGATCCTCATGGTGTTGAGATCAAATAAGCCGGGAACGACTATGCGGGCTTCGAGCGGCATCAGCACAAGGAAAAAGCAGAAGACCGGGAGCGCATTCTCGAGCCTGTGGCGGCCTGCATAGACAAGGCTTAGGACGATCGTTAGCTGCATGCAGACAATGAGGGTCATATGGGTTGTCTTCAAGTACGAGCGTGCCGGATAGCAGGAGCTGAAGCGAAAAGGAAAAACTTATTGCTGATGAATAACGGGAGCATCGGTGATATCGCATCGGATTTCGGAGGCACCCGGCTGCTCGTGGGGGCGCGGTATGACCGACGGTTTCAGACCGATAGACCAGAGAAAAATATTTAACCACTTTCTCAGCGGCTGAACTGCACCGAAAAAACCGCGCCGGCTAAATAGTCCCGGGAAAGCAATGAGAAGGAGGAGAATCCGGAGAGCCGATGCGAAGACGAGACTTGTTCTGTACAAGGCGGCATAAGTTTTCCCGCGATGCAGCACGAAGAAGCGCATCAGGGACTCGCGAATCATAAGGCTGCTGAAGCCGCTCTCCTGACATTTGACGCTGCTTCCTCCTGCATGGTGGACGACGGACGCTTCGGGGACATAGTAGATGGCTGAACCGGCTTGCGTAATCTTTACGCAGAGATCCATATCCTCTGCATACATGAAGTACTGCGTACTGAACGCGCCGACACGGTTGAGCACGCTGCGACGCGCCAACATACAGGCTCCCGAAATGGCCTCTACCTGCACGGGATACTTGCTGCTTTCAAAGAGCGCTCTCATTCCCCATAGCTTCCATTTGGGAAAAGCCGTTCGAAGGAGATCGGAACTCAGAGTCTGGTTCAGAAGTCCGGGAGCAGAGGTGACGCAGGTGGTTTGCAGCGAGAGGTCAGAGTTAAGCAGGCGCGCACCGACCATTCCCGCATCCGGCAAGATTTCCAGCGCAGATACCAGCGTCTGGATGGCGTTGCCGATAACCTCGGTATCTGGATTGAGGAAGAGGATGTTGCGGCCGCGACTACGGCCGAATGCCAGATTATTGGCCCCGGCGAAGCCCACGTTGTTCTCGCATTGGATGAAAGTCACTTGGGGGAACTCGGAAGCGAGCATTTCGGCGATTCCGTCGAAGGAGGCGTTGTCGACGACGAGGACTTCGTAGATTAATGTGGCGTTGTTGCGGAAGAGGGTCGCGAGACACTCTCGGACAAAGTCGCGCGACTTCCAGTTGACGATAATGATGGAGAGATCCGGAGAGTCCATGGGAATGTTTGCCTCGACGCCTGAAGGATTCGCTGGGATCAATCCGTTGCCGGAGTGCCGCGCAGAATACCCAGGCGGATAAAGAGACCCCTGAGCTGTTTGGGTATGGGGACGGAAGATACGAGTTTCGCGAGAAGCCGTGTTGAATAGACCGCACTAAAGAGGGTCGCGATCGCGCCAAAGCATTCAGCGTAAGCGAACGGTAAGAGGTAGAACCCGGAGAACACGGCCGCTATCACTACGAGAAAGAGCGCCCCGGCGCGCTTGTTTTCAGAAGACCAGAAAAATCCGCTCATCTTTCGAACTACCCCATAGATGAGAAATCCGTGAAAGATATATGAGCCGAAAAAAGCGATTCCGACACCGTTGAGACCGAAGCGGCTGATACATATCCACGCCAGCGCAAGGCTGACGATCGTCCAGGCCAGTTCGCATGCGATGAAGAGGGTCTGCTTCGCCTTTGCAACGATGATGAAACCCATGGGCCAAGTGACGACTTGAACGATCGTGCCAAGACATATCCAACGGAGGACCCCGACCGCGGCTCCAAACCTGGCGCTATAAAAGAGCCCAATGACCAGCGGCGCGAAAGTGAGGGTCGCGAGGACACCTGGACCCCCCAGCAGCAGACCTACATGGGCCTGCTCATTGACGAGACGATTGCAGACAGGATGGTCGTTCGCGCAGGCGGTCAGCCGGGGATAGAAGTCGGCTCCCATGGCCTGGAGAATGAAGCCGACATAGAGCCCGCCCAAAGTCCAGGCCGCCTGATATAGCCCGGTCGCGTCCAGCCCGATTCTACGAGATACAATGATACGGACGACATAGGCTACGCCTACGGTCATCAACCCGCTTGCCATGAAAGCGAAGCCAAGCTTGAGGAGAGCGGTCGACTCCCGCATCACAACCGAAGGTCGAATGAGAATATTCGGGATATGGATCTTGCGGCTGTAATGCCAGGATGCGAGGCAGGTAACTGCGGCCACAGCGATCAGCGAAGGCACGATCCCACGATCGCGAAAGAAATAGACGAGCGGGATGCTGATGAGGGTTCCGAAGAGCGCCCCCATCACTCCCATTTTTGCGAGGTCAGCGATCCGCCTCATTCCCTGAATCAGTGCGCCCTGTCCTGCCGAAACGAGGGTGAAGAATACCGCCAGAGAGAGTGCTGAGATCTGAGCTGCGTGCTGATTTGTTCCGAAGGTCAGTCTCGAAGCCGGGCGAGAGAAGACGATCAAGCACGAGGCGCCAAGCAAACCTAACAGGATGGAGATGCGGCGTAGGACGAGAGTGGTTTGGTGCATGCGATCTTCGTCATGCTGGCCAGCCGCTTCAGCAATCTGTCGGACGCCGCTGCTATTGATACCCATTCCAGCAAGCGTCTGCGTCAGCGTCACGATGGACCCATATAAACTCAGCATCCCAAATCCGGCGGGACCGAGCAACAGCGCCATGATCTTAGTCCGAACAATCCCAATTGCGATGTTCAGTACAGAAGAGCCTCCAATGATGGCCGATGACTTCAATATCTGGCCATAGGTTCCCTTTGCCGGAGATGGCGGCTCGAATACTGGTGTGGAAACCAGAGCAAGAGGATCCGAAAGCTCTTCTTCTTCTGAGATCAGGGGCATATCTGCACAGGTGTAGTTCGAGAATGTCTGAAACAGAGATGGGAAAGGTATATGAAATAGTTGCGGCTGACAAAAGCGCTGAGCAATGGAATGTGGTGCATTGACCGGATCAGCGGGCCCCACGGCCAGAGAGAACCGCTGCCGGGGTCTGGAGCAGGATCGTGCAATCGGTCCAGAGCGATTTTGTGTTGGCATACCGGAGATCCATCCGCACCATCTCGTCGAAGGTGGTACGGGATCTTCCTTTGACCTGCCAGAGTCCGGTGAGTCCGGGCTTCAACTCCATGACCCGGCGCTTGTGCCAGACCTGATATCGCTCGTACTCATAAGGAAGCGGGGGGCGAGGGCCTACGAGCGACATATCGCTCATCAAGACGTTGAAGAGTTGCGGCAACTCGTCCAGGCTGGACTTTCGCAGAAAACGTCCGAGCGGTGTTATGCGCGGGTCATTGGCCAGCTTGTAGATGCCTCCATTGGCCTTCGGGTCTTCTTTTCCCGCAATGAGCTTCGTCACATACTCTCGATGGATCTGCGAATCGTTGTTGACGTGCATGGTCCGGAACTTGAAGAAGCGGAATAGTCTGCCGTGTTGTCCTATGCGCTCCTGGCTGAACAGGATGGGACCTTCAGAGGTCAATTTCACCAGCAAGGTAATCACGACGATGGCCGGTAGAAATACTATGAGAGCAACGAGGCTGCCGAAGATATCCATAAGCCGCTTCGCCGTCTCGGTTTGCATATTACGAGGGTGGCGTGTGGATAGATCGGGGTAGAAGCTGTTTCTGGCCTGCTTCCCCGAGAGGATGTCTTCGGTGTGTGGAAACAGGCGGTAGGTCATCGTGAGAAGTCGAGCCTTGTCAATTGTGACGTTGTTCTCGAGCGCGTGGGATATCTTGCTCATGATGGTTTCGATGGTCACGGGATCACCGTTACCTATCTCGGTCATGAGGATGCCTATTGTCTTGTCTCGCTCATACCATCCCAGGACATCCGTTTCTCTGATTCGAGTGGCCAGGGCGACGACAACACTATTGATGAGGATGCAGCCTGCCTTACCCCGGAAATGCTCACTGTTGATAAGCACCAACATCAGTTGCTTGCCGGAGCGTTCGGTCCGGCGGCGCTCGAAGCGAAGCATCTGGACAAAGGTAGCCTCCTGGATCACTTCGCGGCGGGATGGGATTTGGATAGTTGCCGTCTGGTTCCTGGGTGTACCGAACTGGCGTATCCACGGCAAGAGAACTGGTCGGAGAGAACTCATTGAGAAATCCTTGGCGTATCGGAAGAATGAAAGGTGCGAAGGTACTGGAAGACGGCGTGAAGAAGGATGCTGGCGGGTAAAGCGGAATGTGACGCGTTCAACGGCGAAGGTGCCGATGCTTCAGGGAAGTGATCTTTGCTGCGACTGGCTCGCAGGTTGCGAAAACTCATCCAGCGGCTCCAGCAACTGCATGTCGATCTCGATTGCGACAGACTGATGGATCAGGGTGATAGGAACGATGAACCTGCGATCTTTCTTGCAGCGTGAGATCTGACCGATCAGGCCCTCGAGGATCCCGGACCTCACGCGAACCCTGTCCCCCACCTCCAGAGTGGGGCATCGCTCGATTGCGGTACCCCTATCAAGACATAGTTTGAGTGCTTCGATCTCGGAGTTTGCAATCGGCACAGGTTTGCCATTGAAGGACAAGATACGAACTACTCCCGATACGCTCAGGACCCTGCTTCGCTGGGCGAGGCTGATTTGCGTAAATATATAGCTGGGGAATGCAGGAGTATGGAGCCGGACCGAACGGTCTTTCCATTCGCTTTCGGTAAGAAGTGTAGGAAGGTAAGCAACCAGGGATTGTGATTGGAGTTGCTCGGTAACTGCCCTTTCGTGGCGAGGATACGTGTAGACGGCGTACCATTGAGGATGATCCAGCTTATGGTCGTCCGCAACATCGGGCAATAAACTATCTACACAGCCCATGACAACTCCTGGTTCTCTTGTGCGAGAACGCAAAGCTTCGCTCTGGTGACTTACAGTAAGCCACTGTGGAAAAATCTAACGGGTCAGACAAGTATTGATCGTGACTCCCAACATATAAGCAATTAGAGTGCCAAGATCAGGCGGCTTCCTGTGCTTCCAGTTAGCCGAAGATTTCAATTATCGGGAAGAGCAGAGATCTTTCCCGGACGAGCTAGCCTTCAGAAAATTCTTTAAAGATTCGTGATGGTTTAAGAATAAATTCGAGAATTCTGACTTCTTTAGGACGACGAATTGGTTTCTATTCGATCGATGGCATCGAAAATCTGTTTTGAGGAGTTACTGTCCCAAATCGGACGGCTGCAGAAAAAGCTATAAGTAACTGTCGAGCAGTCCAACATATGCAGTAGGCTGCACAACTCTCGCCAACAGCCTTCACACAGGAAGAGATTGGGTTCTTTACTTCACTGATCGGAAGCTTCATTTCGGAGATGAATTCGAGGCACGGGATAGATTGCGAGACGCGCTGCTTAGCGCATCGACTTTGAGTGCGAGGATGAGAAGCTTTAGTCACGACTATTTCCGTAGCCTCCGTAATAGGCGCTTCCCTGGATGGGGGAGTCGTTCAGAATGACACCACAGAGTTTGGACCCGACGATCTCAAGAGAAGGAGAGATCAGCTTCCGGGCTGTCTTTCCGGAGCGGATCACAAGGAGCGCGCCGTCGACGTGAGCCAATACTTCGCCAACATCCGCCATAGGAATGACAGGAGCAAAATCGAGAATGACCCAGTAAAAGGTGGAACGCAGTTCGGCGAGCATCGGAACGATCACGGAAGGGGACAGGAGTTTTCCGGCTGAATCCATGCGGTTGCGAACTCTAAGGACATGCATCCGGGTGTCAGCGATCTGACACACCGCCTGATGCAGCTTCCGTCGTCCGTTGAGTACGTCTTCGACGCCGTGTTCGACGGTAGAGCAACCCAAAGCCTGAGAAACGCCGGGAGCCCTGAAGTCCAGGTCGACCAGGCATGTACGCTGGCCGGCATCCGCGAGAGCCCAGCAAAGATTGACCGAGGTCAATGTCTTGCCCTCTCCCGGACCCGGGCTGGTGACGAGGAGCGCGCCACCCTGCGGACGAAGATTGATGAGCCGCCGGCGCAGTATTTTGTACTGCTCCGCGGCAAGCCCGACCGGATCGGTCAGAAAGACCAAGCGAGATCTCGGGCCGGGTTCAAGTGTCAGTACACGGCTCTCCGATGTGGCTGGAACAGGGATACCCGCCGCGACCGACTCGTTCGTATATGGAAGTAGTGTGGAACTCATAGGATAGGCCTGACTTTGAAGAGAAAGACAACGAGCGCCGTGCATGCAAGGAGTGAGACGATGACAGTTTGCGCCATCAGTAGCCTGCCGCGAATGAGATCGGATTTGCTCTTAATTGGAGGGAGAGTCCCGAGAACAGAAATTCCCGGAGGCAACATCTCACGCACCTCAGACTCCGAGTCGATGAAACCTCGAAGAAGGTGAATCCCGAAGACCGCGCTTGCAGGAAGAATGAAGCAGGCTACAAGCACCCCGGCCATGATGGGGAGACGTTTTGGACTTATCGGTTTTTCGGGCGTCTTGGCCGGATCGAGGACGGTGAATCGCTCAGCCTGCTGTTTTTGCTCTAGTTCCGCTGACATTCCCGCGGAAAAGGTCTTATCGAGAAGCGACTGGTAGTTCTGCCGAGAAGCTTCATAGTTGCGGGTAAGTTCGGCCAATTGGGTCTCGAGAATCGGAACGGAATCGACCTTCGACTGATACGCGTGAATCTGTCGATCAAGGTCGGCAAGCTGCTGCTTGTGACGCTGCATATCCTTGTCGATCAGGGAGAGCCGTACCTGCGTATTCTCATCGTAGCTATCGGCGGAGCCTGGTGCGGGGCCGGCCATCGTTGCGAGTCTCGCATTGATGGCCTTTAGTTCCTGATTGACGGCAATAACGTCAGGATAGGTGTCGGTGAACTGTCTCTTGAGTATCCATTGCTGGTTTTCAAGGCGACGTTTTTCCTGAAGAGCCCGCTCGCGATCTGATGAGGGAACCGCCTGCGGATCGGAAGAACCCGAATGGGTGAGCAGGATCCTTTCCTGATCGAGACGACTGATTGCGTCCATGTTCGATTGGGTGCTTGCCTGCAGGCGGGAGAGAGCTTGGAGGTTACCGTTGAGCTCGTCCGGTGTTGCTCCGGAGTGCTTCATCCTGAAAGACTCAAGTTGACTCTCCTGGGCTTCGAGGCTCTCCTTGGCCTTTTGCAACTCGACTGAGAGAAACTGCGTGGTTCCGAGTGCCTGCATCTGTCGCGCTTTGAGATTCCAGTCGATGAAACTGGAGGCAAGCTGATTGGTGATCAGCGCAACCATCATGCGGTCCCGGTCTTCGTAGGCAATGCTGAAGCTGCCGAGGCCCTGCTCGGGTTCAGGACTCTGTTTGATTTCGATCTTGGTCTTAGCCCGCATGAAGTCCAGTATTTCTTCTCTGGACTTTGTCTTTCGCATCTCAGGGTACAGGTTGTCCTTATCGATGATCTCCTGCAGCCGCGACGCGCTCAGCACCTGCTGGGTAAGGGTGTTCATCCGTGCATTCGGGTCTGTGGTTACGGTCGATGTAACGTACTTCTCGGGAATTTTCTGTGGATCAACAAGGATGGTTGTGGTCGCGCGATAGACGTTCGGCAGTAGAGATACTCCCGCGATGCCGCAAACGGAAAGCAGAAGCGAAGACAAAAAGACTGGATGGGCGTGCTGCTTCACCACCATGATCAGATGGCTTATCGATACGGACGAATTCTTCTGACGAGTCTGAACTTTGTTCATCGCTGCGCTCCGGTCATGCTGTCCTGATCTCCGTATCTGCGTCGAATTTACCTGATGAAGGAAAGGGCCCGGCCAGGAGCCCAATCCAGTGAAAACATAACGAGGTTGCGGTCGATGCGTGATCCTCCCGAGCCGCCGATGTATCCCCGATAGGTGTAGGTGCCACGCAATCCGTGATTCAGAGCATAGGTGTAGACACAATCGAAATAAGTTGCCTTATAGGAATCGACAGCCTTCACGGCGTCGCTGCGGAGATAGCCGACATCGAAGCTTATGGCACCTACACGCGTGAGCTGGCGTTGATAGCCGCCGGATACGCTCTCCTGCCACAGTCCAGGTCCGAGATAGGATGTAGCTGGTTGCCGCCCCGACAGCACGTACATCTGAGACTTTCCGGACAGGCTTGTACCCATGGACAGGCTATAAGCGAAACCCTGCTGGATGCCGCATTTTCGGGTATCGAACTGCGGGCCACCGCTCAGGGCGATCGAGGTGCTTTCTCCCGGCTTCCACCGGATTCCAACCCCACCGCCGAAGCTCTCACAATGAAGCGCCCCATAGTAATGTGAGGTCTGCTCATAGATGGAGGTTCCCAAGGTGGGGGAGAGATCTCGAGCGAAGCTGATATTGGCAGTGGCGATACTGTTGCTTCCCAGATAGCCCGTATAGCGGCTCAAAGCGTTTGCGAGCTGGAACTGCAGACTGTTCCGGGCGGACATCCGATAAGTTGAGTCGAGGCTGGCGCTAACGTAGGTTGCGCTGCCGGCGTTTGTGAGATAGGAAGCCGAGTTGGGCCCGGTCCCCGGAACTTGTCCTACAGCGACAGTCTGCTGGGCGCCCATAAATCGGATCGCGTCCTGCCCATAGCTGCCCTTGGCCTCAAAATCCAGATTCCAGCGCTCAGTCGGATTCTCAATGATGCGAGCTGAAGCTACATTCAGGGTCTGCCCGGAGTAGCTTGAGTTATATCCCGTCGCCGTGATCTGGTACTGGAGAAGGTATTGGCTCTTCGGTCTATTTGCCTGAATTGCGAAATAGGGGCTGATCGTATAGAACCGCGATGCATCACCATTTCGTAGAACATCGGGATTGCTGTCCCATCCACCGGAGAGAGTCGCTCCAAGTAGCAGGTGGTTGGGAGCGCTGCTGTCGAGAGATATCAGACCTGTACCATCCAGCGCGGCCGCAAAGCGCGTCTGTTGGTTCTCAATTGCGCTCGAACTCGTATCGTCAGCAGGCACCGCAGACGAGCTGGGAGAAGATGGCGCTGTGCTATCCCAGGAATTGTCGCTCGTCGTCTGAGCCGGCAAAGTCCTAGCCATGAGGCCGGTGAACAACACGGCGACGAGACGGAAGCATCGCATCTTGTTCATGGCCTTCCTAAGGGATGACGACGGTATCGCCAGGTTGAAGGTTAATGTTCTGCTTCATGTCACCACGGAGAGCGCTGGTGTAGTTGAACCGGAGTCTTTGGACCTTCGAGTTCACTGTTCTAAGGATCAGGATGCTCTTACGATTGGCGTACGTATTCAGTCCTCCTGCCTGCGCGATCAGCTGTAGGACAGTGATCGGCGCGATCAGGGAATATGCTCCAGGCTTGCCGACCTGCCCGGTCACGAAGACCAGCCGGCTACGGATCTCTACGACGCTGACGGTGACTTGAGCGCTGACGACGTAGGCGCTCAGCTTTGAGCTGAGATCTTGCGCGAGCTTATTGGTTGTCAGGCCGGCGGCATGTACATCGCCCAGGAGGGGCAACGACACAAATCCATCGGGACCTACGGTGACGGTCTGCGAGAGATCGGGGCTCTTCCATACACTGACGTGAATTACATCTGCGGCACCGAGTGCGTATTGAGAGGAGCCAGCGGTGGTGCGAGCATCCCCTGCCGCGACGGCTCCTGAAGGAACGCTCCCTTCAGTTGGTGAGGAGACAGGCTGGACACGAGCGACGGTTTGAGCGCGACTTCCCGGCAGACAGAGTACGAACCCCGCGAGGACGATGAATGGTCGAATTGATGATTTAGAAAACATAGAGCACCGGCTTGAACTTCACTAAAGAAGCAAGTTCATAGCCAAACTGAAGATACGTGTGCTTGAAGCCACCGTAGCTTAGCGATAGTCATCGGGCAATGCCATTATTGCCATCCGTAAGTTCATGGCTCTAAGCCCTGCGCCCCGCCGACAGCAGCCATAAGCGTGCAATTGTATGCAAGAGTTCGGGAATAGTTGCAGTGGTTTGCAACCCGTCAGCTGCTGCAAGCCGAAACTCCCGTGTGGGTATGCACGTTTCAGGTTGTTCTGGATAGTGTGCGTGCATGTATGGTGGCGCTGATATTTTCGGACTGGACCGGTGCACGCGAGGACGTTCCTCCCGTGCACCAGGATTCTATGGACAATTTGGTCATCAACGTGCAATCAGCAGTTTTGCTGAGAACACATCACTGCGGTAGAGCCACACCTGGTCAGGGTGATGCCCGACTACGCAGTAGTCCTGAGTTCCCGTACAGCAAGGAGGAAGCGTGATCAACATAGGAGTTATAGGGTACGGATACTGGGGCCCGAACCTGGTCCGCAATATGTTCGAAGTACCGGACACGCAAGTCATTGCGGTCAGCGATATGCGACAGGAGCGGCTGGAGCAGGTTAAGCTGCGCTACCCGTCGGTGGAGGTGACCACCGACTTCAATGACTTACTCAATAATCCAAAGATCGATGCGGTAGCGATTGCGACTCCGGTCCACACGCATTATGAGCTTGCGTTGAAGGCTCTTCGGTGCGGCAAACATGTGATGGTTGAAAAACCGATGACATCGACCTCCGAAGAGGCTCTGCAACTAATCGATGAGGCAGATCGCCGCAAGCTCACTCTTCTGGTGGATCATACGTTCGTGTACACCGGTGCTGTCCGGAAGATCAAGGCTATCGTGGATTCCGGAAATATAGGAGACATTCTCTACTACGACTCGACGCGTATCAATCTCGGGCTATTCCAGCGGGATGTCGATGTTATCTGGGACCTGGCGGTTCACGATCTTGCCATTATGGATTACATTCTTCCGGTCTCGCCGTGTGCAGTGGCGGCGACTGGAATCAATCACGTCTTTGGCGGCACGGAAAATCTGGCGTACATCACCATGTTCTTCGAAGGCAACCTGATCGGGCATGTGAATGTGAACTGGCTTTCCCCGGTGAAGGTTCGACGGACACTCCTTGGCGGCAACAAACAGATGATCGTCTACGACGACATGGAGCCGAGCGAGAAGGTTAAGGTATACGACAAGGGAATCACGCTGAATGGCGAGTCAGACTCGCTGTACAAGGCGCTCGTTGGCTACCGTTCGGGCGATATGTTCGCTCCTCAACTCGACGTCGCCGAGGCGCTCAAGGTGGAAATTCAGCACTTTGCCGATTGCATTGGGAGTGGTGCCGAACCAATTACAGGAGGTCAAGCCGGACTGAGAGTTGTTCGGATTCTCGAGAGTGCCTCGTTTTCCATGAAGCAGCGCGGGAGGCTTGTCCATCTTGGGACCGAAGTCCCGGCGTATGCACGAGGAGCTGCATGATGCTTGCAGTTGAGACTACAACCGGCAGGTTATCCGAAAAGGACACCGGTTCGCTGGCCTTCCCGTCGGGTAGCTCCGCGCCAGAATTCAGCAGAATAGCGGCCGATGTGAAGCTGGGAGCGAACGTGGCGATCTATGGATTCGTAAACCTTTACGGCTGCTCCATCGGTGACGACAGCAGAATCGGTGCGTTCGTTGAGATTCAGAAGAATGCCGAGATCGGGGCCAATGTAAAGATCTCGAGCCACACCTTCATCTGCGAGGGAGTCAGTATTGAAGACGAGGTATTCATTGGTCACAATGTCTCCTTCATCAACGATAAATTTCCCCGCGCCACGAACACGAACGGCCAGTTGCAATCGGATGCGGACTGGCAGGTCTCAAGGACGGTTGTGAGACGTGGCGCCTCGGTCGGGACCGGCTGCACGATTCTTGGTGGCATAACCATCGGCGAGTTCGCCATCGTAGGTGCCGGAAGTGTTGTAACGCGGGATGTTCCCTCGAAGACAATCGTCGCAGGAAACCCGGCTCGAATTCTGAGAAGGCTGGAGGAAAAGTGATCATTCCCTTTGTTGACCTGAAATCACTGCACAGCGAGATCAAGGAAGAGCTTCGCGAGGTCTTCGATCGTGTGCTCCGCGAATCAAGCTTCGTGCTCGGGCCGGAGGTCCACAGATTCGAGCAGGAGTTCGCGGCCTACGTCGGCACGAAACACTGTGTTGCGCTCAGCAACGGCACCGCTGCACTTCAATTAGCGCTGGCTTCGCTCGGTGTTGGTCCGGGAGATGAGGTCATCACGGTTCCGCATACCTTTATCGCGACTGCAGAGGCCATCACTGCAGTTGGCGCGCGGCCGGTCTTTGTCGATATCGATCCCGTGTCCTTCACGATGGATCCTGCTCTTCTGGAGGGCGCGATTACTCCTCGAACGCGCGCCATCATTCCCGTGGATCTCTATGGGCAGATGGCGGATATGGATCCTATCGTCCAGATTGCATCGCAACACGGTATCCCGGTGATCGAGGATGCATGCCAGGCGCACGGCGCAGAATACAAGGGCCGCAAAGCAGGCGCATTCGGTGCGGCGGGTTGCTTTAGTTTCTATCCGGGCAAGAATCTCGGCGCCTGCGGCGAGGGTGGAGCAGTGACTACGGATGACGCTGAACTTGCAAATCGAGTTCGGCTGTGGCGCGATCATGGGTCCTCGAAGAGGTACGAGCATATCTTCCCTGGGCTTAACATGCGCATGGACGGTATCCAGGGCGGAGTCCTCTCTGTGAAGCTGAAGTACCTTGACCAGTGGAATAACCTGAGGCGCAGCGCGGCAGCTCAGTATGACGCGGCTCTCAGAGGCACCGATATTAAGACCCCGACTGCGATGGACTATGGCCGCCATGTCTATCATCTCTATGTTGTGCAGTCCGACGACCGTGACGCGCTTCGTGAAAGTCTGT
The DNA here is from genome assembly GCA_041691255.1 of Granulicella sp. GTDB lineage: Bacteria > Acidobacteriota > Terriglobia > Terriglobales > Acidobacteriaceae > Edaphobacter. The sequence goes on along the minus strand of JBEPUY010000042.1, from coordinate 4,136 downwards.
CCCGCGCAGGCATCGAATCAGGACTGCACTATCCAACCCCGCTGCATTTTCAAGAGGCGTATCGTTCCCTCGGCTACGAGAGGGGCGATTTTCCTGTAACCGAGAAGCTTACAAAACGGATTCTGTCGCTGCCCATGTACCCGGGAATCGAGTCCGGGGCGATAGAGAGAGTTGCAACGCAGGTTCGGGAGAGTTGCTATGTTGGCTGAACGTGAACATGAGAATCTTACGCGGGGACGATCCGTGCCGGCAGTGTTCGGCAGTGCGCAGGTGATGGAGGACCCGGTCTGGGAGTGGGAGTTTGCGGCCCATTTGAAAGCGTCGCACACCGTCATCGAGTTGCTCGCCATGTTTTCCCGATATCGAAATGACGAGAGCCCGTTTGAGTCACAGCTTCGGCGCATCCTCTTTCGCGCCATGTGCCAGACCGTCGGGCACGCCCTGCAGATCGGGCCGGGAGTAGTCGTAAAACATCCCGAAAGCATGGTGCTCGGGGATGGAGTCTTCATCGGTGCTCAAGCAATGATTCAGGGGCGTTACGACGGCACGTGTCGGATCGGAAATCATGTATGGATCGGACCGCAAGCGTATTTTGACGCACGCAACCTCGTTCTCGAAGACTATGTCGGCTGGGGTCCCGGCGCGAAGGTTCTCGGCTCGTCGCATACGGCTCTGCCTGTCGACGTGCCCATCATTTCGACGGAACTCATGATTGAGCCCGTGGTGATAGGGCAGGGCGCTGATATCGGCACCAATGCGACGATTCTGCCCGGAGTCCGCGTCGGAGCGCATTCCATCGTCGGCGCCGGTGCAGTTGTCACCGAAGATGTCCCTGACTATGCAGTTGTGGCGGGGGTGCCTGCCAGGCTCATTCGCAGACGTAAAGAATAGCTGCTCTTTGGAAATGCACACAGCTTCGTAAGAGCGCATGACAGATGACGGCCATATGGCCACTAACACGCAGCAGGTTCAAGGGGACCGAATGAATCCTATCCAAGGCAGAAAAATACTCATAACAGGAGGGGCGGGATTTGTAGGAAGTGCCACGGCGGACCTTCTGCTGGAGGCCGGTGCGGCGGAAGTCCGAGTGCTGGACAACCTGGTTCGCGGCAATCTCCGTAACTTGGAGTCCGCAAAGAAGACGGGCCGCCTCGTAATGATCGAGGGTGACATTCGCGATGCGGATTTGGTAGACGAAGCAGTCGCGGGCGTCGACTATGTCTTCCACGAGGCGGCACTTAGAATTACCCGTTGCGCCGAGGCACCAGGTGAAGCGGTCCAGGTTCTGATGGTAGGAATGTCCAATGTTCTTGAGAGCGCCGTGCGCCACAAGGTGAAGAAGGTGGTGGCAGCCTCCTCCGCATCCGTCTATGGCGACCCGTCTTATCTTCCTATGGACGAGGCACATCCATTCAATAATCGGACCCTATACGGAGCAGGCAAAATCGCAAACGAACAAATGCTCCGTTCCTGGTACGAGATGTTCAACCTTCCCTATGTTGCTTTTCGCTACTTCAATATCTATGGGCCGCGTATGGATATCGATGGTGTTTACACGGAGGTTCTAATCCGCTGGATTGACGCCATCGAGGCAGGGCAAGCACCGAAGATCTTTGGGGATGGCTCGCAATCGATGGACTTTGTATTTGTGGAAGATGTAGCCCGGGCTAATCTTGCTGGACTAGTCTCCGATGTCACTGACGAGGTATTCAATGTCGGGACTGGCGTGCAGACTACGTTGCGGGAACTCTGCGACATGCTCCTCAAAGTTACCGGATCCAATCTCAAGCCAGATTATGTGGCTGCGCGAAAGGTCAATAACGTTCAGGCGCGTCGCGCGAGCACGGAAAAGGCCGAGAGGATGCTTGGGTTCACGGCGAAGGTGGATCTGGAGTCGGGCCTGAGGTCACTTCTTGAATGGCACAATCTGGCACGAACGGAATCAGTTGCCGTATTAGGGGGTGCAGCGTGAGCCTCTTATCTGCTCCTGCTTCATGTGCGATTCCCGTTGCTCGTCCCTACCTTGGCGCGGAGGAAGAGCAGGCCGTGATCGATGTACTTCGTTCAGGCTGGGTTACGCAGGGACCGCGGGTCGCCGAGTTCGAAACCAGGTTTTCTCGATACATTGGTTGCGAGCACGCTGTAGCAGTATCTTCCTGCACCACAGCACTTCATCTGGGATTGCTCGCGCTCGGTGTAGGTCCGGGGGATGAGGTGATCTGCCCGAGTCTCTCGTTTATAGCGACAGCGAACGCCATTGTTTACACAGGCGCTACTCCGGTCTTCTGCGATATCGATCCAGCAACATACAATCTTGATCCTGCACGGATGGAAGACGCCATCACGCCGCGAACGAAGGCGATCCTGGTGGTTCATCAGATTGGTCTCCCTGCGGCCATGCATGAAATTCTTGCCGTCGCAGCCAGGCATGGTCTGGCTGTAATAGAGGATGCCGCATGCGCCATTGGGGCGGAGTATGAAGGGAGGCTCATCGGTGCGCCGCTGGGAGTTCTGGCCTGCTTCAGCTTTCATCCGAGAAAGATCCTCACGACGGGCGAGGGCGGAATGATCACTACGAGCGACGCAAAGATTGCGGAGAGGCTTCGCCGTATAAGACAGCATGCAATGAGCCTCTCTGACGTTGCGCGGCACAGTGCGACGCAGATAACTACCGAGACGTACGACGAGATAGGCTTCAACTTCCGGATGACAGATATGCAGGCCGCGATCGGCATCACCCAACTGGAACGTCTGCGGGAATTTCTCGATCGAAGGCGTTATCTCGCGGAGCGTTATACAAGTTCGCTGCGACATCTTCCCTGGCTGATGACCCCCAGCGTTCCTTCCGATTGCCGTCACAACTACCAGTCCTATATGGTGAGGCTGATTGCAGGCTTTGAGAGTAAGCGTGACAAGATCATGCAGCAACTTCTGGAGAAGAATATTTCTACCCGGCGAGCAATCATGGCGATCCACAGGGAGCTGCCCTACAGATCCGAACGCTGGAAAAGCTGCTTGCCCCAGACCGAGTTAGTGACAGATTCCGGGCTCATTCTTCCCCTGTTTCACCAATTGACTGATTCGGAGCAGGACTACATCATCGAATCGGTCCAGCTGCTTAGGTAAATACTGAATCAGTACGATATGACCTTTCTAAACAGGCTATGGGATTGTGACCTGATATTCGTTGGAGGCAATACTTTCCACCCCGCTTGCGTCCACGCTCTTCGCCACATAACCGTAGCTGACCGAACTGACAACGGTATTGTCCACATAGGTTGTCGGAAGAGAAACGACAGAATTGAGCCGCACAAATCCTCCTCCGCTTACCGATCGATAGATGTTGTACCCGACCACGGGATCGGGCGAACTGGCGGGAGGAAGCCAGCTTAGATCGACCTCATGCGCAATAGCTGTAGCCAAACCGCTGAGTGGCACGACTATGGAACCGCCGCCGAGCGAGTTGCTGGTGATGGTAAGTTGCCCGGTAGCAGCTCCGGCTACTGCCGGCTGAAACCGGAGCTGCAGGGATAGCGCCTGCCCTGGGTTCAGTGTCGCCGGGAAGCTCCCGCCCACGATGGTAAATCCCTCCCCCTTGACCTGAGCCGAGCTCACAGTCACGGGTGTGCTTCCTGTTGAGTTCAGCCTCAGGTTCGATGTGGTGGCCATGTTTACCGCTACACTGCCAAAGTTCACGCTGGTTGCATTTGCCGTTAGCTTTGGATCTGGTGCTGTCCCCGTACCAGACAACATCACCACTGTTGTCGCTCCTGCTGACGAGTTGCTGGTGACGGAAAGCTTGCCACTGGCTACGGCAGCGGTTGTTGGCTGAAACTGAACCATCAGCGTCACCGACTGGCCGGGGTTGAGTGTCACCGGAAAACTCCCGCCCGCGATCCTGAACCCTGCGCCCGAAATGGCAGCTGAGTTCACCGTCACGGGCGAAGTTCCGGTCGACCGCAGGGTTAGAGGATCCTGCACCGAAGTACCTACCGTCACGCTTCCGAAGCTCAGAGAACTTGTGCTCACACCAAGCTGCGGGTTACCTGCAGCGATTCCGGTACCGGCCAGAGCAACCAGCGTTGTCGCTCCTGCTGACGAGTTGCTGGTGACGGAAAGCTTGCCACTGGCTACGG
>JBEPUY010000041.1:0-38696 GCA_041691255.1 Granulicella sp. | reverse complement strand
CGCAGAGCCAGTTGATGCTGGGGGCCGACGGCAAGCTGTGGGTGGTCAAGTTCCAAAACAATCCGCAGCACCTGCGCGTGCTGGCAAATGAGCTGATCGCCACACGCCTCGCCGCAGCCGTCGGCCTGACCGTGCCGCCAAGCGACGTGGTCGAGGTAACGGAGTGGCTGGTGGCAAACACGCTCGAGATGCAAGTGGAACTTGGGCGCGGTCGCGAACGCTACGTCGCGGGTCTGCAATTTGGATCGCAGTTTGTAGGCGGACTGATGCCGGGGCAGGTGGTGGACTATCTGCCCGAACAGCAGTTGGACGAGGTAAGAAACCTGGCGGAGTTTGCCGGGATGTTGTGCATCGATAAATGGGCAGGCAACTGCAACGGACGTCAGGCAGTCTTTGAGCGCAAGCCGCGAGAGCGGAAGTATCGCGCCACGTTTATCGACCAGGGCTTTTGCTTCAACGCGGGCGAGTGGACGTTTCCCGACTCACCGCTGCGTGGTGTCTATCAGCGCAACAAGGTGTATGCGCGGGTGACGGGGTGGCAGAGCTTTGAGCCGTGGTTGAGCCGCGTGGAGTCGATGGATGCGGGAGTGCTGTGGGAGATCGCCGAGGCGGTTCCGCCGGAGTGGTATGGCGGCGACACCGCGGTGATCGAGCAGCTGATGGAGCAGATGCTGCGGCGGCGGTCGCGTGTGCGTGAGTTGATCGCGTCGTTTCGGGATTCGAATCGGGAGCCGTTCCCGTTGTGGGATACGGGCAACAGGATTGTGGTGCCAGGACAGTTTGCAGAGGTGAGTGGAGCAGGTAAGTTTGTGATGTAGGGATTGGTAGATGGATTGCTAGCGTAAGTACAGGGAACAGCAAGGACGAAATACAGGGGTCTCTCCACTGCGCTTCGCTTCGGTCGAGATGACGTGAATTGTTGCTGGGTTCGGTCTAGATAACGTGAGTTGTTGCAGGATTCGAGTGGGCAGATGGCGTAGTTTTGTGGCTGCGCCGGGTCGATAGAGTTAGAGGAGGCAGTTTTGAAGGAACGGTTGCCGTGCGAGTTCTTCCTGATTCGGTATGTGCCGGATGTGGTGAAGGGCGAGTTTACCAATATCGGTGTTCTGCTGCGCGAGGCAGCAAAGGCCGAGAGCGCGGTGGTGCGTTTTACGCGGGACTGGAGCCGGGTTCGCTGCATGGATGCGGACGCCGACCTAGGCTTGCTGGAGGCGCTCGAGGGAGAGATCGCCGAGCGGCTGCGGATGAGCGCGGGGGATCCGAAAGATCCCAAGCCAGTGCTGGCGCTGTTGCAGGATACGCTGTCGAACTCGGTGCAGATCTCCGAGGCGCGGGCTTCGCTGGCCGAGAGTATGCCCGCTGAGTTGGAGCAGTTGATGCGGATGTACGTCGAGCCGCTGAAGGTGAAAGTTTCGCGCCAGCGGACGGGACGCGCCGCCATTGCAGGCGTGATGCGGAGTGAGTTTGAGCGCGCCGGGGTTTGGGAGCTGATGCGAAAGCGGATTGCGGCTTCGCTGTATACGCGACCGGGCGATCCGATGAAGATCGATTGCGGCTATCGTCCGAATGGCGTGATTCGGATGTTCCAGGCGGTGTCGCTGGAGAACGATGTCGAAGCGGCTAAGGGGTTGGCGTATTCGGCTCCGCAGTTGCGCGAGGGCGTGCTGCGGGTGGAGAGCGCGAAGCTGGAGTTGACGGCTGTAGTGGAGCCGCTGCGGTCTGTCTCGGATGTAGAAGATGAAGCGATGGAGCGTTATCGCTTTGGCGTTGAGGCAATGGAGCGCGAGGAGATTCGCGTCGTGACCGTGAGCGATCTGGCGCGGGTGGCAGAGACGGCGCGCGTGGAGTTGAGAGTTTGAAGAACGCAGCTTTTAGCTATTAGCCGTTAGCTTTTAGCTAAAGGCTAAGAGCTAAAAGCTAGCAGCTGTTTTCTGATTCGAGGCATGGCCCCTGGGCTGTGCCTTTTTCTTTTTGGCGACAAAGGATTTGGGAAGCAGCTATTTTGCAACGGAAAGAGATAGGTAAATCATGGGAGTTCGGACGATGGTGAAGGATGTATGGGAGAAGCTGGCGGGCGTTGAGGCAGTGGTAGATAAAGGGGTGGGGGAGCGCAAGACCTCGATGCTGCCTTCGATTCTGAGCCCGTACAACACCGCTGGCCGCAACGCGCAGAGTGCGCTGCCCAAGCCCACGCCCGCGAACCTGCGCAAGTTCGCGGAGACGCCGGTGGTGCGGCGGGCGATCAACGTGGTGAAGGACAAGATCGCCAGCATGGACTGGCAGGTGCGCGTGCGTCGCGGCTACGATGCGGCGAGCGTTGCCGATGCGACGGCGCGGTTGAATGCGCTGCGGCTTTGTCTCGAGGAGCCGAACGCCGCCGACAGCTTTCGCGTGCTGTGGGAGCAGGTGCTCGAAGACATGATCGTTGGCGGGTTTGGCGCGGTGGAGATGGAGGCGACCGGCGATGCAGCGCGGCCGTTTCATCTTTGGCCGGTCGATGGCGCGACGATTCAGATTGACAGCAAGTGGGACGGCGATCCGGCGAAGCCGCGCTATGCGCAGGCCACGGGACAGTTGGGGCGTGAGGGTTTGATTCCTCTGCTCGATGACGAGCTGATGTATCTGCGGCTGAATCCGCGCACGCATACACCGTTTGGGTTGGGGCGGTTGGAGGTTGCGTTCGAGACGGTGAACCAGTTTCTGAGCGCGAACCGTTATGCCGGGCGGCTGGCCTCAAACTCTGTGGTGCAGTACGCGCTGTGGCTGAACGAGGCCACGCCCGAGCAGCATGACCGCCTGATTCGCTGGTGGCAGGACGAGATTGAAGGCACGGGCCGCGTGCCGTTGTTGAGCTGCGAGCAGAAGCCCGAGGTGTTGCGCTTTGCCGGTGGCACCGATGCCGATCTGCGCATCGCCTGGCAGGAGCTGCTGATTCGCCTGATCGCCAACGCCTTTGAACTGCCACCGATGCTGCTCGGATTGCAGACGGGCTTGACGCGCTCGACTGCGGGCGAGATGGCGGATGAGGCGTTTCAAAGTGCCATCATTCCAGTGGCGAAACTGCTGGCCGAGCACATCACGCGCGATCTATTTGCGAAGAAGCTGGGATGGCGCGAGTTCGAGTTCTGCTTCAACGATCTCGAAAGCAGGGACGAGAGCGAAGAGGTGCAAATACAGACGACGCTGTTGAAGGCCGGGGTGTTGACGGTGGACGAGGTGCGGCAGATGCGCGGGCTGGCTCCGCTGACGACCGAGGGGGCGCAGTGAAGATCACGATCGACAATTTAGATGGCGCGGGCGCGGTGGACTACAGCAATGCTGTGGCTGCCGACGGCCCGCTGAAGATTGAGCGTGTGTTGAATGCGCCTTCGATTTGTAGCGGGATGCTGGATGTCAGCGCGAGCAGATCGACTGTGCCTGCGCGTCGTGGGCGCGTGGTGGTGACGTCGGATGCGGGCGCGGTTTTATTTACAGGCTACGTTGCGACTGAGCCGGAGCGCGTCTATGCGGGCGTGGCGACGATGGGGCCGGTGTATCGCTATGCGTTCAGCGCGGTCAGCGACGAGTGGCTGCTGGACAAGCAGGCGTCGGTGTTGAGCGGCGCGGGCCTGGCGCAGGCAGGCGGCGCGTTGCTGACGACGCTGACCAACCGTGTGGATGCTGGATTGTTTACAACCACAGGCGTGGCGCAGGGACGGGCGGTTGGCGTCTTCGAACCGATGGAGACATCGACGTGGTCGGAGAATGCGGGGCAGCTTGCGAGTGCGACCTACGCGGCGTATCGCGTGCTTGGCGGCGCGGTGAGTATGCAGCCTGCGGGTGCGGTGACGCATATCTTGAGCGATGGAGATGGCACGTTGCAGATCGCGGCGTTGAAGACGGCGTCGGTGAAAGAGCTGGCCAATGATGTGACGTTGAGCGGGGAGATAGAGCCTGCGGCTTACATCAACGAGACGTTTGCGGGAGACGGAACGACTGCGGTCTTTCAACTGGCGCAGACACCGTTTCGACCGAAGAAGACAGCCAACTCTTCGAACCTGCTGACGGACAGCTTCAACGAAGGCGCGTTCAATGCGCGGGTGTGGCAGTTGACCGATCCGGGAGCGCACCTGGGGTTCGGCGCGGCGGGGCTGTCGCTGATGGGTGGCAACGGCTTCGATGGACAGACGACGTTGACCGCAATCGACGCGGTGGAGTTGGGCGGGACGCTGGTGATCGAGGCAGGCAGCCTGCAACTGACGGCGGGCAGCACCGGTATTGTGTGTGGGCTGTACTCGGGCACGGTGGAGAGCGCGAACTGCTTTGCGGGCTACAACGTGCGCCAGAGCGGCGGCGCGACCCTCGCGGTGCCGTTTGTAAATGGGGCTGAGGTTGGCACGGCGCTGACGCTGTTGACGGGACATACCTATACGCTGCGCATGCGGCTGCATTCGGTCGAGGCGCAACGGGTGTTGCAAAGCTTCTATGCGATGGTGGATGGTACCGTGCAGGAGTTTGGCGGCGGCGTAGTTTCGGCGCCGATGAGCGTCGTGTTTGAGGCGCAGGATTTAGGTGCGGCCTCGAATACTCCAGCGACGATTTTGTACGACGGCGCGGTGGCGAGCTCGGCGGCGAGTTGCAGCTTTGTCGCGGTGAACAGCGTGCAGCTCTTTGGATCGATGGGCTATTGCAGGCTGACGCAGACGGGATCGGCCTGGGTGGTGAGCACGCTGGCCAATGGAACGAAGATCACTCGGCTGATCGGCGCGGCAGGCGAAGGGGTAGACTGCACCGTATCTGCTACCGGGAAGGTTACATTTTTAGCGGGGCGGGTTCCGGTTGCTGGCGAACTGGTAACCGTGACGTATCGCGGCGAGCAGAGGGCGGTGGCGCGGCTGGAGAATGCGGCGAGCGTTGCTGCCGAGGCTGCGGGCGGGATGCCGGGGACGGCGCAGTGGCTGGGCAAGGTGGTGTCGCCTGCGGCGCGCAGCTCGGCGGACTGCGAGAATGCGGCGCTGGCGGTGCTGAGCTTTTCGACCAGTCGTGCCGCGGCGGTTGCGGGAACGTACGCGGCGGTGAATCCTGCGGACGTTTGGCCGGGGGACGTGCTGGCCATTGCGAGTGGCGGCACGACGATGAGTGTGGTGGCGCGGCGCGTGGAGATCGTCGATGGCGCGGCGTGGCCGGAGGTGCTGACGTATCGCATCGCGTTTGCGAATGACTGGGCCGAGGGGCTGGGGCTGAAGTTGTCGGAGGCGATTGCGGCGGACGCTCTACTGCCGCAGACGGCGGCGGCGGCGGCCAATGTGCTTATGAACCTGCAACAGTTACAAATTGTGAGCGCGACCGGCACCGCCTTGCAGGTAGACGCCGGGATGGCTGCGCGTGCTGGTGGCGGCTTCGAGGTGCGGCGGCGTGATTGGGACTTTGGGCCGGGCGTGGACCAGGATTTCGTGCTGCGTAGCGCGGTGCGTAACTTCACTATTCCGCGTGAGGCTCAGGTGGAGCGCTACTACGTGCGAATGTACGACGGTTCGACGCCGCCGGTGTATTCGCGCTTTTCGAGTGCGGTATTTACAGATTTACCGGTGGGGTCGTAGGAGGCGTGATGACTGAGTTTGAAGGACAGGTGCTGGCCGATCTGAGCGTGTTGAAGAGCCAGATGCAACAGGTGATGGGGATTGGGCAGCCGGGGCGGCTGACGCAGTTGGAGCGGCGCGTGGAGCGGCATGAGTGTAGTGTGCAGCGGATGAAGGGGCTGTTTACGGCTGCGGGTGGCCTGGTGACGATGGCGCAGATTGTGGTGGATTATTTTCGCCACTGACGGGAGAAACCTGACACCGAGAAGACAAAACAGGCGACCACGGATTACGCGGATTAACACGGATTAAAACAAACAAGGCCAGGTCTATGGGGTCTTGAATCCGCGTTTATCCGTGTAATCCGCGGTCGCTTCCTTGTTTTTAAAATCGCTGTAATCGGTGCCAGGTATTTATAATCGGGGTCTATGAGTGCCGAGCCTCTGGTTGGAATCGTGATGGGAAGCCGCAATGATTATGCGGTGATGAAGAGCGCTGTCGAGATGCTGAAAGAGTTTGGCGTGCCGCATGAAGTACGTGTGGTCTCGGCGCATCGCACGCCCGATCTGTTGTTTGAATATGCCGATGCGGCGGTGGGACGCGGGCTGCGCGCGATCATCGCGGGCGCGGGCGGGGCGGCGCATCTGCCGGGAATGCTGGCGGCGAAGACCGTGGTTCCGGTGCTGGGCGTGCCGATTGCCGCGACCGCGTTGCAGGGAATGGACTCCTTATTAAGTATCGTCCAGATGCCGAAGGGAATTCCTGTCGCCACGTTGGCGATTGGCTCGGCGGGCGCTGCCAATGCGGGTTTGCTGGTGGTCGCCATGCTGGCGACGACCGATCCGGCGCTGCGGGTGAAGCTGGTGGAGTGGCGTGCGGCGCGGCGCGACGAGGTGTTGGCGCAGGTGGTTGGGGAAGACGAGGCGGGCGCGTGAGCTTGGCTGATTCGCAAGATAACTTGTCTGGGGCGCGGAGGAATTTGCGTGCAGCGAAGCCGATCCTTCCCGGCGCTACGATTGGTATTTTTGGCGGTGGGCAGCTTGGCCGCATGACGGCGATGGCGGCGCGGGCGATGGGATATCGCATCGTGGTGCTCGACCCGGACCCGGCTTGCCCGGCGCGGTTTGTGGTGGACGGCTGCATCGAGGCGGGATGGGACGATGCGCGTGAGGCCGCGAACCTGGCGCGTGGATGCGATGTGGTCACGCTCGAGATTGAACAGATTGCGGCGGCGAGCATGGAGGCGGCGTCGAAGTTTGCGCCGGTGCGTCCGGGCGGCGCGATGCTCGCGATCATTCAGGACAGGATTGAGCAGAAGGATTGGCTGCGCAGGAACGGCTTTCCTATCGGCGAGTATCGCGCGGTGCGGTCGCTGGACGAGTTGCGCAGCGCGATCGGCGAGCTTGGCGGCAGGTGTTTCTGCAAGAGCGCGACCGGAGGCTACGATGGGCGCGGGCAGGGCAAGGTTGGGTTTGCTGCGGGTGCTTCTGCCGCTGAGGAGGTGCGGGGCGCGTGGGCTGCGCTGGGCGAAGGGCCGGGAGTGGCCGAGAAGGCGATTGAGTTGGAGCGCGAGATTTCTGTGATGGTGGCGCGTGCTCCCAATGGTGAGGTTAAGGTTTTTCCGACGGCGTGGAATCATCACGAAGAACAGATTCTGGCGTGGAGCGCGATGCCTGCTCCCGTGCCTGCCGCGATGGAGGCCGAGGCGCGTAAGCTCGCCGAGGAGATTGCCGACGCTTTTCAGCTTGAGGGTGTGCTGGCGGTGGAGATGTTCTGCACCAAGGACGGACGGCTGCTGGTGAATGAGCTGGCTCCGCGGCCGCATAACAGCTATCACGCGAGTGAGCGCGCCTGTGTGACCAGCCAGTTCGAACAACTGGTGCGCGCGGTGTGCGATCTGCCGCTGGGCGAGGTGGAGATTGTGCAGCCTGCGGCGATTGCGAACCTGCTCGGCGAGGTTTGGCTGAACGCAGATGGCTCGGCGCGCGAGCCTCGGTTTGATGCGGCGTTGGCGGTGCCGGGAGTAAGGCTGCATCTGTATGAGAAGCACAAGCCGCGCAAGGGGCGGAAGATGGGGCATCTGTCGGCTGTGGGGAAGACGGCGGAAGAGGCGGTTGAGTTGGTGCTGAAGGCGAAGGCGCTGCTGTAACGCATTGACAAAGTTTGCCAGGCATTTGGATCCGTGCCGCTGACATGAAAAACGAAATGCAGGGGTCTCTCCACTACCCCTTCGACTTCGCTCAGGGTCCGGTCGAGATGACGTGCGGTTGGTGTTTGGACAGGCTCTATAGCATTAGCAAAGTTTGCCAACTCCTTGCAGACTGCTAAAATTGAGTTGCCGAGGAGGCTTCTATGCCAACCAGAAACGTGAACCTGACGGCTGAGCTGGACCGCTTTGTGGCAACACGGGTGAAGAGCGGACGCTATGAGAATGCCAGCGAGGTTGTGCGGGCCGCTCTGCGGACACTGGAGCGCGAAGAGCAGGAACAGCGGGCGAAGCTCAAGGCACTAAGAACAGCCATTGACGAAGGCGATGCCAGCGGAATCGCCAGCGGCGATCCATTTGGGCGCGTACTGGAGCGGCTCCATCATGAAGGCCGGGCACGCTGAACGTGCCGGGCTATACACTTTCCCTGCTTGCGGAACGGGACCTCAACGAGATTGCCAATTACACGCGTGATCGCTGGGGGCTCCGGCAAGCGGTGAGCTATATCGAAGGACTACGCACGCTCTGTCAGCAGCTTGCGGAGACGCCCACCATAGGCCGTTCTTGTAATGCCGTTCGTCCCGGACTGCGCCGCATGGAAGGCGGCAGGCATGTTGTTTTTATCGCATCCGCGCGGATGGCATTACGATATCGCGCATTCTGCATCAGACGATGCTGCCTGACTTGCATGAGCGATAGGCGTGGATACGGCCGAAGGCGCTGCTGCAGCATTGGCAAAGTTTGCCAGGCATTTGCATCCGTGCCGCTGACATGAAAAGCGAAATACAGGGGTCTCTCCACTTCGCTTCGCTCCGGTCGAGATGACGTGCGGTTGAGGTGGGATTGAAGAGGCTTTAAAAGCAGAAGGGCAGACTCTTTGATTCGAGCCTGCCCTTTTGTTTTGCTGATTTTCTTTACCTGTTTTGCTGATTTTTCTTTACCCGATGTCTTCGTTCCAGTTTTCGAGGTAGGCCTTGAAATCGGACATGAATTTGCCGGCGTCGGCGCCGTCGACGATGCGGTGATCGAAGCCCAGCGTGAAGCGCTGGATCGAACGGATGGCGATGGATTCGTTGCCTTCCTTGTCGGTGATGACTTCGGCTTCCTTGTTCAAGCCGCCGATGCCGAGGATGGCGCTCTGCGGCTGGTTGATGATCGGGGTGCCGAACTGCTCGCCGAAGATGCCGGAGTTGGTGAGGGTGAAGGTGCCGCCCGAGATCTCGTCGGGGGCGAGCTTCTTGTTGCGGGCGCGCGCCGCCACATCGACGATGCCGCGCGCGATGCCGAGGAAGTTTTTCTCCTCCGTCTGCTTGAGGACGGGAACGATGAGGCCCCAGTCGAGCGCGACCGCGATGCCGATGTTGATGTTCTTGTTGTAGCGGATCGCCTCGCCTTCGAGGAACGCATTGACCACCGGATGCTTGCGCAGCGCGTTGATAGCGGCGCGGGTGATGAAGGGCATGTAGGTCAGCTTCACGCCGTTGCGCTGCTCGTACTTGTTCTTTTCTTTCTCGCGCAGGCGAACGATGCGAGTCATGTCCACCTTGAAGACGGTGTGGACGTGCGGGCTGGTGCGCTTGGATTCGACCATGCGCTGCGCGATGATGGAGCGCATCTTGGTCATGGGGACGAGCTCGCCGGGCTGCGGGGTGGGAGCTGCGGGCTTGGCTGCTGCGGGAGCAGAGGCGGCGGGAGCAGCGGGCTTGGCGCCTCCCTCGAGGTGGCCGAGGATGTCGGTCTTGGTGATGCGGCCTTCGGAGCCGGTGCCGGGGACCTGGGTGAGATCGACGTTGTTGTCCTTGGCGATCTTGCGGACGAGCGGCGAGGAGCGGACGTGGTCGGTGGTCGAGGCTGAGGCTGCTGGGGCTGCAGCGGCAGGAGCGGCTGCGGGGGTTGCGGCTGCCGGGGCTGCGGCTGGAGCAGCGGCGGCGGGAGCGGACTTGCCAGCGGCTCCGCCGATGATGGCGACGACGGTGTTGATGGTGACGGTCGCGCCTTCGGCGACCTTGATCTCGGAGAGGGTTCCGGCGACGGGCGAGGGAATCTCGGCGTCAACCTTGTCGGTGGAAATTTCAAAGATAGGCTCGTCGCGCTGGACGGTGTCGCCGACCTTTTTGAGCCACTTGGTGATGGTGCCTTCGGTGATGGACTCGCCCATCTGGGGCATCAGGACCTCGGTACCGGGGCCAGCGGCAGCAGGGGCCTCGGCAGCGGGAGCCGGGGTTGCGGCGGCGGGTGCAGCAGCGGCAGTTTCGGCCTTTGCGGGCTGCACGGCAGGAGCAGGAGTCGAAGCAGCACCGCTTTCGGCGATGGTGGCGACGACGGTGTTGATCTGGACGGTCGCGCCTTCGGCGACCTTGATTTCAGAGAGGGTTCCGGCGACGGGCGAGGGAATTTCGGCGTCGACCTTGTCGGTCGAGATCTCAAAGAGCGGTTCGTCGCGCTGGATGGTGTCGCCGGGCTTCTTGAGCCACTTGGTGATGGTGCCTTCGGTGATGGATTCGCCCATCTGGGGCATAACTACGTCAGTCGGCATGAAGGATCCTTATGGTGTTACCTGGCGCTGGTTATAGGGTCGCGCAACTTTGGATTATAAGACGGCGTGTTGAAAACTGGCAGGTTTAGCCGATAATCGGTGCCTGGTTGACGGTATCCGCACCGGTTGGGGTGGAGGGGTTTGTGGGTGGGGAGAGGTCTTTGAATCCCACCCATCGCGGTAAAGCTGCGATGGATGGGGCACCCGAGCTGGGTCGGCGGAGCGAACGGCGAAATACAGGGGTCTCTCCACTTCGCTTCGCTCCGGTCGAGATGACGTAAATTTTGCTGGTCCGGTTGAGATGAAGTGCGTTTTTGCGGCTTCGTGCTTTTCTATTCCGATATGGATTTTTGATGCAGGATTTCGTCGAGTGATTCGCTCCAGAGGATTTGGCGGTTGAAGATGCGACCAAAGTTGCGGGCGGTGGAGTTGAGGGCGGTGGCCATGGTGGGCTGGTGGTCGTCGTCGGCCTCGATCTCGAGGCTGGTGACCTGGCGGTCGGTGATGCCGCAGGGGATGATCCAGTCGAAGTCGCGGAGGTCGGTGGTGACGTTGAGCGCGAAGCCGTGCGAGGTGACGCCCTGCGAGACGTGGACGCCGATGGCGGCGACTTTTTTCTCCTGAATGCTGCCGCCCGCCATCGTCCAGACGCCGGTGCGTTTGGGGATGCGCTGGGCCATAACACCGAAGTCGCCGCAGGTGCGGATGAGGACCTCTTCGAGCAGGCGGACGTAGTCGACAGGGCCTAGATGCGGACCTCTTTTTCCCGGTAAATCGCCACGTAGATCGATGATGGGGTAGCCGACGAGCTGGCCGGGGCCGTGGTAAGTGACGTCGCCGCCGCGGTTGATCTCGTGCAGCTCGATGCCGCGCTGGGCGAGGAACTCGTCGCTGGCAACGATGTTGGAGCGGCTGGCGTTGCGGCCCAGCGTGATGACGGGTGGGTGTTCGAGCAGGAGCAGCGTGTCGGCGATGAGGTTCTGCTTGCGGGCGGCGATGACCTGCTGCTGGAGGACGAGGCCCTCCGCGTAGGGGATGCGGCCGAGATGGAGGAGGTGGAGGAACATCAGTTCTTCTTCGCTAACGGAGCCTGGGAAAGAGTCTTGGATCAAACTGTGCTCGTGCAATTTGAACGACTTTTATTTGAGCCGCAGAGGGATGTTCCGGATTCAGCAGAACGTTCCACGTATTGAGCATGACGGCAGAGGGCACGCGGGCCAGGGGGGTTCGTTTTGAACGAAGCCACTCATCGCCTAAATCACGGGTCGTGGCGAGAGATTCCTTCCACTTCTTCTCTGCGGGCACACGAATCGTCTCGACCTGGGTGCCATCGGGAGCCACGACCTGCATCAGGTCATAGAAGTCGGGCCAGCTTTTTTGGTTGAGCTCCATGTGAACAAGAGATTCAATCAGGGCGCCAGCCGGGGACTCTGCCAGGTAAACGATCCTGCTGCCAGCGGTGTGCCAGCGCGCGGCGTAATGCAAACCGCCTTCGCCTGAGAGTGAGTTGAACTTACTGATTCGCCAGAGATCCATTATCGAGCCGCGATCAGGCGAACATGCCGTATTCGATTTGGCCGAGCATCTCTTCCACCATGCGGCCACCAAGCTCGGTGCGCAACATCTGCAGCGGCGTGCGTCCGTCGAAACGCTTCTTGGCTTCGCTCAACCAGTAGAGGACTTTTTCCTTGTTATCGAAGACGCGAAGCGCATGGTCGTAGATGCGCACCAGGCGAGCAAGCTTGTCCGATTCATCGGCAGAGAGCGACTCGCGGCGAGAGCGGCGGTGCTTGAGGGTGCGCGCCGGAATGACGATGTCGTAGACGTCCTTCAGCTCAACGCCGGAGGCGGAGATGAAACTGGTCATGGTGTCCACCGGAACTCCGGCTTCGACGCTCTCGAGATTGAAGTGCAGTCGCGCCATCAATCGTGCGGGGGGGCGGGATTTTGCGGCCTGGGCCATAGGGACATTATGCCACAAATTACCCGGCATTTTGTCCCCATGGGGTTTCAAGCTTAGACGTTGATGGCCATGCCTTCTACGCTTGAGAATGCATCGAGCAGGCTTTCGGAGAGCGTGGGGTGGGCGTGGATGGTGAACATCATCTCTTCGACTGTCGCTTCGAGTTCGAGCGCGGTGACGCACTCGGCGATCAGCTCGGTGGCGTTGGGGCCGATGATGTGGACACCGAGGATCTCGCCGTACTTCGCGTCCGAGACGACCTTGACGAAGCCGTCGTGCGAGTCGAGGATGGTCGCCTTGGAGTTGCCGACGAAGGGGAACTTGCCGACCTTGACCTGGTAGCCCGCTTCCTTTGCCTTCGCTTCCGTCAGGCCGACGCTGCCGATCTGCGGGTCGCAGTAGGTGCAGCCGGGGATGCGGCCACGGTTGATGGCGCGGGCGTATTTGCCAGCGAGTTTGGCCGCGACGACCAGGCCAGCCATGGCTCCGACGTGTGCGAGCTGGGGCATGCCGGCGACGATATCGCCGATGGCGTAGACGCCTGGCTCGGTAGTCTCCATCCACTCGTTGGTGAGGATGAAGCCGCGGTCGGGAGCGATCTTGGTCTTGTCGAGGCCGACGTCGGTGGTGCGCGGGGCGCGGCCTACGGCGACCAGAACCTTCTCGGCGGACTTGATTTCGCCCTTGCCGTCGGACTTGGTGAAGTGGACGTTGACGCCGTCTTTGGTCTTCTCGATCTTGTCGACCTTGGCGGAGAGGTGCACGTCGATGCCGCGCTTTTTGTAGAGGCGGAGCAGTTCCTTGCTGACGTCTTCGTCTTCGACAGGAACCATGCGCGGCAGCGCCTCGATGATGGTGACGTCGGTGCCGAAGCTCTTGAAGATGGACGCGAACTCGACGCCGACCGCGCCCGAGCCGATGACGACCAGCGACTTGGGCAGGCTGTCGATGGAGAGGACTTCGATGTTGGTGAGGATGGTGCTATCGGCCTTGTAGCCGGGCAACATGCGCGCGTCGGAGCCGGTGGCGAGAACGACCTTCTTCGCCTTGACGGTCTCCTTTTTGCCGGCCTTGTCGACCTCGATGGAGAAGATGCCCTCCTTCGCGGGACCAGTGAGGCGACCGTAGCCGTTCACCACGGTGACCTTGTTCTTCTTCATCAGGAAGTCGAGGCCCTTGGCGTGCTTGGTGATGATTTCGTTCTTGCGCACGAGCACGTTCTTCCAGTTGAGCTTGGGCTGGCTGACGCCGTCGATGCCGTACTGCTCGGCGTGCTTGAGGTGGTCCCAAACCTCGGCGGCGAAGAGGATCGCCTTGGTGGGAATGCAGCCGACGTGGAGGCAGGTTCCGCCCAGCTTGTCGGTCGACTCGACCAGTGCGGTCTTGAGGCCATACTGCCCGGCGCGGATGGCGCAGGTGTAACCTGCCGGTCCGCCGCCAATCACTACGAGGTCATAAATCGTATCTGCCAAGGGTTTGCTCCGTTTCCTGTTTTGCCAAACACTTTATCTTACCCCTGAGGGTTGCGAC
Source organism: Granulicella sp. (assembly GCA_041691255.1). Taxonomy (GTDB): domain Bacteria; phylum Acidobacteriota; class Terriglobia; order Terriglobales; family Acidobacteriaceae; genus Edaphobacter. Next base: position 24,903 of record JBEPUY010000041.1, on the reverse strand, counting down.
GGCCCGTTTATCGGTAGGGTGCGGGCGAATATCGCAATCGCGGGGGCCGGGGTGCGCTCTCTTTGCACCAACCTACGTCATCTCGACCGGAGGCGCGCAGCTTTATCGCGCGCCGTAGTGGAGAGACCCCTGTATTTTCGCCTTTGATGGTGCGGATTCGATACGGGATAAATACAGGGGTCTCTCCACTTCGCTTCGCTCCGGTCGAGATGACGTGGTTTTGTTGCTGCTCTGGTCGAGAGGACGTGCGTTTTGTTGCTGCTTCGGTTGGGGCGACGTGCGCTGGTTGCTGCTCCGGTCGAGATGATGTGGTCTGAGGGAGCTTCATCTATCTATTAGATGTGTTCGGTGAGATGCGGTCGCATGCGCCCCTTTGCCGCATCAGTCGATGGATTGAAACAGGGTCATCTCGGCCTGGCGGCGCTTCAGCAGGCCTTGGACGACGACTCCTCCGGCGTGGTCCCACAGGAGAAACTGCGGTGCGGCGAGGTCGAACTCGCCCGCGTTGACGTGGCGCAGCAGGGTGGAGCCGAGCAGACGGCCGCAGCCGAGGTTGAAGACGAAGTCGACCAGAGCGTCGAAGTGGCATTGGGTGATGTTGGCGGTGACGGCGCGGTTGACGCAGGCGACGGCTCCGGCGACGTCGCTGTGGAGCAGGATGGCAGCCTGGTCCTGGGTGATGAGGAGGCCGCCATGGACCTCGGCGCCGGTGTGGCCGTAGCCGACGGTCCAGACGCCGACCTGGTCCTGATAGGCGGTGAGGCGCAGGCCCTCGAACTGTTTGGTCAAGTCGAACCCGGCATCGCTATAGGTGAAGTCGCACATAGAAACTTGCCTCGCTTTCGTGGGGTTTCTCAACGTCGCAATCAATGTACAGATAAAAGATTGCCTCTGAAAGAGTTAGGGCCCAGCAAATAATGCTGGGCCCTGGGGATTTTTCTCTACTGACTTCAGTTTAGAAGATGGAGGCTAACTCTTTTGCAGTTTCTGGGGAAATATTTTTGTGGGGTAAGTGGTTGGATTTGGGTTGGTTATGCATTTTTGCCGGGGTGCGATGGGCTTGACATGCGGTTTTGTTGGAGTTTTGAGACTCCTCAGCAATAACGATCATTGAATCAATGGGTTGCTTTTTGGGAGATAGCTTCTCAAGACAATCAAGACAATTTACGGCTTCAGTGATTTCTTTTGCTTACGCGGTGGAAGATAGTTTTCCGCCGAGACGACTTTGCGCCCAGTCTCCTTCTCAAGCTCTAAACGTGCCCTCTTAGCGATGCCTCCACCTGTTACTGCCGCTTTTTTATTTGCTGGCATTCCCCTTGCCGAATTGGTTTGTGCGACTTGTCGAGTAGACAATTCTGCCAAGGCAGTAAAGATGAGTTCAGCTTCGGTCATATGATCTCGGAGGTTTTGTGATTTGAGACCTTTGCGATCCTTATGATCTTTAATAGTCAGGCCTGTCCACTCCTGATGGATGATATTGGTCAAGATGGCAAACTCCTGCCCCGGCTTGACATCGTGAGAACCCCAATAATCGGTCAGTTTATTTCGTGTCTCCTGACCTGTCATCCGACTGGAGATCCATCTCTCGCTGCGTCCCTGCTTTTGCCAGGTGTCTCGGGCGCGGTCCACCGCAAGAGCAGGATCGGCAAGTTCCTGCATGCGCTCGAAGCCAACTTTTGCGAGCCAAAGCTTTATCGGCTCAGCTTTTGGGCTGGGAACTGACTGGACAAGCCGCAGCATCGTCTCTGCAGTAGCGCAGTCTGTCAGCCGCTGTTTCCCATCTTCCGCGAGCAACTTCAACTGGTTACAATTTGTAACCAGTTGACTTCCTTCCTTCGAAAGCCGACTTTTCAAGACCTTCCAATAGGTGCCCGCTTTGCGTGTATCTGTTTGCTGGGTAAGTACCTTTACGATGTCTACGACCGAGAACCACCAGGTATCGGTTGATGCATCGTAGACACGACGGATGGGTTGATTGTCGAAGAGTGCCGGTTCGCTGGGCATAATGTCGCTCCAGATTACACGCAGAGATACGCGGCTAAAGCAGGAGTCGTCATCGTTCTGGCAAACGGTTGCTTTTCGATTAAATCAGCCCAGCAGTTTGGCTGCGTCTTTGGCGAAGTAGGTGACGATGAAGTCGGCTCCGGCGCGGCGGATGGAGAGGAGGGACTCCATCATGGCGCGTTCGGGTTCGAGCCAGCCGCGCTGGAAGGCCGCGTGCAGCATGGAGTATTCGCCCGAGACCTGGTACGCGCCCATGGGCAGGTCGAAGCGTTCGCGGGCGGCGCGGATGACGTCGAGATAGGGCATGGCGGGCTTCATGAGCAGCATGTCCGCGCCCTCGGCGATGTCCTGGTCGATCTCGCGCATGGCTTCGCGCAGGTTGGCTCCGTCCATCTGGTAGCTGCGGCGGTCGCCGAACTGAGGGGCGGAGTCGGCTGCCTCGCGGAAGGGGCCGTAGAAGGCCGAGGAGAACTTGGAGGCGTAGCTGAGGATGGGCGTCTGCTGGTGGCCGCCCGAGTCTAGCGCGGCGCGGATGGCGGCGACGTGGCCGTCCATCATGTCGCTGGGGGCGACGATGTCGGCACCGGCAGCGGCGAGCGAGGCGGCGGTTTTGGCGATGAGGGCTACGCTGGAATCGTTCTCGACTTCATAATGGTCGCCATCGCGCGCGACGATGCCGCAGTGGCCGTGCGAGGTGTACTCGCAGAGGCAGACGTCGGCGATCTGCACCAGCGCGTCGAGCTTGCGGTTGGACTTGAAGTGGCGCAAAGCAGTCTGCACGATGCCGTCGGCGGCCCAGGCTCCGCTGGCCTGCTCGTCTTTTTCTGCGGGGAGGCCGAAGAGTAACAGCCCGCCGATGCCTAGCGCGGCGCAGGTTTCGGCTTCCTTAACCGCCTCGTCGAGGGAGAGGTTGAAGCAGCCGGGCATGGAGCTGATCTCTTTGCGGATGCCTTCGCCGGGGCAGATAAAGAGCGGGTAGATGAAGGCGCCGGGGTGCAGGTGGGTCTCGCGGACGAGCGACCGGATGGCGTCGGTGCGGCGCAGACGGCGCAGGCGCGTGGCGGGAAAGTTCATGCCAACAGTTTACGTCCGTGACGCCTTCGATGCGGGAGGGGAAGGCTTAACACCGATTGACACCGATCACACCGATCACACCGATGAAAAACGATCGACCGCGGATTGGCGCGGATCAACACGGATAAAGACAAAAACGCGATACGGATAAAACATAAAACGGATCAAGATTGAATGTTTTAAATCCGCGATGCTCCGTGTTGATCCGCGGTCGATTCGTTGTGGCCTTATGTTTTTAAATCGGTGTCATCGGCGCGAATCGGTGTTAAGTTTTTCAACTGCGGTCGGCGATGGCTTCGTACTCCATGGCAGACTCTGACGGGACCAGTACCCAGAGAGTGTAGATGCCCAGCGCCGTGCCGATGGGGAACTTCAACAGGGCCAGAATGGCGACGACGATGCCGACGACTCGCGCCCAGGAGCGGCGGCGGAGCAGGCCGAAGCCGACGAGGAAGGCCAGGAACGCGGTCAGGATGGAGACCATGGTGATGATGGGGATCAGCACCCCCATCCACATCGGGCTGACGTGGCCGCCCCACTGCCATCCTGCGTTGCCGAAGTTATGGAAGGTGGCGACGCGCAGGATGAAGATGGCGATCAGCCCGCTGACGACGCGGTAGGCTCCGAAGAGGCACCACAGGATGCCGAGCATCTGCAGGTTTCGCTGCACGCGCAGGCGCGGTGCCATCATATGGGGATACGGTGGGGGATAGGGGGTGGGGGACGGCGGCGGATACGCTGAGGGTGGAGCAGCGACGGCGGCTATCGGTGTGCCGCATTGGGGGCAGAAACGAACTCCTGCCTCTACTGGATTGCCACATGCCTGACAGACCATTCGACACCTCCCGGTGGTGGGCCCGTAACGATTCCATCCTATGCTACGCAGGGTGGCTGCGGTTGGTTCCATGCGCGGTTGCGATATGCGTTTTCGATAGTAGATACCATAGAGAACGTGACCTCGTCTGATTTGCTTCCTAATGTTCCTTCGCCGCTGCCTGAGGCGAGCGCTGCCGCGCTGGAGTGGCCGCGCCTGCGCGAGGCAATTGCTGGCCGCACCTTTTCTCCGCTGGGCCGCGCCTGGGTGTTGGCGCTGGAGCCTTCGGCGGAACTTGCCTGGATTGAACAACAACAGCAGCGGACGGAAGAGATGCGGAAGATGCTGGCGGGCGGCGGCAGCTTTGATTTTCACGGGCTGTTCGATCCGACGACGCTGCTCGATCAGGCGCGCATCGAGGGTGCGGCGCTTGAAGGCATGGAGATTGCGAACCTGCTGGGCGTGGTCGAACGCGTAGCCGCGTGGCGCAACGTGATCGATCCGCCTGCCAATGGGGCGCGGTATAACTGGCCGGGGATTGCGGCGCTGTCGGCGGCGCTGGTGGACTATGACTTTGCGCCGCTGCTGCGGATGCTGCGGGGAAAGATCGAACCGGACGGGTCTTTGAATGACGACGCTTCGCCGGAGTTGCGGCGTATCCGTCGCGCGATGGAGCGGCAACACCGTGCGATTGAAGAGAGCCTGCGGCGGTCCCTGCGTGCGCTGAGCGATGGCGGAAGCACGCAGGACGATCTGATTACGATTCGCGGTGAGCGGTTTGTGATTCCGGTGAAGGCGGAGTTCAAGCGCAAAATTCCGGGCGTGGTGCATGGCTCTTCTTCTTCGGGGCAGACAGTGTTTGTGGAACCGCTGGAGACGATTGAGCAGAACAATGAACTGGTGCGGCTGCTCGACGAAGAGCAGAGAGAGATTCACCGCATTCTCGTTGCCATGACGCGGGCGCTGGGCGAGCATGCGGCGGCGATTCATCTGGGGACTTGCATTCTTGCCGAGGTCGAGGCGCATGTGGCGCGGGCGCGGTTTGCAGAGACGCTGGAGTGCGTTCGTCCTGTGTTTACGGCAGACGACAAATACAGGGGTCTCTCCACTTCGCTTCGCTCCGGTCGAGATGACGTGAGCGGAGAGAGTGGGCGCGAGGAAGCGACGCTTTCGCTGACGGCGGCGCGGCATCCTTTGCTGGAGCTGCGTATGCAAGCGGCGGCGAGGGAAGACGGCGGCGAGGCGGCGAGGCCGGTTCCGCTGACGATTATTCTGCCTGCCGCGACGAAGCAACTCATCATCAGCGGGCCGAATACGGGTGGCAAGACGGTGTCGCTGAAGACGCTGGGGCTGCTGTCGTTGATGGCGCAGGCAGGGATTCCGGTTCCGGCGGAGGAGGCGAAGCTGCCGCTTTTCACCAGCGTTTATGCGGACATTGGCGATGCCCAGTCGATTGAGCGCAATCTTTCGAGCTTCTCGGCGCATGTGGTGAATCTCGATCGCATCTCGCGGGAGGCCACCGCATCGTCGCTGGTGCTGCTCGATGAGCTTGGCTCGGCGACCGATCCGGAAGAAGGCGCTGCGCTGGCTGTCGCTGTGGCCGCGCACTTTCTTGCGGCCAATGTCTGGTGCTGCATCACGACCCACCTTACTTCGCTGAAGGTCTATGCGGCCAACCATAGCGGTGTGCTGAATGCTGCGGTGGGCTTCGACCAGGAGACGCTGACGCCGACGTATGAGTTGCGGCTGGGCGTGCCGGGGGCTTCGGCTGGTTTAAATATTGCTGCGCGGCTGGGGCTTTCGCCGGAGATCATCGCGGCGGCGCGAGCGCAGATGACCACGCAGACGGCGGACATCGGCGCGTTTCTCGATCAGCTTCACGATCAACTCACCGCAGCGACCAGTGAGCGTGAGACGCTTCGCCAGCGCGAGCGCGAGCTCTCCCGCGAGAAGGCGCGCGTCGAGGTCGAAGGACGGGTGGAGCAGAAGGCGCGCACCAAGGAGCTTGAGGCCAAGCTGAGTTCGCTGATGGAGGACTTCGCCTATCAGATTCGCGAGACGGTGAAGGCCATCGACGACAAGACGGTTGCGCAAAAGATTGCACGCGACTCGGCGGGGCGGCTGGCGCGGCTGCGGCGGGAGTTTTCGGAGCAGTTCAATTCGACCGTCGTCGCGCACAATACTGGCGCGGATAAGAACGATGCGGCAGCGCAGCCACATCTTCCCAAGGGCATCAAGGTCGGGGACCTGGTGAAGCTGAAGTCGCTGGGCAGGCAGGCGCGGGTGGATCGCGTGATCGATGCGAAGACCTTTGAGGTCTCGATTGGGCCGATGAAGATGCGCGCCGGAATCGACGATATCGCCGGGGTGGAGTCGGTGAAGGTGGTGACGCCGCTGGAGGCTGCACGGAAGCGCGGCAACGTCACGGTTTCGACCAGCAACGACGCGGACTATATGTCGTCGGAGATCAACGTGATTGGGCGCACGGCGGACGAGGCGCATGATGAGGTGGAGCGGTTTCTCGACCGCGCTTTTCTGGCTGGGCTGCCGCGTATTCGCATCGTTCACGGGACCGGCATGGGCGTGCTGCGGCGCACGCTGCGCGATTATCTGCGCGGCCATCCGCATGTCACGACTATTACGGAACCGCCGCAGAATGAGGGTGGGCAAGGGGCTACGGTGGTTGAGTTGCGGCAATAGTGGGGTGGTGGCGGCCGAGAAGCTTAACACCGATCTGCACCGATGCCACCGAGGATCTCTCCCCTCCACCACGTCATCTCGACCGGAGCAACGGACGGTTTTATGTCCGTTGCGTAGTGGAGAGACCCCTGTATTTCGCCTTAAACAAAAGGGCGGAACCCCTCGATGGGGATTGCCGAACAGAGCGAAAAGCAAATACAGGGGTCTCTCCACTGCCCCTTCGACTTCGCTCAGGGTCCGGTCGAGATGACGTGCGTTTTTGCTGCTGCGGGCTGGGGCGACCTGCCTTTTTTGCTGCTGCGATAAGGGCTGGCGGGGCTTTGGGTTGAAAATGAGATAATAAAAGCTGCCACAGATGAAGACTGCTTTGGGCTATTTTTGTTAGGATTCGAATACTTTATGGCGAGTCGAGCCCAGGAAAACGCAGTGATTACCACGCACCAGACCGAGATCGCAGCGCCCATACCCTTTGGGGTGAGGCTGCGTGCCCACATCGCGATCATGCGATTGGACCACTCCATCAAAAACATCTTTCTGCTGCCCGGCATCGTCGTGGCGCTGAGCCTGATGCATCCAAACCTCAGCCAGTTGAGCCAGATACGACTGACGCCCATCGTGATTGGCGTCATCGCCGTGACCCTGATCGCGTGCAGCAACTATGTGCTGAACGAGCTGCTGGATGCGCCCTACGACCGGCTGCATCCGCACAAGTGCAACCGTCCCGCCGCGCTTGGACTGATCGAGCCGGGGGCCGCCTATCTGCAATGGCTGGCGATGATGGCGGTGGGCATGGCGCTGGCCTCGCGGATCGGGCTGCGCTTCGCCGTGGCCGCCGCTGCGCTGTGGATCATGGGCTGCATCTATAACATTCGCCCGCTGCGCACCAAGGACGTCGCCTACCTCGATGTGCTGACCGAGTCGCTGAACAATCCGCTGCGCATGCTGCTGGGCTGGTACATGGTCACGCAGGTGATTGTGCCGCCGACCTCGATGCTATGCGCCTACTGGATGCTAGGCTGCTACTTCATGGGCCTGAAGCGGTTCAGCGAGTTTCGCGAGATCGGCTCGCGGCAGGGCGCATGCGACTACCGCAAATCTTTTCAACACTACAGCGAGCGCAGCCTGCTCGGCTCGGTCGTCTTTTATGCGTCGATGGCGATGATGATGTTCGGCATCTTCGTCGTCCGCTATCGCATCGAGCTGATCCTCGCGTTCCCGTTCATCGCACTGTTGATGGCCATGTACTTCGACCTCTCGTTCAAGAAAAACAGCGCCGCGCAGCACCCGGAGAAGCTGTACCGCGAGCCTTTGCTGATGGCGGTTGCGCTGGCGACCTGCGTCACCATGATTGTGCTGCTCAATGTCCATCTTCCGATGGTGGGGCAGATCTTCACTCCCACGAAATGGTAGTTCGCAACTTGAGAGAAGACGTATCCCGCTCCTTTTCCTATCCGTGGCTTCGCCTGTTTCTGCTGGCGTGCGCGGCCGTGCTGGCCGAGGGCTATCACTTCGGGGTGGACGATGCGGAGATCTATATCCCCGCCATCAAGAAGGTCTTCAATCCACGGCTCTATCCGTTTGGCGCGGAGTTTTTTGAGAGCCATGCGCATCTGTCGCTGTTCTCGCCGCTGGTGGGATATACGGCGCGGTGGCTGCATCTCTCGGTCGAGTGGGCGGTGTTGTTCTGGCATGTCGGCTGTATTTTTTTGATCCTGATTGCAGGCTGGCAACTGGCTCAGATCTTCTTTCGCAGCGCGCGGGCGCACTGGGGAGCGGTCGCGCTGCTGGCTGCACTGCTTCCGGTTCCGGTGGCGGGAACGGCGCTGGTGCTCTCGGACAACTATCTCTCGGCGCGGTCGTTCTCGGCTCCGTTCGCTCTGCTCTCGATTGGGTTTCTGCTGCGCGGTCGGCTGAGAATGGCGTTTGTGTGGCTGGTGGTCACGGGGCTGTTTCATCCGCAGATGGCGGCCTATTGCGCGGCGTTCATGATTCTCTACTGGTACCTCGACCGGCGCGCGGCCATGACTGCTGGTACGGCTGGCGCTGGTGCAACGGCGCGACCGGCATGGTTGCTGGCCTCGGCTCCGGCGGCGGGGTTGCTGCATAGCTTCAGCTTTGCGCCTGCGGCGGGAGCGTACGCGCAAGTGCTCTACAGCCGCACCTTTTTCTTCGCCTATCGCTGGCACTGGTACGAGTGGATCGGCGCGATTGCACCGCTGCTGCTGCTGGCGCTGGTCGCATGGCGAACGCCGCGCGGCGCGTCGGCTGCGATGGCGAAGACGAGCCGCGTGCTGATCGCGCTGGGAGTGTTTTCGACGGTGGTCTTTCTCGTCTTCTCGTCGAGCCACCGCTTCGACAACTTCACCCGGCTGCAGCCGATGCGAATGTTCCACCTGATCTACCTGCTAATGTTTGTCATGCTCGGCGGCTTGATCGGAGAGTATGTGTTGCAGGCGAAACCGTGGCGATGGATCGCGCTGTTTCTGCCGCTTGCGCTGGGCATGTTCGCGCTCGACCACAGCCAGTATCCACACAGCCCGCACCTTGAGCTGCCGGGGGTGACGGGAGGCAATGCGTGGCTCGAAGCCTTTGCCTGGGCGCGTGGGAATACGCCGGTGGACGCTGTGTTCGCGCTGGACCCGAACTACATGGCGATGCGCGGCGAAGACATTCACGGCTTTCGCGCGCTGACCGATCGCAGCATGCTGGCCGATGCGTACAAAGACAGCGGCGCGGTGACGATGTTTCCGCAACTGCTCGGCGACTGGCAAGAGCAGGAGCAGATGCTCGACGGCTGGCGCAGCTTTGGGCCGGGAGAGTTTGCGCGGCTGGCGGAGATCTCTCCGGTGAGCTGGGTGGTGATTACGCGGATGCAGGCGAGCGGGTTGGATTGCCCTTACAGCAATGCCGAGGTCGCGGTCTGCCGCGTCGCGGTGAAGCCTTAGGGTTGGCGTTTGGGCGAACAGCAACTGCAAAAGCGAAATACAGGGGTCTCTCCACTGCGGCGGCAAAGCGCCGCCTTCGGTCGAGATGACGTAGTTCTGTGGCGCGCGTACTCCGGTCGAGATGACGAATTTCTTTGGCGGCGTACTGTTCGCCGCACTCCGGCGAGGGGGCTTCCGCAATACGATTGTGCTATGCTTCGCCAAGAGTGGAGCTTTTTCTCAATTTCGTCTGGGCGGCACTGTCCCTCTTCCTCGTTGTGGGATGGGTGTGGTCGATCCGCAAGGGGCACACTGAGTTTCGGTGGACCACTCTGGTGGCGCTGATGCTGCTGCTGGTGCTGCTGTTCCCGGCCATCTCGATGACCGACGACCGCGTCGCCATGAGCACGCCGGTCGAGCTCGAACACATGATGCGAGCGAGCGAGGCGCATCATGGCCAGATCGCTGTGCTTGGCCTGTTCAGCCTGCTGGGAGCGATCTTTCTGGTGCTGCTGAAGATGGCCGTACCGCTGTTCTACTCCCGGCTGCGCACCCGCGACTTTGCCGAAAAACTGCTGGCCGGATTCATTCGCGCCCTAGGCCTTCGACCGCCTCCTGTGGCGGGCCTTCTCTCCTGTTAGCAGAAGTTCGTCCCTTTTTAACTACCCACAATTTCAGACACTGAAGGCAGAATGACGCAGAAAATTTTCTACGTGCTATGCGCCATTTCGATGGCATGGCCGTCTCTTGCAGCTCAGTCGCCGTCTCCTCCGGCGACTCCCTCTTCTTCGTCGCCGACTGCACCGATTACGTTGCAGCAGGCGGTCGATCGCGCGGTGGCCGACAATCCCTCGCTGGCCTCGGCACGCGAACATCTCTCCGCGGTGCATGCCACCATGCTGACCGCAGAGGCGCGGCAGAACCCGACGCTGACCCTGCTGGGGCAGGGGGTCACGCTGCCGGAGGTCAACAATAACGGCGGCAATCCGTACTACTATTCGGCCAACGTGTCGCGGCTGTTTGAGCGCGGACAGAAGCGGCGCTGGCGGATGGAGGGCGCGAACGACACGGCGCTGGTGACGGAGAGCCAGTTGCACGATCAACAGCGGCAGGTGGTGCTGAGCGTGCGCCAGGCGTTCACCAACATGCTGGCGGCCAAGGCTGCGGCGGGCATTGCGGAAGAGAACCTCACCGACTATCGCAAGACGGTCGATCTGAGCAAACAGCGGCTCGACGCGGGTGACATTACGCGCACCGACTTCGAGCGCATCGATCTGCAACAGGCGCAGTTCGAGTCTGACGACGACTTGGCGCGGCTGAACCTGCAGCAGTCGAGCTCGCAGTTGCAGCAGTTGCTGGGCGTCGATCATCCGTCACCCACGTTCGACGTTACGGGAACGCTGGAGCCTCCGGCGCTGACGCTGACCATGGCCGACGCCGAGAACCGCGCCCTGGCCGCGCGGCCCGACTTTCAGGCGGCGAAGCAGTCGCTGCTGTTGTCGCAGGCGAATGCGCGCTTTGCCATCGCTAACGGCACCGCCGATCCGACGCTTGCGAGCGAGTATGAGCGCAGCGGCGGCGACAACACCTTCGGCGTGAGCCTCGCGATTCCGCTGCGCATCTTTGATCGCAACCAAGGCGAAAAAGAACGCACGCGCTACGAGATCGACTCGAGCCGGTTCGCTGTAGTTGCGGCGCGCAACCAGGTTTTCTCTGACGTCGATCAGGCGTGGCTTGCGCTGGACACCGCGCAACATCAGGCAGTGCGCTACAACACCCATTACCTTGCCGAAGCGGGCCGCGTGCGCGACAACCTGCAATTCAGCTATCGCAACGGAAACTCGACGCTGCTCGATTATCTCGACGCTCTGCGCGACTACCGCTCCATCCATCTCAGCAGCCTTAACGCCAACGTTCAGGTGTGGCTTGCCATTCACCAACTCAGCTACGCGACCGCGACGGACATCCTCCCATGAAAATTTTGAAGCCACGCCTTGAAATTCTGTCAGCCCTTGCACTCGCCGTGTTTCCCCTCACGGCCTGCAATCACGCGCCACCAGCGGCGGCTGAAAAGCAGCCCAGCAACGTCGGCGTCGACACTGCCGTCGTTCACGCGACCCAGAGCACGGACTACTTGGAAGTACCGGCGCACATCATGGCCGACCCGGCGCACGTCGTTCATATTTATCCTCCACTCAGCGGACGCATCCTCGGTCTGAATATTTTGCCCGGACAAAATGTGTTGAAGGGGCAGGTGATCGCGCAGTTGCAGAGCAACGATATCGCGGTGGCGCGGTCTGACTTCGAGAAGGCGAAGATCGAGGTGATTCGCGCGGATGGTGCACTCGCTCGCGGCAAGCTGCTGCTGACGCACGATGTGCTTTCGCAGGCGGACTTCGCCGAATTGCAGGCCACCGATGAAGTCGCGCACTCGCAAATAGAGCAGGCGCGGCAACACATCCACGAGCTTGGCTTCGCGGAGAACAGCGTCTCCGACACGGTGGCGCTGCGTGCGCCGATCTCGGGCGTGGTGCTCGATATCGGCACAGCGACGGGCGAGATGCAGCGCTCGCTCGACAACGCGACGTCGATTGCAACCATCGCGAATCTCGATACGGTGTGGGTGGTGGGTGACGTCTTCGAGAAGGACCTGGCCTCGGTCAAGCCGGGCAGAGCGGTCGATATCGTGGTGCCTGCGTACCCCGACCTGAAGCTGACGGGCCACATCCAGAACGTCTCCGACGCGCTTGATCCAACCACGCACACGTTGAAGGTGCGCGTGGTTCTCGCAAATCCGAAGCATCAGTTGAAGTCCGATATGTTCGCCAGCATCCGCGTGGCGAGCGTTCCCCATGCAACGTACATCCTTCCTGCGACAGCGGTGCTGCATGAGTCCGACAGAACGTTCGTCTTCATCGCCAACGCTGCCGGAGGCTTCGATCAGCGCGCGGTAACGGTGGGCCGCACGCTGGAGTCGGGCACGGTGAAGAACATCGAGGTCCTTAGCGGTCTCAACGACGGCGACAAGGTCGTCACAGCCGGCGGCGCATTGCTTCGCCCCACGAGCGGAGACTAAGCGTGCAGCCACTCATTCGCCTTTTCATTCGCTATCGCGCCATCATCCTGATACTGTTCTTCGTCATGCTCGCGCTCGGCGGCTTCCTGGTGACGCGCCTCGATATCGAGGCGTATCCCGACCCCTCGCCGCCACTGGTCGAGATCATCACGCAGAACCCTTCGTGGTCTGCCGAAGAGATGGAGCAACAGGTCACGGTGCCGGTTGAGACCACCATCAACGGCACACCGCACCTCGACCAGGTGCGCTCGATCAGCATCTTCGGCCTCTCCGATGTGAAGCTGTATTTCGACTTCGACAGCGACAGCTTCCGTGACCGGCAGGAGGTGTTGAACCGCTTGCAGACACTGTCGCTACCGAACAATCTGCAGCCACAGCTCTCGCCGTGGTCGCCTATTGGCGAGATCTATCGCTATCAACTGGAGGGCCACGGCTATACGCTCAACGAGATCAAGGCCACGCAGGACTGGCTGGTTCGCCGCGAACTGAAGCAGGTTCCCGGCGTCATCGACATCACGACGTTTGGCGGAACCACGCGGCAGTACCAGATCGAGGCCGACCCGAATAAGCTGCTGGGCTACGGCGTGACACTGCCGCAGGTCATCAACGCGGTGCAGTCGTCGAACGCAAACGCGGGCGGCAACTATCTCCAGCTCGGCAATCAGAACGTCAACGTGCGCGCGGTAGGACAGGTGCACACGATTGCCGATATCGGCTCCATCGTGGTCGCGGAGAAGAGCGGCACGCCGATTACGGTCAACGATATCGGCAAGGTGAGCGAGGGCTTTCAGCCGCGGCTGGGACAGGTAGGACGCAACAAGCAGAACGATATCGTGCTGGGCATTGTGCTGTTGCAGAAGGACGAGAAGTCGCTGCCGACGCTGAAGGCGCTGAAGGAAAAGATTGCCAGCCTGAACGCTGGCAGCCTGCTGCCGCCGGGGATGCACATCAGCACCATCTACGACCGCACCATGCTGATTGGACAGACGACCCACACCGTGCGCGACATCATCATAACCGGGTTGATCCTGGTGACGCTGGTGCTGCTGTCGATGCTGGGCGATCTGCGCATCACCTTCATCGCGGCAGTCACGATTCCATTTGCGGTGCTGTTTGCCTTCGGGATGATGGTGCTTGCGGGACGCTCCGCTAATTTAATTTCGATCGGCGCAATCGACTTCGGCATTCTGGTCGATGCGTCGATCATTGTGCTCGAAAGCATCTATCGAAAACTGTCGCGACGTATCGACGGCGAAGAGACGGGCGAGTTGATCGTCGAAGGCGTCACCGACGCGGCGCGGCCTGTGCTGTTTTCCACCGCGATCATCGTCGTCGCGTTCATTCCGCTGTTCACCATGCAGGGCGTGGCCGGGCAGATCTTCTCGCCCATGTCGGTTACGTATGGCTTCGCGTTGCTGGGCGCGCTGCTGTTCGCGCTGGTCTTCGCGCCGGTGCTGGGCTACCTGACCGCGCCGACGGTGCAGAAGGTGGGCGACGGCTATACGTGGCTGAGCCGCTCGCTGCGCAGGATCTACGAGAAGGTGCTGCATCGCGTGCTGCGCTATCCGAAGTCCGTGTGGATCGGTGCGGCGGCGATGCTGCTCGCGGGTGTGCTGTGCTTCATCTTTGTCGGCGGCGAGTTTATGCCTCCGCTCGAGGAAGGAAATCTGTGGATTCGCGCCACGCTGCCGCAGGACATCTCGTTCGACACCTCGGCGAAGATGGCGAACCAGATTCGCGCGGTGATCGCCGAGTCGCCCGAAGTGACGCAGACGGTCTCGCAGATGGGCCGCCCCGACGACGGCACCGACGTCAGCACCTTCAATAACATCGAGGTGTCGGTCGCGCTGAAGCCAGCGAACAAGTGGCGGCCCGGATTGACCAAGCCCGATCTGATTAATGAGATCAACAATCGACTGTCGCGCTTTCCGGGCATCGAGCTGAACTTCTCGCAGAACATTCAGGACAACGTAGAAGAGGCCATGTCGGGGGTGAAGGGCGAGAACTCGCTCAAGCTCTTCGGCGATGACCTCGACACGCTGACCAGCCTCTCCGACAAGATCGAGCAGGTGATGAAGTCCGTTCTCGGCGTCGCTGATGTCGGCGTCTTCAAGGTGGGCGGACAGCCGTCGCTCATCATTCAAACGGACCGCGCCAAGGCCGCGCGCTACGGTGTGCTGTCGGCGGATATCAACGCTGCGGTGCAGGCGGCTATCGGCGGCGCGCCGATCACGCAGGTGATCCAGGGAGACCGGCGCTTCGACTTGACGGTGCGCTATCCCGAGGCGGATCGCAGCAGTCCCGATGCGATTCGCGCGATCCTCATCCCCACGGCCGACGGCGGAAGGATACCGCTGGGGCAGGTCGCCGAGGTGAGCATTCGCGAGGGCAGCTTCATGATCTATCGCGAGGGAGGCCGCCGCTATATTCCGATTAAGTTCAGCGTGCGCGGACGCGATCTCTCGACCACGATCAACGATCTGCAAAGCCAACTCAAGGAGAAGGTGAAGCTGCCGACGGGCTACGACTACACGTGGGCGGGTGAGTTCGACTCGCTGCGCAAGGAACAGAAACGGCTCGCCGTCATCATCCCAATTTCGCTCGCGATCATCGTAGTGCTGCTCTTCATCCAGTTCAATACCTGGAAGGACGCGTTCATCATCATCGCTACGCTGCCGTTCTCGGCTGTGGGCGGCGCGGCCTCGTTGTTCGTGACGCACACGCCGTTCAGCATCTCCGCCGCGGTGGGCTTTACGTCGCTGATAGGAGTGGCAACGCTGGGCGCGGTCGTCTTTATGTCGGGCGTGCGTCGCGCGCAACGCGAGAGCATCACCGAGGACGGTTGCACCGACAAGGGACTGGAAGAGGGATGCATCGACGAGATGCGGCCCGTGGTGATGGCGTGTCTTGCGGCGGGACTCGGATTGCTGCCGGCATCGCTCTCGAACGGAATCGGAGCGCAGGCGCAGCAACCGCTGGCCCGCGTCGTGGTCGGAGGAATGATAACCACCATCATCAGCATCCTCTTCATTCTGCCGCTGCTGCTGCGCCAGGGGAAGCAGCGTAAAGAGGAGAATGCATCGTAATCACTTCGCGGAAGGGCCTGCCGGAAGAATGCGTGAGCTGACCTCGAGCTTGTGATAGTTGCTGTAGCCAGCGTCGAAGGCCCAGACCGTATCGTTGCCGTCGAAGGTTGAGATCGCTGTCGAGACGATGGTGGTTGGCATCCAGAAGGTGCGTCCATCGAGAAGCACTGGGGCGTAGTCAATCGTGATGCGCCAGACGCCAACCGTGTGCGGAAGGATGGTGTGATCCGGCGCGATCAACTGCATCCGCTTAACCTGCATGGTGGCTGGGTCGATGAAGACCCGGCCGCTGCTCTCTTCGGTGAGCAGGCAGTTGGCGGCGAGCTTGCCGGGCAGCGTGGCGAACTGAATGACGTATAGCTCGCCCGGTTTTGTCGGCTCGAGAGAATAGGTCATGCATGATTTTTGGCTGATGCTGACGACATCGAGGCCGCCGGAGAAGACGCCACCGATGATGGTTGGGCCTTGGATCTGTTTTCCTTCCACGAACGTTCCGTTGATCGATTTTGCCTCGCGCGATTCCTCGAGCG
The DNA here is from genome assembly GCA_041691255.1 of Granulicella sp. Taxonomy (GTDB): domain Bacteria; phylum Acidobacteriota; class Terriglobia; order Terriglobales; family Acidobacteriaceae; genus Edaphobacter. The sequence continues at coordinate 8,695 of JBEPUY010000041.1, read as the reverse complement.
TTGCCGCGCTGCCCGGATGCGTCATGCGCTCGAGCCGGAAGATCGAATCGTTGACGGTCATCTGGTGCTTACGGTCATAGGTCTGCGAGGAGACGACGTGCTCGCTGCAGAAGAAGTCGGGAACCTGCGTTTCATAGCGGTGGAGGTTGGCGTCGAGTTGCTGCAGCACTTCGTCGAGCGACGGTGGCGACGCCGGTTGCGCGAGAGCCGCGTGCGATGCGACGAGGATTCCAAGCAGCGCGATGGCGGCGATCCTGTCGACTCTGAGCTTGCGTCGGTTCTTCACTCGTCTCCCCTGAATCGTGGCTTTGGGAATCAGGAAGATGATATTCCATGCAGCAGACGGATGGCGCAGCGCTGGGAGGCGTGACGTTCCATCTAAAGTTCTGACTAAAGCTAGAGGCTTAACGCCGATTTACACCGATCGCACCGATTTGCAATTGCAACAGCAGAACGAAGGCGAAATACAGGGGTCTCTCCACTGCGCTTCGCTTCGGTCGAGATGACGTGCTTTTGTGGTGCTCCGGGTTTGGTGATGTGACGCTGCGTTTTTTCGCTTGTGGCCGCTGAGCTTATTTATGGAGCGGGCTTTTCTGCAACGGCAACGCCGACGAACGAATCGGCGCAGCCGTAGTAGAGGAACCACTTTGCCTTGAAGAAGACCAGCCCCTCGGCAAACGTCGTTCCCGTTGGGTACTGCCCGCTGCGCTCGAACGGCAGCTCGGGCCGGAAGACGGGTTCGTTGGTGCGCCTCAACAGCTTCACCGGATCGTCCGCAGAGAAGAGCGCCTCGCCGACAGAGTACGCACCAGGATCGAGTCCCGCCGCTCCGCGAGCCGCTCCGTTCTTTCCGTTGTAGATCAGTACGATGCCGTTCTTCGTGAGGACTGCCGGAGGGCCGACCTCGGGGAAGCCGCTGTCGAAGCGGCCAGCGCGGCGCTTGAGCATCACCAAGGGATCACCCTTCACATCTTCGATCGCGGTCCAATGGATGAGGTCAGGCGAGGTCGCCAGATGAATCTCCACCTCGCCCCAGTACATCCAGAACTTGCCATGAATCTTCGCGGCGACGAGACGCCCATCCAGAAGTTGCGTAACGATGCCTGAAGACTTGTAGCTATGAAATGCGGGACGATCGCTCGGCGGAAACGCTGGCCCGTACTTGGTCCAGTGAACGAGGTCCTTCGACGTGGCCACGCCGATGCTGGTGGACTTGCGGTTCCACTGCGTGTAGGTCAGCACGTAGCTGCCGTCGGGGGACTCGACGACGCGCGGATCTTCGACGCCGCCCGGCCACTCGCGGTCTTTCTGCGCATCATCGGCGGCATAGAAGACGGGCTCGGCATTGCGCATGAAGTGAACGCCATCGTCGCTCGAGGCCAGCCCCAGCCGCGAGGTATGCATGCCGATCACCTTCGGCCCGGTGTCGTCTTCGGCGCGATAGAGCACGTAGATCTTTCCGTCGCGCACTACCGCCGCCGGGTTGAAGGTGTTCGACGCCTCCCAGTGCACTGGCTGCTGCCGCAGTGGATCGAAGAAGACCGACTGCGGATTAGGCGTGAGGACCGGCGTAGAAACAGGCCGATGAAATGGGCCGATGGTCCAGCCTTGCTGGCACAACGCAGCAGAGGGAGCCATCAGCATGACCAGCACGACGATGTGCGTGAGCGGCTTGGACGCGGCGAATCTCATTTTGGCAGGCATCGGATCAATATAGTGCACACGGCGCCTTCTTTAGATAGCGGAGCACCGATGCCTTGCTCTGGTTCGGGACGGAGAATCCAGCAGGGTGTCGCATCCGTAACCTATTCAGCGCGTATGCGTCTCATGGAACGCGTAGAGTTATTCGAGCCGACCAACGCGAGGGCTGGCACGGGAGGGATTGCAATGGGCAACGACGAGAGCGACAACCGGAAGATGGAGAGGACGCTGAGCCGCAGGAAGTTTCTCGGCGCGTCCGCAGCGGCTGCGGCGGGCGTGTGGGTCTGGTCCACGCGCGGCTCGCGCACGGTCGAGGCCAAGGACTCCACGCCTCTTCCGAAAGAGGTTAAGATCGTCATGTTCTCCGACACCGGGCAGCGGTTGCAGACCGAGACCGTGCCCACCGTTGTGAAGAGCGACGCGGAGTGGCGGAAGCAGCTTACGCCCGACTCCTTCGGCGTGACGCGCCATGCCGATACGGAGCGCCCCTACTCCGGCCAATACTGGAACGATCACGACAAGGGGCTCTATCGCTGCATCTGCTGCGACACGGCGCTGTTCAACGCCGACACCAAGTTCGAGTCAGGCACCGGCTGGCCCAGCTTCTGGCAGCCCATCGCGAAGGAGAACGTGCACGAGATCACGGACAACAGTTGGGGAATGGGGCGAACCGCCGTGGCCTGCCGCCGCTGCGACGCGCATCTCGGCCATGTCTTCGACGACGGGCCGCGGCCCACCGGCCTTCGCTACTGCATGAACTCGCTGTCGCTGCGCTTTGTGAAATTTGCCTGAGCAGCTAGTAGCCTATGTCTATGCCTCGCCATGAAGTTCGCGGAGTCGATCTCGACGCGCAGACGCGCTGCGCCCACTATCGCAAGCCGACCGACATCATCGCAATTAAGATGAAGTGCTGCGGCGTCTACTATGCCTGCAAGGACTGTCACGAGGCGCTCGCCGGCCATCCCATCGAGGTCTGGCCGCGCACCGAATGGGACCAGCGTGCCATTCTCTGCGGAGCCTGCGCCAGCGAGCTGACGATCAATGAGTACCTACAGAGCGGCTACGAGTGCACCGTCTGCAAGGCCGCCTTCAACCCCGGCTGCCGCAACCACTACCATCTCTACTTTGAGAGCAGGACTTAACAACCACAAACACACGTCATCTCGACCGAAGGCGGCGCACTTGCCGCCGCAGTGCAGAGACCCCTGTATTTCGCTTCTTTAGCGGTTCGGCCTCAAGAATCGTCTCCTCGTTCCGAGATCGAAACTTAACTCACCGATGCTTCGAGGAACCGACCCACGAGCGCCGCGCACTCTTCCACAAAGCTGCGGTCTTTTGCACCAAACGCAGCCGGAGTGTGGCTATCGATGTCGATCTCGCCGACGATTTCGCCATGCACGCGGATCGGCACCACGATCTCCGACCGCGTCTCGATGGAGCAGGCGAGATAGCGCGGATCTGCGGCAACGTCGTCGACGACGATGGTCTCGCCCTGCGCCACTGCGGCCCCGCAGATTCCTTGCGCCACCGGAATGCGAACGTGCTCGGTCGGTGCGCCGTGAAACGGCCCCAGCACCAACATCGCTGGATCGTCAGGGGCCAGCATGTAGAAGCCGACCCAGTCATAGTGCGGCAGCCTGGTTGCGATAGCATCGACCGTGAGTTGCTGCACGGCGGCCAGGTCGGTCGTTGTCGCGGCGAATTGCTTGATATCAGAGAGGATCTCGCGGAACATACCTCTATTGTCCAGCGGAAGGAGCGAAATGTCGCGTTGAGTGCGTGTTGCTGCAGCCGCATTCCAATTCAGTCGCCCTCGAATGGCGAATGGAATCCGCACGCGCACCCAGCCAGACACACGTCATCTCGACCGCAGCGCAGCGGAGTGGAGAGACCCCTGTATTCCGTTCGTGGCGGCAATACCCTCGTCTGATTACCTCGCAGGTAATTGCTGCGATTTCCTGAAAGATCGATATTGAGAGAACGACATCGCGCCGCGAACGCTGCCCGGCGCGAACTTCATCTCCAGGAGAAGAACATGACAACCACCATGACCATGACCAAGACCGCGCCGCCCGCGTGGCTGCTGGCCTTTTGGAAAGAGATCGACGACAAGACCTTCGGGGAAGGCTTTGACTGCTTCGCGGAGAACGCCACCTGCCGTCTCGGCGTTGCGGAATGGAACGGACGCGAGCAGATCCGCGAAAATCTCCGCGCCTTCATCGATACCGGATTCACCGCGCATCACGATGTGCTCGAATACTGGGACGGCGGTCTGCTTAAGGTCTTTCGCGGCGTCGTCACCATGACTCCGGATGACGATACGAAGCCCATCGTCGAGCCGGTGATGACCCACTTGTTCTACATGGACGAGGCCGATCCCTCGAAGGTCGCTGCATGGATCGGCTCCGTAGGTCCGGTCCAGTTCTAATGCTCTCGCAGGGTGCAGCGCAGAATGCTCGCCTCTACATTCTGCGCTGCTCCGCTCGAAGCGCAACCAACGCAGCTATTCTATCGAGAGGCACGAATCCATCTGAATCCGCGGAGTTCCCATGAATTCCTCAACCCACGCAACCGCGTCACGACAGCATGAGCTTGGAGAGCTGCTTCGCTACTGGAGACAGCAGCGCGGCAAGAGCCAGCTCGATCTATCCCTCGACGCAGGCATCTCGCAGCGCCACATCAGCTTCGTCGAAAGCGGCCGCAGCGTTCCCAGCAGGGAGCTGCTGCTGACGCTTTCGAAGACGCTCGACATTCCGCTGCGCGAACGAAACTCCCTTCTGCTGGCCTCGGGGTACGCTCCCATCTACAGCGACAACTCCTGGGACGCGCCCGAGATGGGGCCAGTCACACGGGCAATCGAGCGCGTCCTGATGCAGCAGGAGCCCTACCCGGCGCTATTGATGGATCGCTACTGGAACGTGCTCAAAACGAACGAGGCCGCGCCGCGCTTCTTCGGCTCGTTCGTCGATCTGTCGCGGTGGCCGAAGCCACGCAACCTTCTTCACCTCATGTTTGATCCTAACGGCATGCGGCCGTTCATCGCAGACTGGAAAGAGGTCGCATCGGGACTGCTGCAGCGCGTCCATCGCGAGGCGGTTGGCCATGTCGTCGATGTCAAAACCATCGCGCTGCTCAATGAATTGAAGCGATATCCCGGAGTGAAAGAACTAAGCGCCGTCCGCAAAGATCAAGGCCCCGTCCTGCCCATCACCTTCGTCAAAGATGGCCAGAGATCTTCCTTCTTCTCACTCATCTCGACCGTAGGCACGCCAGAGTGCATCACCGCACAGGAGCTGCGCATCGAGTGCATGTTTCCTGCCGACTAGGGAACCTCTGATTAAGTCCTCGTTTGTTTAAGGGCACGGCTTCAGCCGTGCCGTAAGTCTAATAAGATCAATAGGGCTTTAGCCCCTGAGGAACGTCTCTTGGGAATAAATCAGAGCATTCTTAGAGCTACGCGGCTGCGCGATTCGGCAACGGGTAGCGCTTGCAGCGGAACAGAAACACCCTTTGTCGTTCTGTCTTCCACTCTCCTGCGGGCGCTCACTGATGGCGCAGCGCTTCGATCGGATCGACCGCAGCCGCCCTCCAGCCTGGAACCAGGCAGGCGACAAAAGTTGTGACAAAAAGCAAGAGCGGAACGAATACAAACGTAGCCGGATCAAAGACAGGCACGCCGTATAAAAACCCGGCCAGAAGGCGCACGAAGGCAAATGCTCCAGTCAGCCCCAGCAGCAGTCCAATCCCAAGCAGTCCAAGTCCCTCGCGTAAGACAAGGCGAACCACTCCGCCCTTTGACGAGCCCAGCGCCATGCGAAGTCCAATCTCTCCTGTTCTTTGTTTAACGGAATAGGCGAGCAGCCCATAGACACCAATCAAGGCCAGAAGCATTGCTATCGCTGAAAACAGCGTCAGCAGAATCGTCTGGAACCTGCGGCTGGCAGTGGCCGCTGTCACCGAATCGCTCATCGTATGAATGTCCGAGATCGCCAGATCTGGATCGAGACTTCGCACCGCTGCACGAATCTCCGCCACCACCGCATCCTGCGGCAGCGACGAGCGCACCGCGATGTAGGCGCTCCTGTCATACGCCATCTGGATCGCTTCCAGGAAGGGGGTGTAGATCTGCGGAACGGCCGCAGTCTCCAGGCTCTCGTTGCGAACATCTTCTGCGACGCCGATGATCGTCGTCCACGGGTCATTGGTGTTCGTGCGAAGATGCCGCCCAATCGCCTCGCCGCCTCCAAGATACTTCTTCACAAAGGCTTCATTCACGATGGCTACCGGTGGTCCGGCGAGAGCATCGTTACCGAATCCCTGCCCCTTGAGCAGTGGCGTCTGCATGGCGGAGAGATAGCCCGAGGAAATTCTTCGCCCCTCCACCAGTTGATTCTTCTCGTTGGGATAGCCCTCCACCCACAACGTGGTTAAGCTTTCGGAGTTGGTCAACGGCAGATAATTCACCAGCCCGGCTGCCTCAACGCCATGGATAGGTTTGATTCTGCCGAGCAGCTCTTCAAAGAAGGCCTGTTGTTTTTGCGGCGTGCTGTACTGCGTACCCAGCGCCACGTTCATGGTGACAGTAGAACTCGAAAATCCCGTTGGAACGGAAAGCACATTGACATAGCTGCGCAACAACAGTCCGGCTCCTGCAAGCAGCACCACCACCAGCGCAATCTGCGCCACCACCAGCGTGTTTCTCAGGCGCCGCCGGTCGCCTACGACTCCTCGCACTCCGCCGCTTTGCAGGAACTCCGCCAGATGGATACGCGTCGCAGAGAGCGATGGCAGCACACCGAAGAGCACGCTGGTCAGCAAGGTAATCGCAACAACAAACGCCATGACGTGGAGATCGAGTGTTGCATCAGCCATGCGCGGAATATTGCCGGGATTGAGCTTGAGAAGGAGTCGAAGAAAAAGATAGGCCAGCGCGACGCCAGCAAGACCCGCCGCAACGCTCAACAGCAGCGACTCCGTCAACATTTGACGCACCAGCCGTCCGCGCTGCGCACCCAGCGTCGCACGCACGCCAAGCTCGTGAGTTCGATTGGCCGCGCGGGCCAAAAGCAAATTGGCTGCATTGCCGCACGCGATCAGCAGCACCAACCCTACTGCACCCAGCAAAAGCCCCATGAGAGGCCGCACAGGCCCAAAAACGCTCTCTCGAAACGGCTTGACCAGTCCCGTCCAGCCGGAAAACGGGCCTTTGTGTAGTGGGTCGAGACGCGCCATGATCGCACTCATCTCTGTCTGCGCAGCCTGCACCGCCGTACCCGGCTTCAAACGCGCGATCACGTTCCCACTCCCACCATCTCTGTCCATCTTCTGCTGAAGAGTCAAAGCGGAAGGCACCCAGATCTGTGTTGTCTCGATGTGCCCGTTTCCATAGGCCAGATCGGTTTTATGCGGAAAGCCAAAATCTTTCGGCATCACTCCGATCACCTGATACGAGCTTCCGTTCAGCCGCAGCGTGCGACCCAGAACATCCGCGCTTCCATCAAACATGGTCTGCCAGAGCGCGTGGCTGATGACAACGACATGGTCGTCTCCCGGTTGCTCTTCGCTTCTTCCAAAGACGTGACCCAACTCCGGAGCCACCTGCAGCGTGCTGAAAAAATCCGCATCCACCTTTGCCGCGCCGATCCTCTTCACCTGATCGTTCACAGCAAGGTTGTAGGTCTGCTGGTCGAAGAGAGTCATCGCCGAATAGGAATGGCTCTGACTGTTCAAATCAAAATAGTCGGCGTTGCTCGGCCCAAAGGCCTCCGCAGGGACATCGATATGAGGGTTGGGAGTGAAGAGATAGACCAGCTTGCCCGAATCACCATACGGCAGGGAACGAAGGAGCACAGCATTGACCAGACTGAAGATCGCAGTACACGAGCCGATTCCCAACGCCAGTGTAAGCACGGTGACGAAGCTAAAAGAACGCTGCTTCAGAAGCGTTCGCAGACCGTAGCGAAGGTCCTGAAAGAAGTCTTCGATCCAGGCCCCGCCACGCGCCTCATAGCATTCCTCGGTAGCCCCGGAGACGCTGCCGAAACTCGCCTTCGCCGCCGCCCTCGCCATTGCCGGGGACATCCCGCTGGCAATGTTCTCTTCCGTCTGCCGCTCCAGATGGAACTGCAACTCATCACTCAACTCGGCATTGCTCGCGTCCTTTTCAAAGAAAGACTGCAAGCGACGAAACAGACTCTGCACCAGACGCATACGACCCCCGTTCACACTGCTTTCAGCACGCCCTGGACCGCTGCTGAGAGCCGGTCCCACGACTGCTCTTCCGCCTGCAGCCGCGCACGCCCCGCCTTCGTCAGCGAGTAATATTTCGCTCGCCGATTGTTCTCAGACTCTCCCCACTCTGCCTCAATCCATGCCTGATGTTCGAGCCGGTGCAGCGCGGGATACAACGCGCTCTGGTTCACCCGCAGAACATCCTGCGAGAGTTGGCGAATGCGTTGCGCGATGGCCCAGCCATGCATCGGCTCCAGGCACAGGACCTTCAGAATGAGCAGGTCCAACGTGCCTTGCAGCAGTTCCGCAGATTTCGTCATGCTCTCCCCTCAATCATTGAGGGGACAATACAAAAAATATCTCCAGCACGCAAATACAAATTATTACGCTGCAAAATTTCCTCTTGACAACCTATAACCCTGCGGTTATGGTTCTGCCATGCCCAACGCTGCAGACCGCGTCTTCAAAGCTCTCGCCGACCCCACCCGGCGGGCCCTCTTCGAGCGGCTCGCACGCGACGGCGACCTCACCGTTCACGCTCTGACCGAGAGCGCCGGAGTCTCGCAGCCCATGGTCTCGAAGCACCTCTCGGCGCTCAAGCGAGCGCGCCTGGTGCGCCACCGCCGCAACGGACGCGAGACCCACTACACCGCCCGCCAGGAGGCACTCGCGCCGCTCGTCGACTGGATCGGCAACTACGGCGCCTTCTGGCAAAACAAGCTCGATCTCCTCGGAGACGTTTTGGAAAGGATGGACAAATGAC
>JBEPUY010000040.1:0-39171 GCA_041691255.1 Granulicella sp. | reverse complement strand
TCCCTTTGCTGGATGGTTTCGACGTCGAGCTCGGCCAGCTCGTTCCGGCGCAAAGCGCAGCCGACCAGGAGGGCCAGGATTACATAGTCGCGCTTGCCTTTCAGGGTCGAGCGGTCGGGGACAGCCAGCAGTTCCTTAGCCTGCTCGTGGGTGAGCCAGTTGCCCAGCCGCGTTCCCTTCTGCCGGATGTTGGGGATGTCGGTCAGGCTGGCCGCCCCCTCCTGGCCGATCATGCCGTTGCGCCGGCTCTCGCCAACTAGTTTCCGTACGGCCGAGAGGCGGACGTTTATAGTCGAAGCGGAGAGACCTTCCATTCCCGCCCGCCACTCCATGAGCAGTGCCCGGGAGAGAGGTCCGCTGGCAGCGAAGGCGAAGAGGTCGTCGAGCGCTTTGGCGTAATTGCGCTTGGAATGGGCCGACGGAACCGAGTCCAAAACGAGTTTGCGCAGGATCGCCTGGGCCGGGGTAAGCCCGAGTTGCTCCTCTTCCTTGCTTTTCGGGACTGGACCCGCCAAAACGAGCTGTAGTTTCTCAAATTATATGGCGTAAATATTCTCACATTATTTGGCGTATGCTCTGGGTTGTGAGGGAACTTGCCGAACTGTCCATAGAAGCGCGAGAGTTGGCTCTGAAGAGGTTCCGTCTGATCGTTCCTCATCTAGAGGGTGCCCGTACGCTGCGGTCGGTCGCTTTGGAAGCGGGAGTTCCCTTACGGACCGCACAACGATGGGTAGAACGCTACCGCAAGTCCGCACTAACGGCGCTGGCGCGCAAGGGGCGAACGGATGATGGGGGAAGGCGTGTTTATTCTCAACGCATACTCGAAGCGATCGAGGGCTTGGCCCTGGAGCGGCCGCCCCTTCCGATCACCGCGATCTACAGACAAGTGAAGCTATTCGCAGATTCGATTCGAGAGACGGTTCCAAGCTATCCTGCGGTGCACCGGATTGTTCGCAAGCTGCCGGCTTCCCTGCTGATGCTTGCCCATGAGGGGGACAAGGCCTACAGCGAGAGCTTCGACCTGGTCCATAGGCGCGAGGCGTCAGCTCCGAACGCCATCTGGCAAGCCGACCATACACAGCTCGACATTCTGATCGTACGCGAGGATGGTTCAACCGCGCGCCCTTGGCTCACGGCAGTGATCGATGATTACAGCCGAGCGATTGCCGGCTACTATCTCGGCTTCGAGCCGCCGTCATCCCTTCGCACTTCGCTCGCTCTACGGCAAGGCATCTGGCGCAAGGTGATCCACATTGGCATATCTGCGGAATCCCAGAGGTGCTCTACACAGATCACGAGACGGATTTCAAGTCCCGGCATATTGAGCAGGCGGCGGCCGACCTAAAGATCAGACTTGTCTTCTCAACGCCGGGCAAGCCCCAGGGCCGCGGCAGAATCGAACGTTTCTTTCGCACGGTCAACGAAATGTTCCTTTGCGACCTCGATGGCTATATAGGCCGCTCACGACGCAAACCGAGCCTCACGCTAAACGAATTGGAAAAGCAGTTTCACACCTTTCTGCTGGAGATATACCGTCGCAGACACAGTTCAGAGAGTAAGCTGTCGCCCAAAGAGCGCTGGGAGAACGGCAGCTTCCTGCCTCACATGCCTGATTCCCTGGAGCAGTTGGACTTGCTGCTTATGCATGAGGTTCGCTCACGCAGAGTTAGGCCCGATGGAGTTCACCTCCATAACCTACGTTATCTATCACTCACGCTGGCAGCTTACGTTGGCGAAGAGGTCACGATCCGCTTCGATCCGCGCGATATGGGTGAGATCCGCATCTTCTACCGTGACAGATTCCTGTGCAGAGCTATCTCTGCCGATCTCACCGGCGGAACTGTGCCGCTCCGCGACGTCATTCGTGCCCGTAACCGACGGCGGCACGAGCTGCGAGCTGTCCTTCAGGACCGCCAACGCACAGTCGACGAACTCTTGCAGTTCAAGAGAGGTTCCGTCCTGAAGTCGATCCAGGAGGATGTTCATGCAAGCACCGCCGCTTCCGTTCAATCCACAGGCCCCAAGCTCAAGCGTTACCACAACGAATAGCGTTCAGCCTTCATCGAAACTTTGGAGTACAGGCGCTTCGTGGAGTTCTGCGACGCTTGTCGCAGAGACAGGTACATCGGTTTGTGTTTTGGCCCTCCAGGCATCGGCAAGACGCTCTCAGCTTGGCACTACAGTCGCGCAGAGTTGATCGTTCCACTCGACCGCTGGTCTGCCGAAGCTCGCGACCAGAAGCCAATTGATACGGTGCTCTACACGACAACCGTGATCAACTCGCCCTCGCGCGTTGACGTGGAACTGCATCGAGCGCGAGAGATCCTCTCCAACATCGCAACGCGAGCGATCCGCAGCGAGGCTCGCCTAAAGCTCGATGCGATGCGCCTTCGCGATGAGAACTGGAGGAAGGAACACAGAGAAGATCCGACGTATGTTCCCGCTCAACCGCCACCCTGCACCCCCACATACTTCCAGACATTGGAAGAGTATGAAGCGAAGAAGAAAGCGATTCCTGATCTCACTTCGTTCATCATCATCGTTGATGAAGCCGACCGGCTCTCCATGCCTAGCCTCGAACAACTCCGTTCTGTGTTCGACCAAACCGGTTTCGGCATGGTGCTCATCGGCATGCCCGGGCTCGAGAAGCGAGCTGGACGTTACCCACTGTTCTTCTCGCGGATCGGCTTCGTGCGCGAATTCCGGGCGCTCGCGGCTGCGGAGGTGCAGACCCTTCTTGAGGAGAACTGGACGGCCCTAGCCTCGGGTTCATTGGCTGAGGCGCCCTCGCCGGATGTCGTCGCAGCCATCATCCGAGTCACGGGCGCAACTTCCGCCTAATTACACGCTTGCTGACCCAGATGGAACGAGTGTTCAGGATCAATCAACTCAAGCATCTCTCACCCGCAGTGGTCGAGACCGCACGCGAGAACCTGGTCATCGGTCAGGTCTGAACGTTGAGAATCTCCTGTCGCCGCTTCTCGAAGTTCAAATGACCCCTGCCTACGCCAAATAATCTGAGAAGAGTTACGCCACATTGCGTGAGAAACAACACACCTGGTGCTGGATACAGTGCTTTGCTGCCACCCGTTATACTGTTTTGCTGCCGCCACCAGTTCCGTTTGGGTCTTTCAGATAAATGATCAGCAGGTAAAGTGGACTCCGCCGATCCAGAATGTTTACCGAAGTGTCACTAACGGGTGACCGACAAACCTACCGCAATCTAGGTTTTGAGTTCCAATCAACAACTCTAATTCGGAACCGGAGCAGGAGGACGCATTTGACATCCGGACCCGCTGCCGCCAGTATCTCGACCGACACCGGCGTGTCCCGCCCCAAGTTGCTCCGCATACGAATACCGTGATGGTATTTTCCGCATGCATATTTGACAAATACGTTGCGGCTATAAGATAACAGTGACAAAGTTCGCCCGGCTTCCCTGCCATCGTCACGTCTTTCGGCCCTATCAGCACAACTCACGATCACTATCCACTGTGGAGATCTCTGCTCCGAAATTCAAGGAGGTCATGCCATGCCAACAATCAAGAGTTTGAATGATTTGCTCGATAATCTCGACCCTTTCATGAAGTTCGCGCTCCCGCTTGAAGCGATGAAGAAAGCAGGCTTCGCGTTCACTGGTGATCTCGAGCATTCGGTTAACAGCGTGAAGTCTATCTTCGATCCGGAATCGGCTGCAAGACTCGACAAGGAACTCGCCTCCTATCTGCCCATACGTTTGCGCACCGGAAAGAAGCCGAACCCGGCCGTTCCCGCTGTTCCGCCGACGGTTGTCGGAGGTTTTCGTGCGACCGGGTCGGTCGATCTCGATAGCCTGAACCCCGTTCTCTATGAACTCTATCGCGTGGGAACCATCCCTAAACAGATCTCCGTCTCGGATACCAATGACCTCATCAGTCTGTCTACCCTCTCTCAGCTTTGCAACAATGTTCCAACGGCACCGGACGCTACTCTTGGAGGTCTCCAGATCGTCACGGCTCCGTACGCATCGGCCAGTTTGATTTCCACCGAAAACCTGAACGTCATTTGTGAAATTCAGCTGCCGGTACTTGGGTCTCAGCCGAGTTTATTTGTGGCTAAGCTCAGCGTAGAAATCCCCATCTCGGTTCTAAGTCTCTTTACAGATTCTCAGAGCCGATCCCGGTTCAGCATCAATGCTGTGGAAACTCAATCCACCCTTGTGGTCAACGCGCTGTCGGAGATTGTGCCCCGCTCGCCCGCAGATCTCGATACACTCAACGACGTCGTCACAAAGGGAGTCCGGCTCGCATTACTTTACTATTGCGGCCCCGGCAAAGGCACGATCTCGCTGCCCGCTGAACTCACCCTGAAGAACTTTCCCAACACTCCTTTCCAGTTGACTCAGGCCGGCGGCGCCACCGTCCTAAGCGGGCAAAAGTCCTTCGCTATCCTGGGAATGAATCTGGCCGACGGTCTGACGGTAGATGACACACAGCTGTCATCCGTTCCGACTCCCGTGGCTCCCTTTGCCTTTCACGCCGAATTCGATAGCTCGTTTGCCACCGACGCTCTTACTGCTGTCATTGAATCCGGCGACATGGCGGCCTTTATCAACCGCGTCACTGCTCGGCACTGGTGGGGAGATCTCCTGCCTGCGGTCACTGTAAATTGGGGCCGTGTCGAATTCGTCGACACGGCTATCATCCTATCCATTAACTTCACTTTGCCCTATTACTGCTTTGGCCTCAATCTTGACGTAGGGGCCTCAATCTCAGGAGCTCCTGTGATCTCGAATGGGACTATGACCATCGATGCCGAGGCAGTGGAGCTTAATGTAGACTTGGGGTTTTGGTGTGCGCTGACAGGCGTCGGGGCGCTACTCGGAATACTCGTTCAGACCATCTTCGATGTCACAGGCGCATTCGGCTCCGACAGCCTGAATACGGTCCCAGCCACTTACACTTTTGCCCCGCTGCCAGGCAGTGATCAGGATTGGACACTCGCCGCCGTGCAGGCCTTCGCAAACGACGGCACTCTGACAGTGGATGGCACGGCGACTCTCAGCCCCGACCCTAGCTACTTCATCTATCTGCGAATCGTGACGGGCTACATCATTGAAGGGTATAGCCCGGTTCCCCATGCGCAGGTCACTTTGATCGAATTGGAGAACCCTCTGCCTGCCGGATCCGACGTGACCATCCCACCGACGGGAACCACGACGTATACCCATTCCAAGTTCATCATCACTGACACGACTTCCTTCACGCCTTCTCCGGACCAGGTCCTGGATACCAAAACAGCAGACGCCAATGGTAATGTAATGTTCCGCGTGTTACCAACCTCATCGAGCAATCCCAATGGCGTGATCAACACAGCGGGTACGTTCACGACGACGCGTACAGAAGTCAACGACTACACCGACCAGACCATCTACAGCGAAACCAGGCAATCGGCGGTGCCAGAGCCATTTCCTGACTTCGGCGTCACAGTGAGAGACCCTCTCGGCAATGTGCTCGCTACACGCCAACTTGTGGCGCTCAATGCTCAAGGCACTCACCTAGGAACAGCTCAGCATCCGATAATTGTCGCGGTGAACCCGAACGTGTACTCCTAAGCCGCCGCCTCGGATTTATCTTGCATGAGAACGCTGACGCCAAATATCAAGCATGACAATGTCGTCCCCGGGGTTTCATCCATCCTTGAGTTTCGAGTGAGTGACCGGCCACTCGTCGCCAATGCACTTTGCGGGTTGCGAGTACATCGGCGATTTTTCAATCCGAACTCGGAGTTTGGCTACTAATTTTCGCAGATTGTGGAGTACTCGCGAGCGCTGCATCAGGGCGCTTTTAAGGATCGTGAGAGGATTACCGGCTACTCTTCAGTTATCAGTTGAGCAATATTCCCGCACGCCTTCGGCGTGAGCCCTGAAATCGCTGGCGCCGGCACATTCCTGTATTGCACGGCCAACGATGACGCCTGGGCGCAACATGGGCCCCTGCAGAATTCGGACAATAAAGCCCATTAGGAAGAACCCATGTCCTTGGAATCAGTCATTTACCGCACACTAACATCGCCACAGTCGACGAAGCCTATCACCCAATCTTGATCGCCACCGTGCGCTGGCCCGCAAGCATGCCGCTGGCAAGCGTGACGCAGCTCTTCTCAATCTGCCCTACAGAGGTCGTTGTAATTGGCCGCCCGTCTGCGGGGTGGATATGAATCTTAAGGGTGCAGTCAAATTTCTCCGGCAGGTTAAGTGTTACGCGCCATTGCCGGTTGGCAAGAGATTCCGTCTTCCACCCGAGGGGACCGAAGCGTGTTGGACAACGTTCTACTGCGATCAATTCTCCTTCGCTGAACCAGTGTTTAGGAGCGGCCTTCTGCAGATGGCAGACGTCCGCATCGCTCTCTTCATAGCAAAGCAGCCAACGGAGTCCAAGCGTAGGTTGTAGCACCGAATTGACTACGGCCGACCATCCGTATTTGTTGCCCTCACCCGCATAGCCTCCGGGAATGAGAGCATCCTCAGGAGAGTAGTGATTGCCCGAGTCGGCTGCATAACAAACAAGGCCATAAAGGGTAAGCAGGAAGGAACGGTAGTCCTCCTGGCGAATTTTAACCGCCAGAGTTCCATGTTCCATGAAGTTGGACGTTCGCTGCCCCCCTCCATCCATATGCAGGCCCACCAGTTCCATCCCCGCGATAGACCGATGCTTCAGATGCCCAAGGTCCAGCGCTTGGTCGCCCCAGTCGGCGAGGAACCAGTCCTGCATGAAGCGGTGGTTCTCGTAGCTTAAAAGGTGCTTCGGATCGCGATGTGTATCTTCGGGAGTAAACGGCGTGATTCGCGCGGTCTTCATCGCCGGACTCATCGCGGCCAGCGTCGTCTCCAACGACCGCTGAATGTCAGCCCGCATCTCAGTTGCAGTCTTCGTGAAGCGGGCCGCCTCGGTGGCGAGCGTGGGATCGACGACAGATGCTGCAGTCAGCGCGAGCGCGTGGTCATGCATACCTCGCCACACACCCGCGGCGTTCTGATAGTAGAACGGATGCGAGTTGGGATAATCATTCAACGGATCACCCAGGTCCGCTTCCGGCGATCCCCAGATCAGGCCGTAGTGCGGATCGCCTGGAGCATATCTCTGTTTGGAATACTCGTACCGGCGAAGAACATAATCCGCCATTCTTCGCAGGATTGGCAGTCTCTCTAAAAGCACCTTGAGATCGCGCTCGTAGAAGTATCCTCGCGCCGAGTTCGCGAGGAACAGTCCGACGTTGAGTGGCGCTTCAACCTGGTCCTGCACGTTATAGAGAAAGTTGCCATCGGGAAGCACGTACTTATCCAGATAGAACTGGAAGTATTCGTCGCTCGATGCGGTCAGGTTCCAAAGCTGTTGCGCCCAGATGAACTCGTACTCGGCGACAGGAAATAGAGCGTGGCTTCGCTCTGGAATCTTCGTGTAGGCTCCTTCTCCAATCTGGTAGGTCGGCTCGAGTCCACGATAGCTGCATCGCGACAACATAATTCCAGCCCTCGCGCTATCACGAAGCCACTCGTCCGGGATCGTCACCGGCATCGACTCCTCGAAGAAAGTGTTCCAGCGGTTCCATATGCCTGCAAGCGCGCTGAAGAAGGAATGCACATTGCCATTCACGTACCGGTCCATAAAAGCGCGGTTGCGGCTATCGCGGTAGATGTGCATCTCCGGCGTGATCTGATCGTCGGGGATCATGATCCTGACACGCGCAATGGGTCTAGCGTCAACGCCTTCGGGAAGCAGCACCATCGCCTCGTAGCCGCACTGGTATCGCTCATTCCACACGCCTATATCAGCCGTAGGAGTGTAGCCGCCGAGCAGCGTTCGCTTGCTGAAGCCCTTCTCGTATTTCCAAAGCTGGGTGTTGTCATTCGGGAAAGAATCAGGGGGATCAAAGATGGCACTCAACTCATCCGGTGCCCATGACGCCTGCGGAGGATCGTTGTTCAGCTCGCGGGAAGCACCATCCGGTTCGAGGAAGAGAGAGCGCGCGGGACCACCTTGCTCGTTGGCTACTAGCGTCCACCCAATATACTCAGGTCCCAAGGCCGCAACATTTTCGTAACAGGGATCCTGGTTGGAGTTCAGGATGTACTCTCCCGGCACATCGGGGCCCGTAACATAACGCGCAGGGCGCCTCAACTGAACGTCAGTGGGCGCCGTGATCTGCCGGGGCCGTATCCTGGCCAGATCTCCGATGCCCTTCGGGATCAGCGCAATAGTTCCCTGCTCGGCAGTGACGAAGGCGATTGCTCCGCGATGAGTGACATGCTTCTCGAAGACAGCGGTGGCCTTTCCATTCATGCCAATGACGGCGAGCAGATGCCAGCCATCTACCGTCTCGCCGACGGCGAGTGTGTGGCTGCTTGTCCCGGTCCGCAGATGCACGCCCATCGAGTTAGCTTCTGTAATTAACGGTGCGGTTGCAAGCGCGGCCCGTTCACCCGGCAAAAATTCATAATACTCATTGACGATACTTGCCGGTCCGTAAGCGCCCTTCCGCCCGGACAGATGCGCTGCCTCCGCATGGAGAAGAGCTGGATCCAGCGTGGACGTGAGGCTTGCCGCAGCCAGCAGCTTCAAAAAGGATCGTCGTTCAATCATGGACATGGTCTCTCCAGATATCTTGTTAGGGTTTTCATACGTTGAATTCGTCTCGTGCGTAGGCGGCAACCATCAGTGGCTTATCTCGTCCTGTAATCGATAACGATCGGCATCTTGCTGCTTTCGTCCATTTTCCTTGCGGATTTCGTTTAGCCTCGCGGTCAGAGCTTCAATCCTGGTGGTATCGCCGGATCGACGCCGCGCCATAATCTCCTGATAGAGCGCAACCTGATCGTTCGGATCCTGTGCCAGGGCAAGCTCCGCCTCTTGTATCGCCAGCTTCGGTTGCTTTGCCCTGATGTAAAGCACCGCCAAAAGATCGTGAGCGGCCTGGTAGCTCGGATCGATATCGGTTGCCCGCTTTGCCGCAACGATGGCCGCCGCCAGACTGGAGTCCTCAGCATTTTCGGTGCTTTGAGATAGTTGTTCTGCCAAAAGATATTGCACCAGCGCGTCGTCGGGATGCAGCTTTGCCTGCGACTCAAACAGGGCAAGTGATTTCGCATTCTGGTGTTGCTGACTCTGCATAATTCCAATGGCGTCCACGGCAAAGGAGAGCCTGGGATCAAGGCGATGTGCATGATCGAAGTCCTCGATTGCAACATCGCTATGGGAGAGTTGCACCTCAAGCACGCCGCGAGCGACATAAAGCGGAGCGGAACCCGGCAACCGCTTCAGTCCTGCATTCAACATATCGATCCCTACCTGGAAGGATTTGTGATTGAACGCGAGATCTGCGAAGTAGAGGTAGTTGTCCACGTTGTCAGGCTCTCTCACAATGGC
Source organism: Granulicella sp. (assembly GCA_041691255.1). Taxonomy (GTDB): domain Bacteria; phylum Acidobacteriota; class Terriglobia; order Terriglobales; family Acidobacteriaceae; genus Edaphobacter. The sequence continues at coordinate 29,767 of JBEPUY010000040.1, read as the reverse complement.
TGTGCGCAGGAGCGCTACCGCTCGTGGGGTATCGCCCTTCTCTTCGTATATCTTTGAAGCCAGAGCGAAGACCGCTTCGTCTTGATTCCCCGCAAGCAGCGGAGCCAAAGTCGCAAGCGCATCGTCGGGTGCATGGGTCTTCCACTGAAGCAGCGCCACGTTATAACGAACCTTGTCGTTAGGATGGGACTCGAGCAGATCGAGATACTGAGCGAGGGCTGCTTTCAGATCCCCCGTCTGCGCGAGGCAATAACCATATCCCTGCAAAAGGTCTGGGCGAGTGGGAAACAACGCTTGGGTTGCCGCAAAGTGGCTTAGCGCACCTTCGCAGTTTCCCTTTGCCCGTAGGGTCGTGGCCAACATAGCATGAGCGGTGGCGTTGCCTGGCTGCACGGCAAGAACGCGATTCAGCAGAGTGGCTGCTTCAGGGCTTTGCTGGGCATATTCAATCTGTGCGGCACCTTCCAAAGCGGGAAGGTATGCAGGACATTTCGTCAGAGCTTTCTTGAAAAAATGAAGCGCCTCGCGCGTTCTGTCGAGACCAGTCAGCGCCACTGCATTCAGTGAAAGCAACCTGCAGTCTCCCGGGTGTGTCGTAAGCGCTCGCGTTGCCAACAGCGAAGCCTCCTGATTGTTCCGTGCCCGCAACTGATCAACGATCTCTGCCGCAGCAGGCGGTTGTTGTTGGCAAAATGAGTCAACATTGCCTGTCAGGAAGATCAGAAAGAAGCCCGCATTCAGCAGGGCCGAGGCCAACGAAGAGGAGCGCCGATGACGCCGCGCGGCTTCGACACGACAGCAAATCTCTGATAGTTGCGCTTCCACGTTGTCGAAGAATACTCCCATCAAGATGGCCTTCATCCACGTTCAGCAGATCGCGGACTCCGTTCAGCGGAACACCACCTGATGATAGAGATGGACGCACCCGCCGGATAACGGTTGCGTCCATCGTAGTTTAGAAGTTGAGACGACCACCAAGAAGCATATTTCGCGGCGTATTGGTCCCCGTGCTCTGAGCAAAGTTTCCGTCCTGAAGATTAGTATCGACACCTTGATAGTTCACACGATTGAAAAGATTAAACGTGTCGAGACGAATCTCAAGGTTGACTCGCTCCGTGATCGGAGTCACTTTTTTCAAGGTGAAGTCTACGTCAGCATACCCGGGATTCCGGAATTGGTTAGGCATCTCGTTGCCCAGCGTACCGATTGCAGGAAGAGTGAAGTTGCCGCAAGGCACCACTCCGGCCGGGCACGCTGCGAGCACTCCGCGACCAGTGTGGTAGTCCTTCCGGTTATGGCTCTGCTTATAGGAGGTGATGCTGGGATAGTCGTTGTTGTTGCCATCGGCGTTGAAGTCGCCGCTTCCAGGCGCGAAGGCTAGATTGCCTGCGGTAGCCGGAAGCGTGGGATTGATGAGCTGGGCAGCAAACGACGCCTGCGTGAAGACGGTGAATGGCGTCCCTGACTGCAGGACGGAGAGACCTGAGACAGTCCAGCCTCCCAATACCCTCCGCTCCAGGCCGTTACCCATCTGCGCGCCCGGAAGTTCATAAGAGACGCCAACTGAGAGTCGGTCGCGCACGTCATACGGCGAGTTTGCATAGAACTGGTTGGTAGGGTAGCCAATTGGATAGTTCTGCCAGTCGTCCAGCGAGTGACCATGCGTATAGGAGGTGGTGAGAAAGCCACGCCGAGCAAACCTTCCTCTCGCTGAGACGATAAGTCCATTGTAGTTTCCTACGGCAGAGTTGAAGGCATAGTTGATATTCCCAAAGCTCGTATTGAGACGGGTTTGCGTGCCACTACAGGTATTCTTGGTGCTGCTCTCGGTGCATTTTATGTGTTGAATGAGGTCGCCGGCATAGGCGTTCACATCATTTCCGTATGAAGTGTTGCCCGTGTTGCCGCCCGCAGCAATCAAACTTCCCGAGTGAGATCCAACATAGCCGAGACTCACAACGAAGCCCGGCGAGAGCTGCCGATCGATCGCAAGCGAATAGTTAATCGTGAAAGGGCTCTTGAGTTTTCCGTCTACGCCGCCGACGCCGATCTGTGAACCGGCAATTCCGCCTTTCGAATCGAGCGGCTGCCCCTGGAACGCCGGGTAGGGATAACCAAAGGGGTAGGAGTTCTGCGTACCGTACCCAAAGATTGGGGCCGCGGTAGACCCATCGTTAAGGAACTTAGGTCTCACGAATCCCGGCGGATTTGCGCTCAGTCCATTCTCGGAGTTACCCAGCGTGAAGTAATCATGAAATAAGCCGATACCGCCGTGAACAAGCCATTTTCCGCTCTCTCCAGGAGCATAGGCGAAGCCTCCGCGCGGGCTGAACACATAGTTCATGTCCTTTGCAAACACATGACTTTGCGCTGTCATCACGCCATTGGCAACCCTCTGCTGAAAGGTTGAGCCTGATCCCAGGTGGAAGTTCGACAGCCCCGTTCCCGCCAGTGAGGGATAGGCGTTGCCAAAGTTATCGTAGCGAATGCCATAGTTGACAGTAAGGTTGTGAGAGACCTTCCAGGTGTCCTCGGCGAACGCGCCGCCGGTCGTCTGCGAATAGCCATAGTTGTTGGCCTTGGGTTTGCCCGAGACCGGATCGTAAGAGAGGCCCCCCTCAGAGTAAGGATTGTCGTTGATGAGATCGATGAGGCTATTGAACTGGAAAGCAGGCTGCGCATATGCCGCGGCAAACAAGGCCACATCATCCCCATGCCAACCCTCGTACCCGAATTTGAATGAGTGTGAGCCATGGATGTGAGTCAGCACATCGCGCCAGTGGTAGCTATGCTGAATGTAATCCCCTAACGCAAATCCTGAGCCGAAGCCTACGCCGAGCCCAGTTACATTCACAACGGGTACGGTAAAGTCACCGCCCGATGGGGCAAAGCCCTCGATGCGGTTGTATCCGAAAAATGCCTCATTCAGCGTGTTGGGAGAGAAAGTATGTGTCTCGTTGCCCTGGATGGAGAAGGTGTAATAGTTACTGGTCGTCGCGAAGGCGGGGCGAATTGCCGGACCACCGGTCTTGATGGTATCGCGGTAGAACAGGCCGTAGATTCGGTCCTTGGTAAAATATTTATCGAGGCGGAGATTGTATTGCTTTGAATTGTTGTAGCTACTTGAATTGAAGTTTCCTTGATCGAAGACCGGAGTACTGCAGGGAATGTTATCGGTTGAAGGCGTTCCGCAGCCGGTATTGGCTGTGAGATCTTGCTTGCCGAACGCCTGTTCCGCCGTCTGCTGCACATTACTGAAGATCACATTGGTTGGCTTGTACTTATTGATGAGTTGCACTTCAGGGCTGTTCGGCTGTACGGCATTGGCAAAGGCAACAAATGCAGGATCCTCATAGGTTTGCTTAGAAGCCCCATTCGAAGTGAGCGACAGATATGGCTCATAGCCGGCAAAGAAGAAGAACTTGTGACGTGGGATCACAGGACCGCCAACGCCAAACGAAAGATTATTCGTATGATAGGGCGCTACACGCGTGCCCTTCGGTACTCCATATTCCCCACGCGCGGCAAGGCCCTGGTAGGTGTAGTACTCGCTGGCGAATCCATGGTAAGCGTCCGTTCCGGAACGTGTAGTAATAACGGTCTGAATAGAACTAGCTCGCCCAAAATCAACAGTATAGGTGTTGGTCTGCACACTGGCTTCTGCAACCGAATCAGCGCTTGGCGTCAGGTTAACGACACCAGGACGGATGCTGCTGGTCACATCCAGACCATCGACCACATAGAGATTACCGTTTGCGCCTCGACCATTGGCGCTGGCATCCACCGAGTTTTCCGGGTTGAAGTTAGTGGCAGTCCCGACACCGAGCCCGGTCACGCCTGGGGCGAGAGTAATCAGCGCCAGCGGGTTGCGAGCTGCCAACGGTAGATTATCGAGAGCTGCTTTATCAATGGTAAGTTGGTTGCGGCTGTCCGCAGTATCGAGCAATGGTTGCTGCGTGGTGACCTGCACGGAGGAACTGATCTGCCCCACCGACAATACGATAGGTACGTTGCGCGTGCTATTGGTGCTTAAGGTCAGTGCCGTCTTTGAACCTGCAAATCCTGTAGCTGTGGCAGAGACCTGATAGTTCCCAGGAGCGAGACTAGCGAAGCGATACACCCCCGAAGCGTCTGGAGTGGCCTCCTGGCTTACATTGGTGTCCACGTTGGTCAGAGTCACCATCGCGGATGGCACAGCAGCTCCGGTCGGATCCTGAACCGATCCTTGCAGACTGCCGCTAAATTGCGCCCAGCAAGTCACGGACGTCAATAAAGCCACGCAGAACACGATGCTGGTAAATCGTCTTGACAAGCGCTTTATCCCTGCCGCTGATGACTTTCGCAGAGAAGAAAGTTTTATAACTCTTGGCGAAAAGTAGTTCATGATGCCTCCAGAAGGTTTGAGAAAACAGGGCCCGGTTCGTGCGCGGTCGCTATCCATCGATTTATCGCCGAGGGTGCAGCCCTACGAAACAAAGAACTCGGGACCTATGATGAAATCGCTTACATAACGAGCGCATGCTCTGCTAAAAATTAAAAAAATGCCAGTTACAAAATCTGTTGAATCAGCTACAGGTAAAAAGCCCTGTCAACACGTATGGAATCGGTCAATCCTGACTTTGCTTCGCAATTTCAAAAGGAGCCAATCAAATAGCTATCAAACAATACGCGCTGAAGATCAGCGCCCGCATGGGTTGGATTGGCTAATTCCATATGGGTCATATGACCTATATGAGGTCGATCCCTTGATGGTTGCAAGTGCTACAGCGTAAACTCAGCCCGCGCCTTCATGCAATTTTCCTCCTTCAATACTGGTCATCCGTGCCTCTGCTTCCTCTCAAGCTGGACTTCGCTGGCTATACTTTCGCTTTTGTTTTCTGTTGGTTGCCATAAGCCTGGCCCGGTAATCATCGCCGTAATTCCACGGACTTCAGGAAGTCTGCTGTGGGAACCCGAACATCGCGGCGCTCAGGATGCGGCAGAAGGCATCGGCGCGCAAATCTACTGGAATGCGCCCACGCGCGAAGACGACATAGCAGGGCAGATCGCGCTCATCGAACATATAACTGCCGAGAACTATCAGGGCTTGGTGCTTACTCCCAACCAATCGCTGGCCTTGATTACACCGGTTCGCCGCGCTTTGGCGCACGGACTCCCTATTGTGATTGTCAGCTCCCCTATCCCTGTTCCTGCCGGAGGTAAGCTCTCTTATATCTTGAATGACGAGGAAGAAGGAGGCCGCATTGCAGCGCGGCGAGTTGCGCAACTGCTGCATGGGCGGGGCACAATTGCCATCCTCGGCATCAATCCTGATATAGCAGGAATCATGGTGCGGGATCAGAGCTTCGAGCATTCCCTGGCTCAAAATAATCCAGAGATACACATCGTCGAAAGGCATACTGGGTCTTTCAATGTGCCGCATGAGCAGGAGGTAGCGGAAGAAGCGCTCGAGGCCCACCCGGACCTGGACGCGATTATCACTCTGATGTGGTCCTCGGCGCGCGGTGCCATGTCGACTATCGACAGCAATCCAAAAAAATTCAAGGCGAAGGTCATCAGCTTTGATCCGGAAGACATTTTGTTCACTTCGCCAAGTCTGGATTCTGTTGTCGTTCAGAACACCCGTGAGATGGGCAATCTTGCGGTCAAGCTCATCCACGCGAGACTCAGCGGAAAATCTGCACCGGCCCTTATTACTCTGGAGCCGATCCTGGTTACGCGTGCCAACGCGAATAGTGAAGAAGTACGCCATATGACCACAATGGATTGGCGGCCTGGCTGGAATTTGAGTCACACGCCATGAGTCGTCCTCTTCAAAATCGCCGATGGGCCTGGTCTGCTGTGCTGATCTGCGCGCTGTTGGCGCTCGCAGGTGTTGGTTTGCGCGCTTACCTGCGCAGCCCTACTCGTGAACTTCCCTATCACGATTCATTCGCTCAAAGCGGTGCCGATGAATGGCAGGCATTTGGAGGCACATGGGAGATTGTGAAGGGCTCGATGCGCAACGATTCGGACGAACGCGGAGCCAAACTACTTACCGGCTCCCACTACTGGCGCAATTATCTGATTGAGGCCGACGTTATGCTTCTGAGCGCGGGCGGCGACGCCGGACTCATTATCCGCTCCAGCGACGAGGAGCAGGGAGTAGATGCCTACACCGGCTACTATGCGGGCCTGCGCAGCCGCGACAATTCGCTGGTCCTCGGCCGTGCCGGGTATGGGTGGATGGAGGCGACCGTCACGCTCGCTCCCGGCCACGGCGAGGTAAAGTCATTGCAGTGGTATCACCTTAAGTTACTGGCTTATGGATGCCAGATCGTGGCCTCTGCCGACATCTCACCAGATACGCAGCCCACATTCGCCAAGGTGACGGATGCACATTGCATTCCCTCGGGCCGCGCCGGCCTGCGTTCCTATGTGTCGGGTGGAGTCTGGCGCAACATTGTCATCCGCGCCGCCACGCAGAAAGATATTCTCGCCATCACAGGCCCCGTGAAGACAATCGGACGCACCTCCGAACAGGGTCATCCGGGGGAAGAGCCTGGCATTCTTGACTTCTCTGCACCTGCCCCGCGCGGCGATGCATATACCTTTCACTCGAGCTCAAACACTCAATCCATCAGTAGCCTTCGTCTCGCTTCCATCGTCGGCCTCAATACCGCGACAATTCGTGGAAGCGTGATTCTTACCACCCCTATGTTATTTGTGCAGGACTCCACCGGTGGAGTCTCCGTTCCCGAGCCGATATCGCCATCGTTGAAAGTTGGAGATCAAGTCCAAGTTACCGGACAGGTTCATACAACCGACTTTACTTCAAGTCTTGAACATGCAACCGTCCACGCATTGTGGGAGGGGACGCCGATACCTGCCGTTACGGTCTCCGCGTCGCAGGCCGCCACCGGAGCGTTCAATGCAACCTTTATCGAAGTGGAGGGTCGGCTGCGCAAGAAAGCATATGGCCCTGGCAATACGCTGCTGTTCGACTTCGACGCCGGTTCACAATCGTTTCGCGCCATCATGAATCGCGGGCGCGGAGACTATCTCTTTGCCAAGCTCAAGCCGAATAGTCTGCTTCGCCTGCGGGGTGTGTGTGCCGTAGATCCTGCCTATACCCATAACCTCACGCCGTTCGTCCTGCTGTTGCGCTCCCCCGAAGATGTGGACCTGCTGGCTGAACCGCCGTGGTTCAGTGCGGGGCATCTGGTCACTCTCGCGTTCGGCATTCTCGTACTTGCACTCTTTGCAAATTACTTTTACACGCGGGTTGAGCATTGGCGGCTTCGCGCGGTACTGGAAGAGCGTGAGCGCCTCGCCCATGAGATGCACGACACGCTGGCACAGAGCTTTGCCGGCATCGGTTTTCAACTCGAAGCGATCAGGAGCGGCGTTCCAGAAGAGTTGTCCACCTCCCATCAGCAGCTCAATCTCGCCAGCGATCTCGTACGACACAGCCATGAAGAAGCGCGCCGCAGTATTGCTACGCTGCGTCCCGAATCGCTCGAATTAGTCGACCTCCTCTCCGCGCTTGAGGTTTGTGCGCGGCGCATGGTCGAAGGCGGTTCCGTCGAGGTTCTGGCTTCCAGCAGTGGAGATATTCGCAACCTGCCTCTGCGCATTACAGACACGCTTTACCGGATCGGGCAGGAAGCCATCGCCAACGCGGTGCGTCACGCGCATCCGGCCACCATCAAAATCTCTCTTCACTACGAGAAAAATGTTGTCACGATGCTGATCGCCGACGACGGCTTCGGATTTGCTCAAAGCGGAAGCCTGTCCGGCTTCGGCATACGCGGAATGCGCAAGCGCGCTGCCAGCATCTCCGCAATGTTTGAGATCGTGAGTGCGCCGGAAGAGGGCACCTGTATTCGCGTAGACGCGCTGCTCCCTCCGCGCATCACATTTCTCTCGTGGCCGCAGTTTCTATGGAAATATCTAAAGACCTACCAGGCCCAATAACAAATATGACAAACACGACAAATCCGCTCGCTCACCCCATCCGCATTCTCATCGTCGACGATCATCCTGTCGTTCGTGCCGGCCTTACCAGCATGTTAAGCACTCATGCTGAGCTGCAAGTCATCGGCTCCGCATCCAGCGGCGAAGAGGCACTCGCGATGATCCAAGACCATATTCCGGATATTGTGCTCCTAGACCTTCGCATGCCCGGACTCAATGGCATCGACATGCTCGTCGCCGCGAAAAAGAATGGATCACAGGTGCGCGCCATCATTCTCACGAGCTATGAAACCGACGAAGACATCTACCGCGCCGTTCAGGCCGGAGCCCAGGGATATCTCCTGAAGGACACCCCATTTAAGGAGATGCTGGAGGCGATTCGCGCTGTGAATGCGGGCAAGCGCTACATTCCACAGCAGATCGCTCAGCGTCTTGCCGAACGCATGATGCGCACAGAACTCACTGCTCGCGAGCTCGAAATTCTAAGAATGCTTGCCAAAGGGCCCACCAACAAACAGATAGGTCACGCCCTCGGCATCAGCGATTACACGGTGCGAAACCATGTCAACAGCATCATCCAAAAACTCGAAGTCTCAGACCGCACCGAAGCAGCTACTACAGCCATCCAGCGAGGCATTATTACCGTCGACGATTAGTGGCAACCAGTAAGTAGCTCATTTGACCTATAGACCTCGATGCCTCGAACAAGTAACACTAACCCCGTTGCCAACGAGTCTGCGAAATCACGATTGAGACCAATTTAAAAGTTGAAGTCGCCTTTCGAAGTGCAGAGTTGGGTATGGGAGTTTCAGAGAATGAAAATAGGTTCTTCATCTTTCGCCAGTCGACGGCGCTTTCTTAAGCAGGCAGGGGCCGCAGCTCTGGTGTCTCTTCCAGTCGCTGGCCGCGCTGCTCATGCGCTCTCGAAGCCCCCGTCCACTCCAATCGCTGTACCGTCGGACGCGGCGATCAGGAACCGCGCACCGCTCGCGCCGAATGCTTTTTATACCCTGCCGCTAGGTGCCGTCCGCCCCACGGGGTGGCTGCGAAGCCAGTTGCAGATTCAGGCCAGCGGCCTCGGTGGCCACCTCGACGAGACATGGGCCGATGTAGGCAGCAACAGCGCATGGCTGGGCGGCACAGGAGAAGCATGGGAGCGCGGCCCGTACTTTGTTGACGGCCTTCTTCCTCTTGCCTATTTGCTCGATGATGCGCGTCTCAAAGCGAAGGCACAGAAGTTTATCGAGTGGACGCTGACCCACCAGGCAGCCAGCGGGATGATTGGCCCTGCGAGCAATGACGACTGGTGGCCGCGTATGGTGATGCTGAAAGCGCTGATGCAATATCAGGAAGCCACCGGCGACCCGCGTGTCATTCCGCTGCTCTCGCGGTACTTTGCCTATCAACTTAAGACGCTGCCCGCTCGACCCTTGCGCGACTGGGGCAAGTTTCGCTGGCAGGATAACGCCCTCGTCGTCATCTGGCTCTACAACCGTACCGGCGATCCGAAGCTGCTCGATCTCGCCCGCCTGCTTCACCAGCAAGGCTTCGATTGGAAGGGCGACTACGCAGATTTCAAATACACCGAACGAATCACGCCAGAGTTCATCAAGCTCAACGAAGGGGGCGGCCTGAAAGATGTCGCACTGGCCACTCACGGTGTCAATAACGGTCAGGCAATCAAAGCGTCTCCAGTATGGTCGATGATCTCGAACGACGAAAGCGACCGCCAGGCGGTGCAACAGATGCTTGCTGAGTTGGATAAATATCATGGTCTGCCCAACGGCATGTTCTCCTGCGATGAGCACTTCGCCGGGCCGAACCCATCACAGGGCTCCGAACTCTGCACCGTCGTCGAGACCATGTTTTCGCTTGAGCAGTCGCTGGCAATTCTTGGCGATGCATCGCTCGGCGACCGGCTGGAGCGCATCGCCTTCAACGCCCTTCCTGGAACCTTCACCGACGATATGTGGGCGCATCAGTACAACCAGGAGCCCAATCAAGTTGAGTGCAGCCTGCATCACAAGCCCTGGACCACCGATGGCCCCGAATCGAACCTCTACGGTCTCGAGCCTAACTTCGGCTGCTGCACGGCGAACTTTCATCAGGGCTGGCCAAAGTTCGCCGCGAGCCTCTGGATGGCATCGCACGATGGCGGCCTGGTTGCCGCTGCATACGCACCCTCCGAGGTACGGACAACGGTCAACGGTACAGTTGTCCATCTCGTAGAAGAGACCGACTATCCATTTCGAGAGACAATCCGCATCACAGTGGATCCGTCAGCATCAGTGAAGTTTCCACTTCGGCTCCGCATTCCGGCATGGGCCGCTGGCGCAACCATCCACATCAATGGAGAGGCCCAGCCTGCTCCGGCAGTTGCAGCCTTTGCGCGAATCGAACGCACCTGGAGATCTGGAGATATCGTGGAACTTAAGCTGCCTCTCGCCCCGAGGCTCTTGTCCGGATATAAGGACTCCGTCTCGCTCGAACGCGGCCCACTGATCTTCTCCTATCCTATCGGCGAAAGCTGGGTGAAGCTGCGAGACCGCGGAATGACTGCGGACTGGCAGGTCTTTCCTTCCACCTCATGGAATTACGCTCTCGCTGTAGATAAGGAAAGTGCAGGTAAGCTGCGCGTTCAGGAGCAGCCCGTCGGCGCGTCGCCATTCAGCTTAAAGGGTGCGCCCGTGAAGGTGCAAGTGGCCGCGCACAAATTGCACGAGTGGCGCGCAGTGGACGGTGTTGCCGATCCGGTCCCGCAAAGTCCCGTCGCCGGCGATCAGCCAGAGGAACAAATCACGCTTGTTCCCTATGCGGCGGCGAAGCTGCGGATCACTGCATTCCCGCAAGCCAGAAAGACCGTGTAAACAGGTAGCTTCTTCGAGCAAATCACTGAGGCTGTTAGGGACTTGTGCTGATTGTATTTGCGAGATTTCTAAGCATGAGTGTGGCGAAGGCGAGCAGGTGTAGGCCTTTGAGGGTGGTGTCGAGGCGTTCGTAGTCTCTGGCGAGTCTGCGGAATGGAGCGGCCAGGCGAAGCTTCGTTCGACGACCCAACGACGCGGCAGCAGGACGAAGCCTCTTTTGGCCATGGGGTGCTTGACCACTTCCAGTCGCAGGCCGTGCTGCTGTGCGGCTTCTGCGGCGTTCGGTCCGGTGTAGCCCTGATCGACATAAGCCAACTCTACCGTGCCACCGCTCACCTCCTGCACCTGCTCGGCAAGCGCGGCGATCTGTTCCTGGTCGCCTGATCGGCTGGCGTCACGGTCAGCGCCAGCAGGTGGCCAGCGTAGCCGGCCCGTGCGCCGCTCTCGGGCGTGGACTGCAACGTGCAACTGTCGATGCAGCCAGCGGTCGGCTGGCCTTGCGTCCGCCCCACTCGCGCAGAAGCGAACGCACATCCTCGACCAGCAACTCAAAGCAGCCTGCCTGAATCCAGCGCTGCATCTGCTGATACACCACCCACCACGGAGGCAGATCGCGCGGCTGAAAACGCCACTGGCCACCCGTTCGGGCAACATAGCGCACCGCGTTGAACACCGTGCGCAGATCATGCCTCCGCTGCGGACTATCTTCACGGCACAACAGCAAATACGGCAGCACAAACCCCCACTCCTCGTCCGTCACATCACTCGGATATCCTTCACCAGTCATCCCTCCATGCTCGGCAAACAATATCGCCCAGCAAAGTCTCTAGCCAGATACCAAGTCCCTAACAGGCTCTAGCGCCGCAAACAGTTTAAGACCCGACAGTCGGCATCGCAACGGTAATCCTGACGACGCCCTACGTCCCTGCTACAAAATAATTCTGCAACCTCTACAGCAACTCACCGCGCCCGATGAATGAGTGACTTGGCCTGTATCGCCAACTGACATTCAGTCTGGATTTTGCCGACTCCCTCGTTCACATCACCGAAGTGTCCGGCAGCTTATCTGGATTTGAGACCAGGAAGATGTTGACAATGCGGTCGTACTCGTCCAACTGCAATGAGACAACGCTGGTGATCTCGTGTTCTTTGTAGATCAAAGCGCCCAGTTCACCATTGACCTCCGCAATTTCGGCACGGAGTCCGCTCATGGAACCGTGCTTCTCGATACCAGCAAAAAACCGGCTGACGCGGTCTGCACCGTAGATAGGATTCAACGCGGCCCTTACTTTGCCCCCGCCGTCAGAATAGAGAACGACATCGGAGTGCAGAATTGCCGTCAGCTGTGAGAGATCGCCTGAAGCACAGGCGCTGAGAAAGCTTTCGAGCACCCTGTGATGGCGTTTTCGGTCCACGGAAAAGCGCTGCCGTCGCTCTCGCATCGATTTTCGTGCCCGCACAACCAGCTGACGGCAATTTGACTCGCTCGTTTCCAGCAAGGAAGCAAGCTCGGCGTACGACATCTCGAAGATTTCGCGCAGGAGGAACGCGACGCGTTCCGGCGGCGAAAGGGATTCAAGCAAATGAAGAAATGCGAAGGAGAGCGACTCGGCCATCTCGCAGGAACGAGCGCCAAGGGGCTCAACGAGCGGCTCCGGCAGCCAAGGGCCGACGTAAACTTCGCGCTTGCACCGCGCCGCTTTCAATGAGTCAAGAGAGAGCCGAGCCACAACCGTAGTGAGATACGCCCGGGGCGAACGCACCTCACCCACCTCCGCTTCCTCCCAGCGGAGATACGCCTCCTGCACCATGTCCTCGGCGTCGGCGCGCGTGCCCAGCATGCGGTAAGCAAGCGAAAAGAGCAGCGGGCGTAACTCAGTGAATTGAGCTTCACGATCCATCATCAAGCAACCAGCACCTTTTGCCGTTGTATCACGCTTGCGGCTTTCAGTGCGCTGGCAACAGCCGCATCGGCGAGCATGCCCGTATCGCCAACCCAATCGCCTGCAACGGCCACATTTTCCAGACCCAGAAAATCTACATCGGGGCGTCCATCGACAGAGGCCATCATCGGGGTAACAATCAGGTTGGGCAGGAAGCGGGCAACACGAGCTGTAGACTGCCATTCTGGAAGAAGAAGCGTTGCATACTCTTCCAATTCCTTGCGCACCGCAGCGGGATCAGGCTCAGTATCGCCCAGATACTTTGCAACATGGATCATCGCTCCTCCCTCAGGCGCAAGTTGCGCAGATGCGGAGTGCATCGAAAAATACAGCGGACGATCAATCATATATGCCACACGTGTCGCGTTTGGAGGCAGCTTTTCGAGGCCGATGTCGAGCGTAGCCATGCGCAGGGGCAGGATTTTGGCGGGGCAATGCGAGTCAACTTTTCTACGCTCGATGGACCGACCGCAAGCACGATTCCATCGGCAACGATGTCTCTGAGATTGCTGACAGGATGATCGCAGCGTATCTCCACGCCCCTCGAGATGGCGCGTCGCCGCAGACCTTCAATCAGAGTTTGCCATCCGCCATCGATATACAGAACATTGTGCTTAAGTGCGAGGGCGAGCTGCCGGAGCGCGGCTTTCGCGCTTAGATGATTCAGATCCGTCGTATACGTCGTAATGCGGACAACCGTAACCGCAACATCCTGTACTCGCGGTGAGCGAATATGCTGATCGAGCCATTCCTGCATGGTATGGCACCCTTTTGCATCTCCGGCAGCAAATAGTTGCAGCAGGCGCGCCGTCTCCAGCTTTTCGCGAAGATTGAAGAGCCTGGTGGTCATCAACGAGGAAAAGTTCTAGACAAGCGGATAAAGACGGTTCTCCCGGACAAAGTAAGAATAGGAATCAGTCGGAGGTGCATTCCCTGAAAACGGAATTCCCCATGCGCTCAGGGTTTGCGCGGCCACACTGTGATAGAGCGCGTGCGGGCCCAGGTTTAGAAAGAATCCGGACTGTTGATGAGTCTGTGCGCGTCCCCCAAAATGTCGCGATTGCTCCAGCACTGTAACTTTATTGCCGTTTTCGGCAAGCGCGTTTGCAGCCGTTAGTCCAGCTAATCCACCACCAATTACCACGTAGGCATTCATAGATTCCATCCTCCATGGCTAAGACGAGTTGGCTGGCCGGTTTGTGACAAACTGACGAAGTCGTCACGAAGAATCAATGCTTTCATCCAGAGGTTGGTAGCTCGTTCAGGCAGACTCAGAGTTAAGCTGTGCACTCAGTGCAGGCATACTGAGGCAGCGATCTGCTGGTGGGAGAAGGCACAGTGTTCGCATCATCCCGTTACAACTGATTACGGTCCGGCAAAGCTCCCTTGTTGCAAAATCGCCAATTCACTCATCGGACAATCGGACAATTCGATAGATATGCAAAACAAGGGTTTAATTTTGTCTTCCGGAGAGAGCCTGAGCGGATAACCAAGATTCACTCACAGCCATCTGACTGAACGCTAGACTTCGTTGCGCTAATTTGGAGAGGGTTTGATGCACTCGTATACTGTCTTGTTTAAAATGAATCCGCACTCTGCGGGGTCTTCATATCGGGTTCAATTATTTCCTGACGGTTATCACGAAGGGGGAACCCCCACTCTTGACCTCCGTAGCATCCAGGAAGTGATGTCGGCCTTGGATCGTTGCGGAATTCAAGGACTTGAAGTCTCAGAGGCAATCACCAATCTCGTCAAGGATCGCTCAGTCGTCTTTCACAATCTCATTATTGAGGACAGACATCTAATCTTTTTTGGGTGGGCTACACCGCTGGGGCCAGAGGGCGCCGTTAAATCGGATTGGAGCAATCCCCGTTGCCCATCCTGGTACCTATAGCACGTCGCCCATGCCCTACAGCATCTTTACCCAAATGCAACTCCATCACTGGTCTGTCGTGGTAGGCCCTTTATCGCGCGCACAATGACAGAGCATGTCGGGTCGTGACATAAGTGCTAGTAACGGATCAATGCTAATGAATAGTCCTTGTCCCCGGATAGAGAAGCATAAACATGGCCCGCACCTGTTCATCGGAACGGCACATGTATTCTCTGACTTTTCCAGGGTTGTCTGATCCCAAAGTCGTCAATAACTGAAGGTCAGCAATTGCTTCGATCAGCACAGAAGCTACTTGAATAAAGTTCTCCGAGTATGACTGAAGTGCGTGCGGAACATCTTCCTTATCGACCATTACACTCAAACTCCAACGAGACCGCATCAGCAAGTTATTCTTCGCGGATGTTGGCGCTAATTGTTGATTGGGATGAAAATGGAAGCCGTGAGGTTGGTTGGCCAACCTGCACTATCACTGCTGCTTGTTGCGGAATTCCAACGGTGGCTTTACACTCATAGAGATTCGTCTAATCTTCGCCCGTGGGCCACCAAATCCTCAATTTCGGTAATGCCGATACGCTCCTTGTCACGCGCGAATTGATTCTCATGAGTGCGGGATTTGAAGTAGTCTCTGCTAATTGCTGGAGCGCTATCGGCTCGACACCATTGCACCAACCCATTCATCTCGCAATTCTTGGCCACACCCTTAAGAAAAGTGAACATTTGGAGATCATTCAAGAAGTAAGGCTGCGTTGGCCAGAGGCCAGGATGCTGGTCTTGACCACCGAGGATTCCGGAATAGTTGAATTTCGTTCTGGGGTCTACGTGATGAGTAGCCGTGATCCGGCTTTCCTGCTGGCAGTTTGCGATCAGCTATTAGCCAATGTGAATCTCTAACATCGCTCGCTGGACTTTCTCCTATACGAATGGTGAAGACCACGCACAAGATCAGTTGCCAGCTTTACGGAGCAGATGGGCGCGCAACAGGATTGGATGACGTTACTTTACCTTCCCGCAACTTCCAAGACGCGGACGGCAAAAGAAGCAACTCTCGTCGACAGCCTCTAAACGAATAAGCGACACGACGGATTAGCCAAGTCAAGGGAAGAGGTCTCTTCCCTACTGCAGCCGGCGAAGTACCGCTGTCTTCCGTCACCCATCTCTTCGGGGACACCCCGCAACGCCCCCAAAACAATTCAATCCGCTCCGCGTGAAGCAAGGTAGCCATAGCAGAGCGCGGACTGTAAACCGGCGTCGCCTCGTTTGGCTCTATTGGTTCCTGCAAGACGTCTGGATTGATCTTGCCGGCGTTGCGCCAGCTATTTTCGTACAGCGCTGATGAACTTGTCCGGAAATTATCGGGCATGCATTGCCTATTGCTGTTTATAGATCGAAAAATTACATAACAGCATCGTATCTCACTCAATATCAAAACTCACACCCTGAGCGAGCGGTAGTTCGCTTCCATAGTTGATGGTATTGGTGGCGCGGCGCATGTACTGTTTCCATGCATCGGAACCTGACTCTCTGCCGCCACCAGTCTCTTTCTCTCCTCCAAAAGCTCCGCCTATTTCCGCTCCAGAGGTGCCGATATTGACATTGGCTATGCCGCAGTCTGATCCGGTCGAGGAGAGAAACTGTTCGGCTTCGCGCAGATTCATGGTGAAGATGGCAGAGGAGAGGCCTTGCGGCACGTCGTTGTGCAGAGCCAACGCGTAGGCGAAGTCGCTGTACTTTATGACGTAGAGGATGGGGGCGAAGGTCTCGCGCTTGACGACCTCTGCTTGAGTGGAGATTTCGACCAGGGCAGGGCGAACGTAAAACGCCTGCGAAGCAGCGAATGGATGTACTCGCTCTCCAGAGCTGATCGTCGCACCCGCGCTTCGCGCTTCGTCGAGGGCCTTCTGCATTGAATGGAAAGATCGTTTGTCGATGAGCGGGCCTACTAATATTCCGGTTTCGCGTGGGTCGCCGACGACGATGGAGGCGTATACCTTTTTTAGACGAGAGATGAGTGTGGGGTAGATTGACTCGTGAACGATTAGCCGCCGGAGTGTCGTGCAACGCTGACCAGCGGTTCCCATTGCGGAGAAGGCGATAGCTCGAAGTGTCAGGTCGAGATCTGCGCTGGGGCAAACGATGGCTGCGTTATTTCCGCCTAGCTCGAGGATTGCGCGTGCGAAGCGTGCGGCGAGGCGCGGAGCAACGGCCCGGCCCATCGCTGTTGATCCGGTTGCAGATATCAGTGGAACAAGCGGGGAGTCTACCAGTTGCTGCCCGACCGATGCGTCCCCGATCAAAAGTGTGGAGAGACCGTGTGGGACACCACCGAACTTTGCAGCCGCACGCTCAAAGAGTGCCTGAACTGCGAGCGCAGTGAGCGGGGTCTTCTCGGAAGGCTTCCAGACTATGGCGTTTCCGCACACGAGCGCCAATGCGGCGTTCCATGACCATACGGCCACAGGAAAGTTGAAAGCGGAGATGATGCCCACTACGCCGAGTGGGTGCCACGTCTCCATCATGCGATGTTGAGCGCGCTCCGATGGAACGGTAAGTCCGGCAAGTTGACGCGAGAGTCCCGCTGCGAAAGTACAGATGTCGATCATCTCCTGCACTTCGCCGAAGCCCTCTGACAGAGGCTTTCCAGTCTCGATGGTCACAAGGTGGCCTAATGCGGGGAGTGCTACACGCAATTCCTCACCTAGAAGCCGAACTAGTTCTCCTCGTTTGGGTGCAGGGACGGTTCGCCACTCAAGAAAAGCGCTGTGAGCGGCAGAGATTGCTTCGGTTGCAGCAGTAGCAGCAGTTTTAGAAACCTGCGCGATGACTTCGCCGGTGATTGGCGTGTAAACAGTGAGACTTCCACCGGAGTATTCACTGACCGGCACGCCCAACGAGGCCAGCAGGTTATGGGTCTCGTGCTCAATCGAGACGATGGGATCCGTAGTCATATTTATCCAGCTTTCTGCGTGTCAAAATGTCAAGTGCTCTGTCGCCGATTGGTGAGAGCACTTGAGCCAAGTGTAACGGGCGCACATGGGTCGAAGCTGTCTCGGCAACAGTACAAAAGTGAGGTAGAAATTGCGAGCCGAATCTCTAAAGGCCTATGAGGTATATGGCTAAGACTTTGAGGTGGAAGTCATCTTAAAGATAGCCTGTGCGTTGGAACTGTCGAAGCTCAAGTCCAGACCCTTTTTCCCCGAGTCGTCCTCAGGCAGAGGGAGACGGGTGATGAACTCCAAAAAAGATCCTGGGACTTCTTTCTCGATGGAGCCGCCATTTGCCGCACGAAATATTCTTCGCACGAGGGACGCGCGGAATGCTGTCTGACGCACTCTGCCAGATTGAGAGGTTTCCACTGCAGTCTTCACGGGTTGCCCAAGTGCCTTCTGTTCGGCTGCAAGCTGATCCACATCCTCGACCCGATCAGTGATGTGGTTGAACGCGTTTCCCTCCGTAGTGATCCATGCGGCCTCAGAAGATTCAGCCAACAATTTTTCATAATCTTCGAGAGTGATCTCGCCGTGTTGGCGGCCAAAGCAGGAGACAAGAACTGGTAGTAAGGCCACAGCCTGATTGATGCTTAGAGATCGCGAAGACTCCAACTCTTCAAGAAGATTGTGTGCTTCGCGAGTCAGTGGATCTGTCGAAGTTGCCACGACGTGGCTCATCGCGGCCTGGAATTCGGCGGAGAAGCGTTCGGGATGAAGTTCGCTGATAAAAAATTGTGCGATCTCTTCGGGAAAGTCGACCTGAGCGTAGGAACGGCCGGTCATGCGCAGCCGCTCCAGAGGATAGACCCCGTTGAGGGCATACCCAAGCGGGGTCAGTATCCGCGTGATCGACTCCTGCCCCGTCGGAAGGTTCCCCATGCCTGCCATGGCAATTGTGCGCACTGCTCCATGATCGTGCAGGATGGTTTTTCCATTGCGAAGACATTGCTCCACGTAGATTTTTGCTGCAGGAACCCGTTCTACCAGGTCCTCAAAGAGGAGCATGTTTAGAGCTTGCGAAAGTTTTGCTCTTGAAACCTGCAGCCCCGAATCTTCAAGTAGTGCGGGATTTACCGCGAGAACATCGAAGAGCCGTTCTGTCCGCTTCGGTCCAAGTAACTTATCAAGCGTCGTTCGTAAAATGCCGCCAAGTTTAGGCATCACTTGTCTCCATTATGTTGGCCGTCGTAGCAGAGCTACATCCTCTTGGTTCAGTGAGCATGCCTCAAGCGGCGAACAATTTATCCATATGTAGTCCTGGCCGCTTGAAATGTAAAATGCTATATTTTCAAGACTTGATGCTGTTTCAGCATGATCATTTGTGAAATTGCCACCTCATCATGGCGCTTCTATCAAGCGCCTATCTATGGTTTTGAAGGCATTTCGACATACGAAATGTCTCTCTCGCGCACCTAGTAGAGTTGGGCTTGAGGGAAGATAAGTTACCGTGTCTCTGGAATGAAGATGATATAGTCGGAGACGTTTCATGAAGATTAGGTATGACTATTCAGGCAGGTGATCTATGCCGGAACTTCCAACAATTTCGTGTCTCCAGGCGTTCGAAAGCATCGCACGGCACGGAAGCATTACGCGTGCTTCAGTAGAATTGAATTTGACGCAAAGTGCAGTGAGCCGCCAGATCCACCAATTGGAATCTTTGCTCGATGTGTCTCTCTTTGAAAGAGTGCGTCAGAGAGTTGTCATCACAGATGCAGGGAAGCTCTACCTGAACGATGTTAGTAGAATAATGTCCGGCCTGAAGGACGCCACTAGTCGGATCATGGCATGCGGCGGAAAGACGAACCTTCTCAATCTGGCTGTTTTGCCAACCTTTGCAACCCGGTGGCTGATGCCGCGGCTCAACGACTTTCTTCAGAAACATCCTGGGGTTACGATCAATCTGGCCACTCGACTCGTATCATTCGATTTTGGAATGGAGCCATTTGATGCTGCCATTCATTATGGTTCACCCAACTGGCCGGGAGCGGTGGCGCATCACCTGGTGGACGAAGTTACGGTGCCCGTCTGCAGTCCAAAATTGAAGGAAGCACAGCGCATTAGGAAGCCGATTGATTTAATTCGCACAGTCTTATTGCACCAGACGACTCGTACAGAAGCATGGACGGAATGGTTTCAAATGACAGAGGTAGAAAACCCACATGCTCTTCGTGGCCCTCGATTTGAGCAGTTCACGATGATCACGCAAGCAGCAATCTGTGATTTGGGGGTAGCACTGCTGCCTAAGCTTCTCATCGAAGACGAGCTTGCTTCGGGGAAGCTCGTCATGCTGTTCGACCGCCCCATTCGAAGCGCAAATGCTTACTATCTTGTGGTGCCTGAGTCGAAGACTTCCTCAATGCTTCCGGCTGCCTTCGCTCAATGGATCATCGGTCAGGCAAAAGCAAGCACCGGTAATAAGTGACAAAAGATAGTCGTCATGAGAAAGATTCATGAGATATTGATAAAACATTGATATCCAGTATCGGATTGTGAATGCTAGTGTTTGACTTCATCAGCAGCGTATTTGTAACGGAAAGCAAATGATAGTACGCTTCGCTTTTTGTTGAGACTGCAGAGCGTTCTTAGACACCATGTTTTGTTGACTTCCAGATAATTTGAAGAGGTTCTCGGCATGCGATTAATGCTTCTCGTACTAACTTCCTTTTGCTGTCTCTTTCTCCTTGGTCATAACATAGCCTGGAGCCAGGCAACGACGTCTTTGGGTGGGCACGTAACGGACGCTGGCGGCGCGTCGATTGCCGGAGCAAGCATTAAGCTAACTCGCACTTCAACCACGACAGTTCGCCAGACCAAGACAAATAAAAACGGTGAATACCAGTTCTCGCAAGTCGCTCCGGGGCGCTATGAGTTGACAGTTGTCTCACAAGGGTTCGCTACAGCAAAACAGACTGCGATCGATCTTCTGGTAAGTCAACCTGCGACCCTTAATGTTTCACTTGCCGTCGCGACTGTTACCTCGGATATCACGGTAAGTGCTGCCATTCAGCCGATTTTGAATACGACAGACGCCACACTTGGTAATGCATTCACTGGTCAGCAGATTGAAAACCTTCCCAGCGAGGCCAGGAACGTCCCCGACTTGCTGAGTCTGCAGCCCGGTGTTACGTTTTTGGGCCGCACTGATACCGATACAGGTACGCAGTCGAACGGAAATACCAGCACCGACTCGCGCAGTGGTTCTACAAATGGCGGGCGATCCGACCAGGCCAATATTACTCTCGACGGGATCGACGTCAATGACATCAACAATGGCTATGCTTTTACCAGCGTGCTGCGTGTTTCGCAGGATGCGATTGCCGAGTTTCGCGTGACGACGAGTAACCCGAATGCTGAAGAGGGGCGTTCGTCGGGCGCGCAGATTGCCCTTGTAACCAAGAGCGGAACGAACTCACTGCACGGTGTCGTCTACGCTTACAACCGCAACAATCTGTTCCATGCGAATGACTTCTTCAATAAGCAGACACAGGCTACTGAGGGATTGTCCAATGTTCCTCTCAAGCTGATTCGTAATGTCTTTGGCGCTTCCGTCGGTGGACCGATTAAGAAGAACACTGCGTTCTTCTTTCTCAACTACGAGGGCCGTCGAGACACGCAGGGCTTTACCTCCAATGGGGACATCGTTCCGACTCCGAGCTTTCGGGCTGGTAATCTGCAGTATCTCTCTGCCGATGGCGTGACTACATTGACGCCCGCGAATCTTCAAAGCATGGACCCGCAGGGAATTGGCGTGAATGCTACTGTTCTCGCGCTGATGAATTCTTATCCCAGTGGGAACAATTTGTCGCAGGGGGACGGACTCAATACTGAAGGCTACAGCTTTTCCTACAACACGCAGCGCAGCTATAACGCCTATACCGGACGACTCGACTGGGACATCACGGGTAGCGGAAAACATACGGTTTTCTGGCGCGGCAATCTGCAAAACGATCACGAGCCGGGTGGACCTCAGTTTCCGGGACAGCCGGGAAGCAACACGCTGCTAACCAATAGCAAAGGATTTGCGGCAGGCTATACGGCTTTGCTTACCAGTAACCTGGTCAATAATCTTGCGTTTGGTCTTACCCGGCAAGGACTGAGCAACGCAGGTCTTTTGTCTGGCCCCTACGTGACGCTCCAGGATCTCAGCCCACTACAGGCCACCACGGACTCCAACTACACGATTGCCCCGGTGTACAACTTGACGGACAACCTCTCGTGGACGAAGCATAGCCACAATCTGGCGTTTGGAACGAATATCCGCTTCATCGATGACCGCAGCTCGAGCAATGCACTTTCGTACTCCAATGCAACGGGCACCTATCAATATCTCAATCCGGGAACGATCGCTGGTAGCGGTGGGGCATTTGATCCGGGGGCATATGGCTATCCGGAAGTGGCTGGCTCCAAAACGAATTACAACAGCGCGGTGATGGCTGCGGTTGGAATTATCAATGTTGGAAACATCACGTACAACAACACCAAAAGCGGTACGACGCTGCCTGTCG
This sequence comes from Granulicella sp., assembly GCA_041691255.1. Taxonomy (GTDB): domain Bacteria; phylum Acidobacteriota; class Terriglobia; order Terriglobales; family Acidobacteriaceae; genus Edaphobacter. The sequence continues at coordinate 7,615 of JBEPUY010000040.1, read as the reverse complement.
GCGCTCCTGTGAGCCGCGACTATCGCTGGAACGAGTACGAGCTTTATGCGCAGGACACGTGGAAGGCTCTGAAAGACCTGAGCATCACCTATGGATTGCGTTACTCGTATCTTCAGGTGCCTGCGGAGACGAGTGGAACACAGGTGGGTGTGTGCCAGATCGTTGACGAAGAGTGTTCGCCCGGCGAGTTTTCGCTGACCAAGTTCGTCAATCAAAGCGCGCAACTGGCAGCATCGGGTCAGTCGGCCAGCGGAGCAGGTGAACTCGGGTTCCCCATCAATGGCCGATACAACGGCCGGCCAGATTATTGGACACCAGAGAAAGGCAATCTTGGACCGCGCATTGCCTTGGCCTATTCCCCGACACCAGATTCAGGCTTTCTGAAAAAGCTTTTGGGCACGGGACAGACCAGCATTCGTGCGGGCTATTCTCTGGTGTATGACCATTTCGGAGCGGCGATCGTAAACAACTTCGACACCGAAGGATCGTTCGGACTTTCCACAACACTACAGACCAGCGCCGGAGTGTTGAAGGCTGGTACGGCACCACGCTTTACCGGGGTCGGCGATGTTCCGCAGAGTTTGTTGCCCCCGGCGCCTGCTGTGGGCTTTCCCGGTATTCCAGTGAGGAGTGGGCCGACGAGCGGCGCTATTTATTGGTCGCAAGACTCCGCCATCAAGACGCCTTATGCGCACGTAGTCGACTTTTCAATTGCTCGCGAGATTCGCAATGGCTCCTCGCTGGAGGTGACGTATGTCGGTCGCTTCGCGCATCGCCTGCTGGAGCAGGAAGACGTAGCGATGCCAACCAACCTCGCAGCGGCAGGTACTACTTATTTCGCTGCTGCGAAACAGATGTCACTGCTTGCTCGTCAAAACGGAGGCAACGGTGTCGACGTGTCAACGGTGCAGCCCATTGCGTATTGGGAGACGCTATTTGGCGCGCTGGACGGACAGGACATCGGGTTTGGGCCCGAATTTACAGCGACACAGAATATCTACCAGCTTTACCAGCAGAATCTTTACAACGAAGCCAACGCGCTCTATGCGTTAGATATGCCGGACACCACTACGGGCGCTGGCATCAATCCTAACCAACTCTATCCGTCCAACCGTTTCTACCACGATCAGTTTTCCGCGCTCTATGCCTGGAGATCCATTGGCAACTCGAACTACAACGCACTTGAGGTTGTCTATCGCCAGCGGTTCGGCCTTGGATTGCAAGCCGATTTCAACTACACCTTCTCGAAGTCTTTGGATGCGACCTCGCAGGCAGAACGGCTAGGCTCCTCGGGTGGCGTCAATAATGCGCAGATCTTCAACACATGGAATCCTAACCAGCTTTATGCCGCCTCAGACTTCGACTTGCGGCACCAGATTAATACGAACTATATCTGGGACCTGCCGTTCGGTCGCGGCAAGCGATTCGCATCTTCGGTCGGCAGATTTGCGGATGAACTGATTGGCGGCTGGCAGACTACCGGAATCGTTCGGTGGACCAGCGGCTTCCCGTTCTCGGTGAACAATGGCAATAATTTTCCGACTAACTACGATATCCAGGGCCTTGCGACGCAGGTCGCCAAGATCCCGAAGGGACGCGGGAAACTGAATCAGCAGTTTGCGGATCCTGCCGCTGTCTTTGCCTCTTTCGACTTTGCACTGCCGGGTGAATCAGGGTCGCGAAATATCCTGCGGGGCGATGGATATTTTGAGGAAGATGCGGGGCTGGGAAAGACGTTTCCTCTTAAGGCAAGCATGCAAGTGAAGGCGGGCGTGGAAGTGTTCAACGTGACCAACAGCGTGCGTTTCGATGCGCATTCGGTCTCTGCAAGGATCGACAATCCAAATGGCTTTGGGAGTGCTATAGCTGCACTCACCAATCCTCGCCTGGCGCAATTTTATGCGCGCTTTGAATTTTAGGAATATTGGAAACCCTCGGACAGCGCTTTGAACATGGAAGACGGTGTTCAACGAATGCCGGTATGATGAGTCGGCGGTACGAATGGGAGGGATGATGCGAGTAATGATAGCGAATATCCCGGCAGTCGTCTCATTGACGAGTTGGAATACTTCAATTCTTCAAAGCCGTTCCGATGCAGGAGAGCATACGCCTGTTCATGTTCTCCCCAGCAGCAACCGACCGAATCTCTTCTCCGGCGACTAGTAGATATCTGCTCGCGTGAATGTATTGGTCCCGCTCGGTGGAAGCGCCTTTCTCCATACGAAGAAAGGCCGCGACTGCGGTGGGACACAGACCACGGACTACACCGCTGACTGAAGGAGAGTCCCATGAATAGTTCGACGCAAGAGATAGTATGTACTGCCGCTGCTGAGACCCATGCCAGGTTTGGTCCGAAGCTCTCCACTTCTCTTCCAGGCCCCCTTGCAAAAAAGATTATTGTTGATGACAATCGCCTGCTCTCGCCAAGCTATACCCGGGGCTACCCTCTGGTCGTAAAGCGCGGGCGCGGGTGCAGAATTGAGGATGTGGATGGCAATGAGTTTCTCGACTTTACGGCCGGCATTGCGGTGAACTCGACCGGCCATTGCCACCCCGAGGTGGTGAAGGCGATCCAGGATCAGGCTGCGAACTTGATCCACATGTCAGGCACGGATTTTTACTACGAGCTGATGCCTAAGGTTGCACAGAGGCTTTCCGCAATTGCACCGATGCCGGGGCCGCATCGTTTCTACTATGGCAACTCGGGCGCAGAGGCGATCGAATGCGCGATGAAACTGGCTCGCTACCATACCGGGCGACAGAACATCATCAGCTTCTTCGGAAGCTTTCACGGGCGAACCATGGGTGCGCTTTCGCTAACGGCGTCGAAGCCGCAACAGAAGCGTCGTTTCGCCCCGTTCGTTCCCGGCGTCACGCACGTCCGCTATCCCTATGCGTATCGCGGATGCAGCGGTGGCCCACAGGCAGAGGAAGAGTTTGGGCTTGATTGCGCACGGTTCATCGAGGAGAAGTTATTCAAGACCACATTGCCGCCAGAAGAGGTTGCGGCAATTTTCGTCGAGCCGATTCAAGGTGAGGGCGGGTACGTCGTAGCGCCCGATGTATTTCTCCATGAAATTCGACGCATCTGCGATCGCCATGGCATTCTCATGGTCGTCGACGAGATTCAGTCGGGAGCAGGCAGGACTGGCAAGTGGTGGGCGATCGAACACTCGGGTGTTCAGCCGGACATCGTCTGCATTGCGAAGGGAATTGCATCGGGGATGCCGCTCGGCATCTGCATGTCGAAGGCGGAGATTATGGATTGGGTGCCGGGCTCGCACGCTAGCACGTTCGGCGGCAATCCACTCTGTCTGGCGGCCGCGTTGGCGACGATGGATATTATCGAGCGCGGAGCGATGGCAAACGCTGCTTCGGTGGGCGCGGAAGCGCTGACACGGTTGAGAACATGGGTGAACAAGTATGAGATCGTGGGGGATGTTCGAGGCCGTGGGCTGATGATCGGTATCGAAATCGTCAAGGACAAGCAATCGCGTACCCCGGTCGGACCGCTGAGAGACCGGATTGTCGAATTGGCGTTCGAGCGTGGGTTATTACTATTGGGTTGCGGAGAAACGACGATCAGGCTTTGCCCCCCACTCATTATCAAACAGGAAGAAACGGATGTGGCGCTCGATATCCTGGAAGAGTGTATTGTTGCTTCCTAAAGTCTACAACGGTCGTGCCCTGATCTGGATTGTCCGATATTTTGTGCCAGTGAGGAGTTAATGTAGCGTATTTCGATGGACCAGCTAGAACTGGACCAAATTGAAGGTTAGTCTTCGGCCTCTTGAAGTGAACCGATCACCGTTCCGCCAGTACCTTGGTTTCTTTCATGGACTAGAAGATCTCACCGTTCAGGAGCTCATCTTCGCGCCTAAATTGTTGATTTTGGAGCGTTGGCCAGAGACGCCTTTGTTCAGCATTACACGCCTTTGTATGTTCCGATCATTGGCCCTATATTCCTGCCAGCAGCGTGAGACAAACCCTATCGAGACCATGGGAGCGGTCGCCGTCGTACCCTGCAAGAGCAACCACAAGCAGCAGCGCAGCCACGACAAAACCCTCTATCGACAACGCAACCGCATCGAACGCTGCTTCTCGCGTCTCAAGCACTTCCGTCGCTTCGCCACACGCTACGAAAAACTCAAAACCAACTTCCAGGCCCTCGTCGCTCTCGCCTGCTCTTGGCTACACCTTCAGCTATATGTCGATACTGCCTAGGTGAGAGGATAGGGAGGGTCTCCGCGGGAGAGCGGGGATGCGGTACCGGCATGTAGGACAGCATCTCGCGGCGGTCGGCCAGGTCGTGTTGGATGGTCGGAAGCAGGGCTTCGACAGCGGCCATCGTGGACGCAGGGTTAGTGTCTCCACCTCCGGGTAGGACAGCAGCGACTTTGTGCTGCAAATCCAGGAGATCGAGGATAAAGTCGCCAACAGCAGGATCGTAATGGGCGTAGGGAAAGCCTGCATCGAGATAGACAAGTGCGGAAACGGCTTCGGGATGTCGTGTGGAAATAGAGGAAAGCTCTTCTCCCGCGATGGCGTGGTCAATCAGAACGGGCTTGTCGAGGTGAAATGCGGCTAACACCGCAAGAACATCGTCGCCGAGACGGTCTGCGGTGTAGTTGGCAGGGTTCTCGGTGGAGGGTACAGAAGAGTCGCCGAAGCCGCGGCGGGTGATACCGATCACGTGGAACCGCGGGATAAGCTTTTGGGCGAACTGATCGAAGATGTGTGCTGTATTCCCGAGACCGGAGAGCAGGACGAGGGTACGACCAGAACCGCCCCAATCGACCACTTCGAGACGAACACCCGGGGCTACGGTCACGAAGGACGAGGTGCCGTGCAGGCGAGGATCTATCCAGAGAGCTGCTCCAACCGCACGGGTTAGGTTGAGTGAGCTGGTGGCGCCCTGGGTCAAGGTTCCACTGAGCATCTGGCCGTCGTCAGAAAGTGTGGCATCGTAGGTGAGACTGCTGCGGGCGACGGCAAGATGCAGATGGTTATCGGCGAGTTTGAGAGTATCGACGTGCATGCCCTCGGAACTTTGGTCGGGGCTATAGATGTGCGCAATCGGAGCGGATGCACCTGAGGGCTGAACGATCTCAAGGACAACTCGGACATTGCGATTACCAGCGTGCGCGGTGCCCTGCCAAGTTCCGAGGAAGGTTTGAGCGAAGATCGGGGGAACGATCAGAAGAATGAAGAATGCGAGAAGGCGGGAGAATACGGGGAATTCTACTTTCAACTTTATGGTTCCTCATTTTCTGCGATCGTGTCGGAATCCTATCGAATGATTGCTGTGGTCGAGCGCATTTGCTTGTTTTGGGATTGCGTGTCACCATTTGAGTGTTTTTACTATTGGTTGCCCGACATCTCTTCCGCGGAGCTATCGACTATGCCTTCAACCACCATTCTGACCTTCCCCAGCAGCCTGCCTGGTCAACAGGTTCCGACGTTTGTCGGCAACGGCAGCAAACTTGAGCATCCCGATCTGCAGATGGTATTTTGGGGGCCCAATTTTCCGGCCAACGGTCCACTGTCCGTCGGCCGCGTGATGCAGGCGGTGACGAGCATCGTGACCGGGCCCTACCTGGAGGGCATGAAGCAGTATGGCTACATCGGGCCGGTCAATGTGCGACAGCCGATCGTGAATACGGGCAATCCGAATATCAGCTATCCGGGGCTGGGGCTCAATGTGAGCCAGGAGCCGTCAGTGATGAATGCGGTGCAGGGGCTGGTGGACAACATGGTGTCGAACGACGCCATGGGCGATGTGAGCTCGAATCATGACCTGATCGTGATGGTGGTGATCGACCCGACGGTTCCCTTTCCGCAGAATGAAGATGGCGTGGGCAATATTACGACAGTGTTTGGGGCGCATGGGAAGTACGAGAAGCCGAGGGTTTTGGCACCGGCGATCCGATTTTCGGAAGGGTTTGTGTGCACCCAGTCGTTCGGCAAACTGTCAGGGTTTGACCAGTTCACCACGACCTTCAGTCACGAGCTGGTGGAGTCAATCAGCAATCCTTTTAATGGCAGCGGATGGGTACAGACGGTGCCGGCCTCGGTGGGCGGAGCAGGTGAGATCGGCGACGTGTGCAATAACCTGAGCTGCGTGGTCGACAGCATCGCGGTCCAGCCTTATTGGGGCGTGCAGCAGGCGGCGTGCATCTTGCCGACGGAGACGCGGCTGACCTCGCTGACGCAACAGCTGACCAAACACGTCAACACGGACAGCCCGACGGAGTTTGCTCAAGTGGACCTGGGGCCTCTGTGCGGGAGGGGCAATTTCGATTTTGTGGAGCGGTCGTGGGACAACGCGGTGACGCTGACGGCAACCCATACGGGTTACCAGGTACCGCTGTTTCAGTGGTTGATCAATAACGTGGCGGTGCCGGCGGGCAATTCGACGGTGACGGTGGCATGCACATGGCAGGCGCCGACCAGCCCAAGTCCGTTGTTGCAGCAATTCGTGAATGTGGTACCGGCTCATCTGGGGTTAAAGTTTGCTGCGGGGGCTGACGGCGGAGCAGAGTCCGTACAGGCAGCGGTGGCGGATAGTCCTGTGCGAGATAGTCCTGTGGCGGCTAGTTCTGTCGCGGATGGGCAAGCGGGGTTTGTCACCCAGACTGCGAATGTGCCTGCGCTTCAAACGTTGGGGGTAGAGCTGAATACGCCGTCGGCGCTGACGGGGGCACTCCAGCAACCGGGGCTATTCAAAGATGTGATCTCCGAGAAGGAACCTCAGTTGGGGGGCGTGCTCAAGCCGGTGCCGCAGCTAAACTTCGCCGTTCCGATTGCAAACCGGCCGAAGACGGCGACCATTAGAGTGACGGCGTTCAGTTCGGTGCTGGTGGTGGAGTGTGGTCCAGGCGAGGGCAATAACTTCTTTGATGTGGAGTGCCAGGTGGTGGAGAACTGGGAAGGGATTCCCGGGACCACCCCGACGACGCAGAAGAACTCGAGCACCACGGTGAGCATGGATGTCCAGGAGATTCTGTGGGGAACAGCGTTCCAGCAGGCAAGCAAAGACTGTGATGAGAAGCGGCACCAGGCGGCAGGTGGGGGAGTGATTCCGGGTATTCCGGTTAACCCGGGCGGGCCGGTGGAGAACCAGGTCAACCAGGCCGAGCGCTTGCGACAGATTAATCAGGCTGGTGGTGTGCAGCACGTGAATGAGGTGAGCCAGGAGAAAGGGATTAACCAGGTCAACGAGTTGAACAATCTGAAGTGAGCCGTTGTCGGGCTTGAGGATTCCTAACTTGGATTGGTTATCTTGCCGGAGTGTTGGAGGAGAATCTGAGGCCGACGTGATGGTTGCTGCTGTCATTACATTGGGGAGTCAGGCGTCTATGTTCCGCCGCGGGACTGTAAGGTAGTTCACTCAGCGCCAACAGTTGCCTACCGGCAGACGGCCTCCGCGCTTCACCTGGATTTGCACGCCATGTCGGACATTTGGATTCTGACAGGTCAAATCTCCGAGAAGCCCGTATCTCGTCCGTGTGGAATTCGAGATTGCTCAACCTCAGCCGGTTATCCAGTACTAATCCGCCCTCGCTGAGGTCGCGGTAGGGACGATCATTACTGATCGCCCCCCGCACAGATCCGC
>JBEPUY010000039.1:0-42127 GCA_041691255.1 Granulicella sp. | reverse complement strand
AGTGGTACGAGGAGCATGGCCGTCACGAGATCTTCGCCGGCGGCAAGAAGGTCGGCCTGGAGAAGGAGTCCAGCTACGACCTCGTGATCAACGAAGCTCACGTTAACGCGGCAGCCAACGATACCTTCGAGAAGTCCGGTGTCGCCAAGAACGCTCGCGAAGAGAAGATCCGGGCGCGCGACGCGAAGATCAAGCAGGACGCCGAGAACGCCAAGATGGCCAAGCTCTACCGCAAGGAAGTGCTGGGCGAGAAGGAAATTCCGGGCTTCATCGGGCTGGATTCCATCGGTGGCATCAAGCCCGCCGCCTCCAAGGTCGAAGTCGTCAACAGCATCGAAGAGACCGTGGCTGGCGACTAAGCATTGCATGCAGCAGGCGCGCTCCGCGCCAAACCACAAACGATAGCAACAAGAAGGCCGCCAGCAATGGCGGCCTTCTTGCTTTGCTCCTGGAACCTGTCCAAGACTCTGCAACGACAAGTTCGCGGCCAACATAGTCCAACCTCATATACTCAAGGCCGGAGAGGCAGCGCAGGCGGCATAGCGATTGGATGGAGAGACGAGCGATTATCATCGGCGCGGGACCTGCTGGGCTGACGGCTGCGCTTGAGTTTCTTCGGCACAGCGATGTGATTCCGATTGTGCTCGAGGCCAGCGACGAGATCGGCGGCCTCTCGCGGACTGTCCGCTACAACGGCAACCGAATGGATATCGGCGGCCATCGCTTTTTTTCCAAGAGCGACCGGGTGATGCAGTGGTGGCTCGATCTGATGCCGCTTGAGGCCGATGCTTCGAGCGCAGAACCGGTCAGCGATCAGGGGAGGCATCGCGTCGTGGCTGTGCCTGCCCGCCCGACGGAAGAGCCAGTGCTTCGTGGGGCCGGGCCGCTGATCGCCGATACTGGTGCAGACCAACCTGACGAACATGGACATGGCGAAGCGGTGATGACGATGGCGGCACCAGCCGATCCTGATCTGGTGATGCTGATTCGTCCGCGCAAGAGCCGGATCTATTATCTGCGGAAGTTCTTCGACTACCCGATTACGCTGACGGCGACGACGCTCGAAAATCTGGGCGCGGTGCGGACGATTAAGGTTGGTATCAGTTACATATTCTCGCGCATGAACCAGATCAGGCCGGAGAAGAGCCTCAAGGATTTCCTCATTAACCGCTTCGGGCGGCAGCTCTACTTCACCTTTTTCAAGAGCTACACGGAGAAGGTGTGGGGAACTCCCTGCAATGAGATTTCGGCGGAGTGGGGAGCGCAGCGAATCAAGGGACTGAGCCTGACGACCGCGGTGAAGCATTTTTTGAAGAAGACGTTTAGCCGCAAGGCGAGTGCCGACGTCGCGCAGAAGGAAACCGACACCAGCCTGATTGAGCGTTTCCTGTATCCGAAGCTCGGGCCGGGGCAGTTGTGGGAGCATGTCGCCGATCTTGTCCGCGAAAAAGGCGGAGAGATTCACATGGGTTGGCGAGTGGACAGGATCCATTGCGGGGGCAGCCGCGTGGTCTCTGTCGACGCGATCAACGACGCTGGTGAGCGGCAGACGTTCACCGGAGATTATTTCTTTTCGACCATGCCCATGCGAGAGCTGGTGCAGGCAATGGACGCTCCCGTGCCGGAGAAGGTGCGCGAGGTGAGCGAGGGTTTGCAGTATCGCGACTTCATTACCGTGGGCCTGCTGGTGGACCGGTTGAAGGTGCGCGAGCCGGACGGCGGTCTGCTGAAAGATACGTGGATCTATATTCAGGAACCGGATGTGCTCCTGGGACGGTTACAAATCTTCAATAACTGGAGCCCGCATCTGGTGGCCGATCCCAACAAGGTTTGGATTGGGCTGGAATACTTCTGCTACGACACGGACGATCTGTGGAAGATGCCGGATGAAGAGTTGAAGAAGTTTGCCATCGCCGAAGTCGCGAAGCTCGGAATTCTCAACGCGGACGACGTGACCGATGGCCATGTGGTGCGCGTGCCGAAGACCTACCCGGCCTACTTTGGCACCTATAACCGGTTCGACGAGCTGCGGTCGTTCACCGACGGATTCGAGAACCTGTTCCTGGTGGGAAGAAATGGGATGCACAAGTACAACAACCAGGACCACAGCATGCTGACCGCGATGACGGCCGTCGACGGAATCGTCTCAGGGAAGATCGATAAGGCGGCACTGTGGGAGATCAATACCGAGCAGGAATATCACGAAAAAAAGCGCGCCTGACGAACCGCATCAGGCGGCGACGGTGCCTTGGTGGAACAATAGCTGCCAGCGGTTATCGCGGAAGACCCATAGCGAAGACCGGTGCGAGACGTGCAGCGCCGTGGTCGCGTGATAAGTCGCGAGCGCAGCATCGGGCGCGAGCACGGTGACGTAGAAGTGGCTGATGGTGGCGTTGCGCGGGCCGCTTTTCATCAGGTCGTCGACGGTCTGCTGCCGGTTGTAGATGCGGCCCGAGCTGCAGTACTCCTGGAAGTCCGGGGAAATCAGCGGCAGCAGGGTAGTACGGTCCTTCACACGGCTGGGATGGAGCAGCCGCTCTTCGAGCGTATAGAGGTGTTCCTGTAGGTCGGACGCTTTCATGTGAGTAGTATGACGTTACCGCGAAAAGTAAGTTTCAGCCAGTCTGCGGAAACTTAAACGTCTTAGCCAGTGCAATTCCGGGAAACGCGGCGTGCGTCCCATATTCCCCGGGAGCCTGTTTTTAAAAAACTAACTGGCTATTCCTGATCGATTTACATCGATCAGGAATAGGCAGAAGCAGGAGCAAAGACGAAATACAGGGGGTCTCTCCACTACGGCGGAAAGTGCGCCGCCTTCGGTCGAGATGACGTGCCTTTTTTGCGGCTCCGATCAGCGGCTCCGGTCAAGAGAGATCGCCGCCTAAGCCCTAGACTGGCTTAGGGTTGCGTTCCTCAAACTGACGCTGGTGCCAGTAGGGGTAAGCCAGCGGAACTTCGCTGGCCGCATCGAGCTTCTGGATCTGCTCCGGGGTAAGCTTCCAGCCCACGGCGCCCAGGTTCGCCCGCAGCTGCTCCTCGTTGCGGGCTCCGATGATTACGGTCGAGACGGTCGGACGCCCCAGCACCCAGTTCAGGGCAACCTGCGGGACGGTCTTGCCGGTCTCTTTCGCCACCTCGTCAATGGCATCGACGACCTTGTACAGATATTCCTCGGGAACCTGCGGGCCATTGTCGACGACCACCTTAGCGTTGAGGCGGCTGTCCTTTGGAATGCCGGTCTCGCGGCGAATCTTTCCAGTGAGCCGTCCCCAGCCGAGCGGCGACCATACCAGCGCGCCCACGCCCTGATCGAGCGCCAGCGGCATCAGCTCCCACTCGTAGTCGCGGCCGACCAGCGAGTAGTAGCACTGCTGGCCCACATAGCGCGCCCAGCCGTAGCGCTCGCTCACGCTCAGCGACTTCATCAGGTGCCAGCCGGAGAAGTTCGAGCAGGCGATATAGCGCACCTTGCCCTCGCGCACGAACTTGTCCAGCGTATTCAGCGTCTCTTCGACCGGCGTGGCCGCATCGAAGCCGTGCAGATGGTAGACATCCACATAGTCCGTGCCGAGGCGCTTCAGACTGCGCTCCAATGACTGGATGAGGTGGTAGCGGCTCGATCCCACGTCGTTCGGGCCTGTGCCCATACGAAACGTGGCCTTGGTCGAGATCAGCACGTCTTCGCGCTTGTGATGCGCCAGCGCCTTGCCCAACGCGGTTTCGCTGCCGCCATCGGAGTAGATGTCGGCGGTGTCGAAGAAGTTCAATCCCGCATCCATACAAATGCCGACGATGCGGTCGGCCTCGGCCTGGGTCGTCTCCGACCACGCCTTGAAAAACTCGTTGCTCGCGCCAAATGTTCCCGCTCCGAAGCAAAGCTCCGGCACCTTCAATCCTGATTTGCCAAGCGATCTATATTCCATAGTGCATTGGACGGCTGGGATGGCGACGGAGATTCGATGACCTCGTATTTTCATTCGAGACCTTCCGAAAAAGCCTTTTTGTGCGGATGACATGCAATCTTTTGCAAACTCACCTCGGATTAATCTCGCAAGCTACACAAAACAAACGAATAAGCATTTGGCAGTTGAAGTGCTGAACTAGAAGAGTAATCACTTAAATTCCGGGAGACCCGTTTTGAAGATCAAATTGTTCGCTGTTGCACTGCTCGCCTCTGCCTTTGCTTTTGCTCCTATCGCAAAAGCTGACTCCGTCAACTTCGTCTCGCAGGTTGGGGACAACTACACCTACGACCTCCAGATCGACAACTACGGAGCGCAATTCCTACTCAGTGGCTTCTCCATCACCGGCCTCTCCGGTGTCACCGACGCCAGCCTGAAGGGCAAGCTTGCGAAGGTCTTCGATCCTCTCGGAGGCGTCTTCTTCGATGCCAGCGACGTGTACGTCGGAACTATCTACGGGGTAACCTTCTCGCGCAAAGAGATTTATTCGATCGGGACCCTGACCATCACTTCAGATGCTCTTCCTGGCCTTGCTAACTTCTTCATCGATGACTCGAACGGCAACTTTATCGGTTCCGTCAATGGCCCTACCGGTACTCCCAGCCCCGTTCCTGAGCCGTCCAGCATCATTCTGCTGGGCAGCGGCATGTTGGCCGCCGCCGGTGCAATGCGCAGAAAGCTCTTCGCCTAAGCTACAACCGTCTGACGAAAGAGGGCTGCCCATGGGGTGGCCCTTTTTCAGCAAAGAACAGCTACTCCACCGGCTTATCCACCTGGCTCTGATAGACCTCTTCGACGCGCTCGACCGTGTCGATCTCGCTGACTGGCTTGTCGGTGCGGATGCGGAGGATGCGCGGAAAGCGCAGCGCGAAGCCGCTGGCGTGGCGGCTGCTGCGCATGATGTTGTTGAAGGCCACCTCGAGCACCATCAGCGGTTCTACTGTTCTGAAATAGCCCTGGTCTTCGAGTGTGTGCTCCATCATCCACGCGCTCATCTCGGCGATCTCGGCGTCGGTCAGGCCGGAGTAGGCCTTGCCGACGTTCCGCAGCTCGCCGTCGGCCCCGCGCACGGCGAAGGTATAGTCGCTCAGGATGCCCGCGCGTTTGCCGTGGCCGAACTCCGCGCCGGTCACCACAACGTCAAGCGTCGCCAGTTCGCGCTTCAGCTTCACCCAGGCCAAGCCACGCCGTCCCGGCTGATACTCGGATGCGGCAGCCTTCAGCATGACGCCTTCGTTCGCACGCGCGCGAGCATCGGCATAGGCACGTTCGATATCTTCTGCCGATTGGACGAGGCGCGCAGGCGAGATCATCAACCGTTCTATCTCATCGTCACCGTCGCCATCGGGCTGCTGGAACATCACGGTCTGCGCGGCATTTTTGCGCTCGTCGACAACCAGCGGAGAGCGCACCGTTTCGACCAGCCGCTCTACCGCAGCCTCAAGGCGGTTTCGCCGCTCGCTCAGCGGCAGGTTCAGCGTCAACTCGCCACCGGCGTACATCAGATCGAACGCCATAAAGACGACCGGGACCTGCTGCCGCCATTCGTTGGAGACGCGCTTCCTTCCGATGCGCTGTCCCAGCACGGCGAACGGCAGGGCGCGCCCAGCCTTGAGGTCCCAGCCGAGAATCTCTCCGTCGAAGATCAACGGCTCTCGCACCGAGGCGAACGCCTCTTCGAGATCGGGAAAGCTCTCGGTCACATCGTCGCGGTTGCGCGAGTAGATGGCGACCCGCCCCGGCTGATCGGAGTCGCCGCAGTGCACCTGCGCCCGCATCCCGTCGTACTTGTCCTCGAGAAACGCCTCGATTGAAGCAGCTTCCTGCTTCCCGGTAAATCGCTCGACCGCCTCCTCCGGCGAATCGACCGGGCTAGCGAGCATAAAGCCGAGCGGATGGAACAGCCGCATCCGCGCCTCTTCCAGTGTTCCCGCAAACGCCCGCCGCACCGCCGAGGCCAGGTCCGCCTCCAACATCACTGCATGGCGCACCGCAGCCACAGAGACCGGGTGCCCCACGTCCGGATTTTCGGACGTGGGTTTAGAGGCGGCAACGGCAATCGCCTCTTCGACCAGGCTCTGCTTCACGCCGATGCGCATGTCGCCGAGCATCAGCTTGAGCAGATACTTTGCCTCAAGCGCAGTCGCCTTCCGCAACAGTCCTTCCACCAGCGCTGCCCGAATGGCGGTCGTCCGCGCCACAGCCATCTGCTCGAAGGCTATGGCTATCTTCTTTAATGTTAAGGATGGCTCTTTCGGCGCATTCCCTTCGAGAAGATCGAAGGCCGCCGCGCCCAGATCGCCGTGGCGCTTGTACGCTGCGGTCAGCGTGGCATTGGTCGCTCCGCTCACCGATAAAAGCGCCTTCGACAGCAGTGCTCCCCCTGCGTTGAGCTTGCGCGGGTCGGCCTCGGCGAAGGGAGTTCCGGCCAGATACAGCGCAAACAGCCCGGCATCGTCACCCTCAGGAGCAACCGCATGGATCGTGGCTATCGCTTCGGCAATGGCGGCGCGCTTCTTCAACCGGCCCGGCTCGCCTGCCAGCATCTCGGCTAAATTCGCTACATCCAGAAACAACGCCATGCGTTCCAAAGCCTCTCAGATAAAAGATGCATTCCGCACCCGGCGCGGCAGGAGTAACATCTATATAGAGATGAACGCAGCCTCAAATCCGGTGCTCTCCCCCCGCGTGACCGCGTCGCCCGACCGTCACGACTTTGCCTAGCTGCGCCAGCCTGTCAGTAGCTCCTCCAAAAACAACTGCAACGGCAAAACCAACGACAAAAGACTTTGTTATAAGGATTTTTTTATATGTTCGATCGCCTCGACCAACTCGAAGCCCGTTATGAAGACCTCGGCCAGCAGATGTCCGACCCCACGCTGGTCAACGACCAGAAGAAGTTTCAGGCCGTCGCCAAAGCCCACCGCGATATTGAGCCGACCGTCGAAAAGTTCCGCGAGTATCGCAACATCAAGAATGGTGTTGCCGAGGCCAAAGCCATGCTGGCGGAGACCGATCCCGATATCCGCGCCATGGCGCAGGAAGAGCTGACAACGCTCGAACCCCGCCTCGTCGAGGTTGAAGAAGAGCTGAAGATCCTTCTGCTGCCCAAAGATCCCAACGACGACAAGAACATCATCATCGAACTGCGCGCCGGAACCGGCGGCGACGAGGCGGCCATCTTCGTCTCAGAGATGTTCCGCATGTACCTGCGCTTCGCCGAGCAGCATAGGTGGAAGGTCGAAGTCCTCTCCACGTCGGAGACCGGCATCGGCGGCGGTATGAAGGAAGTCACCGCCATCTTCGAGGGCGACAAGGTCTACTCGCAGATGAAGTACGAGTCGGGCGTGCATCGCGTGCAGCGGGTTCCGGCGACGGAGACGCAGGGCCGTGTCCACACCTCTGCCATCACGGTGGCCGTGCTGCCCGAGGCCGAAGAGGTCGACATCAAGATCGAAGCCAAGGACCTGCGCATCGATACCTTCTGCTCCTCCGGCCCCGGCGGACAGTCGGTCAATACGACTTATTCTGCCGTCCGCATCACGCATATCCCGACCAACACCGTCGTAAGCTGCCAGGATGAGAAGTCGCAGATCAAGAACCGCGAGAAGGGCATGCGCGTCCTCCGCGCCCGCTTGTACGAGGTGGAGGCCGACCGCATCCACCAGATCCAGGCCAAGGACCGCAAACAGCAGGTCGGCTCGGGCGACCGCAGCGAGAAGATCCGCACCTACAACTTTCCGCAGAACCGGCTCACCGACCACCGCATCGGCCTCACCAACCACCAGCTCAACATGGTGATGGAAGGCCTGCTGCAGCCCACGGTCGATGCCCTGATCGCGCACTACACCGCCGAGAAATTGAAGGCCGAAGCCGAAGCTGCCTAGCTGAAGCCGAAGCTGCCCGACGGCTGCCACAACCCTACGTCATCTCGACCGGAGCAGCGGACAGTTTTATCGTCCGCTGCGGAGTGGAGAGACCCCTGTATTTCGTCTTTGCTCGGGGCGGCAGCATCGTGCTCCACCTTTGAAATCACACCCGAAAGTAAAATCCCGTTCCAGCGGCTCGGAGCGCTGGAACGGGATTTTAAAAAGATCAAAAACAAGAACGAAATACAGGGGTCTCTCCACTGCGCTTCGCTTCGGTCGAGATGACGTGCAGTGATGGCTGGGGCTCTGGTCGAGATGGCGTGCTTTTGTGGCTGGAGCCCAGTCGAGATGACATACTTCTACTCTTCGATCGGCAGCAGCAGTCCGGCTCCGTCCTTGCGGCGCAGCAGCTTGTCGCAGCTCTCGCTGAGGCCGCGCAGGTGGAGCCGCTTTCCCTGCTCGCGATAACGCGCCGCCAGCGCTTCGACCGCCTCCAGTGCAGAGGAGTCCATGATGCGGGCGTGATCGAACTCGAGATAGATCTCGGCTGGGTCATCCTTGGGGCTGAAGAAGCGCGTGAACTGCGTCGCCGAGGCGAAGAAGAGGCTTCCGCGCAGCCGGTAGGTCTTTCGGTCCGGCTCGTCCAGAATCTCGACCTCCAGCTCCTGCGCGTGGTCCCATGCAAAGACCAGCGCGGCGATCACGATGCCCACGATGACGGCGACCGCAAGATTGGTGAAGACCGTGACCACGGTGACGACCACCATCACCATGGTGTCGTGCTTTGGAACCCGTGCCATACCGCGCAGGCTCTTCCAATTAAAGGTCTCTGCCGCGACCACGAACATGACGCCGACCAGGGCGGCCAGCGGGATGCGCTCGATGAGCCGCGAGGCAAACAGGATGAAGCTCAGCAGAAATCCGCCCGCAGCGATGCCGGAGAGGCGGCGACGTCCGCCGGAGTTCAGGTTAATCATGCTCTGGCCGATCATGGCGCAGCCTCCCATGCCGCCAAAGAGCGCGCCGACGAGATTTCCCGCGCCCTGCGCCATGGCCTCGCGGTTGGGCTTGCCGTCGGTGTTGGTCATCTCGTCGATCAGGTTCAGCGTCAGCAGCGTCTCCATCAAGCCGATGATTGCCAGCACGATGGCGTAAGGCAGAACGATGCGCAGGGTCTCGAAGTTATACGGCACCTGCGGCAGGTGAAACCGCGGCAGCCCGCCGTGGATGGAGGCCAGGTCGCCGACGGTGCGGGTCTTGATGCCCAGCACCAGGGCGCACGCGGTCGCGGCCAGAATTCCCGCCAGCGCGGAGGGAAACGCCTTGGTCAGCCTGGGCAGAAGGATCGTCACCACAGCCGTAACCGCAACCAGAGCGCACATCACCAGCAGTTGCGACGAGGCCATCCAGACCTCTTTGCCGTTCGCCGAGCGCACATGGAAGTGCTGGAACTGCGCGGCGGCGATGATGATGGCGAGCCCGTTCACGAAGCCCAGCATCACCGGATGCGGCACCATGCGAATCAGCTTGCCGAGACGGAACCAGGCGAAGAGCATCTGCAGAATGCCGGTCAGCACGATGGTGGCGAAGAGATACTCGATGCCATGCTGCACCACCAGACCGGCGGAGACCACCGCCATCGAACCGGCAGCACCCGAGATCATTCCCGGTCGGCCTCCGAAGATTGCGGCAATCAGGCAGATAATGAAGGCGGCGTACAGCCCGGTGAGCGGGTTGACGTGGGCGACCAGCGCGAAGCCGACCACCTCAGGCACCAGCGACAGCGACGACGTCAGCCCGGCCAGCATCTCCATGCGAGCCTCAGCGAGCCGCATGGAGAGCCTCATTTTTCCTATTTGTACGCATCTATCTATCCTCTCTGAATTTGGCGGAACCGCCTAATCCGGGCTGGACGGAGCTGTCCCATCGACGAAATTCTGACAGCCGGGAACAGCGATTAAGCGGGAGCCGGATACGATCCAGAAACAAATCCGGTAATAGAATCGTCTGATGACTCGGCAATCCTTCCCCGCTCGCGCCCGCCTCCTCGCATGCATCGCCTCGCTCGCCCTGGTCAGCCTTTTCTTCGTTAAGACCTCGCAGGCCCAGTCGACCCCTGCGCTCAATGGCATCGCCCACATCGCCATCCGCGTCCACAGCCTTGATGCCTCGCGCGACTTCTACAAGAAGCTCGGCTTTGAAGAGGCCTTTGCGCTGAGCAAGAACGGCGCGGTCTACCAGTCCTTCCTCAAGCTCAACGACCGCCAGTTCATCGAACTCTACCCCACGACGGCCAAAGATTCCGAGGTCGGCTTCCTGCACCTTTGCTTCGAGAGCGACAATCTGCAGGCGGTCTATGACGACTACATCGCCCGCGACGTCCATCCCAACTTCAAGATTCGCAAGGCCGGAGCGGGCAACCTGCTGTTCACGATGAAAGGCCCCCTGCAGGTGGACGAGCCGCAGAACATCGAATACACGCAGTACATGCCCGGCTCGCGCCACTACAGCGACCGTGGTCAGCACCTCGGCGCAGACCGCGTTGGCACCAAGCTGGTTTTGGTCACACTAGCCATGCAGGACCCCGCCGCGGCGCGGGCCTTTTATCTCGATAAGCTGAAGTTCACCCCGGATGCCCATCATCCCGGAGTGTTCGGCCTGCCGGGAACCTCTGGTGAGCGGGTAGAGATCGTTCCCGTGGCCACGCTCGGCAGCAAAGGACGCATCACGCTTGCCACGGCCAGCCTTAAGAACTCCGCCCGGCTGCTGAAGCAGGCGCACGTGGCCTTCAAAAAGGCGAGGAAGTCGCTGACCGTCACCGATCCTGATGGCAACCTAATCGTTATCGAGAAGCACTAAAAGCAACACTGCGCGGGGCACCTCCGCTTCCCCTGAAGGTTTCGCCTATCAGCGGATGCGACGGGTTCCACGAAGCCGCCCGGGCTTGAGTGTTAACCGCAAGAGCGAGGGCGAAAATACAGGGGTCTCTCCACTCCGCTGCGCTCCGGTCGAGATGACGTTTGTTATTTTGCTGTGATCGCATCTGCTGTTTCATGGGTACATGTGTTCCTTTCACGGCCTGGCGCGAGACAATAGCTGAGAGCACCCCGCACAATGACCTTCCGTCAGGCCCTGACTCTCGCCACCGACCAGATCGCCGCCAGCCCGCATCTCCGCGACCACGCGCATCGCGATGCGGAGCTTCTGCTGCTGCATGTTCTGAAAATCGATCGCGCTACCCTCCTCGCCTACCCCACGCGCTTGCTCACCGAGCAGCAGCTTGGTCTCTATCAGGCCGCGATCCTGCGGCGGCTTAGCCACGAGCCTATCCAATACATCACCGGCCAGCAGGAGTTCTTCGGCCTCGCGCTCAAAGTCACCCCGGCCACGCTCATCCCACGGCCCGAGACCGAGCACCTGGTAGAAGCTGTGCTTGAGCGACTTCCTGCCAACCAGCCTCTGCGTCTTCTCGACGTTGGCACCGGGACCGGAGCCATTGCGCTGGCGCTCGCGGCGCAGCTTCCCCGGGCGCAGGTGACTGCCCTCGACCTCTCCGCCGAAGCTTTGGAAGTGGCCCGTGAAAATGCCGCGGCTCACCATCTGGAGACCCGCGTCCACTTCCTGCTGTCCGACCTCCTTGCCGGTCTTCCGGCAATCGACCAGACCGCTGCCTTCGATGCGATCGTCAGCAATCCTCCTTATATCCCCGAGAGCGACCGGGCGGAGCTTCACCCCCAGGTCCGCGACTTCGAGCCTGCCCAGGCCCTCTTTGCAGGCAGCCGGGGCCTCGACATCTACCGCCGCCTCATTCCCCAGGCGTATGCCGCGCTCAAACCCGGCGGGCTGCTGGCTCTCGAAATTGGCCATGGCCTGAGGGAGGAACTGACGATTCTTCTCAAAAGCTGGAGCAATGTGGACTTTCTGGACGATCTCCAGCAGATTCCCCGAGTCGCCCTCGCCCAAAGATAGCCTTGCCATTCAGGAAGGGTATCCTCTTCAGCACGAGTGGGGGTTCCCGTCACGGAATCATTTCGGTTGACAGTCGTTTAACCAGACCCCTATATTCCTCAAACACCCCTAAACGAGCCTTTTTACGTTGCCAATGTGCAAAGGGGTATTACGCATCATCATTTTGGAGGTCCTACCAAATGCAAGATCTAACATCACCCGGTATCTTCGCGAAGCGTCTCTACTCGCTTCTCATGGTTACCGCCCTTCTGCTTGGCACGTCGTTTTTCGCCCACGCGCAGACTGCCGGAACAGCCAGCATTCAGGGCACGGTCACAGACCCCACCGGTGCGGCCATTCCGAATGCAAAGGTGACCTTCACCACCACCGCCACCCACGCCACTCGTACGACGTCCACCGATGGTTCCGGTATCTACAGTCTTCCGAACATTCCGGTCGGAGCTTACAGCCTTGCCATCGCGGCACCGGGCTTTCAGGGCTACACCCGCACCGGCGTTCTCGAAGTCGGCAACAACATCCAGGTCAATCCGGCACTGACGATCGGCAGCTCGACCGAACAGGTTGAAGTACAGGCCAGCGGAGCGACGCTTGAGACCGAGACCAGCAGCTTCAAGCAGGTCATCGACCAGAAGAGCATCACCGAGCTTCCTCTGAATGGACGCCAGGCCACGCAGCTGATTCTCGTCTCGGGCGGCGCCGTCACGGCTCCCTCGGGCGACATGGTGGGCAGCAAGAACTACGCCAGCTCGACCGTCATCGCGGTCGCCGGCGGACAGGGCAACTACAACAACTACGTGCTCGACGGCGGCAACAACGTCGATGTCTTCACCAACGTCAACCTTCCCTACCCCTTCCCGGACGCGCTGCGCGAGTTCTCGGTCGAGTCCAACTCTCTGCCTGCGCGCAACGGCCTTCACCCCGGCTCGCTGGTCAACGGCGTCACCAACTCCGGCACCAACCAGTGGCACGGTACGGTCTTCGAGTTTCTGCGCAATAACTACCTCAACGCGACAAACTTCTTCTCGACCAAAAAAGATACCCTGCACCGCAACCAGTTCGGCGGTACCGTGGGCGGCAAGATCATCACCGACAAGCTCTTCTTCTTTGGCGGTTACCAGGGAACACGTGAGCAGCAGGCCACCAACGCAGCCCAGGATTGCATTCCCACCGCTGCGGAGCTGACCGGCGACTTCAGCCAGATGCCGACCACCGGAAGCTGCGCCCAGGCCAAGATCACCGGTTCGCTGGTCGATCCATCGACCGGCGCCACCATCAATACCACCGACCCTTCTGCTCCTGACTATCGCAAGATTCCCACCAGCAGCATCAGCCCCCAGGCCCTTGCCCTGGTCAAGCTGCTGCCCACGGCGCAGGCAAGCTCCATCGGCCTGATCCAGGTTGCGCTGCCCGCGATCAACCGCGAGGACCAGTATGTTGGACGCGTCGACTTTGCGCTCAACCAGAAGCACTCCGTCTTCTTCCGCGCGTTCGTCACCAACTACTTCGCGCCTGCCTTCTATCAGCCAAACAACCTGCTGCTGACCACCACAGCGGGCAACGACGAGCGGGTGATGAACTATACCCTCGGCGATACCTACATCCTCTCGGCGCGGCTGGTGAACACGTTCCACGGCAGCTACGCCCGCCGCCGCGACAACCGCGGACCCACCGCCGGAGGCATCAACGCCCAGGCCGTCGGCGTCAACCTCTACACCTACGTCCCAGCGGACTTCCGGCTCTCCGTCAGCAATAACTTCAACATCGGCTGCGGAACCTGCTCGCCGGGCTTCTTCAACACCAACACCGAGGACTTCACCGACGACGTCGACTACCTGCTGGGCAAGCACCAGATCGCCTTTGGCGCCGAGTACATGCGGGCCGGTCAGAACAGCAACTCCGGCTACCTGCAGAACGGCAACTTCAGCTTCAACGGCGGCCTGAGCGGTATCAATAACAAGAACGTCGGCGAACCGCTGATCGACTTCCTCACCGGCCAGCAGAACGCCTTCAGCCAGAGCCGCGCTCAGTTGACCAACTATCGCCAGAACATCTATGGCGTCTATGTACAGGACACCTTCCACGCCACCCAGCGCCTGACCCTGAGCGCCGGTCTGCGATGGGAGCCGTACATCGTTCCCACCGACCAGAAGGGCCGCGGCAGCTCGTTCAGCCAGACCGCCTTCGATGCCAACCAGCACAGCACGGTGTATCCGCTTGGACCGGCGGGCTCGTTCTACTATGGCGACCCCGGCATTCCCAAGGCGTATGCCCACAACAGCATGGCACGCTTCTCTCCGCGTCTTGGCCTTACGCTCGATCCTGCTGGCAACGGCAAGACCGTCTTCCGTTTTGGCGGAGCGATCATGTACGACACCCCCGGCCTGTTCGCGCTGCAGCGCATGACCTCCAACCCGCCCGTCGTCAACGAGATCGACCTTACCGGTCAGATCAGCTTCTCCAACCCGTGGGGCAACTACCCCGGCGGCAACCCGTTCCCGGGCATCTTCCCGCCGAACGCCAGCTCCACCTTCCCTGCCGGTTCGCTCTATATCGTTACGCCTCTCGACGTGAAGAGCCCGGTCGTCAACCAGTGGACGGCAAGCGTTCAGCAGGACCTCGGTCACGGCTGGACCTTCTCGCTCAACTATCTTGGCAACAAGAACACGCATCTCTGGCTGGGCAACTCGCCGAACGCTGCGGTCTACATCCCCGGAACGTGGAAGGGCGCCGGTACCTGCGGTGCGCTGACCACCTCGCCGGGCAACGGCAAGCCCTGCTCCAGCACCACCAACACGGCCAACCGTACCCGGCTGGTGCTCGAGAACCCCACCCAGGGAGCGTATTACAACGTTGGCATGACGCAGCTTTATGACGGCGGCAACTCCAGCTACAACGGAGTCATCGCGGCCGTCCAGCACCGCATGTCCAAGAACTTCAGCTTCCTCGCCAACTACACCTGGTCGCATTGCATCAGCAACGGCGATGCCAACGGCGACGTCACCGGGCCCTCCTTCGAGAACCCGGCCGATCCCAACATGGACCGCGCCAACTGCGGCTTCGACGTCCGCCACATCTTCAACACGACGTTCGTCGCCTCCAGCCACTTCTCCAGCCTGCATGGATGGGCCGGAGCTGTGGTCAACAACTGGCAGATCGCTCCGCTGGTTCGTGTACTCAGCGGCGCTGTCCTGAACGTCACCACCGGTACCGACAACTCCTTGACCGGTGTCGCCCTCGATCGTCCTAACCTGGTCAACGCGCAGGCGGTCTACTCGCACAAGAAGATCACCCAGCTTGCGGCTGGCAACCGCCAGTATCTGTCGGCCAAGACTGCTGGAGCCTTTTCGGCCAACGCAGCCGGGACCTTCGGCAACCTTGGACGCAACGCCTTCCGCCAGCCTAACTACTACGACGTGGACGCGGCCATCACCCGCACCTTCCCCGTCTATGACCGGGTAAACTTCAACCTCCGCTTTGAAGGCTTCAACGTCCTCAATCACCCCAACTTCAACGGATTCACCAGCAACCTCAGCTCCAGCCAGTTCGGCTTCGCCACCACGGCACAGGCCGCACGTATCTTCCAACTGGCGGGTAAGTTCACCTTCTAACCGCAACGCTTCAACCAACCACAAAGGCGGCCAGCGATGGTCGCCTTTGTGTTGTTGCCTCAACCATCCTGTTTAGAATGGCAATGTCTTGCCAATGCCCGCCTGCGGCCTGTCTACTGAACCATCGAGGTGTCTTCTGTGCGCTTAAAATTTTCTCTACTTCTGGTGCTGCTCTGCTCCCTCTCGCCTCTGCACGCGCAGGATCAAACGCCGCATACCTTTACGGTGCAGGGTGACCACTTCGCGCTCGACGGCAAGCCCTTCCAGGTGATCTCCGGCGAGATGCACTATCCGCGCATTCCCCGGGCCGACTGGCGCGCCCGCTTCAAGATGGCCAAGGCGATGGGCCTCAACACCATCACCACCTACGTCTTCTGGAATGAGAACGAGCCAAAGCCCGGTGTCTATGATTTCTCCGGCAACAACGATGTGGCTGAGTTTATCCGCGAAGCCCAGCAGGAGGGGCTTTACGTCATCCTTCGTCCCGGCCCGTACGTCTGCGCCGAGTGGGAGTGGGGCGGCTATCCGTCATGGCTGCTGAAGGACCACAGCATGGTCGTCCGCAGCAGCGACCCGAAGTTTATCGCCGCGACCAGGCAATGGATGGATCGGCTGGGCAAGGAACTGGCTCCGCTGCAGATCGGCAACGGCGGCCCCATCATTCTGACCCAGGTGGAGAACGAGTACGGCACGTATGGCAAAGACCACGCCTACATGGAGCAGATCCACAAGATCATGGTCGACGCCGGGTTCAACAAGTCGCAGCTCTACACCGCAGACGGCCCAGAGGAAGTTCCCAATGGTTCCCTGCCTGAGCTTCCGGTCGGCATCAACTTCGGTGGAGCCGATGCGGGCGCGGCGCAGAAGGCATTCGACGTGCTCAAAAAATATCGCCCCAACGGCCCCTTCATCAACAGCGAGTATTGGGCGGGATGGTTCGATCACTGGGGCAGCAAGCACGCCCACACCAACGCCGCCAACGAGGCCGCCAACCTCGACTGGATGCTGCGCCAGGGCTACTCGGTCAGCATCTACATGTTTCACGGCGGCACCAGCTTCGGCTGGATGAACGGCGCCAACAGCAATGGCCACGGAAGCTACGAGCCGGACGTGACCAGCTACGACTACGACTCGCCGCTCGACGAGAGCGGACGTACCACGGCGAAGTATCTTCTCTTCCGCGACGTGATCGCCAAGGCCACCGGGGTTACTCCGCCGCCCGTCCCCGAGGTTGCCGCGCCCATCAGCGTTCCTGCGGTTGCGCTGACGGAGTCGGCGTCGCTGTGGGACAACCTGCCCACGCCCATTCACTCCAAACAGGTGCTGAGCATGGAAGATGTGGACCAGGCCTACGGCTATATTCTCTACCGTACGCACCTCAAGCAGGCTGCTGCGGGAACGCTTGCAATCGATGAGCTGCACAGCTATGCGCAGGTCTACCTCGACGGCAAGCTCATCGGCACCATCGACCGCAGGTTGAAGCAGAACACGCTGGCGCTTCCGGCGGGCAAGTCCGATTCGCAGCTCGACATTCTGGTCGAGAACACGGGCCGCGTGAACTTCGGACCCGCCATTACCGGCGAGCGCGCTGGTATCACGAAGCAGGTCACGCTGAATGGAAGGCCGCTGATGGGATGGTCGATCTATTCGCTGCCGATGACGGCGGTGGACAAGCTGCCCTTCTCTGACAAGCCCTGCTCGGGTGCGTGTTTCTACCGGGGCAGCTTCGATCTTGCCGCCACGGGAGACACCTTCCTCGATACCGGCGAGTTCACCAAGGGCGAGCTTTGGCTCAACGGGCAGGCGCTGGGCCGCATCTGGAACATCGGGCCGCAGCGAACGCTTTATACGCCGGAGTCGTGGCTGGTGAAGGGCAGGAATGAGGTCGTTATCTTCGACCTTCAGGGTAAGTCGGGCCATGCGGTTCGGGGGCTGGACAAACCTGTGCTCGATGCTTCAGAGGCTTCGGCTCAGAAGTGAGCGCTGTCTTCTTTGTTGGAGATTCATTGGCATAACGGGCGAAAGGCAAATACAGGGGTCTCTCCACTCCGCTTCGCTTCGGTCGAGATGACGTGCGGTTGAGGTAGATCTGTTTTCGTTTCGGTCGAGATGACATGGGTTTGTGGCGGGATTACGATGCCCCAAAATCTACGTCATCTCGACCGGAGGCGGGCGCACTTCCCGTCGCAGTGGAGAGACCCCTGTATTTTGTTTTTGCCGTCTCTAATGCCCGGCTGATTTGCTCGCATGTTTCGGCGGGCGAGGAAGGAGGAACAGCAAGGGCAACATGCAGGCGCAGAAGATCGCGAGGTACTGGATGATGTCGAGATAAGCCAGCATCGCAGCCTGACGGTGAAGCTGTTGGTAGATGTAAGCCTGCGCCGTATGGACGGCCTGAAAGCCTTGTCCGAAGGAACCTTTGAGCGCATTGACCTGAGCGTTGAAGGCTGGGTTGGCAGAGGTCAGGTTACGCACCATGTTGTTCTCGTGGGTGGCGGTGCGGCGCAGCAGCATGGTCGCCATAAACGCCGTTCCGCACGAGCCGCCGACGTTGCGCGCAAGGTTGGTCAGGCCGGAGACATCGTTATTCTCCGACTGCTTCACGCCGATATAGGCAATCGTATTGATCGGAATGAAGAGGAAGGCGAGACCGGAGGCCTGAAAGATGCGCAGGAATGCCAGGTAGCCGTAGCTGACGCCGAGATTCATGGTGTGCATCGTAATCAGGGCCGAGGTCAGCATGAAGAAGCCGAAGCCGATGAGCTTGCGCGCGTCCACCTTGCCCGATAAATATCCGACGACCGGCATCATCGCCATCATGATGAAGCCTGCGGGAGACAACACCAGCCCGGCAAGTTCGGCGGTATAGCCCAGCAGGGTCTGCACAAACTGCGGTATCAATACGGTGGTGCCGTAGAGAGCGAAGCCGAGCACGAACATCAGCAAGAAACTGATGGCGAAGTTTCGCCGCTTGAACAGCGTCAGGTTGATGATGGGGCGGCGGCCGATGCGAAGCTGGCGCAGCTCCCAGATAATCATGAAGACGAAGGCGGTCACGCAGACGACGGCGAAGAAGGTGATGAGGTGCGAGGAGAACCAGTCGTCCTCCTGCCCCTTGTCGAGCAGGAACTCCAACGAGCCGAAGGTGAGGCCGAGCAGACCGAAGCCGAGGAAGTCGAGCTTCATGCCGCCCTTCTGCGTCTCTTCCACCTGCTTTTTGACGTAGGGCGGGTCTTCGACGATGCGCGAGGTTAAGAACAGCGACAGGATGCAGATGGGAATGTTGAGGAAGAAGATCCAGCGCCAGTCGAAGCGGTCGGTGATGTAGCCGCCCAGCGTAGGCCCGATGGCCGGGGCGACGACGACGGCGAGGCCGTACATGGCGAAGGCCTGCCCTCGTTTTTCGGGAGGAAAGGTATCGGCAAGGATGGCCTGTTCCGATGGAGCGAGGCCACCGCCGCCAGCGCCCTGCAGGATGCGGCAGAAGACCAGGATCGGCAGCGAAGGCGCAAGTCCGCAGAGCATGGAGCTGATGCCGAACAGCGCGACGCAGATCATGTAGAACTTCTTGCGTCCGATGAAGGTGGTCATGTAAGCGCCAGCGGGCAGAATGATGGCGTTGGCCACCAGATAGGCGGTCAGCACCCAGGTGGCTTCGTCCTGCGTCGAGCCAAGGCCGCCGGCGATGTGCGGCAGCGCCACGTTGGCGATGGAGGAGTCGAGCACCTCCATGAAGGTGGCGAGCGTGACCGTCATGGCGACGATCCACGGATTGATGCTGGGGCGCCAGGGCCGCTCTTCCGAGTGTTCGGAGCGGTCTTCGGCGTGAGGCGCTTTAGATGAAGCGCTGGGTAGATCGATTGTGGTCGTAGCCATGAATGAAGATTGGATTGCGAAAAAACAGGCGCGATTCAGAGAATTCGTGCCTGTTTTTTGCGGGAGTACGTTCGTTTAGCGTGCGTTGGCCGGGAAGTTCTGCGCGTAGGTATCGCGTGGAAGCCCCTCTGCGCGGGCTTTGCGACGGAAGGCCATGGCGGCATCGTGTTCCATGCCTCCGCCGACGGTAACGAGGTAAGGAGCATGTCCTTTAGGAGCAAAGACTTCCGGGTTGAGGCCAGGGTGTTTGCTCAGGATCTGTGCGACCTTATCCTGTGCCTGGCTTTGGTGGTTATAGGTAAAGGCCACCACTCTCCACTGGGTGCGAGCGCCCCTGGCAGGAGTGGCACTCTGTCTGGGGGCCGCGGAAGCTACTGCATTGGAAGGGGTTGGCGCGCGGTCAGAAGAGACGGTTGGAGAGGTCTGTGATAACTGGCTGGGCATGGTTGCCAGGGTAGGAATCGGCGCGGGAGATTTGTGCAGGAAGTGCCAGCCGATGAAGAGAGCCAGGATGACGGCTGCGGCGATGGTCGTCCAGGGGAGAATGCGGCGCGGCTCGTCTTCGGAATGAGTCGCTACCGGAGTGACGAGGCGGGATGGCTGCTTGGGCGCAGGCTGAGAGGTGTAAGTGGCTGCCTCCGCGTAAGGTTTTGATTCTTTGGCAGATGCGGTTGGCGTAGACGGCACGGCTGGCGCTGGCTGCTTTGGAGATGCGGCGGGTACGAATGTCGCGGCAGGTGCGAGTGCGGCAGCGATTTGCGGAAGTCCCCAGACTCCGCTGAGGCCGTTGGTGACGATCTCGTGGAATGGCGCGGGCAGGGTGGTGCCGACCGGGAATCTGCGCTGCAAGGTCAGGGCCTGAAGCAGCACGGTCGCCAGATCGCGCACATCGCGGGCCTTGGCTTCGGCGGCCGCGGCGCCTTCGGGGGCCTCGCGGATGCAGTCGCTGCGGAGCTTGATGACCTCGCCGACGGCAAGCACGTTGGCGGCTTCGAGGTGCTCGTGGACGAGGTTGCTGGCGTGCAGGGCCTCGAGCGCGGGGACGAGACTGGTGGCAAGCTGCCGGGCCTCCTGCGTGGTGAGCGGACGCTCTTTGAGGATGTCGGCGAGGCTGGCATCAGTCGGCTCCATGACGATGTAGAGGAGCGCGGTCTCGTCGAGAGTGGTCTGGCCGAATTTTTTCAGCTTGATGAGGTTTTGCTGGTCGACTTTGGCGACAGCGCTCCACCGGCTGAGGATCTCCGGCTCGTCGAAGTGGGCCTCGATCAGGCGGATGACGGCGGGTGCTCCCGAGCCATTTATCGTTGAAAAGAAAGCGCTTCTGCCTTCGGGTTCAAGCAGTTTCTTCAGCGGAAATTGGTCGGCGACGATTCTTCCTTCATACTCGTTCCAAAGTTGCATCTGGTTTCCAGTCCTGGGGATTTGTGGCAGGCAAATGGGACAGTTGGCGCAAGGTACGCCGAAGAGCCGGCGTTGCGCCTGCTCCTTAGGACTAATTATCCTCCATCGGAGTTGTGTCCCTCAATTGACGGAGATGGTGCGGATTTTTTCCGGCGAGATATGAAGAACAGACAACAGCAACGACAAAGGCGAAATACAGGGGTCTCTCCACTCCGCTTCGCTCCGGTCGAGATGACGTGCGTTGTGGCGCTCCGGCCCAGATGACGTGCGTTTGTGGCGCTCGGGTCGAGATGACGTGCGTTGTGCCGGTTAGCTCCGAGATGAGGTTACTTTTAGGCTGCGCTCCGGTCGAGATGACGTTATTTTTTTGCTTCCTCAATCCCGCCACAAGGCTACGTCATCTCGACCGAAGGCGGCGCTTTTGCCGCCGCAGTGGAGGGACCCCTGTATTTTGCTTTTGGCCTTGCCTGTTCCTCCATGCGCCATACCTGCTCTAATAAGTGGAAGGTGAACGAATGCATCCGGATCTTGAGAAATTGATTGTGCTGCAAGGGCTCGATGTGGAGGCGAAGCGTCTGCGCGACGAGATGACTGCCTTGCCGAAGCGGGTTGCGGAGCTGGAAGCGAAGGCCAAGGCGGTCCAGGGGCAGCGGGCGGTGGTGCTCGACCTGATCGCTAAGGAAGAGGTGTTGCGGCGGCGGCAGGAGTCCGATGTGAAGGACCATCAGGCGAAGGTCGCCCGCGTTCGCAAGCAGATGGACATGGCGACGACGACGGCGCAGGTGACGGCGTTCGAGCATGAGATCGGCTTTGCCCAGGCCGAGGTAAGCCGGTTGGAGGACGCCGAGCTGGAGAGCATGGAGCGCAGCGAGGCTCTGGAGGCGCAAAAGGCCCTTGCCGATGAGGCCGTGGAAGATGCGGCAAAGACGCTGGAGCGCGAGCGGCTGCGGGCATCGGAGACGATAGCCAGGGACAAGACTGCGCTGGCCGAGGTGGACCAGAAGCGGTTGGCGTTGCGTCCGGAGATCGGTGAGGCATCGCTCTCGAACTATGACCGGATCGCCAAAGGCAAAGGAACCGGACTGGCCGAGGCGCTGAACCAGAAGTGCATGGCCTGCCAGATGATGTTGCGTCCGCAGCGGTGGAACGACCTGCGCGACCGCAGCAATGACGACGACATGGCGTGCGAGAGCTGTGGGCGGCTGCTGTATTACGATCCGGCGAGGGACGCTCCGCAACGGAAGACGGTGCCGGTGGAGAGTATTGCGGCTTCGATTATCCGGTCGCTCTAGAAAAAACAAGCAGCAGGGACGAAGGATGTGGGGCTTTGAAGCGGATTTGTGTGGACATGGATGAGGTCATGGCAGATGCGATCGCCGAGCATCTGCTGCGTTATAACCGCGACTACGAAGAGCAGCTTACGGTTGCCGATCTGGAGGGCAAGTGGCTTTGGCAGGTGGTGTCGAGCGACCGCCACAATGCGCTCGAAGCCTATCTGCGGTCGGAAGACTTCTTCGAGAATCTTGCTGTGATGCCGGATTCGCAGCGGGTGCTGAAGCGGCTGCAGCAAGACTATGAGGTGTTTATCGCTACGGCAGCGATGGAGATTCCTACCTCGTTTGCGCAGAAGTATCGTTGGCTGGAGCGACACTTTCCCTTTATCGCGCCCGCGCAGATCGTCTATTGCGGAGACAAGGGGATTCTGCGCGCGGATTATTTGATCGATGACAATCCCCGGCAGTTGCGGCGCTTTCAAGGAACGGGAATTCTGTACAGCTCGCCGCACAATGCGATGGTCAAGGGTTTCAAGCGAGTGAAGAACTGGCTTGAGGTGGAACAGTTTTTTCTGGGCTAGATTGAAGCCGCTGCTCTTTGATGCAGGGAATTTTTCAGCAGCCTTTATTGCGTGCTTTGCTTTGTGCGGCGTGCAGCGGTGCGGAAGCTGGCGCGCGCAATCTCCGCGAAAGCTTTTACGATGGCGCGGCTCTCGTTGGACTGGAAGGCGAGTTCGATGTCGCTGTTCACCTTTGCGCCGCGCAGGTTGAGGCAGACGATGTTAGGCGCGGCGATCTGGCGGACACAGGCGGGCGCGATGGTGACGCCAAGGCCGGCGCCGACCAGGCGCAGAATGGTAAGCCACTGCGGCGCCTCCTGCACGATGCGCGGTCGAAAACCGTGTTCCTCGCAGAGCGAGATCGACTTCTCATACGCGAGCGTTCCTGCAATCGGAGAGAAATAGACGAAGGGCTCGTCACGCAGCTGCCCGGCAGAGATGCTGGTTCGCGTGGCCAACGGATGCGTGTGCGGAAGCACGGCGACGAAGGGCTCGGAGAAGAGGGTTTCGGTGACGATGCCTTCGGTGGGATCGCCGTCGCGCAGAAAACCTGCGTCCAACATGCCTCTGAGCAGCGACTGCACCACGCCCGAGGTGTAGGTCTCGCGCAGTTGCAACTGCACCCTGGGATACTGCCTGCGGTACTGGCCGAGCATGGCAGGCAGCGGCGTCAACATGCTGGAGCCGATGAAGCCGACGCGGAGCGAGCCGACATCGCCGCGGCCGATGCTGCGGGCCTCTTCCATGTCTTCTTTTACGTTGCGCAGGGTGCGCCGGGCACTGCCGAGAAAGGCTTCACCGGCGGCGGTGAGCTTGACCGTGCGCGACGTGCGCACAAAGAGGGGATACCCAAGGATCTCTTCGAGTTTGCGAATCTGTTGCGACAGCGGCGGCTGGGCGATATGAAGCCGTGTGGCGGCGCGGCCAAAGTGAAGCTCTTCGGCGACGGCGACGAAGTAGCGGAGGTGGCGAAGTTCAATGTCGCGATCCATCATGAGAGAGCCTCAGTATTTCTATCGATATCTTATAAATCATAATCCGGACAAACAAGATATTGGACATATAGTTTGGAGAGACTTAGTTTGATGGCTAAGGGGACTTTCAATATGCCGTTCGCCATCGACCTAGCCGACATCCCTGACAGTGCTTTGAGAGAGAATAATTCCATGCCTGTCGAAACTCTTCAGCTTCGCCCGTTCAAGTTGGCCGATGCCGCGGCCTTTCGCGCGTTGAACGAAGCGTGGATCGAGAAGTACTTTGGCCTGGAAGAGCCGGACCGCGAGGTGCTGGGCAACCCGATCGGCCACGTCATCGAGCCGGGCGGATTCATCTACATGGCCTGCATCGAGGGACGAGCGGTCGGGTGTTGCGCGCTGATCCCAACGCGAACGGGTGTTTACGAGGTAGCCAAGATGGCCGTCGAGGAGCAACATCGCGGGCGCGGTATTGGCCGCAAGCTGCTGAGCCACGTCATTGAACAGGCACGAGCGGTTGGGGCAACGCTGCTGACGCTCGAGAGCAGCGATAGGCTGACCAGCGCGGTGCATCTCTACGAGACCTTAGGATTCCGGCATCACCCCCCAAGGCCGTCGCCTTTTGCGCGGGCGAATGTCTTCATGGAACTTTCGCTCACGCAGAAGCGTGATTGATGCCGGAATAGAACCACTTGGAGAGAGCGCCGACGTCGATTCGTTGGCGCTCTTTTTTTTGCATGCGCTGTTGGTGCCAATCGTAAGAACAAAGCGGAAATACAGGGGTCTCTCCACTCCGCTTCGCTCCGGTCGAGATGACGTGCGTTTGTGAGATTGGATGGACAGGCTTTTAAACGTAGAGTGCAGACTCGAAGCGTTGCAGGGCCGCATCGGACCAGGCGTGGGTGGACTTGCGCCAGGTGTCGCCCTGCTCGGCCATGAAGTTGGGGAAGTCCATGCGGCAGTAGCCGCAGTGGGCCTGAAAGTCGAAGAGCGCCTGCGGGGTGCCATCCAGATACAGCACGGCCTGGAATCCGTCGCGCGACCACTCGATGGTGGCGATGCGTCCGGCTTCGGGGCGCTCGAGCTCGGCGTCGCTTTTGGCGAGGGCCTCGACGTTGTAGATGAGCATGGCGTCGAGAATGCTGTGCTCGTGCTTCTCCTGCGAGCGGTCGCAGGCGTAGAAGTAACCGGCAACGCCCTCGTCCTCGAAGACGACGGTCCAGGGGACGGTGGAAGAGTTGACGGACAGGAAGGCTCGGCCGGGGGTAAAGGAAAGCGACTGCATACTCTCACGATACGATAAAGTCAGGGCTTAGGGCTTAGAAGGCATGATGAGGTTGGGAGGTATTTGGCTGGTGCGCGGCAGATGAGGCTTTTGAAGATTCAGATTGGCCGGCCACAGCGGCTTGCTGCGCTGTTGCTGCTGCTTTTTCTGGCGCAGTGCCTTTGGGTGGTGCACCATCAGGAGCTCTCGGAACATGACTACCGCTATGCCCGGTGTGGGCGCGAGATGTGGGAGCGGCCTTCGCCGCTGGCTGGGTACTTCACGACGTGCGGCAACCTCGGTGGAGATGGCACGTTCGCTTACCGGGTAGCGGGATTTCCACTGACGGCGCAGCGGCTGGTGCTGCTGGGTGCGGACAAGCTGCGCAGTCCGGAGAACCGGCTGTATGCGGGCAGCTCGCTGAATGGATCGACGTGGGAGGCACGGCACGAGATTGGCAGTGTGAAGTATCTGCTGCACCTGCCGTTCATCTTCTTTGCGATGTGGCTGGGCGTGGGCCTGTGGTGGGTGACGCGGCGATTGTTTGGCAATGAAGGCGCGTTCTTCGCGCTGGGGATGTATTGCTTTTGTCCGGAGGTGGTGCGGTTTTCCGTGACTCCGAACAACGATGTGCTGGCCATGTGGGGACTGTATGGGCTGGTGTATACGGCGATGGGCGTGGCCCACGCGATGCAGGGTCCTCGACGAAAATGGAGGCCCAGGATTGTGCTGTTGACGGCGGCTCTGGGATTGACGGCGGCGGCGCATGTGCTGGCGGCAATGTTTGGCTTTGTGGCAGCGCTGGCGCTGATGCTGTATCTGGCCGAGCGGCGGCGCAGCTACGTGATGCAGATACTGGTCTCTGCGGCAGTGGGCGCGCTGGTGATCCTGTTTGCGTTTTATGCGTTTCGCCTGGCGCCGTTCAGCTATGTGTTCACCGGAGGCTCGGGTAGGTTCTGGTTCTCGCTGGATGGCGTGCGCCGGTTCTTTGGCAGCGTAGCGAATGGGCCGATTATTGTGGCGACGGGCGTGGCTGCGGTGTTGTATGTGGGGATTCGGCGCTGCCGCTACTTCGGCAACACGGCTCCGCTGGTGATGGCGGCGCTGCTGTTTCCGCTGGTGACGACGCAGGTGGTGACGACGCCTTGGCTGTGGGCGCTGCCGTTTCTGCTTACGTTTCTGGGCGGCGTCTTCTCTGACGTCTACGAGACGCGATACCGGAAGATGTTTCTTTGGCTTACCGGCATGGTGCTGGTGACGCAGGCGGCGATTTGCCTGACGATGTTGCCGGGAATCGCACAGTAAGGGAATCGACACGCGAGCTGAGCATTATTAAGGACTTTGCATCTAACGTTTTGAGAAAAGTCCTGCATAATAAATCGGCACCCAAAGTGGCTGCCCGAAGGATGGTCCAGCCGCAAATGATGAGAGTCTCGTTTCAGAGGGTGGGTACTGCATGTGTTCTTGGCGCGTTGCTGATGGTGGGAGGATGCCGCCGGCATCGCAAGTCGACCTCGGCTGAAAATACGACGGACTATGCGGGAAATCTGCAGGCACTGGTGGCCACGAAGAAGCTGCCCAGCCTGCGCTGGCCGAACTTCTCCGACTATCAGACCGCCGTCACCACGTTCTATGACGACCGCAACTATGAGCTGGCGTGGACACGCGACGGCAAGCCGACGGCTACGGCGCTGGCGTTTATCGAGCAGTTCAAGAACGCCGCGGCGAAGGGCTTAAGCCGGGAGGACTACGACGCATCGCTGTGGGCGGGGCGGGTGCAGAAGCTGTCAGGGAAGTCTGCGGACGGGATCTCGGAGTTCGACGTTGCGATGACGGTGAATGTGATGCGCTACATCTCCGATCTGCGGATTGGACGGGTGAATCCATCGCACTTCAACTTCGACATCAATGTGCAGTCGAAGAAATATAACCTGGCGGAGTTTGTCTCCGACCACGTTGTCGATGCGACCGATGTGCCCAAGCTGATTGCCGGAGTCGAGCCCGATTCGGAGCAATACCGGCAGACAGAGGCGGCGCTGGGGCATTATCTTGAGCTGGCGAAGCAGCAGCAGGCCGATGATGCGCAGCCGCTGCCGATGGTGGAGAAGGCAGTCACAGTTGGAGAGCACTATGCAACGGCTCCGGAGCTGCTGAAGCGGTTGCAGCTTGAAGGGGATGCTACGGCGGACGAGGCTGCGGACGATAAGCCGGTGCCGCATGTCTATACCGAAGACCTTTCGACGACGGTGAAGCACTATCAGCACCGGCATGGCATTGAAGAGAATGGGAAGCTGGGGCCGCAGACGGTCAAGTCCCTGAATGTTCCTCTCAGCGAACGCGTGGTGCAGTTGCAGGACGCGCTGGAGCGCTGGCGGTGGCTGCCGGATCAATACGTGAACGCTCCGCTGATGGTGAACCTGCCCGAGTTTGTGCTGCGCGGATACACGCCCGATCACAAGCTCGACTTCACGATGAAGGTGGTTGTCGGCAAGGTGGTCGGCGAGCACCAGACGCCGGTGTTTGTGCACATGATGCGGTACCTGGTGTTTCGGCCTTACTGGAATGTGCCGGTCGATATCGCCAAGAAAGAACTTGCTCCGCATATCGCGG
Organism: Granulicella sp.; assembly: GCA_041691255.1. Taxonomy (GTDB): domain Bacteria; phylum Acidobacteriota; class Terriglobia; order Terriglobales; family Acidobacteriaceae; genus Edaphobacter. The sequence continues at coordinate 14,760 of JBEPUY010000039.1, read as the reverse complement.
CGGATCCTGGATACATGGAGAAACACAACTTTGAAGTGACCAATGGCAAGCACCAGGTGCTGACGCACTACACCGCCAAGCAGGTGGGTCAGGGTGGCGTGCTAGTGCGGGAGAAGCCGGGTCCGAAGAACTCGCTGGGTCTGGTGAAGTTCATGTTCCCCAATCAGTACGACATTTACCTGCACTCGACACCTGCACCGTATCTGTTCGACCGCTCGCGGCGCGACTTCAGCCATGGCTGCATTCGTGTGCAGAAACCGGCTGACCTGGCGGTGTGGGTATTGAACGGAGAGCCGGACAAGGACAAACAGCCTTGGGACATGGACAAGGTCCAGGCCGCGTTCAACGATGACACGCAGAACAATCGAACGGTGCTACTGAAGACGCCAATTCCGATTGTGATCTTTTATGTCACGGCAGAAGTGGAAGACGACGGCGCGGTGCACTTCTTCGACGACATCTATGGCTATGACGCCGATCTGCAAAGCGTGCTGGCAAATGGACCACCGTACCCGGTGAAGCCGGAGCCGGTCGTCCCCAAGACCAAGCCTGGAGATACGGTTTAGCAGCGATAGAGCGTGTGAGATGTCGTGTTTCAGATAGGATGGCTGTGCATTTCGCTGTGAATTTTAAGGAGCGTGCATGGGGATTCGATTGCATTTTTGGGGCGCGGCACAGACGGTCACAGGGTCTTCGCATCATCTGGAGTGCGCGGGCCAGAATGTGCTGCTGGACTGCGGGCTGTTTCAGGGACACAGGCAACAAGGCCGCGAGATTAATGCGCATCTTGCGTTGCCAGTCGAACAACTGAATGCCGTTGTGCTCTCTCATGCGCACATCGACCATAGCGGCGACCTTCCGCTGCTGGCGAGGCAGGGATATCGCGGTCCAATTTATACGACTCCGGCTACGGTCGACCTGTGCGAGAAGATGTTGAAGGACAGCGCGCATATTCAGGAGTCGGATGCGGAGTTTGTGAATAAGCGCTGGCGTCGGCGCAAGGCCATCGGCATGAACGGCGAGGCCGATGGAGCGACACCGCTGTACACGCAGGAGGACGCGGCGCAGGCAGTCGAGTTGTTCAAGCCGGTGAAGCTGCATACGCCGCAGTTGCTGGCTGGCTCGACGGCGGATGCGGGCTTTACCACGACGACTTATGATGCGGGGCACATGCTGGGATCGACCTGCGTTCTGGTCGAGGCGAAGGAACAAGGGCAGACCACGCGGCTGCTGTTTTCAGGCGATGTGGGACGGAAGAACCTGCCGATCATTCGCGATCCCGAGACGGCACCCGCAGCGGAGTATCTCATCATGGAGAGCACGTATGGCAACCGGCTGCACCAGCCGATTGGGCCGGTGAAGAAGAAGCTGGCGAACCTGGTGAATCGCACCATCGCGCGCGGCGGCCATATCGTGATGCCCGCGTTTGCGGTGGGGCGCACCCAGCAGGTGGTGCTGCTGCTGCACGAACTCATCAATGAAAAGGTGATCCCCGATATTCCGATCTTTGTGGACAGCCCATTGGCGGTGAACGTGACCGACGTCTTCCGCAAGCATGAAGAGCAGTGGGACGAAGAGACGCGGGCTTTTTCTGATCTTAACGGCGACCCGTTTGGATGGAAGCGGCTGCGTTACACGCGGACGGTGGAGGAGAGCAAGGCGCTGAATGGCCTGCGGATGCCGTTCATCGTGATCTCGGCCTCGGGAATGTGCGAGGCGGGGCGGGTGCTGCATCATCTGAAGAACAGCGTGGAAGACCCAAGGAATCTGGTGCTGATTACCGGCTTTCAGGCGCAGAATACGTTGGGCCGCGCCATCGTCGAGAAGCAGCCTGAGGTGAAGATCTTTGGCGAGCTGCTGCGGTTGCGCGCCGAGGTGGACTCCATCGGAGAGTTGAGCGGCCATGCCGACCAGCGCGAGTTGCTGGAGTGGATGCAGCCGGTGGTGCCTACGCTGAAGCAGGTCTTTCTGGTGCATGGCGAGCCGGATGCGCAGCAGGCCCTGAAGGAAGAGATCGAGAAGATGTACAAGCTGAACGTCGTCTGCCCCCAACGCGGCGAACGCTTTCAGGTGGGATAGGTAAAGAACGGGCAACGGCAAAGGCTAAATGCGGGGGTTCTTCGCTGCGCTCAGAATGACAAGCGGTTTTATGTTCTAAACAGTTCTCTCGAGATGTAGCTTTGGGGATTCGAGCAAGACGCAGATTTCCTTCGGGAATGACAAACAAAAGGAATCTACGCCTGAGAGGAAGTAGCTCTAAGCGTCTGCGAAACAGTTCGGCTACCCAGCGTGCTGCCGTCAGGGCATGACGGCGGCACGCTGCGAGAGCAGATACGCCGCTCGTGGCGCTGGGGTGGGGCCTTGCTGGTCGCTGGTCTTCTTGAGCGGCGTGCCTGCGTAGAATTCGTAGGCGTAGGACGTATGGTGGTCGGGGCTGGTCTTGATGACGACGTATTCGACTGACTTCACCTTGGCCGGTATCTTCGCGCCGAACCAGCGTGGGTCGTCCTGCTGGTTCCAGGTGACGAGCGAGAGCGCGGAGCCGGAAGGATAGTCCTGCTGCTGGCTGGTGCGGGAATACTGCACCGCGATATCGTTGCCGTAGAGCGTGGACATGGTCGAATCGTTGCGGTCGATCCACGAGGTGATGACCTTGTCCTGCATGGGATTTGATGGAAGATTGCTCGGCAGTACCGCGCCCTTATTAAGTTCGGCCACGATCGGGGCATAGGGGTTTGAGCAGCCGGCGACGCTCAGCACGCCGAGCGAAAGGACTGCGGCGAAGAGGTAGCTTCTCTGCACTCTCATTGCTGGCCTCCGATCGGCAGGGTGAAGACGTAGTCGCTGTTGCGTACGGGATTATGACAATTGACGCATTCGCTGGTGAAGGCTGCGTCTTTGCCATAAGGGACAAGATCGGCACCGCGCCATCTCGCCCATCCCCAGCCTTTGGTCGAGGTATATTTTTTACTGTCGCGAATCATGAACTCGACCTGGATAAAAGCTCCTGTGCGAACCATGCCTTTGCCGTCCGGCTGTTGCTGCCATGCGACCTTGGCGAAGGCGGTGCCGTCGGGCCAGGGGTTGATGTGGTGTTCGGCGATGGCCTTGACGGCGATATCGTTGCCGAGAATCTCGCGCATGGTGTGGTTGTCGAAGCGGTCGGTGCTGCTGATGGCCTTCCAGTTGCGGTAGTCGGGCATGAACTCGATGCCATTCGGAGAGGGTCGCACGTCGGGGACAACGCTGCTTGCCTGAATCCATCGCACATAGCCTGCGTCGGCTGCGGCTGGATCGGCGGCGACGTTGGAGGGAGACGGAGGAGCGAGCCAGGATTTCAGTACCGCCAGTTGGGCCAGCGTCACCGTCGATCCCGGATGCACGCGCCGATAGGACGGCAGGGGCATCGCGCCCATCTGGATGTTGCTGATGGCCTCGAAGAGAAGGCCCTTTTGCTGCGCCGCAGGAAGCTTGCCGATCTCGGAGAAGTTGAGGTGCTTGCGCCCCTCTTTTACGTCGCTGGCGGCGATCCAGTAGGCCGGTGCAACCTCGTCGAACCATGGCAGCTTCGTCTCGTTCGAGTGGCAGCTATAGCAGGAGTTTCTGAGAATCTGCTTCACCTCTGGCGGTGCCTGCAGGTCTGCCGTAACCGGAGCATTACTCAACTCGGGCCGAATGAACTGGATTGCGATGAAGAGGATGCCTACTACCACTGCGATCTGTATCAGCTTAGGGCGCTGAGACGATGTCATAGCCATGCCTGTTCCTTAATAATTTTTCTTTAGAGATGCTCTGATTTACTCCCCGAGACGTACCTCAGGGGCTAAAGCCCTGTTGATTGATTAGACTTGCGGCACGGCTGAAGCCGTGCCCTTAAACAAGACTACGGCTGAACAAGACCACGGCTTAATCAGAGGTTTCCTGGCTGTGCTTCGTGATTTAGATGCAGAGAGACGAGCTGATAGGCTCGGGCCACGATATCTTCTTGATTTCCAAAACCCTTGAGCCAGTGGATCTCGGTATCGCGGCGGAACCATGTGGCCTGACGCTTGGCATAGTTGCGGTGGCCCTGCTTGGCCTGCGCGACCGCCTGATCGCGGGTGAGTTCGTTTCGTAGAATAGCCGACGCCTCGGCATAGCCCAGTGAGGTGAGCGGGCGGCAGTCGCGGCCATAGCGCTCGATGAGGCGTTCGGTCTCTTCGACGAGGCCACGGTCGAACATCGCTGTAGCACGATGATTGATGCGTTCGTAGAGCAGTGGGCGAGGAGGCTCGAGGCCGAGACGCAGGATGCTGTAGCCAGTGAGGGCGTCGCGGCCCTTCTGCCATTGCTGGGTCAGTGGTTGTTTCGCGGCAAGCGATACCTCGATGGCACGCACGACTTTGGAGACGTCGTTGGCGTGGATGGCCGCTGCCGCTGCGGGGTCGAGGCGCGTCAGCAGGCGGTGAAGGTAGGCTGGCCCATGAGTTTCGGCACGGCGGCTAAGAACTTCGCGGCGACCGGGATGCGCGGGAGGCGAGGGGAAGAGGCCGTCGATGAGTGCGCGAAGGTAGAGGCCAGTGCCTCCGGCGACGATGGGGAGATGGCCGCGCTCGGTGATGCCTGCGAGCGCTTCGCGTGCCTGGCGGCTGTAATCTCCGGCGGTACAGGCTTGGTCGGGCCACGCGATGTCGATCATGTGGTGCTGGATGAAGGCGCGCTCTTCGAGCGATGGCTTGGCGGTGCCGATCTCCATCTCGCGATAGACGGCGACCGAATCGCAGCTTACGATCTCGCCGTTAAACTGTTCGGCGAGACGCAGCGCGAGCGAGGTTTTACCGCTGGCAGTCGGGCCAACCAGAACGATGAGTGGATTAGTCACCATAGCCGCCACCAGCCGGGGGTGAAGACATGGTGTGCGCGCAGGAGGCTGAAGGCCAGTACAGCGGCGGCGAGCAAAAGCAGGGCGCGGAGCTGGCGGCGGCGCTCCTGTTGACGCGGCTGCTCTGGCTTCTGGATTGGCTTCGGTTGTGGAGTAGGCGCAGGCATTCGTGCCTACTCGGGATTCTTGTTGACGAGGTAGTGGATGCGCAGTTCGAGGTTCGGGCCGTGGAACTCCTTGGGCAGCGGCGGGAACTGGCCTACCCCGGTGATGGAGCCCCAGGCGGCGCGGTCGATCGCCTGATCGTGCGTGGAGCCGTCGAGCGTCATCCCTCCGATGCGGCCGTCAGGCAGGATGGTGAAGCGGATCAGGGTCTCGCCCTGCTTGTTCAGCGGTGGCCGCGCCTCCTCGGGAATGAGCGGAAGCCAGGTGTGGTAGATCTCGTAGATGATGCGCTTGAGGTAGGGGTCGAAGTTGACGCCCATGGTGTCGGAGAGGATGTCGACGCTGGAGTTGAGGCCCTGGTGGGCCACAGGAATGCCTGTCCCGACGTCGCTGCCATTGTTGCGGTTTTGCGCCGCTGCCTGGGCCGCGCTGCGAATCGCCTCCCCCGCGCTCTGGTTGGGATTGCCGAAGTTTGGCCGGGTAGGCGCAGGCTTGGGAGCATCGACGATGGCTTCCTCTTGCGGATGCTGGACGACCGGTGGAGGCGGCGGGGTGGCCTTGGCCTGCTGCGGGGCGGGCTGTTGCGCGGGGGGAGCCGGTGTGGGTGCGGGCGGCGCCGGGGCAGGCACACGGGCCTTCTCCATCGACTGAAGCTGCTTCAACGTCTTTTGATCGATCGTTGGCTTAGGAGCTTTGGTCTGCTTCTGCGAGAGTGCCTTGGAGATATCTTTCGGCGTATTGAGGTAGGTGATGTTCTTGTCCCGCTCTTTGAGAACGGCCATCGGATCGATGACGCGGGGCTGGTGGAACAGGATACGCGGGCCGTAGAAGAGGAACCAGGCCAGGGCAAGGTAGACGATCAGCGAGATGTAGACAGACTCGCGAAAGCGCGCTTTGGAGCGCTCGTCGTCCAGCGAGTCGAGCAGATGGATGAGTTCGTGTTCTTCGAGTTCGCCGAAACGTCCGGTGCGCACCTTGGCGGGTGTGGTGGGGGGAACGGAGTTGGGCGGCGTTTCTACAGGTGGCATTGATTATGTGTTCAGACGGCTTCGCGGGTTGAAAGTTGCCCTGCGAGCGATGATTGATCAGGAAATGAACCTGGCTTGCACAGTCTTTTTTATTTTCTCATCTTTAGACAGGGATGGGGTTGGTTCGGCGGCATCTGCGCCGTAAACTGAACGGGTGAATCAAGAGTTTTCTGCCGATACGCGTGCGGTGGTGCTGACGGTCAGTGACCGCTGCTCCAAGGGAGAGCAGGTTGACGTCTCAGGACCGGCAGTTGCCCGATTGTTGAAGGCTGCCGGTATCGATGGCGTAACCACTCGGATCGTGCCAGATGAGATAGACGCGATCATCACAGCTTTGCGGCACTATGCGCGCAATGCACAGTTGATCGTCACCACCGGAGGGACCGGGCTGGCGGCGCGGGATGTGACGCCTGACGCAACCCGGCTGGTATGCGAGCGGCTGGTGGAGGGAATGGCCGAACGGATGCGCGCCGATGGCTTGCAACATACGCCATTTGCAGCGCTTAGCCGTGCCGTTTGTGGAGTGACGGGAAAGACCCTGGTGGTGAATCTGCCGGGAAGTCCGGCGGGAGCGGAGAGCTCGCTTCAGTCTGTACTTCCGCTGCTGCCTCATGCCCTGGCTTTGCTGGCGGGAAATACGGCGCATTCTGTGCCGGATGCAAGGTAAAATAGGGCTTCCTCGTGAAAATCCATCCGATTGCCCTCTTTCATAAGCTGAACACCGCGCTGCTTATCCTGATGAAGCCTTTTGGGGCCTGGGGGCTGGGCGCGCTGGCAATCATCGATACCTCTTCAATTCCGGTGCCGATCGATGCGCTGCTGATCGATTATGTCGCCCACGATCACGATAAGCTCCTTCTTTACTGCGCGATGGCTGCGGCTGGATCGGCGATTGGGAGCCTGGTTCCCTATTTTTTTGGCAGGGCTGGCGGAGAGCTTTTTCTTCTGAAACGGATCAACCGGCAGCGGTATGAGGCTTTGCGGGACAAGTTTGAGCGGCAGGAGTTTCTGGCCATCATGATTCCGGCGATGATGCCTCCGCCGATGCCGGTCAAAGTCATCGAGTTTGCCGCGGGTGTCTTCGAGATGAAACCGCTGCTGTACTTTGGCGCGGTCTTTGCCGGGAAGTTTGTGCGGTTCGGACTGGAAGGGTTGATCACCATCCTGTATGGGCCCGCTATCCTGAACACGATTGGCAAGGCGTTTCACGAGCATCTGGGCTATGTGCTTGGCGTAGTTGGGGTTCTGGTAGGGCTGCTGGTGGTTTATATCGTCCGCAAGTTGTTTGCTAAGCGGCGAGGAATACAGCTCCCGGCAGAGGATCGGCCAGCAGAGTAGGCAAGACAAAATACAGGGGTCTCTCCACTGCGCTTCGCTTCGGTCGAGATGACGTATTTTGATCTTTAGCTTTGACGAAGACAGGAAAAGGGCTGCGAGATTCGCAGCCCTTTCTCGTGGAATGAAAGTTTGCCTCAGGCGATGTGGTTGCCGTGCGACTCGTCCATGGTCTGAGCGATGCTGCGCACCAGAGCGGGAAGGCCGAAGAGCGCCCCGGCGGTGAGTGCAGTCGAGATGAGGTCGTTGGCGTAGAACGGGATGGCCGCCACGTAGCAGGCGCTGAGACCGGCGACAGTGTGCGGATACATGACGCTACCCATCCAGACAGCCAGATCACTGAAGATAAAGAACGACGTGGACGATGCCAGAACGCCGACGGTCACACGCAGAGCCGAGGGCTTGCCGCTCAACATCTGGTGGCCGAGCAAGCAGATTGCGCCGTACCAGACCCAGGTGACGAGGTAGGCACTGGTGTGGAAGGCGTAGCCGTAGGCGAAGACCGTGAGATAGTAATCGGTCGCCATGAGGGCAAGAACGGCGATGATGGTCTGCCAGCGGCTGCGGCGCGCTCCGAAGTAGAGCAGGCCTCCGCCGACCGCGGTGAAGCCGATGGCGGTGCTGTTGAACAGATGCGGCAGGAAGCGGCTGAAGACCGCAAAGAGCAGAACGAGATAGGCAACCATGGTGAACCTCTGTTTCAAGAAGATCTGTAAATTCGATTGTCGGCTTTTGCAGGGATAGGGTCAAGGTTCGCGGCGTGGTGGTGAAGCCTGCAAAGTTATGCGAAGTTACCAAAGGGACAGCAGATAAGTACCATCTGAATCTCGCCGTAGCTCGTCCTAGCGGGTTAAGGGTAGTTCGTTTACTCAATGCTTCCGCAACTCGCAAGGAGTTACCATGCGCATTTTAACTGTCGCGGCCTGTGCGACCCTCTCGCTCGCGATCACACCTTTGTTCGCCGCTCAGCAGAAGAGTTCCACCGATTTCACGATATCCAGCCCATCCAACGTTCCCGGAGCCACGCTGCCGTCGGGAAGCTACTCCATTCACGTCGTCAACCGGCTCTCGGACCGCTATATCGTTCAGGTTGATTCGAGCGATGGCGCGGTGCACTCCACCTTCCTTGGCATTCCCAGCAGCAAGCTGCCCAGATCCTCCAACTCCGGCATCGTGGACTGGAGTAACTCGGTAAAAGGCTCTGACTACTTGAGAGGCTGGAAGATCGCGGGAATGTCTTCGGCTGTCGAATTCGTCTATCCCAAGACCGAGGCGGTGAACATTGCCAACGCGAACCAGGCGAAGGTTCCCGCAATCGATCCTGCGTCGGATGGTCTGGCGGCCGATCCGACGCTTTCGCCGCGAGACATGAAGCTGGTAACACTATGGCTGCTTTCGGCGGAACGAGTCGGCCCCTCGGGCAGCGCGCCTTCGATCAAGGCAGAGCGATATGACGAGGTAGCCGGGAACACCCAGAAGCCTGTCATGGCCAGCCTTCCCCATACGGCCAGCGCTCTGCCGTTGCTATGGCTGCTAAGTGCCTGCTCCACGTTCGCTGGGGCCATTCTGTGTTTTTTTAGAAGAAGGCAGGTCTCCACCGGTGTGGCGATCACACTGGAACGCAATCGGTGAAGAGTCGCCACCACGTCGAAGCGCTGTTGTGGGTGGTCGCGCTGGTGAGCGGAGGCTTTGTACTTTTCTTCGCCGTGCGAGGTATGGAGTATCGCGCGCGCTCCTCAGAGTTGGTGACGCGGTCTGAAGCGAAGGCGTCGCCAGGCTTAATGCAGGTCTCGCTGCCATTGCAATCGCAGCCGCCGTCCCAGCCACAATCGCAGTCCAGTGCGGACCGGAATATTCTAGGCAGGATCGAAATTCCTTCACTCCACCTCTCTGCTGCCGTCATGTCCGGTTACGACGCTACCAGCCTTTTGGAAGGCGTCGGTCATATTCGCGGAACGGCAATGCCGGGAGGGCTGGGGACGGTGGGAATTGCCGGGCATAGGGATACTTTCTTTCGTCCGCTGCGAAAGATTATGCCCAGGATGCAGATCCTGCTAAGCGACAAGACCGGCACCTACTCCTACAGCGTCGACTCCACAGAGATCGTCACACCGGATAAAGTGGATGTGCTGAACATCGGGTCGCGGCCTGGGCTTACCCTTATTACCTGCTTTCCGTTCGATTACATTGGAGCGGCACCGAATCGCTTCATTGTCCATGCGCATTTGTTATCTGTTTCACCCGAACCCTTAGTATCGTTAAGTCCATAAAGAGAGTTTTCGTGAAACTTCTGTTTGATGAAATTGTGGAACATCCGGACGCCGACCATGTTCTGCGTACCCTGGAACATTTTCTGCGTGAGGTCTCGCTCGAGACCGTCCGCACGGAAGACGAACTGATCGTCTACGGCCTTGGCCCCTCGTTTCGCACGATGAACCCCAAGGACAAGACCACCGTGCGGGCGACCTCTCAGCCCTCTGTCACGATGCTGCATACTGAGGCAAACTTTCTGGCCTCGGCGCTGGCGGGGGATGTTGCGCAGGACGAGATCGTCCGCTCCAAGATCGAACGGGCGTTTGAGTCGCTGAAGGCTGAACTCAGCTACGGCGCAGTCTCACGTCCAATAACCGCAAGAACATTGCCATCTGCCAAACCGGCTGCGTCCAGCGCTGTAGTCGAGGCGGTACCGGCGATTGCCACAGCCAGCACTCCCGCGCCGGTCGAGGTGGAGGAGATCTCCCCCGTGCCGATTGAAAGCACTCCGGATGCGCCACAGAAGGCTTTCATCGAAGCGAAGCCGGAACCACAACCAAAGGCAAAGCCAAAGACGGAACCGGATCCGAAGATCGAAGAACCTGTTCTCGCCGCACCTCGGCGGTCCGCGCCGGTTCCCTCTGCGGTAACGATAGAAGAAGCCCCGGTCAGGAAGAGGCGATCTGCGATTCTATTGGTGCTGCCGCTGCTCATCCTTCTTTTGGCTGCTGCCGTCTACTTTCTGCAACGTCCCCATTCATCGCAGAGCCTCTCCGCTGCAAAGTCGGAAGGACACACTGCAAGCTCTTCTTTGGAGAACAAAGCCGCCGCACCAGCGCCAGCCCGGCCAACTGTAGCGGTAACGCCACCACAGCCTGTACCTGCGGCGATGCCCACGGACATCAAGGCATGGGTGCAGGCGTGGGCCGCCGCCATGCGCACCCGCGACGTGCAGGCTCAACTCGCATTTTATGCGACCCCTCTCGATCGCTACTTCCTGACGCCGAATGTCAGCAGAGAACAACTGCTCAAGAACAAGCAGGCCGAGGTCGACGATAGAAAAGGGCTGTGGACGCTCAAGGCGGAAGATCTCGTCGTACAGAGGCAGACACCGAAGACCGCTGTCGTCTATCTGACCAAACACATCATCGTAGAGCTTCCCTCCTCGACCATCCGGGAGGAGCGCATCAAAGCGCAACTCAAACTCAAGATGGTCGATGGCGAATGGAAGATCACCTCGGAGCGAACGATCGGTTGATCGGAGCGGTGCTCGCCCTAAAAGCTGTAGCGCACCCCGGCTTCGATGCGGCGGCCGTTATCGGCGGCGTAGGGGCGGCTGAAGAGCGGAGACCCGAGGACGCCGCCAACGCTGGTGACGTTTTCATGGTTGAACAGGTTTGAGCTGCGCACGTTGAACGTCAGCGTCTGCGGATGGTCGGCCTTGGGGTTGTTCAACTGGAGCTTGCGCTCGAGGTTGGTATCCATGTGGACCGTCCAGGGGGCTCGTCCGGCGTTGCGGGGGAAGGCGCCGAGACCGCCGCTCGGCACCAGCAGGCCAAACTGGGTGGGGATGGCGTTGGGATCGCCAACCGGGGCGTACTGCGGGCGGTCGTTGAAGTTGCCGTCGCCGTTGTTGTCGAAGCCGGTGGTGATGTTGTAGGGAATGCCGCTCTGGGCTTGCAGATTGGTGCTTAGCTCAAACTTTCGCGGCAGCTTGAGCATTCCGTTGCCGAAGATCTGCCAGCGGCCCTGGCCGTTTCGCGGCGCGTACTCGCCTGCGTCGGTGCGAGAGCTCTGCGGATTGAAGAAGGTGTCGTCGTTGGTGTTGTCGATCAGATCGACGCGGACGGCACCGAAGAAGAAGTTCAGGTGCTTCAGCTCGTGCTGGTTGATACCGAAGAACTCCACGTTGGCGCGGCCCTGACCGCTGTTGTTGGTCTGCAGGACGTTGAGGTTGAGCGGGCCGGGGCGGGGGCCGGTGGGGCTGTCATTGAGCGGCGAGTTGATGTTGAGCGTTCGCGTGTAGTTCCAGATGCGGCCCCAGTAGATATCGGTATTGACCGACCAGCCGTGGGGGAAGGTGTGGGTGCCGCCTACGTTCTCGATGGCGAAGGTGATGTTTTGCAGGTGCGGAGACGCCTGGCGGACGGAGTGGATGGTGGTCGCGCCGTCGAACGGATCGTTGTAGATGGGGTTGTAGACGGTGCTGGTGATGCGATGAACACCGTCTTCGCGTTGCAGCTCCTGATAGTCATTGGTTCCGTACTGGCCGGTGAAGAGGCCGATGTGCGCATGCAGCTGCCACTTCTCTTTTTTATCGGGCGACCATGCGATGCCGAGGCGCGGTGTGGCTCCGTTCATGACGAGCGGTGCAGTTTGCAGGAAGTAGCGGAAGCCCATGGCGATTTGCAGCTTTGGCCGCACCTTCCACATGTCCTGAATGTAGAGCGCGTCGCGTATCTGGGTGAAGCCGACCTGCGGGGTTCCGGTGACGTTGTTGAACGCTGTCGGCGTTCCGCCGGCGAGGCCAAGTTTGGCGCGTCGATATTGCTCGAAGCCGGAGATGATCTCGGTCTGTCCGGCGATAGGCTTGCCGTTGGCGTCGAGCACAGGCGCGATGCCGCCACCAAAGGTATACGCTCCGTTGAAGTTGGTGGTGAGCTGGTTGTTCAGCTGGTACATCTTGAACTGGGTGCCGATCTTGAGCAGATGCTTTGCCGTGCTGAGGATGACGTCGTCGTCGGCCTCGATCTCGAAGGTATGCAGCCGCTGCTGGCCGAGACTTGCGCCACCGCTGGTAAAGGCTCCGGCGACCTGTACCTGCGGCGCGGTGGAGGTGGGGACATCGGTCTCGCCGGTCCAGTCGAAGGCGACGCGTGCCTCGTGCATCATCTTGGGCGAGACGGTAGTGACGTTCAGCAAACGCAGGGTGTGATCGTAGGTGCCGCTGCTGTAGCCGGTCTCGGACAACGACGTTCCACCGACGCCTACGTTTTGCGAATGATTGACATTGCCGTTATACGACGCGGTGAAGGTGTTCTTCTCGTTGAGTTGCCAGCCCAGACGCGCCGTTGCCAGCCACAATTGCTGCGGCGCGGCTACGTTGGCGATCGTGCTTTGCTGGTTGCCCTGATCGTCGAGTGTGATGGCGTTGACGACGGCAAAATCGTCGATGGTGCGGTGCTCCAGGGTGAGCGCGAAGTCACTGCCCTTCTTGCGCACGGGGCCGTTCAGCTCGAAGCCGTAGCGCTGTTTGCCTAACGCTGCTTTGCTGGTGGAGAAGGGATCGCGTGCGTTCATCCACGGGCTGCCGTTGGTGGTGAAAAGTGCGCCGTGGAAGGCGCTTTGGCCGGGTCGGGTGTAGACCTCGACGCGGCCGCCGTCGAAGGGCGGCTGGCGATACTCGGCGGAAAAGAGATCGGGGTTGACCTTGATGTAGGCGATGGAACTCTTGGGCGGGAGGGGTGCCGCGCTTTGGAAGCCGTCCACGGTGATGGTGGTGTTGGCGGCGAGACCGCCGCTGGTCGCGGCCAGTTGCTGCAACTCTCGCTTGAGGTCGTCGGGGTCGTCGGCGAGCGCGGTGAGCTGATCGCCGGAGATGGTCTGCGAGGTGCCGTTGGCCGCTGCGTCGACTCCCTTGCCGCTGTCTTCGCCAACGTTGACCGACGTGGTTACGTCTTCGGGGTGCAGGATGACAACCAGCTCTGCCTTTGGCTGGGGGACGTGAACTTTAATATCTTTGGCCGCGAAGCTGGTTTCACTGACTCGCAGATCATGTTGGCCGGAAGCGACGCAGGAGAAGTGGAACTGACCGGCGTCGCCGCTCTCGGTCGTCACACCTCCGTCAAGCGTGACGCTGGCACCGGGGATGATGGCACCCGTGGAATCTCGCACAACGCCGGTCACTTTGGAGCCACTGCACGGAGTCTGCGCCGATAGATTTAAGCACAGCAGTACCGTGCACGCCGCGATGGCATGAAATATCTTCATACGTATCCTCTCGATAGGGAACAGACACCTGTTCCTTGCAACTATCGATACGCAGGGATGCGTTCTGCGGTTCCCCAGAATTGCAGAGAACCGCAGGAAGATGGATTTGTTGCATTAGCTCTTAGTGGATTTCCTTAACTAGCTTTTAAATAAATGCGTTGCGTGCGTAATGGCAGCGCCTGCACGCATCGCGGCAGCTACCGTGGCTGTCTCTGCCAGCATCTGGTCGGTCGCGCCAGCGTCGCGTGCCGCTTTGGTATGCAGCTCGATGCAGTAGGGACACTGGGTTGTCAGCGCGACCGCGACGGCCATCAACTGCTTATGCAGTCCATCGACACTGCCTTCGGCAAAGGCGGCCTTGTCAAAGGCCCAGAAGGCCTTCATGGCATCTGGCGCGTTCTCGTCCAGTCGCTTCAACTTCGTAAGATTTTTCATGTCGAACATGTTGCACCTCGGATTGAAATAGGGCCCACGTACGGACTCGCTCATAGGAGTCGTCGACAGGAGATAAGTTACAGGGTTCTCGATGATTGGTCGTGTGGATGTTCTAGCGTTGAACGCGGCCGTCCATCTTCATGCGGTTGACACGGTCCGCAGCGTCGAGCGTGACCGTGCCGGAGAGAGGAGGGTCTTCGCGTCCCTGCATCAACGGAGTGTCGTACATAAACCGAAAATCGCGAAAGGTTACGGTGACCGCTCCGGTGACGGGGTCGGTGTCGGATTGGGTGACGAGCGGAATCTTTGACCAGTCGAGGTAGACATGGCCGAGCCAGCTTTGTTTGGCGGCGAGTGTGGCGGCGGTCTCGGCTGGCTTGTAGAAGATGTCGGAGTGCGAGTTGGTGGCTACGGTATTGGCGAAGGTATCGACGGTGCCTAGCTGATAGAAGTTGGGCGTGTCGACGACGACCTGCCAGCGAAAGGGATTGGTGGGGTACGGCTCGGCAGAGACGTGGAGAATTTCGGCGTTGCCTGGATCGAGGCCGAAGTCCTCACTATTGAGGGTGAGTTGAATGGCCTGTTGCTGCTCGACGGCGCGCCAGCCCAAGAGGGCAACGATGGCGATGAGCGCGGCAATGGCCCAGCCGCGTCCGCGAAAGGCTGGCCTGCGTGCGCCGACTTCGCTGTTGA
>JBEPUY010000038.1:0-42580 GCA_041691255.1 Granulicella sp. | reverse complement strand
GCCTTCGAGCCGTAGTAGAACGGCATCATGAAGACGCCGACGAAGACCATGGCGGGAATGGCTCCGATCCAATAGAACTGGCTGGTGATGATGCCGTACTTGGCACCCGACGCGCCCATGCCGATGACTTCCTGGGCTCCGAGGTTCGCCGAGATGAAGGCGAGGCCGCAGACCCAGGCCGGAATCGAGCGTCCGGCGAGGAAAAAGTCGTTGCTGGTGCGCATGTAGCGCTTGAGGGCGAACCCGATCCCCAGAACGAAGACGAAATAGACCAGCATGATGAGCCAGTCAATGATGGATAAGGACACGGTGCCCCTTGTTTAAAGCTGAGCTTGAATTGGACGTTCTGGCCAACTCTAAATTGTTGCATGGTGGTGCGTCCAGCGCCGGCACGAGCTAAAATGATTCGCTATCCCGGCATTGGTTCTAAGTGCGAAGATAATAGGAATGCTGCGGATAACTTGCAGGTTTCGTGGCGCATCCTACCAGCATCTTGCGGATGCACCGTAAGTTACGTGGACCGGCAACGCGTTCGGAGTTTTCCTTTTCTCTTGCTCCAGACAAAATGTGGCGAGACTGATCGACTTTTATTGGACTTTTCTCCTTGGAGCAACAGACCAGAATGACGGCAACCATCCTTCTTATCGATGACAATGCAGTGCAGGCAGCTACCCGGCAGGCGATTTTGAGGCGCGCAGGATATTGTGCCATTGCGGCTCTGAACCCAAAACAGGCCTTGGAACAGTTTCAGGGGCCAGGATTCGCCGGGACGATTGATCTGGTCATCACAGACCACATCATGCCGGGCATGAACGGCTCGGAGTTTGTCAGGCAGCTTCGCCGGACCCACCCCACGCTGCCGATCATGGTCATCAGCGGATTGGAAGACGCTGAGGCGGAGTACGAAGGTCTGGACGTGCAATTCCGTTTGAAGCCGCTGCCACCTGACAATCTTCTGGCCAGCGTGGCCCGGCTGGTGCAGGCTGCCTGAAAGACCTGTAGACCGAAACCGAGGAAATACAGGGGTCTCTCCACTGCGCTGCGCTCCGGTCGAGATGACGTGGGTTTGTACGGGTCCAGGCACATCTGAAAGGTTTATACGGGGTTCAAGCACACCTAAAAAACAGTGCGATAAACGATGGCAATTGCCGTTGCGTCCTTCTCCCTGAGAGAATGAGTCATGCAATTGCACCCAATGCCTCAGTTTGGTAGTTTCACGTTGCTGCTGGCTCTGGCGTTGAGCGTCTACACGCT
The DNA here is from genome assembly GCA_041691255.1 of Granulicella sp. Lineage (GTDB taxonomy): Bacteria > Acidobacteriota > Terriglobia > Terriglobales > Acidobacteriaceae > Edaphobacter. The sequence continues at coordinate 41,326 of JBEPUY010000038.1, read as the reverse complement.
GCTGGCAGGCGCATTCGCCCTTTGGCGGTTCAAGACGACCAAGGCGGAAGACGGCTCCGGACGGCTGGGCGAGACGGCACGACGCGCCGGAATCGCTAGTTTCATTGCGTTGAGCTGCGCTGCATTTGCCTTGGTATGGGCGTCGTTTACCAACGACTACTCCGTCTCCTACATTCTTCACCACACCAACCGGTCACTGAACCCGGCTTACAAGTTCTCCGCGCTGTGGTCGGGGCAGGAAGGCTCACTCTTGCTGTGGGCGTGGCTGCTCTCGGCGTATGGGTTTGTGCTGCGCATCCGGCATCGCGTCGATGTGCGGCTGTCCGCCTTTGCTTCGACGATCCTTGCTGCGATACAAGTCTTCTTTTTGCTGCTGCTGAATTTTGCGGCACCGCCGTTTGCCATACAGCCGGGACCGACGGCGCTGGATGGGTTTGGCCTCAATCCCCTGCTGCAATATCCCGAGATGGTGATGCATCCGCCCCTGCTGTACCTGGGCTACGTGGGATTCTCGGTGCCGTTCGCGTTTGCCTTGGGTGCGCTGATGATGCGCTATCCCGGTGAAAAGTGGATTCACATCACGCGGCGATGGACGATGGTGACGTGGCTGTTTTTGACCTGCGGAATTTTCATGGGCGCGCATTGGGCGTACAGCGTGCTCGGCTGGGGCGGCTACTGGGGATGGGACCCGGTGGAGAATGCTTCGCTGATGCCGTGGTTGACTGGCACCGCGTTTCTGCACTCGGTGATGATGCAGGAGAAGCGCGGCATGATGAAGAGCTGGAACGTGTGGCTCATCTTCTCGACGTTCATGCTGACCATCCTGGGGACACTGCTGACGCGGTCGGGGATTGTGAGTTCGGTTCATGCCTTCGCGCAGTCGGACATTGGGAACTGGTTCTATGGCTTCCTTGTAATTATTCTGGCGGTCTGCCTGTTCGTGTTCTTCAAGCAGAAGGACCATCTCAAGTCGGAGAACAAGCTGGAGTCGCTGGTGTCGCGCGAGTCGAGCTTCCTGTTCAACAATCTGGTGCTGCTGGCGGCTTGCTTCACGGTTCTGTGGGGAACGCTCTTCCCTATTTTGTCGGAGTATGTGCAAGGGTCGAAGGTTACGGTGAGCGCGCCGTTCTACAACCGCGTCAATATTCCGGTGGGACTCTTTCTTCTTTTTCTTACTGGAATCGGGCCGCTGCTAGCGTGGCGTTCCACTTCCCTGCGGTCGATCCGGCGTAATTTTATTCTGCCGTGTGTCGCGTTTGTGGTTGCGCTGGTGGTGCTGATGGCCGCCGGGGTGCGACCGTGGAACGAAGGCGACGCGATGGAGGCGACGATCTTCTCGCTGGTTACGTTCTCGCTTGCAGCTGGCGTGGTGACCGCGATCTCCTCCGAGTTTCTGCGCGGGGCATTTGTGGTGCGGACGCAGACGGGCAAGAACCTTGCGGCTTCGACCATTCTGCTGGTGCGGCGCAATACTCGCCGCTATGGCGGCTACCTGGTCCACTTCGGCATCGTGGTGCTGTTTATCGGGATCGCCGGTGGGGCGTTCAACCAGGCGCATGAGCAGGAGATGAGCTATGGCGACACGGTGACGATGGGGCCGTACAAGCTGGTGTGCCGGAGTTTCACGCAGGAGAGCAAGCCGAACTACGACACCGAGTATGCCCTGCTCGATGTGTATGAGCATGGCAAGAAGATCACGCAGCTTGCGCCGGAGAAGCGCTTCTACCTTGCCAGCCAGACTTCTTCGACGATGGTGGCATTGCACTCGACGCTTGAGAGCGATCTGTACGTTATTTATGAGGGCAAGAATCCTGATACGGATCGGCCCATCATTAAGGTGTTCCTCAACCCGCTGATGAACTGGATCTGGATCGGGGTTGCCATCGTGGTGATGGGAACACTGCTGGCGCTGGTGCCTAGTTTGAAGAAGAGTGCGCGGTCGCAGGCGGCTTTGGAAGCGGCGGTCGCCGAAGCCGAGGTTCATCATGTCACTTAAGCGGTGGATGCAGAGTCTCGCGGTATGCTTTCTGGCGGTGGTCATGCTGGGGGCAGTCGATGGCGGGGCGCGCTTCAACAGGCTCGGCCACAACATGGTCTGCCAGTGCGGCTGCGGAGAAATCCTGCTTGAGTGCAACCACGTCAGTTGCCCGAGTTCGGGACCGATGATCGGAGAGCTGCACGCTCAGTTGGATAGCGGTGGCGATGACAAATCCATCATGGGCTGGTTCGCGGCAAAGTATGGAGCGACCGTGATGGCCGCTCCTTATCGCCGAGGGTTTGACCAGGTGGCGTGGATCATGCCCTACGCCGTCTTCATTCTCTCCATCCTGGGCACCGGAATCTTGATCTACTTCTGGAAGCGGCGGTCGCTGCTGAACCCGCCAGCGGCAAGCGGGACCGGCAGCTTCGATGCAGACCTCAATGCAGACAAAGAGGCGGTGCGCGAGCGCATTCGCCGGGAGACGGAATACTGATGGGCGCTATAGCTGGTGTCGTGCTGACGGTCGCAATCTTCCTGTTCATCTTCTGGCCGGAACGCAATCCGTTCTTCCAGGCGGACAAAACCCGCGTCGACTATCTGCGCGAGCGCAAGGACGCGATCTACGATAATCTTCGCGATCTGAACTTCGAGTATCTTGCGGGGAAATATCCCGAGCAGGACTACACCGAGCAGCGGACGGGGCTTGAGGACGAAGCGGCGCGGGTTCTGGCCGAGATTGACCGCTTGACCGCCCGAGGAGAAGTAGGCCGACGCAGCCGGGCATAAGAACGGACGACGTCTCCTCGGCCAGTTGTGGCCACTTTGACGTAAACTGTTCGCGTGATCCTTTCCTCTTTAAACTTGAGACGTGTTGCAGGAATTGCCATGCTGGTTGTGGCGTTTTCTGGTTTTGCCTTCGCTGAGTCCATCACCGGGACTGTCATCAACAAGACGACGAACAAGCCTGCTGTCGGGGACGATGTTGTGCTCATCCAACTCGCCCAGGGCATGCAGGAGGCGGCTCGGACCAAGTCTGATGCGCACGGCCGATTTACGCTGAATGTTCCTGACTCGGGGATGCACCTGGTCCGCGTGACGCACGACAAGGCGGCTTACTTCCGCCCTGCGCCTCCGGGAACACAGTCGGTCGAGGTGGAGGTTTACAACGCCGCGGCGAAGGTAGCCGGGGTCGTCGGCGAGGCGGACGTGATGCGCGTGCAGACCGATGCCAGCGGCAAGAAGCTGAACGTGGTCGAAAATTTCTTCATCAAGAATGGATCGAACCCGCCGAAGACGCAGTTCAGCGCACGGTCGTTCGAGTTCTATCTACCTGCGGGAGCAGTGGTCGAAGGAACGGCTGCGCTGGCTCCGGGAAGCATGCCGGTCAAGGCCGCTCCCATGCCGCTGGGCGATCCGAACCACTATGCTTTCGTCTTCCCTCTGCGGCCGGGCGAGACGCGGTTTCAGATTACGTACAGTCTGCCCTATGACGGGAGCTTCAAGTTTGCTCCGCGCCTGATGCTTCCCACCGATACGGTCGCGATCATGATGCCGAAGAGCATGACCTTCACGGCGGGCCCTTCGACGGCTTATTCGCCTGTGACCGAGGAGACGACGGCGCAGACGTTTGTTGCGCGCAATGTGGCTCCAGCGCAACCGATGGACTTTACCCTCTCGGGCAGCGGTCAGCTTCCAAGAGATACGGGAACTGCTGCCACAGCAGGCGACTCCGGGCAGCCTGCTGCGGGAGCGGAATCTGCGGCAGCCGCAGACACGCGTCCCGGCGGCGGCCTGGGCAATCCTCTCGATCCGACCGGCAACGACGATCCCTGGGCGAAGTACAAGTGGTGGGTTCTCGGCGGACTGGGACTAGCGATGGCTGCTGGTGCCGGCATTATGCTGAAGGGAACGCCGGCCAAGCCTGCTTCGGCAGGGGCTGCCCCGGTCGCTCCTACGGGGACGAATGGCTCTCTTGCGGCATTGAAGGAAGAGTTGTTTGCGATCGAGACGGAGAAGTTGCAGGGACGATTGACCGATGCGGAATATCTGGAGCAGAAGTCAGCGCTGGAGGTCGTGCTGCGCCGTGCGCTGCAACGAAGCGAACCTGCTGCGGTTGCGTCTAAGATTGACGGGCCTGTTTTATAGGGGGCTGAGTGATGAATACGTTCAAATCGACGCTTCTGCTTGTGGTGCTGACGCTGTTCCTCCTCTTTGTAGGAGAGCGCCTTGGTGGACGCAATGGCATGGTGCTGGCATTTGTGTTGTCGGTCGCGTTCAACTTTGGCACCTACTTCTACTCGGATAAGCTGGCGCTGGCCATGTACAAGGCACAGCCAGTCACGCGGGCCGAATTACCACGCGCCTACGAAGTGGTGGAGCGGTTGACGGCGAAGCAGGGATTGCCCATGCCGAAGATCTATGTGCTGCCCACGGAATCGCCCAATGCCTTTGCTACAGGACGGAACCCGCACCATGCATCGGTCGCGGTGACGCATGGGATTCTGGAGCTTCTGGACGACGAAGAGTTGGAGGGCGTGCTGGCGCATGAGCTTGGCCATGTGAAGAACCGCGATATCCTTACCAGCTCGATTGCCGCGACGCTGGCAGGAGCGATTACGATGATCGCGCGCATGGGGTACTGGGCTTCCCTCTTCGGCGGCTACGGTGGCGGCCGCGATAGCCGCGAACGCAGTGGAGGTTTCAGCGCTCTGTTCATGCTGATCCTCGCGCCGATTGCAGCGACGCTGATTCAACTGGCGATCTCGCGCTCGCGTGAGTACGAGGCTGACGCTACCGGCGCGAAGGTGACTGGAAATCCCTATGCGCTGGCACGGGCGCTGCAAAAGCTGGATGACTACTCGAAGCGGATTCCGATGCAGGCCTCACCCTCCACGGCACACCTGTTTATCGTGGCACCCCTGCTGGGCGCGGGCGGCTTCGGACAGCTCTTTTCAACACATCCGCCAATCCCTGACCGGATTCGGCGATTGATCGGACGGGACCACGTTTAATGATTGAGAAGATTCTAAGAGCTTTACGAATGCTGGCGATGGTCGCGTGGGTGGGCGGGATTGCCTTCTTCGCGTTTGTGGTCGCGCCGGTTGCGTTCGGACGTCTGTCGAGCGCTCATGAAGCTGGCCTGGTCGTGGGCGGGACGCTGCGCATCCTGCATTGGATTGGGCTAATTGGCGGCTGTGTTTTCTGCTTGTCGACGGCGATCTTATGGCTACGGGCTGAGGTTCCGGCGCGAGCAGGATTTGCCGTCGAGATGGCGCTGACGATCGCGATGATCGCAATTACGGCTTACTCGCAGTTCAGTATTCTTCCTGCGATGGAGGTAGACCGCGTGCAGGCAGGCGGTCAGATTGAAGTTGCAGCGATGACGAGTCCGGCACGACAGGACTTCGAGCGGCTGCATAGCTTGTCGGAGCGGCTTGAAGGTTTCGTGCTTCTTTGCGGGCTCGGCGTGGTGCTGTTTCTGGCACGGGAGTCTCAATGGCCCGAGACGGGTAAAATCAAGCTGATATGAAAATTGAAATCACTCCATTCGATTCGGCAAAGGACGGCGACGCTATGCGGCATCGTCCTGTTCGCTAACGATGCCGAAGTTATGGTTGAGCCTTGGACTTGGGTTGGTGGCCGGGCTGGCAGACTATCTCGGCGGAATTCTGCTGGTCCAACGGTCCCCTTCTTCCAAAGCGTTGCGCTATTTTGTAGCACTGGGCGCAGGCTTTATGCTGGCCGCGGCACTGCTGGAGATGGTGCCGGAAGGAATGGCGGTCAATGCGAAGTGGGCCCCGGCGTTGATCCTGTTGGGATACTGCGGCGTTCACCTGCTCGAGCATTCCCTGGTTCCCCACTTTCATTTTGGCGAAGAGACGCACCACCACGAGTTTCTTTCAGCAAAGACGAGCTACTCTGTGCTGCTGGGGCTCGCGACGCATACGTTCTTCGATGGGGTAGCCATTGGATCTGGCTTCGTTATTTCGGATTGGCTGGGCTGGGTGCTCTTCTTCGCGGTGTTTCTGCATAAGCTGCCCGAGGGATTCACCGTTGCCAGTGTGATGATGGCGGGTGGACAAGGGCGACGGGCAGCGCTGAACTCTGCTTTATTTTTAGGAGCGACCACGGTGCTCGGGGTTCTGGTCATCAATCTGGAGCCGTCCTTGGTGCGCGCAGGATTGCCGCTATCAGCTGGCGTGACGATTTATGTAGCCGCTACCGACCTGGTGCCGGAAGTCAATCGTGAACCGGGAATCAAGATGGCGTTGATCTTTTTTGCTGGCGTTGTGGGATTCTATCTACTGCGAATGCTGGCACCGGCTTAGCGTAGCGATCACTTTCTAGTCCAGTTTCGTCCGCGCTTCAGCCTGCTCCCTTGCTTCCATCCAGCCCCGCAGAATGACAACGGCGGCAACCTGATCGATCACGTATTTACGATCACGCTGGCCGTATTCCGCCTCGTTGAGGATTTCGTGCGCTGCAACAGAACTCAGCCGTTCATCCCAGAGTTGAACCGGAAGCCCGGAGCGGTTGCGCAACTCGTCGGCAAACTCATGCACCTTCGCCGCCCATGGGCTGACATCGCCCGACATGTGCAACGGGTTTCCAACCACGATCTCGACCACCTCATGCTTGCGAATCAAACGCAACAGGCTCCGAAAATCTTCGCCGCGAGTCTTGCGCCAAAGCGTCAACAATGGCTGCGCGGTGTAGCCTAATCCATCTGTGATAGCTACCCCCACGCGAACCTTCCCGACATCGAGCGCCATCACTCGTCCAGTGGCCATGTATCCAGTCTACCGCTGAGGCACCTGTCTTCATCGCCAGATGCCTCTTCCTGGCGGCAATTATTCCTTCAGATCGACCAACGGCCTGTAGCTTTGCATATCGAACGGCACGGACGCATGTTCTGCCACGACCAGCCATTTACCCTCACGCTTTTCTAAGCACAACGTCAACCGCATCCGCAGATCCATCACAGTGCCATCTTCTTTCTTGCCGACGATATGGCTGCAGCCATTCACAAACGCAACCGAGTCGCCTGCTACGATCGATAGCTTTTCCTGTTCGCCCTTCAATGGTCCGTCGAAGGTACTAAACCATCCTGCCATGCTTGCAACATAAGCCTGCTTGCCATGCAACCAGAGAGGAGGCGCAAGGCTTGCGATTGCTGCGTCATCCGCATAAGCAACTGCTAACCCAGCAGCATCGCCCTGGCCAAGCGCGGCGTACCAACCATCGATCAAGCCGCGAATTACCTTCTCTTCTACACTATTACTAGCCATCTCTTCCCTCCCCTACATTGGTTTCGGATGAATAATTGACCATAGGACGCCGAACTTGTCGCGGAGTTGTCCAAAGCGTGTTGCGAAAAATGTCTCCGCAATCGGCATCGTGATCTGGCCGCCATCCGCAAGTATGTTCCAGGTGCTGTCTGCACGCTCCGTAGAGTCAAGTGAGAGATACAGATACGAACTGCGGATAGGTTGGAAGTAGGTCGGTGGAACGTCGTTCCCTATCAGTTCCACGCCAGCTACATCCATGCGGGCATGGATGACTGCCTTTTCCATCCCGGGCTGCACCTTATCGTGCGAGGGCAGTTGATCCTGCCTCATCATCACGGTGATCTTTCCGCCGAGATGCTTTTCGTAGAACAGAAACGCTTCCTGACAGTTTCCGCCAAAGTTCAGCTGCGTATAGAGCTTCATCAAATTTTCCTCCTTTTCGGTGAACTGGTGCCGATTGACTTACGCTCGATCAACAGGCGGCATCCCAACCATCCACGCTACGCCGAACTTGTCCGTACACATGCCGAACAGCGGTGACCAGAAGGTCGGCGACATTGGCATCTGGACGCTGCCGCCCACTTTGAGCGCTTCGTAGATGCTCTTCACTTCGGCTTCGTCCTTTGACTCCACGGAAACCTGAAATCCACCGATAGGTGTGGAGCGTCCCTGGGGAGCATCACAGCCCATCAACAATCCATCGCCCAGCGGAATCGAAGTATGCATGATCTTGTCTTTCCAATCCGCCTCGACCGGCATTCCAGCAGGAGCTTCACCGTACTTCATGGCGAAGGCATCCTTGGCTCCGAAGACCTTCTTGTAAAAATCGAACGCTTCTGCGCAGTTTCCCTGAAAATTCAAGTGCACATTCATCTGCATGGTTCATCTCCTTTTCTGCATCGTATTTTTATGTTGCGGTGAATCTGCGGCTGACCTTACTGCCGCTTTAGTAGCTGCGCCAGTTTCTCCAGGCTTTGGCTCCAACCTTCCTTCATTCCTCTCAGGAACATCGGGGCGACGTCTGTCATGCTCATCACATGTACGTCCAGAGTGAGCTCCGTTCCTCCATTTTTCTCTTCGAGAAATACCGAGTTCCATGTCTCGAAGAGAGCGACACCATCTTTATCGAGCGGCGTCGCCGTGAAGTGAAAACGGTAGGGCGCGTAAAACTCCACCACCCTGCCTGACATGGGATATACCGTTCCATCCGGCGCCTTCATCTCGAGATAAAGCTTGCCGCCACCTTTCGCTTCGAACTCGCAGCGTGGGACAGTAAAGCCCTTCGGTGCCCACCACTCAGCGAGCATCTCGGGCGTTGTCCAGGCGGCGAAGACGAGGTCGCGCGGCGCGTCGAAAAAGCGACGCAGATGTAGCTCTGTCGGCACGTCGTTGGCATCGGGCACACGTCCCGGCTGGGCTGCGGTCAAGAACTCTGCAAACTTATCGAATGCGCTGTTCCAGCCGCCGGTGTGACCATCGCATGCGCTCGCGCTAAGGAACGGCCCTTGCGTAAAGGTCATCACAGTCTTGTTGCCCTTCTCTTCCAACCGCACAGTAACCGTGTTTTCCTCAAAGTCCATGTTGCTCAAGCCCACGTCGGCAGGCACATCCCACGCGAAGGAGTACACCAACAGCTCGGGCGGTCTTACTTCGCGAATGATGCCATGCTGCTTCAACTGCACCGAAGCGCCGGTTGCCGGTACGAGACCTTCCATAGTTCGCCGCCAGGGTGCGCCGGGCGTCTTCGGCATATCGAGTTCGACAGTGGTGAAGCCCCTTGGCCCCATCCATTGCATCTGCATCGCAGGATCGGTCCACGCCTTCCATACCAGTTCGCGCGGCGCGTCGAAGACACGCGTAATCTTCAGTTCGTAGTCCTTGAAAGGCTCCAATCCGTTCTGTGCTTGCGTCATCGCTGCTGTGCTCATGCTGTTGCTCCTTTCGCTGCAAGAAACTTCGTAAGTCGCTCGAACAGGTCGTGAGCGCCCTGAACCGATCCATAGGTACGCACATTCTCGTCGCGCAGTTCGCGGCTGCCGAACTGGTTACGCAACGTCAGGCGAGTGCCGCCATCTTCGTCCTGCCATGTAATTGTCTTGTGCAGATATACCGGCTCGGCGCCTTCCCTGCCGCCGACCAAATCCAGTTCAATGCGTTCGTTCGGAACGATAACGGTGAATGTCATCTCGTTGGGATAGTTGATGCCATCGGGGCCATGCATCACAATGCGCCACTTGCCTCCCGGGCGCAGGTCCATATCGAGGACGGTAGTGCTGAAGCCGTGTGGACCCCACCACTCAACCACCTGCTTCGGGTTGGCGAAGGCCTGATAGACCATGGATCGCGGTGCGTTGAACACACGCGTCGACACAATGGTGCGCTCATCTTCCTGTAGCTCCGGCAATACTTCCAGTAGATTGTGCATTTACGCTTTCCTCTTTTTTGCTGAAGTTTTACGCTTGGTCTGTTTGCGGCTCGCCTCGTCAGCTTGCAGTCTCTGCAGATACGCATCGAGACGATCGAAGCTCTCTTCCCAGAACCTTCTGTACTCATCGATCCACGCAGCCGCAGTCTTGAGTGCCGTTGGATTGAGACGGGCCGGCCTGGTCTGAGCATCCCGTCCCCGATCGATGAGCCCGGCTTTTTCGAGCACCTTGAGATGCTTGGAGATCGCAGGCATCGACATCTCGAACGGCCTGGCCAGCTCTGTCACGGAGGTTTCGCCGAGTGCGAGCCTGGCCAGAATTGCGCGTCTGGTCGGATCGGCCAGTGCTGCAAATGTCGTGTCGAGATTTGCTTCATTCATCATTCGCTCTGTGACCCCGACATACTTTACTAATTGGTTATATAACCATGTGGTGAAATATATGACCGATCGAGTTGTTTGTCAACCCTCTCGTGCAAATATTTTTGGCGACCCGCTCAGCTGCGTGGTCGCACGCTGATAGTAAAAACAGCCAGCGGCAAGGAAGTAAAAGGGAAATGCAGATCCCTCTCCACTGTGCCACACGATAGAACCACGGTGGCTCCGGTCGAGATGACGTTATTTTTAGAGTTTCTTACATAGAACTTTACGAAAGAAGATAACAGTCAGCCGTAATTGACGCGACGCCTCTCTACGCGCTTGCAGATGATACCGTGAGCCGGTTGTTCGAGATCGGATCGATCTTCCAGGCGTTAGCCTTTATCTGAGTTCCACCGACGATCCGAACAGAGACGTCGGGTGCAACTCTCTGCGAGGAGTAGAAGCGGCGAGTGTACCCTGTCCGCTGGCTCACGATCACCTCAATCACGGAACCGTCGACGAAGACGTGCAGCTCTGGCGCGTCATCGGGCCCCAAAGCGATCTCTTTACCGTCAGCGAGGAAGACGTGCTTCGCTGGCTCGTAGACAATACGCAAAAGCTCGCCCCCATCGGAGGAGTTTTGCATGACAAACTCGAATGCTTCCGTCCTCCGCGGTGCGCTGCACAAAACCTCGCCTGAGGCTCTCTGTAGTATGAACTCGGTCCTGTTGCCGGAGCTCGCAGGCCGCAGCGGAACACTGGACCGCAGCGTTGCGAAAGTCGGAAGAATCTGCATTCTGAGCGTCCCGTCCCGATCGAGACGCAACACGCGCGGAAGGCTCATCATGCCGGCCCATCCGGCAGCCTTGTACACTGCCTCCGGCCTTCGCTCGGGTATCCATCCCCACAGCATGCGCTGTCCGCTGGCATCAAGTTGCGACTTCGGAGCATAGAAGTCGCCGAGATCGAGCAGCCCGGTCTTCGTCGGATGGAAGAGCATCGTTTCGGAATCGAGCTTTCCTGATTGCCAAAAGACGCTGCCTTCGGTGGAATAGATCAGAACATGCCCGCCATTGAGAGCAAACAGTTCCGGACACTCCCACATCTCGCCGTCGTCGCATGGATTAGAGGTCTGCTTTCCATTCCATGCTCCGCTTGCGATCGGATGCATGTACTCCCAGCTCTTCATGTCCTTTGAGCGATAGAGCAGAACACAGCCACCGACTTTTGCGACGCCGGAGCCCACGGTCATGTAGTACCAGTCGCCTTGTCTCCATGCCGAGGGATCGCGGAAGCCAGTGATCTTCATCCCCTCTGGAGGGAGTGGAACAATCGGCTTCGGGTCCTTGGTCCAGTGAATGAGGTTGGGATCGTCTGACCATGCGAGGCATTGCGATTCCTGAATTTTGTTTTCGCCATCGCGAATGGTGGCCTTGTCCGGTGTGCTCTCCACCGTTCCCGTATAGACGACGTAGACGCGATGACCCACGGCAATCGCAGAGCCGGAGAAGCAGCCATAGGCATCCGGGCCGCCGGGCGTTGGGGTGAATGCGATCGGCAGATGCGTCCAATGAATCATGTCAGGACTGATCGAGTGATACCAACTCATGTCGCCCCACACTGCGGCATGCGGATTGTATTGGCAGAACATGTGGTATTGCCCGTTGAAGTAGATCGGTCCGTTGGGATCGTTCATCCAGTTCGCAGCGGGCAGCAAATGAAACTGCGGGCGCATGGGATCCTTCGCCAGCTCCGCTTCGAGTGCACCATCGCCTTTAACAGCTCCCTGTGCCAGAATTTCGCACGGCAGCATTGATGCTGTAGCCAGGAGTGCTGTCGAAGACAAGAACTTGCGCCGCGTGACTGTAGCAGAAATAGAAGTCTTTTTCACCGGGTCCCCATTCATGGATGAGCTATCCACTTCTTTGCGCAAACCTTTGGTCGTCAACGTCTCGCCGCTGCTGCGCAACTCCAAAAGTATAGCTGGCGATGACAAGCCGGGATTGTCCCGTGCCCGATCAGCGTGGCGCTGTGTTGTTTCTTTAACTCGAGTTGAGATCCAACTCGAATTTGCGGTCAAATCGCCAATCGAGATTTGAACGTAGATCGCCAGCGCGATACGGTGATAGCTATTTTGAGTAGAGCTTGAGTGCGCGTATGTTTGGGATGGTGACCGTACGTCCCTCGACCGAGATCAGCCCCTTATGTTGGAGTCTGGTGAGGGCGCGGGAGACGACATCGCGGACGGAACCAATTCGAGTCGCAATCTGGTGATTCGATAAGGAAAGCTGGAAGGATGTTCGGCCCAAGACGGGTGTGGCTGCAAGATTCGATTGCGCGAGGAGAAGCAGCGCGAGCCGTTGACCAACTTCGTGGAAGGAGAGTATCTCCACCATCTGGGCGTGTCTTCTTACTCGTGCGGCCATCAGTTTTAATGCCTTGAACATAAATGCCGGATGATCGAGGCAGAACTGGCACATATCGCGTTTGTCGATGAAGAGCGCATTGGTATCTTCTTCGGCTGCGGCAGAGGCGGGATAGGGGCCATCGTCAAAGACGGGGACCTCAGCCATAACAGCCCCAGCAGTATCGACGTGCATTACGTGTTCGCGACCTTCAGCATTATGCTGAAAGGCCCGCACCTTGCCATCCACGATGACAAAGAGTCCCGTTGCAGCCTCGCCAGACAGGAACAACATCTCCCCTTTTTTGAAATGAACGGCAACGGCCTGTCTCGCGAGCCGGGAGAGTTCCTTTGTGTTCAATTCTCCAAAAAGCGTCGTCTGTTTCAGGGCTGCAGCCTTTTCCGATTCCATAACGCGTACTCCATGACCGTGTTGACCTACGACTCAAGTCATAGCACAAGTTGTTGTCAAAGCGTAGATTTTGGCCATAGCGCCATATTGAATTCGCGCGAAAGGCTACAAGAATGCAAAAGTTCAACCTGAAAGAGCTTATCGAGTACAATGACAACAAATTCAATCCCAAGGTCCTGGTCAACGAGCCCGAATATCGCATGGTCTTGCTGAATCTCCGCAAGGGACAATCGGTTCCCGAGCATTCCAACCAGGCGGTGGTCACGGTCTATGCTCTGGTTGGACATATCACGTTCTACGAGGGAAGCGAATCCTGTGAATTGCGAGCTGGAGAGGTAGTTCGCATTGACGCGGGTCTCCCACATCATCTTGAGGCCCACGAAGATTCGGCGCTGTATGTTCTTGCCGCCGGGAAAACAAAAGCATCCGAACAGCCTCCCAAAGAGCCCGAACTAGACCTTCGCGAAGTTCCTCGTCCTCTACGCCATCCATTGGTATTTCAGAAGCTGGATGCCTTGGCGATGGGCGAGTCCTTTGTGCTGGTCAACGACCATGACCCTATTCCATTGAATCGGCAGATTGAAAGTATGCGCACAGGACAGACTACCTGGGAGTATCTTCACCGCGGGCCGGACATCTTTCGCATTCGAGTTAAACGAATTGCACCTTCCCATGGCGCCGAGGCTCCCGTCAGCACACAGGCTCAAAATGTAGTCTCGGAGATTCGATAGAGTATCGACGCATCTCGGACATTTCTAAAAAAAACGACGGAGACAGCCATGGCCACAGCTTCCGCAGATCTTTCAGCCCTGCCGCAAAAGAACTATCTGAACAATGAGTATGGTCTTAAATCGTGGCTACTGACGCAGGACCATAAGCGGATCGCCATCCTCTACATGCTCTCGACGAGCTTCTTTTTTGTCATTGGCGGCACCATGGCTGCGCTGATACGGCTCAATCTATTAACGCCCGGTGGCGAGCTTGTATCGGCGGACACTTATAACAAATTGTTCTCGATCCATGGACTCATCATGGTGTTTTTCTTTTTGGTGCCAGTGGCGCCAGCCGTGTTGGGAAATTTTCTAATACCACTCATGATCGGGGCCAAGGATGTGGCTTTTCCCAAGCTGAATTTGCTGAGTTGGTATCTCTTCATGGCGGGGGGAAGCCTGGAACTTTACATGATCGCCTTCGGGGGGGTCGACACGGGCTGGACCTTCACGACGCCGCTCAGTACGCACTATCTCAATACGCATGTTGTCGCGGCGGCGATGGGAATCTTTGTGGCTGGGTTCTCGTCCATTCTGACGGGGTTGAACTTTATCGTCACCATTCATCGCATGCGTGCCCCAGGCATGACATGGTTTCGGCTGCCGCTGTTTATCTGGTCTTACTATGCGACGTCGATCATCTTTGTTCTGGCGACGCCGGTGGTCGCAATCACGATGGTCCTGGTTGCGCTGGAGCGGCTGACCGGAATTGGCGTCTTCGATCCCAAGAACGGCGGCGATCCGCTGCTCTTTCAACATCTCTTCTGGTTCTATTCTCATCCAGCCGTGTACGTCATGATCTTGCCCGGGATGGGCATCATCTCGGAGGTGATCGCGTGCTTCTGCCGGAAGCGGGTGTTCGGATATACGGCGGTCGCGTTTTCGTCAGTAAGCATCGCGGTGTTCAGCTTTTTTGTCTGGGCACACCACATGTTCATCATGGGCATCTCCAACTACTCCGCGCTGGTCTTTTCGATCTTCAGCATGATGGTTGCGGTCCCCTCTGCGATCAAGGTCTTCAACTGGACCGCGACGATGTACAAGGGATCGATTACATTCGCTACGCCTATGCTTTACTCTCTGAGCTTTATCGGTCTCTTCGCCGCAGGAGGAATGACCGGAATCTTTCTAGCGGCATTGGGAATGGACATTCATCTCACCGAGACCTACTTTATCGTCGCGCATTTTCACTATGTGATGGTGGGCGGCATGGTGAGCGCCTATATGGCCGGGCTGCACTTCTGGTGGCCAAAGATGACAGGCAGACTGTATCCGGAGTCGATGGGGAAGCTGGCCGCTGCCATTCTTTTTATCGGCTTCAATCTCACCTTCTTCCCGCAATTCATTCTTGGCTACCTCGGGATGCCGCGACGCTATCACTCCTATCCTACAGAGTTTCAGGTGTTGAATGTGTTATCGACTGCGGGGGCTTCCGTGCTTGCAATTGGATACCTGCTACCAGCCGTCTATCTGCTGTGGTCGCTGAAATATGGGAAGGTTGCGGGAGCGAATCCCTGGCAAGCGGCTGGCCTCGAGTGGGAGGTTCAATCCCCTCCCCTAACAGAAAACTTCATTGAAGTACCCACAGTGACGAAAGAGGCCTATGCCTACGGCAAGATGGATGAAGAGATCCAGGTGACTCGGTAACTCATTGATCTCAGCGTATGAAATTCACTTTCTGTAGGAGCTTAGATGAGCAGGCCGCCGCAAAGTCTTGATGCATGCAGAAATGCCGAGCGCGTCATGATGGAACGGCACAGTCAGCGGATCGTATCAGCGTTTGTGATCACCGGCCTATTCTTCATGCTGCTTCCAGGGACATTCCTCGGGGTTTGGAATCTGCTGGATATCTCCGAAGCGCGCGTATCTTCAGCTATTCCCCAGGCGTGGTTGCAAGCTCATGGGCAGGCACAGGTTTTCGGTTGGATAGGTTCGTTCATTCTTGGCATCGGACTCTACTCCCTCACCAAAACCCGAAGCGCAATGGTTTTTCCTGTTCGTGTCAGTTGGGCCGCGTGGAGCCTTTGGACGCTGGGCATCGCATTGCGCTGGTTCGGCGGTGTCGTCAAATGGGAATGGCGGATTGCGCTACCACTTTCAGGGCTTCTGCAACTAACCGCATTTATTCTTTTCTGCTACGCAATTCGCCGCCATGGGCCAAAGGCGTCTTCCTCGCAGCCTGAGGTTTGGGTGCGCATGATTGCGGCATCGACGATCGGATTTCTACTGACGCTTGTCATCAATCTGTGGTTGCTGTTCCGGCAGGCCATCGTAGGCGACTCCCCGGCATTACCGCATCGTATTGATCAGGAGTTCGTGCTTCTGGTGGTATGGGGAATTTTGGTCCCTACCATCTGGGGATTTAATGCACGCTGGTTGCCGGTGTTTGCAGGACTCAAGCCTCCGAACGGAACCCGTCTCCTGTGGGCCTACGCATTGAGCGTTACAGCTCTTGTCGCCACCTTCTTAGCTTTTCCCCCGGTTGCGGCTGTTCTTTTTTTATTTGCTGCGTTGCTCTCCATCGATGCGCTTCATATCTGGGAGCACTCAGCCAATTCGCCAAAATTACTGAATATCCATCCCAGCTTTACTGTATTTGTTCGGCTTACTTATGTATGGCTAGTGGTCTCCTGCGTTCTTGCACTCCTGGCCGTACCGTTCGATGATGCGGGGGGATTCTGGGGAGCAAGCCGCCACGCACTTACCGTAGGATTCGCAGCAGGAATGGTCTTTGTTATTGGTCCACGCGTACTGCCTGCCTTCTGTGGCATGAAGGTACTTTGGAGCAAACAGTTGATGCTCTGGTCGCTGCTTTTGCTCTATGGAGGATGCTTTCTTCGTGTAAGCTCAGAGCCGTTGGCCTATGAGGGTATTTGGACACCCGCATGGAAAGTTTTACCTGTTTCTGCTTTGATTGAATTGATCGCGGTTAGTCTATTCGCACTAAACATCGTCGTTACGCTCATTCGGCCGCCTGCCCACCTCCGCTTGCCATCAGCGGCTTCGATCTAAATCTATATGCCTCCATCGAGGAGGACCGAGGGGAAGGGCCACGCGCAGGCGGACAAGACTTTCGACAACAAGGGAATACATCGCGACTGTGAGTGTACTCAACGGTTCCGCCATCCGCCGGGTTTTCGATGAATGCCGGACATGGAAATAAAAGCCTGGCCCGCATCAATCAGAGTTACCACTGAGGCCAGACGAAGAACGGTTCTGACCGCTCTCCGTAAATTGTTCCTACCGCACCCAGGCGTCGCGCAGAAACTCGAAGCTGCCCGACCCGCGCTGTTGGATACCGCTCACCCGGCGTGTGTGAACGACCTCGTTGTTCGGATACCAAAGCGGAATGGATGGCAGATCTTCGGCAAGGATTTGCTGTATTTCGATGTACCCCGCTCGGCGCTTTTGCTGGTCCGTCTCGGCTGCGGCAGCGTTCAACAATGCATCCAGCTTCGCGTTGGAGTATCGTCCGCGATTGCCTCCGCGCGGGGGAAAGCTCTCCGTCGCATAGGCGTAGTGGAAGATGTCGGGGTCTTCGTTGCTATCGATCCACTTGAGCGCGTACATCTGAAAAGCACCCCGCGTCACATCGGAGTAGAAGGTTCCAAACTCCGCCGATCGTAAGTTCAGACGAATGCCTGCTGCACGCATCTGCTGTTGCAACACCGTCGCCATCAGGCGGGTCGATTCGTCGGTGCTCGTCTTCAGTGTGATCGTCAAGCGCACTCCGTCTTTGTTCGGATGAAATCCTGCCTCATCAAGCAAACGCTGCGCCCGTGCAACATCATGGGGATACTGTGCCATCTGCGACTCGTCTGCCGCCGCCCAGTGACCAATTGGCAGCAGAGTGTTTGCGACTCGAGCCTGATTGCGCCACAAGTCACGCACGATGGCCTGCCGGTCGATGGCGCACGCCACCGCCTGCCGTACTCGCCTGTCCTTCAGCAGAGGATCGGTCACATTGAAGGTCAAGTAGAACGCCTGCGATCCCAGCCCCGTCTCCACCTGTAGATTCGGGTTGCGCCTAAGTTGGTGCACCATGTCCAGCGTCAGCACATTACTGGCTAAATCAGCTGAGCCCTTCTGTAGCTCCAGCGCACTTGTGATCGCGTCGGGCACCACCTCGAACCGAACCTGCTCGATCCGCTGCGCTCCCGCAGGAGGCGGAGGAGAGGGCATCCAGTAGTGCGGATTGCGCTTCAGGATCACGTCCTTGTCCTGCACCGCGCCCACAAACTCAAACGGGCCAGTTCCGATGGGGTGCAGGCCGAAGTCCCTTCCTGCGCCCTTCGGCACCACGCCAAAGAGGCCGTCGCTCATGTTGAAGAGCAGCCCTTCGTCAGGCCGCTTCATGTGCACCACCACGGTCAGCCGGTCGCGTACCTCAGCCTTTTGCACCGAGGCAAAGTTTCCGCTCTTCCCTGTCACCAGCGTTCCGTCGATCAGGCTATTGATGGTGTACGCCACATCATCCGCAGTCAGCGGTTTGCCGTTTTGAAAGAACACACCATCGCGCAGATGAAAGACCCACGTCAAAGCGTCGGGCTGCTCCCAACTCGTGGCCAGCCAGGGACGCAGATTGTAGTGGTCGTCCTTGCGCACCAGGGCGTCGAAGATCAGGCTACCAAGCCGCGCCGACTGCGCATCGGTTCCCTGCCGCAGATCGAGATTGTTGGGGCTGCTCTCGATGATCATCACCACGGACCCGGGAGCCTCCTTGCGCGCACGGCAGCCCGATAGCCCCAGGCAGGCAAACAGCATGATGCAGACTTGAAATAGCGCACCCGGTCTTCGCTCTCTTTTTGCTCGAACGTGCGGAGTCGATGCGTTGGCCGGCCTCACCATCCGTGCGTCACCTTGCCCAGCACGACTGGTCGACACGCTCCTGTAGCCGATGGCACGTTCCCCGGCAGGCCGGACCAAGTCAGCCATGCCAACAATGCAAACGCCACCGACTCCTTGGCCTGCGCTGCAACTCCCAGCTCCTCCATCAAGCGCACCTTTACTCCGAGCGGCTGCAAGCGTTCGCCGAGCATCTCCATCAGCGTGGCATTCTTAGCTCCGCCACCAGCGACCACAAACTCTGTCTTCGCCAGTGGAGCCCGTGTCCCCAGATGCGCCCAGACAAACTTTCGATACCCATGCAATACCGACTCCGCAGTTAGAGCTGTCGCCGTCGCTACGACGTCCGCATCGCTTGCACCTGCTTTCCGGCACAGCGAGATAAAGCGTGAAACGAAGTCAGCTCCGAACTGTTCGCGTCCGCAACTCTTGGGCGGCGGCACGGCAAAATATTTCTCCTCCAATACCCGCGCCACTACAGGCGAAATCACTCTTCCCTGCCGCGCGACCGCTCCCCCGCGATCAAACGCCTTTCCATAGAGCTGCTGCATACAAGCGTCGATCACCATGTTTCCCGGCCCCGTGTCGAAGGCCATCACTTCATGCGCCGCGCCTGCCGCCGGAATCGCCGTAAGGTTCCCGATGCCGCCAAGATTCTGCAACACGCGGCTCACCTTCGCCGACCGAAACATCACGTAGTCGAGCATCGGCACCAGAGGCGCACCCTGGCCTGCCGCCGCCATATCCGCTGGACGAAAATCACTTACCACCGGCACGCGCAGACGCTCGGCGATCACGCTGGCCTCGCCCATCTGCCACGTACACCGCACATCGCTGCCTAAATATTTTGCAGCCGTCGCCTGGTGATACACCGTCTGCCCATGACATCCGACAAGCCCCGGCCTCACCCCAAATTTCTCTGCGGCCTTTTCCACGCAGTCGGCATAGATCGCGCCCAGCCGCCAGTTCAGCCGCGAGAGATCCGCCACCGAAGCAGCCTTCGCATCCATCGCCGCAAGCACAGCCGCCCTCACCGCCTTGGAATAACTGAACCCCGCATGACCGAGCAACTTTACACGAGGCGCATCCTCCTCGTTGCGCGCAGGAGAGATTCGGCACAGCGCCACGTCCACTCCATCCGCCGAGGTTCCGCTCATCACACCCGCCACCACCATCGCCTTAGCCATCCCTATCATCCATTGCAACTGGCTCCTTGCTGCTCCAAAATAACGTCATCTCGACCGAAGGCGGGGCTTTTGCCGCCGCAGTGGAGAGACCCCTGTATTTTGCGTTTATCTTGGCCTTCTCCTCTCCTGATCGTCACCCTTTCAGCTCTCGCTGCAACTCCGCCAGCAGATTCAGCGCCTCGCGCGGAGTCAGCCCGTCCACATCGATTTCGCTAAGCCGGTCCACAATCTTCTGCGACAGCGGCGTAAACATCGTCATCTGCATCTGCGGTGTCGACGGAGCAGCCTCGCGAACCTGCTGCGTCTCCGCCCGCTCATGCACCTTCAACACCTCACGCGCCCGCGAGATTACAACCGCAGGCAAGCCAGCCAGCCGCGCTACCTCGATACCGTAGCTCTTACTCGCAGCGCCAGCTTCCACCGTATGCAGAAACACAATTCCCGACTGCGTCTCTTTCACCGTCACGCGCAGGTTCGTCAGTCGCGCCAACCGCTCCGCCAGCAGCGTCAGCTCATGGTAGTGCGTAGCGAACAGAGTGCGTGCGCCGATACGGTCGTGCAGATGTTCCACCGTCGCCCACGCCAGCGAAAGCCCATCATAGGTCGCCGTCCCGCGCCCCATCTCATCTAGCAGCACCAGGCTCCGGTTCGTCGCGGTGTTCAGAATCGCAGCCGTTTCCGTCATCTCGACCATGAAGGTCGAGCGTCCACGCGCCACATTGTCGCTCGCGCCGATGCGCGTGTAGATGCGGTCAACAAGGCCCACCCGCATGCGCTCCGCTGGAACGAAGCACCCGCACTGTGCCATCACCACCAGCAGCGCCGCCTGTCGCAGATAGGTACTCTTGCCGCCCATGTTCGGCCCGGTAATCAGCAACACCGCAGGCCCCACATCCGCATCAAGATGCACCGAGTTCGGCACAAATCGTCCACCGCCACTCTCTTCCAGCCGCCGCTCCACTACGGGATGCCGCGCACCGATAAACTCCAGCACTCCACTGGCATCGACGTCAGGCCGTGTCCATCCGCGCAGCGCCGCCAGATGCGCGAAGCATCCTAGCATGTCGATCTCCGCCACGCGCCGCGCTGTATCGCGCATTCGCTTCGCCGCATCGAGTAACTGCCGTCGCAGCTCCGCAAACAACCTGCGCTCGATCTCACCGCTGCGCTCCTGTGCGGTCAGAATCTTGGTCTCGTACTCCTTCAACTCAGGAGTCGTGAATCGCTCGGCATTCACCAACGTCTGCTTGCGCTCGTAATCAGCAGGGACCGCCTTCGCATTCGCCTTGGTCACTTCGAGGTAGTAGCCAAAGACCGAGTTGAAGCGCACCTTCAGCGATCCAATCCCCGTACGCTGCCGCTCGCGCTCCTCAATCGCCACCAGCGCCTGCCGCCCACTGCGCGACAACTCACGCAGCTCATCGAGCTCCACATCGACACCCGCGCGAATCACGCCCCCATCAGCGAATGAGACCGGCGGCTCCTCCGCGATGGTGCGCACGATCATCTCGTGCAGGTCTTCCATCGCGTCAAAGCCAGCGACAGAATCGGGTGCCCCATGTCCCGCCTCTGGGACATGGGTTTCCGAAGCGGCACTCCCCGCTAACCGCCGCCACAACTCCGCTTCGAATGAGTTCACTGCAGCCACAATCCCCGGCAAACAGCCCAGCGTTCCCGCCAGCGCCATCACCTCTCGCGGCCCAGCCGAATCGAGCGCGACCCGCCCCAGCAGCCGCTCCAGATCGAGCACGCCGTTCATCGACCGTCGCAGCTCTTCGCGTTTGCGCAGGTCGGCTGTCGCTTCACCTACCGCTTCAAGCCGAGCCTTGATCTCCGCTATTTCGCTCGAAGGCCGCAGCAGGGTAGACCGCAATAACCGCTTGCCCATCGGTGTGCAACAGGCATCGAGCGTATAGAACAAAGTCGTCTGCGAAGACTCACCCGAAAACAGCGGCTCTACCAGTTCAAGATTCCGTACGCTGACCGCATCGAGCTCAAGACAAGTCGACCGCTCATAAAATCGCAGGCCATCCACATGCTCCAACCCGCCCTGCATAGTCGCTCGCATGTAATGTAACAGCGCACCCGCCGCCACGGCAGCCGCCTCGTGCCCAGCCAGCCCCATGCCGTCGAGCGACTGCACGCGAAGATGATTACTGAGCAACGGAACCGCATAGTCCGCGGTGAAGACCCAATCCTCCAGCGGAGTCTTCGTCCGAATCGCATCGAGCCCCGCCGAAGCAGCTTCTTCCTCCGTCGAATTCGGCCCCGAACCTCCGGGTGCCCCATCCTTCGCAGCCTTATCGCGAAGGGTGGGAAGTAAGCCGTTCGAGTTACGATTTAGCCCAACCAACCCACCCTGCGCATAAAGCAACTCGACCGGCCTGACCCGCCCAAGTTCATCGGCGGCCAACGCCCACCCATCCGCTCCCGAAAACTCAGTCGCACGAAAATCGCCCGTGGATAGATCCAGCAGCGCCAACCCCACGCACTTATCCAGCACCACAACACTCGCCAGATAATTACTCTGCTCCGCGCCCAGCGCAGGATCGACCGCCGTCCCCGGCGTCAGCACCCGCGTCACCTCACGGCGAACAATCGTCTTGGTCAGCTTGGGGTCTTCGATCTGCTCACAGACGGCGATACGATAGCCCTTGCGCAGCAGCCGCTGAAAATAGCCCTCCGCCGCATGGTAAGGAACGCCGCACATCGGCTGCTTCTTCTCTTTGTCGCGAGCCGTCAGCGTCAGTTGCAGCTCGCGCGAGGCAGTAATCGCATCTTCATAGAAAAGTTCGTAGAAGTCGCCAATCCGGCAAAACATCAGGCAATCCGGATACTGCTCCTTCGCGGTGAAGTACTGCCGCATCACCGGCGTCAGGGTCGTGTCATTTGTCGTTTCAGTTGCCATAAGCAGGAACCGCCAGAATACCGCACCTGACGCGGCTCCTGTCGTTGTCTGTCCTTTCTGGAGACCCAAACTCTCGGGTACCCATCCTTCGCGGCCTTATCGCAAAGGGTGGGATTCGTAACCCTTCATCAACAGCGTTCAATCTATTTACTTTGAACCAGCCGCCCCCGGCACTAGCTTAATCTCAAACAGTTTTGGCCAAAGCTTTCCGGTCACAAACAAGCGGTCGTTCTTCTGATCGTAGGCGATGCCATTGAGCACCGCATTGCCATCCCGTGGCTCACTCCCCAGCAGCCCGCTCAGGTCGATCCACGCAATCACCTCGCCCGTCGCGGGAGAGATGCGCGCAATCCGGTCGGTCTGCCACACATTCGCATAGATCTCGCCGTGGATGTACTCGAGTTCATTCAACTCCTTCACCGGCTTCCCGCCGTCCGACACCGCAAGCGTCCGCACCACCTTAAATGTCAGCGGATCGAGAAACCGCAGCACAGGCGTGCCATCGCTCATAATCAGGTTTTTACCGTCGTGCGTCAGCCCCCAGCCCTCTCCCTTGTATTTGAATGTCTTGACCGCGCGCATACTAAAGCGGTCATAGACAAATCCCCGATGCGCCAACCAAGTCAGTTCGATCAGGGTGCCGCCCCAATCGGTCAGTCCTTCGCCAAAATATTTATCAGGCACCTTCACGGATTGCAGCACCCGCCCCGTAGCCAGATCCACCGCCCGCACCGAAGATCGCCCATGCAGCCCGGTCCCCTCGTAAAGCATTCCATCGACCATCACCAGCCCCTGCGTAAACGCCGAGCTATCGTGCGGATAGGCATGCACCATGCGATACCCCTCTACCGGAGCGCTCAGCTTGGCCGCAAACCCCACCGCGGTATCGGCCACAAGCAGCACAACGGCAAACAGCAACAATCGGGATTCAGCTAATTTCATTGTGATTTTGAGCGTCCTTTTGCGTCGGCAAGTATCCTAAGAGTAGTCGAAAAAGGCACGGACAGAGTGGCAGACCTTTCTCTGAATCACAGCGCAAGGACGTCCTCTCCCTCCATACCCGATATACTTAAGGTTCGCCACTAAGCGAACGAATATCCATGTCCCTCCTCTGGCTCAGAGTCGCGGTTCTCCTGTACGCATTTGCCTCACTCGCCGTCCTTCCGGCGGCGCTGTACGACCGTCCCCGCTGGCGCCACATTGCCATCCCCGCTACCACAGCGGCCATCTTCTTCCACTTCGTCTCGTTGATCGAGATGCTCAACGCCGCCCACCACCGCCTCCCGGTCGACACCCACGAGACCCAGTCCTTCCTCGGCCTCGTCCTCGCGCTGGCCTTCCTCTTCATCTGCGCACGATACAAAACCGTCTCGCTCGGCATCTTCATCCTGCCCATCTGCTTCCTGCTCGGCCTCATCCCCGCATTTCGTCCCGGCGAAGAGCCGACGTACTTCCCTCACCTGCACACTGGCTGGATCTTCCTCCACGTAGCTCTCCTCCTCGCCGCCTACGCAGCCTTATTCCTCTCGCTCCTCGCCTCCCTTCTCTACTTGGTGCAGGAGCGCCGTCTCAAGCAAAAGTCTCCCGCCTTCAAGTGGCTGCCGCCGCTCGAGACCACTGACCAGATCGCACTTAAAACCCTGCTCTTCGGCCTACCCTGCATGACCGCCGGTCTGCTCATCGGCTCCGTCCTCGCCGAGCAAATGATCGGATCGTCTTATTTCCTCGACCCCAAGGTCCTGCTCTCCTTCGCCATGTGGCTGGCCTACGTTGGCATGATCTTCATCCGCCGCCACAGCGGCCTGCGCGGACGCCGCGCCGTCTACCTCTCCAGCTTCGTCTTCCTGGTCGTCCTCGCCGTCTGGGCCGCCAACCAACTTTCGGTCGTCCACAGGTTCACCGCGCCATGACGAAAAACCTCTCAGCGCCGAATCTGATTCTCCTCGGCATCAATCACACTACCGCGCCCATCGAGGTACGCGAGCGCCTCGCCATCGCTCCTTCGCGCCTCGCCGACGCCACCCGCGCCCTCGCGCACCAGCCGGGCATTCGCGAAGCCATCATCCTCTCCACCTGCAACCGCGTCGAGCTGCTCACCGTGCAGGACGCCACCCACTCCGAGAACCCCGGCACGCTCAACTTTCTCTACGAATACCTCAACATCCCCGCGAGCGATCTCCAGCCGCATCTCTACGAGTTTCGCGAGCGCGAGGCCGTCCGCCATCTCTTCCGCGTGGCCAGCTCGCTTGACAGCATGGTCGTAGGCGAGCCGCAGATTCTCGGCCAGGTCAAAGAGGCCTACAGCACAGGCCGCGAGGTAGGCGCCGTCGCCACCACGCTCGAAGGCCTGTTGCAGCGCGCCTTCACCGTAGCCAAGCGCGTCCGCACCGACACCCAGATCGGCTCCAGCTCCGTCTCCATCGCCTCCGTGGCCGTCGATCTCGCGCGCAAGATCTTCGATTCGCTCGAAGGCAAGACCGTCCTTCTCGTCGGAGCCGGAAAGATGTCCGAGCTTGCCGCCCGCCACCTCATCCAACAGGGCGCAGCGTCGATCCTCGTGGCGAACCGAACCCAGTCGCGGGCCGAGCAGATCGCCAAAGAGTTCAACGGTCAGATCATCCCCTTCGGCCAGCTCTACGAGCAGGCCGACCGCGCCGACATCGTCATTACCTCCACCGGCGCACCGGAGAAGATCTTCGGCCGCTCCCATGGCCAGCAATTTTTGCAACGCCGCCGCAACCGCCCCATGTTCTTCATCGACATCGCCGTTCCCCGCGACGTCGATCCCGGCATGAACGAGGTCGAAGGCTGCTTCGTCTACGACATCGACGACCTACAGCAGGTGGCCCAGGCCAACCTCGCCGACCGAGGCCGCGAGGCCGAGGCCGCCGAAGCCATCGTCACCCGCGAGGTCGACAAGTATCTCCAGCGTCTGCAAACCCTCAACGCCGTGCCCGCCATCCAGTCACTGCAGCAATACGCCGAAGCCATCCGGCAGGCCGAACTCCGCCGCTCGCAATCCAAGCTCGCCAACCTCACTCCCGACCAGCGTGAGGCGGTTGAAGCGCTGACGCGCTCACTCACAGCAAAGTTCCTGCACCACCCCTTGACCGGCATCCGCCAGGCCGCCCAACAGGGAGACGCTCAGACGCTAGCCGATCTGCAGCGCCTCTATACCGGCCAGTCCGCACCAAAGCCAGACCCCACCGACGAAGACTAAGAGAATCTGACCATCCGCAATCTAATCTGAGCTTCAAAAAACTGTCATCCTGAGCGAAGCCTCTCGCAGCGCGAGAGGCGCAGTCGAAGGACCCGAGGTTTGCTCGTAGCGCCACGATCTATCTTTCTTTTTCGCCCGACTTGCGGAGACCCACTCTTCTCACCTGTCGCTCTATATGGTGATATTGCCTAAATGTCGGTACTGCCCAAAAAATCTAAAACCACGTCATCTCGACCGGAGCCGCGCAGCTTTATCGCGCGGCGTAGTGGAGAGACCCCTGTATTTGGGCTTTGCTCTTGTCGTTGCCTATTCCTGATCCGTACCCATGAGCGCAAATTCGTTAATGGTGTAGAGCGGGTTGATCGCATTTGAGCGCCAACGGCGCGCCTCATACCAGCCCAGGGCGAAGCCCTGGGTATGCGTGCCCCGAAAGATGAGGGCTGAAGGCCTGATCTATAACGCTCTACGCCATGGGGAAATTTGCTATAGCGCTGGAGTCGGCACGCTCGTTATTGAACCGGCCCTATTGACACACTGAGAGCAGCAACCCACATCCATAAAAATAGTTGCGTTCGATTAGCGCTCTATCTATAGGTATTTCAATAGCTTCGCACTCTCGACTCTGTGACCTTTCGGTCAGCGCCGCATCTAAACTTGCAGAGGTTTTACGATGCCCAGGCTGAAAGCACTTCTCATTCTCTCCCTGACGACTTTGGCCGCGCCCGCCTTCGGGCAGAACGCGAACCCAGCCAGCCCAGGCACTCTCAATTACGTAGAAGGACAAGCCTCGATAGAAGCCCGTCCCCTCTCTCACCGCTCCGTAGGACGAACCGAGATGCGGCCCGGCGAAGTCATCGCCACCGCCACCGGCAAGGCGGAGATCCTGCTGACTCCCGGCATCTTTCTCCGCCTCGGAGACGACAGCACGGTGCAGATGGTCTCTCCCGACCTGACCCACACCGAGGTCAGGCTCGAACGCGGCAACGCCAGCGTCGAGGTCGACCAGATCTACAAGCAGAACACCGTCCTCATCGACCTCCCCAACGGCCAAACCCAACTGCTCCAGCATGGCCTCTATGGTTTCGACGCCAACAACGCGACCGTCCGCGTCTTCGACGGCAAGGCTGCCGTTTACCCCGGACAGAACCTGCAGAGCAACATCAAGCCGGTCGAGGTCAAAGGCGGGCGTCAGTTCGTCCTGAACGGCGAAGCCATCAAGCCGCAACGCTTCAACAAGGACCAGGCCAAGAACGACGACCTCTATAAATGGAGCAGCCTCCGTTCGGCCTATCTCGGGCAAGCCAATGTCAACCTGGCCTCGGAGTATGCAGGCGCCTCAGGTTTGAATTCCGGCTGGTACTGGGCAGGCGGTCCCTTCGGCTACACCTGGCTCCCCGGCAATGGACTCTTCTGGAACCCCTTCGGCTATGGCTTCTACTCGCCCATTTATCTCTATGGCGGAGGCCCCATCTACGGAAGCTATGGATACGGCGGCGGTTACGGATACCATGGCAACGGTTACGGCCTCCGCAGAAACTTCGGCAATCAGGACCGCGGCCGTGGATACCGCGGTGGTAGCCCCGGCCCCGTCCACGCTCCCGGCAGTTTTCACGGTGGAACCCCTGGAGGTGTCCGTGGCGGCGGTGGCAACTTCCATGGCGGAGGAGAAGGTGGTGGCTTTCACGGAGGAGAGAGTGGCGGTGGCTTCCACGGCGGTGGAGGCGGCGGATCCCAAGGTGGTGGGGGCGGAGGCTCCCATGGCGGTGGTGGTGGCGGAGGCGGTCACCGCTAATCTCGAGACTGAAACTGCCGGTTGGGTTCACTCAGCCGGCAGTTTTTTGCTCCGGATCTCGAAATAAAGATGGCAAAACTTGACAAACGCCTCCCTCCCAGAGCGCCATCCAACGCCGCAGAGAGTCGGACCTCTGTACCAAGTCCGGACTTAGGCGCTTTTTTTTGAAGACTTTAGGACTTAAGTACAGGGGGGCAGGTACCCTCCATGAACCAAAGCCCAATCCCTCGCCTACAATCAGAACAAACGTATGAGCAGCGAATTCAACCACCCCAAAAACCCGATCCGCATCGGTTCACGAGGCTCCCAGCTTGCGCTGTGGCAAGCCAATCACATTCTTTACGCCCTGCGCGACGCCGGTTATCACGTCGAGCTTGAGGTGATTCGCACCACTGGCGATCGCATGCAGCAACCAGGCTTTGTCCCGCCCGCAAACCTCGACGGCAAAGGCATCTTCATCAAGGAGATCGAAGAGGCCCTCGAAGAAGGCAGCATCGACCTCGCCGTACACAGCCTTAAAGATCTGCCCACGCAGCTCGCGCCGCAATTCACTCTCGCCGCCATTCCCAAGCGCGCCGACGCTCGTGACGTCTGGGTCTGCGAGCCTTACTGGTCGCTCAACACGCTGCCAATGGGAGGAAAAATCGGCACCACGAGTCCTCGCCGCCGCGCCCAGTTGCTGGCGCTGCGCCCCGATGTAGAGTTCGTCGATATTCGTGGCAACATCGACACCCGCCTCAAGAAGCTCGCCGCCGGACAATGCGATGCGCTGGTTCTCGCCGCCGCAGGTCTCGACCGCCTCAAGCGCGCCGAATGGGTTCATCACCGCTTCTCGCCAGAAGAGCTTTGTCCCGCTCCAGGACAAGGCGCGCTGGCCATCGAAACCCGCAGCACCGAGCACGTCATCGACGAGGGCCGCGACGCTTACATTCGTCAGGCCGTCGCCTTCTTCAACCACCCCGAAACCCGCTTCTGCGTCGAAGCCGAACGAGTCACCCTCGACGCTCTCGGCGGAGGCTGCTCGATTCCCATCGGCGCTCACTGCCTGCCCGAATTTGAGAAGTGGCGCATGTTCGCCCAGGTGCTGGCTCCGGACGGCGAGGCCATGATCCAGATCGATACGGCGACTCCGCTCGACACCACGCCGGAATGTTTTGGCAAATGGGTCGCTGAGGATCTCAAGTCGAAAGGTGCGCTCGATCTGTTGAGCGCGCCCATGTAAGAAAGTTGAGTACCGCACCATCCCGCTCAAGACTCGTCGCGGACTTGGCAAGAGCGGCCTCATTTATATATTGCAACATCTTGCAGTCTCGATGAAGAGCCGTTCGCCTTGATAGATCCTTTTGCTCACGGCGATGTTGTAGCATCGAACAGCAGGTGCGGACGAGTACATCAGGCACCTAAAGGAAAGATTCCAAATGAGTGAGATACATGGTTTGGCTGTGCACGCAGCCGGTGCGCATTTGCTGCCCTATAAATACGATCCCGGCGAGTTGCAGGCGAATGAAGTCGAGATCAAGATCTCGCACTGCGGGGTGTGCCACAGCGACATTCATCTCATCGATAACGACTGGGGATTCAGCAAATTCCCATTTATACCCGGTCACGAGATCGTGGGCAGCGTTGTGGCGGTGGGCAGCAGCGTACTGGATCGAAAGATTGGAGACCGGGTCGGCGTGGGCTGGCAGGCCGACAGTTGCGGGGTGTGCGAGTGGTGCCGCCAGGGCGACGAGCATCTTTGCGCCAAGTCGCAGCCGACCTGCGTGGGACGAAATGGCGGCTATGCGGATAGAATTCGCGTCAATTCGCGATTCGCGATTCCAGTGCCTGCGGTACTTGAGAGCGAAAACGTAGCTCCCTTGCTTTGCGCCGGAGTTACGGTCTACA
Source organism: Granulicella sp. (assembly GCA_041691255.1). Classification (GTDB taxonomy): domain Bacteria; phylum Acidobacteriota; class Terriglobia; order Terriglobales; family Acidobacteriaceae; genus Edaphobacter. Next base: position 11,847 of record JBEPUY010000038.1, on the reverse strand, counting down.
GCCCGCTGCGAAATCATGGAATCCGCCCGTCGTCGCGTGTGGGCGTGATCGGAATTGGTGGGCTGGGGCATCTGGGGATTCAGTTTGCCAAGGCGTTTGGCGCAGAGGTGACGGCGTTTTCGACCTCGAAGGACAAAGAGAAGGAGGCGCGGGAGCTTGGCGCGCATCACTTTTTGAATACGCAGGACACGGGAGCACTGAAGAAGGTCGCCGGCTCGTTTGATTTTCTGCTGTCGACGGTGAGCGCAGACCAGGACTGGCAAGGCTATGTGAATGCTCTGCGACCCAAGGGGATGCTCTGCGTGGTGGGCGTTCCTCCTTCGCCGATGCAGATCCAGGCGTTCTCGCTGCTGGGAGCGCAGAGAGCAATTTCGGGAAGCCCTACCGGCAGTCCGCGCGATCTGCACGAGATGCTGGATGTCGCTGCACGGCATGGCGTCAAGGCCATCACCGAGCGCTTTGCTATGAGCAAGGCGAACGATGCCGTGGCTAAGGTAAAGAAAAACCAGGTACGGTATCGGGCGGTTCTGGCCAACTAGCGTGATTTGATTTCGAGCTCAGAAAAGGCGGGGGCTTCGGCTTTCGCCTTTCTTTTGGAGCATGGGCTGCGACCGATAGTAAGCTGGGGGTCGATGCGATTTGAATTGTTTATTGCGATGCGGTATCTGCGGGCCAAGCGACGCCAGGCGGTTGTGGGTGTGATTACTGCAATCTCGGTGATCGGCGTCGCGGCCGGGGTGGCGTCGCTGATTATTGCGCTGGCGATTACGAACGGGATGCAACAGGATTTGCAGGCGCGGCTGGTGGGTTCGACCTCGCATGTGGACCTGATGCGGATCAAGGCCGATGGTATTCGCGATTGGCAACCGTTGCTGGCGAAGCTGGGGAAGCTGCCACATGTGACGGCTGCTGCTCCTGGGCTGTATGGGCAGGTGCTGATCTCTCGCGGGGTGCGGAGTGGGGGCGCTTTGATTAAGGGAGTGATTCCTGCCGACGAGCGCAAGGTTGGCGATTTGCTGCAATCGGTGACAGTGGGATCGGCTAAGGAGTTGGAGCCGGTTGGCTCTACGAGCGGGGTGCATCCCACCCTTCGCGATGAAATTGCGAAGGATGGGGCACCCGATCTTTCTTCAGTTCAGGCGGTTCCTCCGATTGTGATTGGAAAAGATCTGGCAGAGACGCTCGGCGCAAGTGTGGGCGATACGGTGCAGGTCATTAGTCCGCAGGGAGAGCTGTCTCCGCTGGGTCTGGTGCCACGCTATCGCGCCTTTTATGTAGCGGGGATATTTAAGTCGGGCTTTTATCAGTACGATTCGAGCTACACGTTCATCCGGTTGTCGGATGCGCAGAAACTTTTCAGTGAGCCGGATTTGATCTCGGTGATCAGCTTCAAGGTGGATGATCTCTATCACGCGGATAGGATTGGCAAGGCGATTGAGCAGGCTGCGGGGCCGGGCTTTGAGACGACGAACTGGATGGAGCAGAACCGTGAACTCTTCCGTGCGTTGAAGCTGGAGCAGTATGTGACGTTCATTGTGCTGGCGCTGATCGTGTGTGTGGCGGCTCTGAATATTCTGATTGCGCTGACGATGATGGTGATGGAGAAGACCAAGGACATTGCCGTGCTGATGAGTTTCGGTGTTCGAGCGGAGCAGGTGCGGCGAATATTTTTACTGCAGGGACTGTTGATCTCAATCATAGGCACGGTAATTGGGCTGGTGTTGGGATATGGGGTGAGTTGGCTGGGTAGTCATTATCACTTACCTTTGGACGCGTCGGTCTATTCGATCGACTATCTGCCGTTCGCTCCGCGGATTTGGGATGCCGTGATTGTGGCCTCGGTATCGTTGGGAGTGAGCTTGATTGCTACGTTGTATCCGAGCGGGTCGGCGGCGAGGGTGTTGCCTGCGGAGGCTTTGCGCTATGAGTAAACCACGGTTGAAGTACGGGCAGTTGGCGCCAGATGGTCTGGCGAAGATGCACGAGCTTGAGCATTATCTGAATACTGGATCTGGACTTGAGACATCGCTGCTTGGGCTGGTGAGGCTGCGGGCCTCACTGATGAATGGCTGCGAGTATTGCGTCCACCTTCACTCCGCAGAGCTGCGGAAGTTGAACGAGACGGCAGAGCGGATTGCTACGGTTGCGGAATGGAGAGGTTCAGCCATTTACACGCAGAGGGAGCGGGCGGCTCTGGCGTGGACTGAGGCGGTGACGAATATTCAGGAGGGCCATGCTGCCGATGCGGTGTACGACGAGGTTCGCGTGCACATCAGCGACGTGGAGACGGTGAACCTTACGCTGACCATTACGACGATCAATGCATGGAACCGGCTGGCGATTTCGTTGGGAGCGTATCCCGGCCATGCTGCAACCGAGACGATGGAGAGATAAGTGGCTGAGCGCGAGGATGAAGTTTTGGGGGATGGCTCGGAGAAGCGACTGGAGCCTTTGCCGGGATCGGTTGAGCGGAGCGTCGTGCTACGGGCTGAGGGGCTGACGAAAAGCTACGCCGCGGTTGCGGGAGCGGTTGGGCGAGGGGAGTTGGTGCTGTTTCGCGAGCTGGATCTGGTGGTTCATTCCGGAGAGATGGTCGCCATCGTTGGCGAGAGTGGCGCTGGCAAGAGCTCCCTGCTGCACTTGCTGGCCGCGCTGGACAGGCCGTCGGCTGGAGAGGTCTGGTGCGGGGAGAGTCGGTTGAGCACTTTTTCGGCGGCACAGGCAGCAGACTTCAGGAACAGGGACGTGGGGTACGTTTGGCAGTTTCACTACCTGCTGCCGGAGTTTACGGCGCTGGAGAATGTCGCTATGCCGTTGCTGGCTCGAGGGATGGGGCGGTCCTCTGCTCTGGAGCGGGCGCGCGTCTGGTTAGCAGAGGTTGGACTGGCGGATCGGGCCGAGCATCGCAGTGGCGAGTTGAGCGGAGGAGAGCAGCAGAGGGTATCGCTGGCGCGGGCACTGGTGACGGAGCCGAAGATTCTTCTGGCGGATGAGCCGACCGGGGATCTGGACGGAAAGACAGCCGAGGCAGTCTTTGGATTGATTCAACGGCTGCATGCCGTTCATGGGCTGACCAGCGTGATTGTCACGCATAGTCTTGATTTTGCAGGGCGTTGCGGGCGGATGTTGCGGCTGCGACAGGGAAAACTGGAAGAGGGCCGAGGGTGATGCACCAAGCTTGGTGCCTTTTTTGCACAGCACTCATCTAATAGACAGTGCTACGGTATTGCATAATTTTTGAGGTATTTCCAGATGTGTTGCGCAGGCGACTACACTGATAGAAGTGGGATGGATGCTTCGCAGTCTGAAGTAGCCTGATTGTCTTTGCGGGCAGCCGACGCAGAGGCGGGTACGGTACCAACGGCGCTATGCGGCCTTCGGGCTGGGTGGTGGCCGGCGTTGAAGGGGAGAACATGTTCGAACGCTATACGGAGAAGGCGCGGAGGGTGATCTTCTTTGCTCGGTACGAGGCCAGCCAGTTCGGGTCGCCTTATATCGAGACAGAGCACCTGTTGCTGGGACTACTGCGGGAGGACAAGGCGTTGACGAACCGCTTTTTGCGGTCGCACGCATCGGTTGAATCCATACGCAAGCAGATTGAAGGACATACGACGATTCGGGAGAAGGTTTCGACCTCCGTCGATCTGCCTCTTTCGAACGAATGCAAACGAGTTCTGGCCTACGCCGCGGAAGAAGCCGAGCGGCTGTCGCACAAGCACATCGGCACCGAACATCTCCTCCTGGGGCTGCTGCGTGAAGAGAAGTGCTTTGCGGCAGAGATTTTGACCGAGCGCGGTCTGAGGCTTCCTGCCATTCGCGAGGAGTTGCAGCGGACGACGCAGGAGAAGGTGCCGCCTGCACAGGGCGGCGGGAGCAAGGGCCAGCGCGGCGAGCAGAGCATGTTGGCGGAGTTCTCCCGCGATCTTACGCAGTCGGCCATGGACCAACAGCTCGATCCGCTGGTTGGGCGAGACGCCGAGGTCGATCGCGTCATCCAGATTCTGTGCCGCCGGACGAAGAATAATCCTGTGCTGATCGGTGAGCCGGGTGTTGGAAAAACTGCCATCGTCGAAGGTCTGGCGCAGAAGATCGCTGATGGTGAAGTGCCTAGTTTTCTGGCCGATAAGCGCGTGCTGGCGCTCGATCTCTCGTTGATCGTCGCTGGAACGAAATATCGCGGCCAGTTTGAAGAGCGCCTCAAGACCATCATGAAAGAGTTGATGGAGAACCAGAACTCCATCGTCTTCATCGACGAGTTGCACACGTTAGTCGGCGCAGGCTCGGCAGAAGGCTCGCTCGATGCGGCGAACATTTTGAAGCCAGCGTTGAGCCGCGGCGAGATTCAGTGCATCGGCGCAACCACACCGGCTGAGTATCGCAAGTCGATTGAGAAGGACCGTTCGCTGGAGAGGCGTTTTCAAGCGGTCAAAGTGCCGCCGCCAAACGAAGAAGATGCGATCAAGATCATCATGGGCATCAAGGAAAAGTATGAGAAGTTTCATGCTGTCAGCTACACCGATGATGCGATCACCTTCTCCGTTTCGCATTCGAGCCGTTATATTCCTGACCGCTTCCTTCCCGATAAGGCGATTGACTTGATCGACGAAGCGGGTGCGCGGGTGAAGCTGCGACAGACTTCGTTGCCGGAAGAGTTGTCCGAGGTACAAAAGCGCATCAAGTTCATCGTTCACCGCATGGAAAATGCCATTGCGAACCACGAGTTCGAGAAGGCGCGCTTCTATTCGGACGAGGAGCGCAAGGAGCGCGAGAACCTGCGCGCTCTGCGCGACAAGTACCACCTCGATGATTCTTCGGCGGGTATTGTGACGCGCGAGGATATTGAAGACGTTGTCAGCCGCTGGACGGGCGTTCCTATTACTTCGCTGAAGGAAGAGGAGACGCAACGGCTGCTGCGGGTTGAAGAAGAGTTGCACAAGCGCGTGATCTCGCAGGACAAGGCGATCTCGGCGCTGGCGCGGGCAATTCGCCGCTCGCGTGCTGGTCTCAAGAATCCGGCGCGGCCGATTGGTAGCTTCCTGTTCCTTGGACCAACCGGCGTCGGCAAAACCGAAATGGCGCGCACGCTGGCGCAGTTCCTGTTCGGCTCGGAGAAAGCGCTGATACGGTTCGATATGTCGGAGTTCATGGAGAAGCATTCTGTGAGCAAGCTGATCGGTTCGCCTCCGGGATATGTCGGCTACGAAGAGGGCGGCCAGCTTACGGAGCGCGTCAAGCGGAATCCGTACTGCGTGGTGTTGCTCGATGAGATTGAGAAGGCGCACCCGGATGTCTTCAACCTGCTGTTGCAGGTCTTTGAAGACGGACAGTTGACCGACGGCCTTGGCAATACGGTCGACTACAAGAACTGCATCATCATCATGACCTCGAACATTGGAGCGAAGCACCTGCAGAAACGGCAGGGGCTTGGGTTCCAGAGCGAGAAGGAAGACATGGTGCTGGACAAGATGGAAGAGCTCGTACGCGGAGAGGTGAAGCGCACCTTCAATCCGGAGTTCCTGAACCGTCTCGACGAGATCATCATCTTCACCTCGCTGTCGGATGCTGACCTGATGCAGATTCTCGAACTGCTGGTACAGCAGCTTAATGTGAACCTGGTGCATAAGGCGATCACGATCTCTGTGACCGATGAGGCGAAGAAGTGGATCATCGAGAAGACTGCCTCTGACCGCACCTATGGCGCTCGCCCGCTGCGTCGTGCGTTGCAGCGTTATGTCGAAGATCCTCTGTCGGAGGCGTTGATCGGCGGCGGAATCGTGCAGCGACCGGCGTTCCTCGAGGTCTACATGGAGAATAACTCGCTGTTCTACCGGCCCATTGCGGCGGATGGCGAAGAAAAGATGGCTGGCCTTGCACTAAGTGCTGTCTAGTTGAAGATGCAGATGCACGATACGCCCCGGCTTTTGCCGGGGCGTATCGTTTAAGGTGGAGGATCTCTCGTTCTATGGGTTCTAAGAGTTTTATGGATCGCCGTGAATTTACAACTTTGCTGCCAGCCTTGCTGGCTTGTTCGGCAGTGATGCCGGAGTCAGTCGTGGCTCAGGGCCGCCTGCCTGTGCTTCAGTCGGGTGTGTTTCCGCCGGAACCGCCGAAGGCAGGCGGCTCCAAAGAGAGGGTGTCTCGGCACTATGTCACCGGAATGCTGAAGGCAGGCAATCTCCGGCTGGAGATGCATGAGACGACGCAGGCAGTGGGCGCTCCGCATGAACCGATTGGAACGCATTTGCACAACGAGCTGTGGCTGGTGCGCGAGGGCACGGTGGAGTTGATGACCAACGGTGTGACTCGCAAGCTGGTGGCCGGAGACGTTGGCATCTGCGTCGCCGGGGACAAGCACTTCATCAAGAATGTCGGCGACACACCGGCAACCTACTTTGTGGTGACGGTGGGACCGCCGGAATAAGAAATCCGTCTGAGAACCTGTTTCAAAGCCGAAGGCTTTTTAGCATCAATTTGCAACAATCAGAACCGGCAAAAGCAAGAACGGAAATACAGGGGTCTCTCCACTGCGCCGCGCGATAAAGCCGCGCGGCTCCGGGCGAGATGACGTGATTAAAGAATTTTTAAACAGATTCTGAAATTACTTACTTGCGGCTCAACCAGCGCATGAGCCCCTGAGCGGGAAGTTCGGGAGCCATGAAGCGGCGGGCGTCGCCCATGAGAGCACCCGCGGCGAGCCTTCCGCTGCGGACGGCACCTTCCATGGTTGACGGCCACTCGGTTGCGGTCCAGTCTCCTGCTAGATAGAGGCCGGGCCATTGGGTGGCTTGCGTTGGCCGGAAACTGTCGAGGCCGGGAGTGACGGAGAAGGTGGCTCGGGCCTCTTTGAGGACTCCGCTCTTTACCAGCGTTGCTGTCTTCACTGCTGGAAAGAATTGCTCCAACTCTTGAATCGCGGAGGTGAGAATCTCTTCCCTTCCCATCTGCAGTTCGGGCCAGGAGGCGCTGATGACCAGCTCGATATAGCTGCCGCGTTCTGTGCGCCAGCGGCGGATGCGCGATTTGGCGAACATCCACTGAATGCGTGTATCGAGCAGGACAGCGTGGTCGATGCCGACAACGTCGCGGTCATACCAGAGGTGAATTGTGGTGATGGGAGCGACGGTAAATTTGTCGAAGTCGGTGTTCAGGGTTGCTTCTGCGCTTGTTGACGAATTAAGACTGGCGAGCAGGCTCTTTGTCTGTCTGAAATCGGTGGCCAGAACGATAGAGGAGGCAGTGTACGTCTCGCCGCCTGCCTGAACTTGCCAGCGGTTGTCGGGGGCCTGCTTGATGCTTTCGATTACGGCCTTGAGCTTGACGGCGACGCCTTTGCGCTGCGCCAGCTCGGCGATGGGAGAGAAGAATTCGCTCAATGGTGCTGCGGGGATGCCAAGTCTTCCAGCTCGGGCAGAACGCAGGAAAGATTCGTGGAAGACTTTGCCGGCGTACTTCACCGAGCAGCGATCAAAGGTGTCGTTGAGCGCGCCGACGACGACGGGCTCCCAGAAGTGGCGGATAGCGCGGTCGGTCTGGCCGGTGCGCTTGAGCCAGGAGGCAAAGCTCTCGGTGTCGTCGCCGGGATATCCGCGCAGAAAATGAGTGAGGCCAGCGGCGATTGCAGTCTTGTCGCCCAAGGTGAGCATTGGAGCGCGGAGGAAGCTAATGGCCTGGTGTGCGGGCGCAGGGAGGCTGCCGGGACGCAACAGGCTGCGACGGCCGCCAGGTTCGAGGAAGGTCAGTTCGTCGTACCACCGGATGGTGTCCGCCATGCCTGCCTGGTTGCAGAGGTCGAGGATGTTGGTGCAGCAGCCGACGACGACATGCTGCGAGTCGATCGTCTCTTCGAGGGCGGGGTGGTCGTAGGAGTAGGCACGGCCACCGATGTAGGGGCGGCGTTCGAGCAAGGTAACTGCTGCTCCAGCGTCGGCGAGCGCCACGGCAGCGGAGAGACCGGCTACACCTGCGCCGACTACGATTACGTCTTTACCTTGTTTTTGGGGAGCTTCTGAAACCCATGTCCCAGAAGCGGGACATGGGGCACCCGGATTGCCGCGGCTCATGTCGAAGCTTGGAGCGTGTTCACTCATGACGTCGCCCGGTTGAGCACGGCCATCGCCATGCCCTGGGTGAGCGTCAGCAGCTTCGATGCGGTGGGAACGCTGGCGCGCTGCGAGAAGACGTCGCTGTCGAGCTTGCCGATGCGGCGGAGCAGGCCGTGATAGATGGTGACCAGCACCCACAATGCTGCACGGCTGTCCTTGTCGATCAGGGGCAGCAGCTTGTCCGCGGAGGCATAGTAAGCTTCGGCCTTGGCGCCGAGTTCGCGGAGCAGGGCGCGATCTGTGGGCTGGATGGGAGCGCCGTGGGAGAGTGCGACGATGCGTTCGGTATCGAGGCCGAATTCGTGGAGCCGGTCCTGTGGCAGATAGACTCGACCACGCTCGGCATCCTCTTTGACATCGCGGAGGATGTTGGTTAGCTGAAAGGCGATACCGGTCTCTTCGGCAAGCTTTTCCGCACGGGGATCGGTGTAGCCGAAGATGCGGATGCAGACCAGACCCACCACCGAGGCGACGAGATAGCAGTAATGGTAGAGATCGTCGAAGGTGGCGAAGGTCTGGACTGCTTCGGCTGCGATGGGCTGCGGCTCAAGATCCGGCTGAAGGTCCATGGTGGTTCCCTGCACCAGCTCTTCGAGTAGAGCGTCGGGGATCGCGAACCGCTGCTGCGTGTTGTTGAGGGCGAGGAAGACGGGGTCTTCGGAGACTCCAGTGCGGCGAGCGGTGCGCCATGACTCGACCCAGGCGTTCATGGCAAGCCTGCGCTGCTCGATAGGAAGCGATTCGTCGTCAGAGATATCGTCGGCACGGCGCATGAAGGCGTAGACGGCGCACATGGCATCGCTCTTATGCTGGGGCAGCACGCGGAAGGCGTAGTAGAAGTTCTTGGCCTCTCGCCGCGCGATGGTGCGGCAGGCGGCATAGGCTTCGGCAAGAGTCACGTCGTAAGCCCCGCCCTTATCTTGGCGATTAATGCCCCGGCCAGCAGGCTCAGCTTCTTTACCTTGGAGACGACCGGCCTGCCGCGCAGTACATCGAAGTTTTCCGCCGTGATGCCGTCAAGGATGGCGTCGCCACCCTTGCGAAAGAGGTCGAGCGTGACTGCCAGTTCCTTGTCGACGTGGGAACTGATAGCGCCGCCGTCGTGCAACATGGCTCGGGTTCCGGCGACGAGGCTCTCGATCATTGCGGCAAACTCGGGCGTGAAGACGCGTCCTTCAATCTGACCATGTTCCACACCGAACTGCGTCATCGCCTGCGCGGGAATGTAGCGCCTGCCACGGTCGGCGTCTTCGGTGACATCCTGCCAGAAGTTAGCCAGTTGCAGCGCAGTGCAGACCTTGTCCGAGAGCAGACCGAGCGACTCTTCCTGATATCCGCAGACCCACAGCACCAGCCGTCCGACCGGGTTGGCGGAGTAGCGGGAATATTCCAGAAGCTCGTGCCAGGTCTCGTACTCGGTCTTGACCTGGTCCATGCGAAAGGCGTGGAGAAGGTCGGAGAATAACTCGCGGGGGACGCCGCACTCGCGCACGGTTTCATGCAGCGCCACAAAGACGGGATGCATGGAGCGTTCGGGGGTGTCGTAGCACTCGTCGAGCATGGAGCCCCAGGCATTGAGCAGACGCATGGCGACCTCGGGGTCGTCGACCTCGTCGCCGAGGTCGTCGGCTACGCGGCAATAGGCGTAGATGCTCTCGAAGTGGGGCCTGACCTTGCGCGGCAAAAACCAGGTGGCGACGTGAAAGTTCTCGTAGTGGGTCGTGGCGAGGTGGCGGCACCAGGCCTGCGCCTCGGCCAGCGTTGGCCGTTCCATCGGCGTGAGGTACTCGTGGGGTGCCCCCAGCAGCGCGTGTTCGGACAATGTCATCTCGCTCATTTGGGTACCCCGGACGGAAAGACGGCGGTCTTGATCTCACGCGTGCTTCCGCTGCGATCCATCATGCGTGCGAAGAGGGCGGGAACATCGGTAAGCCCAACGCGGCCGGTGATGTAGTCCGCACACTTGAACCGGCGGCTGGTGACCAGTTCAAATGCGGTACGGCAGGTGGCGGGAGTGTGGTGGAAGCTGGCCTTAAGAGTAATGTCGCCGTAGTGGAGCCGGTTAGTGTCGAGCTGTACCTTGGTGCCGCTGGGCGGCCCCCCGAAGAAGTTGACGAGACCGCCTTTGCGTACCATGTCGACGGCCCACTCCCATGTGGTGGGGATGGCTACGGCTTCGATGACGATATCGGCACCGCGACCCTGCGGGGTCAGGGCGCGGGTGGCAGCGACGATATCGTCGACAGCCGAGATTTGCAGGACGCTGGAGGCTCCGAACAACTTTGCGGCAGCGATCTGGTCTTCGCGCTTGACGACCGCAATGACGTTGATGCCAGCGATCTCGGCGACGTGCATGAACATCAGGCCGATGGGGCCCGCGCCGATGACAATCATAGTGTCGCCGGATTTGGCTCCGCTCTCCTCGAGGCCGCGAACGACACAGGCCAGAGGCTCGGTGAGGGCGGCGTGCTCGAAAGGGACGTTGTCGGGGATGAGCAGGGTGTTCTTTTCGACGATGCGAGCGGGGACACGGATGAACTCAGCGTAGGCGCCGTTGTTGAACAGGAGGTCTTCGCAGAGGTTCTGCTGGCCGTGGGTGCAGAAGAAACAGGCGTCGCAGGGAGCGGAGTTCAGGGCAACGACGCGGTCTCCCTTACGGAACATGGTCACACCGGCGCCAACCTCTTCGACGACCCCGGCCAGTTCGTGGCCAAAGCGGATGGGGGGCTTGAGCATACGGGCGTGATAGCCACGGCGGTAGACCTTCAGGTCTGTTCCGCAGGTCAATGCCGCTGCGACGCGGACGAGCAGCTCTCCGTCTGCCGGACGCGGGACGGCCACCTTCTCCAATCGCAGGTCCTGCTTGCCGTACAACACCGCCGCTGTCATTTCAGCCATGATCGAATCTATTTTCTCATTTTTGAGGCCTATCCTGACATTGGTTCAAGAACTTCTTCAATCGTGCCAGGAAGATGCAATCTTCAAGACTGTCTCTGCATCTGATACATTGAGCCTGATAACCCATGCCCTTCGTCTCCCCAGAGGAATTCGCCAAAGATAAGATTGCCGCCGTTCAGGACTACGCGCTGCTGTCGTGGCACGCCGTCTCGAACATCTTCTCGCGGCCGCGGTATTGGCCCGATATCTTCACGCAGATGGACTCGATTGGCTTTGGTTCCCTGCCAATCGTCATTCTGACCGGCTTTTTTACAGGATGCGTACTGGCGCTGCAGTCCGCGACGTCGCTGCAGGCGTTTGGCGCCATCAGCATGACCGGCAATCTGGTCGCGCTCTCGATGGTCAAGGAGCTTGGCCCCGTCCTTACCGGGCTGATGATCTCGGGCCGCAACGCCTCCGGCATGGCCTCGGAACTGGGCTCGATGAAGGTGACCGAACAGATTGACGCCATGCGGGCGCTGGGAACCGATCCAATCCGTAAACTGGTGACACCGCGACTCTACGCTACCGTTTTCATGCTCTTTTTCCTTACGATTGTGGCTGACGCCGTCGGAATCGCGGGCGGAGCGCTGGTCAGTGTGACGCTGCTGGGGTTGAATGCTTCCAGCTACTTCCATACGTCGTACCGCGCACTGGCCTACGGCGACGTGGTTCAGGGACTGACCAAGCCCCTCTTCTCAGGGTTCATCATTGCCACGGTCGGCTGCTACTTCGGGCTGAAGACCAAGGGCGGAACGCAGGGAGTTGGCCGCTCGACCACCCAGGCCGTCGTGGTGTCGTCGGTCTT
>JBEPUY010000037.1:0-42942 GCA_041691255.1 Granulicella sp. | reverse complement strand
GGTATTGCTCGTGCGTTTGGGTCACTCCTCCAAATGCGAGCAGGGCCATCCTGCGAGCCTCCTCTGCAGAGAGACCGCTCATGCGATGCTCTTCAACGGCCAATTCGAGATGAGCGCGCAACTCCTCCTCGAGCTCTGCATCGAGCCGCTGTTTGCGAAAGAGGGATGCGAATCTGCTGAACAGTACGCGGATCGGGGTCATGTCAGTCTCCTAACGGGAGGGCGCGAGAAAACGCGCCATCGTAGCGGCGATGCGTTCCCAGTTCTCGGTTTCCTGTTGAATCTCTTTACGACCGGAAGCAGTAAGCGAGTAGAACCGGGCGCGGCGGCCGGTCTCTGACACACCCCATTTGGCAGCGATCCACCCCCTCTGCTCCAAACGCAGCAGAGCGGGGTAAATGGTGCCCTGGTTCAGGCTCAGCGAGTTCGCACTTACCTGCTCGATCCTGCGCGCAATGCCATAGCCGTGAAGCGTCGCCATCGACTCCAGCGTCTTCAGAACCATCAGGTCCAGCGTTCCCTGCATCACATCCGATTTGCGTTCGGCCATGGATCTCTCCTGTTGATATCCAACATATATAACCTTCATAGGTAGAATGTCAACAGGTCGGCCATGAGAACTGAAGAAAAACCTGCGGCCGCCGTCTTGATGGACTCAGGCATAGCTGAGAACAGTTCTCTGCCGCGAACTATCCTGGCATGGCCCCGAAGGCAGCCCCATGATCCCAGCCTGCCTCGTGGATGGGATCTAGCACACGCGTTCCATCGGGATCGCAAGGAGTTGCGCCAGTTTGCCAAGTGTTGCTGAGAGATGCCCAAGGCCAATGGCGCAGTGGTGCGCGGGGCCTTGCTCGTTCCACGCTTTCACAAATCCGCGCGCGCCGATGGGAAAGCGGTAGTGGCTGTTTGTGTTGCCGATGCGTAGCACTTGGCCCGGAACACTCTCCCCCTCGGCAACCAGCATCTTGAAGCCGTACTTTGCATCTTCCACAACGGAAAGCAAAGTTACCGGCCCGTGTTTCACACTCATCTCCACCGATAGCCCGCTGCCCGTTTTACCGTGAAACTCCTCGAGGGACCGTACTTTGGTCTTGCTCTCCGCAATCGCCAGGTGGCCGGGGCCATCATGGCCCATTAGGACGTGATCCAATTTGAGGTCAAGGGCGTAATACTCGGAGAACGATCCGCCTGCTCCCAGACAATCCAGAATCTTCATCGCGAGCACGTTCTTCACCTCATACTCGCCTGCCACCGGAATGCCGCGAGCCGTCAACAGCGACGTACCAAGGATGATCGAGCTCATGGTGTCTTCATTTTGCGGCACGCCTCTGCCAGATGCGTAATAGGCCAGCGATTGCAGATCATGCTTCTCAACAAGGCGGTCCAGTCCAATCGAGGTGCGTGCCGCGCGTGCCAGTTCCGTTTGGGCGCAATCGGATTGTATTTCGAAGTGGTCTCGAAAATCCTCGATGCGCGAGGCAATTTCACGCTCGCCTACCTCTGCACACAGCCCGCTCAGTTCGTCCACCTCCAGATGTTCAATATGACTCCCGAAAGTAATCGACACCTGAGTAAGGTCGGTCATGATATCGAGCATGCCGCTGTAGTATTGCCCCATGAGTCCCAGCCGATTCTCGGCAAGGGCCTTCTTGACGCGGGCGGCCTGGATCCACTCTTCGATCTCAGCCCAAGTCTCCTCGTCGCCAAGTACGCCAGTTACCTGGTGAAAAGGTAAGCCGGCACGCAGCATTACATTGGCGATCTCCGGCACCGGACAGGCGGAACAGAAGGCGAGCCATTCGCCGGTCATGGCAGTTCGATTGGGCAGCCGGTTGAACTGCTCATAATCGATCGCCTCCTCCGGCTGCAGGTTGAGCACTAACACCGGCGTTTTGGCACGCTGCACCATTGGCAACACAGTGTTGGAGAGAGCATAGGTCGTGACATAGATGACCAGCAGGTCCACATCGGCACGGCGACAAGCATTCCCCGCCTCCCGGCCGCGCTGTGCCGTATCCACCATACCTAGTTCCTCGACTTGCACATCGCTCTTTCTCAGCCGCTCAGCAACCTGGCAGACATAGCCTTCGAGGCGAGAACGCAATCCTTCAAACTGGAGCCAGTACGCCTCCAACCCGATCCCGCATAAGCCCACGCGTAATTGACTACCTGCCATTGATAACTATCTCCTTCGATTGGATCGACGTTAGGGCTGTTGAAGCGTGATTGTGCGCTATGAGGTCCTAACCGAGACGAAGTTGATTTCAGTCAAGATGGAACACCTCGGCCAATGGAACCAGGTTGTCCGCCGCATTCTGCATCGGTTCAAAGTAGGCTGACATCTCCGACTGCCATCGGGCGTTGACAGGGTGATGATTCATCGCACTTTGGGCCTTCTCAAAGTCTGACGTTTCAAGATAGCCAACAACTAGACCATCCTGCCTCAAAAACAAGGAGTAGTTGTGCCATCCGGCCTCCTGGAGGGCATCCAACATCTCCGGCCATACCAGTGCATGTCGATGTTTGTACTCTTCCACTTTTTCAGTACGAACTTTCAATACAAAGCAGACGCGCATACCTTTCTCCCATCGACGCGTGTCGACTATTCCGTGATTACAGCGACCTCATTTGGCTCTAATGCAATGGTTCCCCTAGATAGTTCGTGCATCGCTGGAGGATTGTCGCCCGTCGACGGGGCAACATACTCGATGTGCGTTGCTTTGAAATCCGCTGGAAGGGTAAGCTCCGCGCTCGTGAGGCGCTTATTCACAACGAGGATACTTCTGCCCTTGTTGGTTTGAAACGCCTGCACCGATAAGTCATCGTTTGAAGCATCCGTCTTGACGAGTCGATCCCCGGGGCCGAAGTGGTCTTTCAGAAGTTTCAATACCCAGAATCGCGCATTGGGCTTGTTTGTTTGCCAATTCATCATGCTTACGCTTGGGAATTGCGTGGGGTAGCCAACAAGCTGCGACTCTCCCACAACGTCAATCTCCATTTGCGTAAGTTGAATATAGAGATCGGCATAGAGCGCTCCGGCCAGATTCCAATAGGCTTTCGGTGGAGCCACGTCGTCGCCTGGCTTGTTGTCGGTCGGCAAGATGACACCGAGTTCGTCGAGATCAGTCCTGGTGTGTGGCGAGTACTGCTTGCGAATCTGCTCGACGTATCGCACTGTGTTCAGAAAACCTTCCTCCTGATTGAAGAAGGTGTACTGCCAGTTCTCCGGGGTTTCATCCTTCCGCGGACTCGCATAGAAGTGATAGCTGATGAAATCCAAAGGTGCTCCTTGCGAGTGATTCGCTGGATTGAGGAAGTACTCGAACATTTGAGGATGGTGGCTTGGATCAGCAAGCGCCAGCGCCATGAACTTCAACTTCGGGTCGACTTTCAGCATGGCCGCTGTAACTACATCGTAGAACTTCGTATATTGTTCGGGAGTCCAGTGATGTTCGGCTTCAATCTCGTTGAGAACTTCCCAATACGCGATTTTGTAGTGGTGTCCGGATTCGTGCCACTTGCCGAACTCATCTTTGAAGCCGCCCTGCGTATACCAACTGAGCAGCCGAGCGTAGTAGTTGGCAGCTTCCTTCATGGTAGGGTCGCGCAACTCTGTCCCCTGCGTATAGTCCCAGAAAACCTGGTTCGGATCACTCGGAAAGGTGATGGGCTTATCGGTCTTGAACATCCAGGCTGGCATGGTGCTGAAGTTCAAAATGACCGAATGTCCCGCGGTGGCCTTCATGAAGTCATCGAGCATCGGGTCGATATGGGAGAAGTCCCACGAAGTTTTTCCGTCTTTTGGAGGCTCCAACTCTGCCACGGCCAGCCGCGGATAAGGCAGCCATGGCACATAACGAACATAGTCCGCTCCGAGCTCGTGCAGCGCCTGAAACGAGCCATCGTGCATGTGCGCGCCACGGACCAACTGCGGGTTGACGACAACCTGAAGAGTCGGAGTAGATTTCGAAGTAACAGTTACCTTGTTCCAATCGATTTGCAATCCCTTTGAATCGCTCTGTGCTACGGCCGAAATACCCAGACATCCAGAAGCCAACAGAGCTAGACATGCAATCTTGTATCTGTTCGACATGTAGTTCCTCCACTTACAACTTCCCGCTTGATGATTGCAAACCCACACCAGCCTTCAAACTGGTGCAAGCCGGTTGAGTTTAATCATTGGGTTAAGGTGACAACTAAAGCGCCTGTGATCGACTGCGCGAACGCACCTGCGCCCAAAGTTAGGGGCGCGATTAAAACTAAGAGGAACCTCCATGACTTCAGAAGGTGCTGATTTCGGAACGAATTAGAGATTGAGGGTGTGATCCCTCTTTGTTCAACCTGGCAATGCCTGCTGCGTTGGAGCGTGCCGTTCATAAATACCTCCAATAACTATCAACGGAATGCCTTCTCTGAGCTGCCTCCCTGAATCTCGGCAAGACTACGGATTCCATATTGGCAATGGCCAGCGATTTTTGGAGAAACACTCCATTTTGCAATGTGAAATTCTTTCGGAGGCGGCGGCTCACCAACTCGACGCCTTTCAGCAAGCATTTACTTGACGGGGCCATCGACATGCAGGTTCCTTTGGCTCGTTCCATCGCTTACGGAACAATAAGATAGGCAGCCAAAAGCATTAGAACTGCTTTCTTCAGCGATTGCGCCAAAAAGCGCTTCCTCTCCGCGGGCAAGCAACATCTACAAAAATGATCCTACTTCATGTGAAATTGGTTGTTTGTCCCGCCTGAGAACCGCTCTTGCTGCGCCTGTTATTATTTCGCCAGTCAAAATTTCGTAAGATCGGTCAACTTCCAGAATGAGGGCAGCGACAATGAAAATGAGCAAGGCCCGGAAAGCCGAAGGAGACACCGCCCAGCGCGGTTCCTCGTATTCGACGCAATCTGTTGTGCGAGCATGCGAAATCCTGAAATGTTTCAAGCTGGGCGAGGACGGCCTAAGCCTGAATGATGTTACTGTTCGTTGTCGCCTCACCAAACCTACCGCATATCGTCTGCTGAGGACGTTGGTGGATTGCGGTATGTTGAAGAGTCTGGCCAAGAACTCTTACGCGATCAGTGCCGAACACTCCCCTCGATGGAAATACAGGTTTGGTTACGCCTCACAAACAGAAGAGTTTTCATTCTCGAGGCTTGTTTCGGATAGCATTCGCAGTAGTGCTTACGAAGCGGGCGTCGATCTCCTGGTTCTCGACAATCGCTACAGCCCCAAGACAGCCGTACGCAACGCTGAGACCTTCGTCCGCGAGAAAGTTGACCTGGTCATCGAATTCCAGACGAATCAACAGTGCTCCACCATTGTGTCCTCAAGACTGGCGGACGCTGGAATTCCTGTCATTGCAATCGATATCCCACATGCAGGAGGAGATTATTATGGCGCCAACAACCACCGCGCTGGCCTCATTGGCGGACACGCTCTCGCCCAGGCATGCATGCACCAATGGCGTGGGAAGGTCGATGAGGTGGTCCTTTTGGAATTGCCTGTAGCCGGTCCCCTGCCGCGAGCTCGGTTGTTAGGGATGCTCGCAGGCATTCGCGAACACCCCTTGAAGGTGCGCGATCAGAATCTCCACTTTATCGACGGTAATGGCCGCTTTGAGAAGAGCTTGGACGCAGTGCGGCGATTTCTTCGCAAAAATAGGTCCACAAAGATTCTCCTTGGGGCGGTAAACGACCCCAGTTGTCTTGGCGCCTTGCAGGCATTTGAAGAGGCTGGCCGCGCAGAACACTGTCTGGCGGTCAGCCAAAATGCCTGCATCGAAGCGCGGCGCGAGATGCGTCGAGCGCAGTCTCGACTGGTCGGCTCGGTAGGCTTTTTCCCCGAACGCTATGGCGAAGCAGTTATTTCGCTCGCCCTCGATAAAGTGCGAGGTCGACATATCCCACCGGCCACCTTTATCAAGCATCAGCTCATCACCGTCGAGAACGTCGACAAGCTGTATCCAAATGACAGGCTAATCCCCGCGGGCGATAGTGATTCTCTTCTTTGGAGTCTGCACTGACGAAGCGGTACCGGCAAGTCTGTTTAATTCGGGCGATATTGAAATGGGTCGTCAAGAGATCAGCTCGACTAACTCGTAAGCTAATCCGTCCCCACTCGGCCACGCAACAATGATCAATTTCCTCTCACGCTTACCCTATGTAGTATACTATTTCTCGTGAGGTACTACACATCACGAGCACAGGGGAAGATGCCATGCTTGAACTCAGAAATGTATCGAAGACCTATCGCAGCATTCCCGCCGTACAGGACGTAAGCTTCACCCTCAAAGAGGGCGAGATCCTCGGCTACCTCGGGCCCAATGGCTCAGGAAAATCGACCACCGTAAAGATGGTGATCGGTCTGATTCAGCCGAGCAAGGGCAAGGTCTTCTTTGCGGGAAAGAATATCCATGACGATCTCGCCTCCTATCGCGCCCAGCTTGGCTACGTACCCGAGGAGGCGCAGGTCTACAACCATCTCTCCGGGCTCGAGTACCTGCAATTGGTCGGGCGCCTGCGCGGCATGCAGGAGAAGCTGATCGAGCGCAAGGCACGCGAGCTGCTTCATCTCATGTCGCTCGAGGCGGCGCAGTACTCGGCGCTGTCCGACTATTCCAAGGGAATGAAGCAGCGAGTGTTGATTGCGGCAGCGCTTCTGCACGATCCCAGACTGATCGTCTTCGATGAGCCGCTGTCCGGGCTCGATGCTACTTCGGCGCGCCTGTTCAAAGACCTTCTGGGGCTGCTCGCGCGCGACGGCAAGGCCATCCTCTACATCTCGCATGTGATGGAGGTGGTCGAGCGCGTATGCAGTCGCGTGATCGTTCTGGCCAAGGGCAAGGTTGTCGCCGATGCCGCACCCGACGACCTCACTAGACTCATGGAGCTGCCCACGCTCGAGAGCGTCTTCGCGCAGCTGGTGCAGCAGACCGACACCGCGCAGGTCGCGCAGCACATGGTGGAAGTCATGAAGGTGCGTCATGGCTAAGAAAAACCATGTCACTCAATTTCTAATCGTCCATTTCTTCCGCCGCTTCTTCGACAACGACACCATCCAGGTCGATGGCGACACACTTACCACCGTGGTGCGTGCCGTCTCCGTCGTAGCCATACCCGGCCTCATCGTCGCCTTCTTTCTGCAGAACCAATATCCGCACAGATCGATGTGGGGAGCCATCGAAGATCAATACTTCTTCGTATTATTTTCGTTTGTCGTCATGGGCGCAGTGTCGATCTTTGAATGGGAGATGCTCTTCCCCGACCGTCAGGACTTTCTCATCCTCTCGCCACTCTCCTTAAAGCCGAAACAGATGCTGGCCGCAAAGGCGGTAGCGTTGATCGGCTTTATGACGCTGTTCCTGGTCGGCTGCAATTTTTTCGGAACGCTTCTGTTGCCGATGGTGAGCAAGGGCAACCTCTTCCGGCATATCTTTGCCCATGCAATCGCCGTATCGTTGGCAGGAGTTTTTGCAGCGCTGCTCTTTCTCGCACTGGGCGGTGTGCTGCTCTGCCTGCTCGGTGCCGCGCGCTTCCGCATAGTTTCGCCCATCATGCAGATGCTCTCCGTCACCGCGCTGGCGCTGCTGCTACTGCAATATGCGCAGTACGGCGACTCCATGCAGGCATTGTTGTCAAAGCCGCTGGGAATGATGCGCTGGATGCCGCCGCTCTGGTTTCTCGGCATCTACGAGCAGCTACTGCGCGGAGAGGCCGCACCCGCCTTCGCGCGCGAGATGTCGCGCTACGCCATTCGCGGCACAGCAATCGCAGCAGTACTGGTGCTGCTGACGTATCCAATCGCATGGGCCAGAATGCGCAGGATGGCCGTAGAGGGCATCTCGAGCAGACGGCGACAGCCCTCGCGCTGGCTGGCCAGGCTCGTGCACTCTGTAATTCGGCGGGCAGGCGAACGCGCCGTATTTCACTTCATCGGACAGACCATCGCCCGCAATAATCGCTACCAGATCTATCTGGCAATGTATGGCGGAACCGGCCTCGCATTGGCGATAGCATGCGCGGTGAGCTTTCCTGTCAGCGGCGGCACCATCCACCCCGCACTCTCTAATAAGGGACTGCACGCCGTAATGCCGCTGCTGCTGTTCTGGGTAATCGCGGGCCTGCGAACAGCCTTCGCCTTCCCGCTGAATCTCTCCGCACGATGGGTCTTTCGCATCACCGGCGTTAACCTCGGCGAGTGCACCGCCGCCGCGCACCGCTGGGTGCTCTTATTCGCAACCGGCGTAATGGCATGCATCGTAGCCGCATTACACTTCGCAGGCTGGGATACGCGACAGCTTCTGGTGCAGGCAGTGTGCGGGCTATGCCTGTGCATCCTGCTGACGGACGGCTTCTTCTTCTTTCTGCAAAGCGTGCCCTTCAATCAGCCGCGAATGCCGGGCAGAACCAGTCTGCCGCTCATGCTGACCCTTTACGTAGGAGTCTTTCCGCCCTTTATCTTCGGCGTAATTTATACGGAGATGCAGATGGAGCGGAACCTCGGCAAACTTGTGTTGCTGATAATCGTCACTGCGACGATCCATGCCGTACTCCGCGTGCTCCGCAAAGGATACGAAGAGATCGAGGAAGAGATGGAGGGATACGACGGCGAGTTTCAACTCCTCGGCCTTAGCTGGCGATAGCAACCCGACAGCCTGCTAAATCCTTCAGAGTCCATGCGCCGCTCGATTTGCCCCTGACTCACGTCGTCTCGATCGGTGCACATCGCAGCCACAAATCGCACGTCATCTCGACCGAAGCACATCTCAGCCACAAATCTTGCGTCATCTCGATCGAAGCGCATCCCAGCCACAAATCTACGCCATCTCGACCGAAGCGAAGCGAAGTGGAGAGACCCCTGTATTTCGCCTTTGCCCTTCTCTGAAGCGGCAGTACTTCAGCCCCCTGCCGTAAACCAGGCAGTCGTATTTCCGGCTTGAGCCGCCGGATTTACAATCGAGATGCCATGTCCAAAGCACTCTTTTGCCCCATCTGCCGCAAAGTAGTCCTCGCCACCCACGAGTACTTCCCCTTCTGCTCCGACCGCTGCCGCATCCTCGACCTCGGCAAATGGGCCAGCGGCGACTACAAGATCTCCTCGCCGATCCAGGGCCCCGACGACCTCGAAGAGCTAGCCCGCTCCAACGCCCAACGCCACCCCAACTCCAGCGACGAAGACTAAGTTGATCCAGATCGATTGGATACCCGCCCCCATCGCAACTCAGCTGGGCGCTACCTCGTGATTTGGCATAAGCCAATAGTCTAGTGCCGCTGCCGCACCTCGTCGTAGTCAGGATCCTTCACTTCACAAGCGTGGCGAGACGGGCTTTGCTGATCTTCAACACCATGCCGGCATTTCTGTCAGCAGCTTCACTGACATGGTATTCAGCGGCAGTTCCAAGCACCTGCGCGATTTCTGAGGGAGTGAGCTTGTAGTCTTCTTCAAGCCATGAAGCCATATCGCTTGTAGCTTCTTTGAAGGCGTCGTCGAGAGAACCGTCAAGTCCCATGGTGATGATGTCGGTCGCCGTCTCCACCCGGGGATCTCCGATGCGCTTGTTGGGGATGACGTCAACAGTCAGTTCGACGTCCATGGACGTTTCTAAAGCATTCCCATTCAGCTCGCCGTCACCCTGCGCTGCATGAGCGTCGCCAAAATAGAGCAGCGCACCTGGGTTTGCCACGCGAAGATAGACCGTTGCACCTTCCGTTATTTCATTGAAATCCATGTTTCCGCCGTAGTATCCCGAGTCGCCTGTGCCCGGTGGAGCTTGTGCAGTACCAGGAGCCGCGGAGATACAACCGAGCATGGGCCTTAACGGAATCGTGTAGTGCTTGAGGTGTTCTGCCGGAGCTTCAGGAGTTGCAGTTCCCGCAGTTCGATCAAGGTGCCAACGGATGGATTTACCGTTCTCCCTGACCTTGACGGCGAGATCGCTATTCAAGGCACGCTCATCAAGCCCGTCATCGCTCTCCGCCCAGTCGCGATTAAGGGTGAGCTTTTTAATATGGACAACAAGCACGTCTCCGGGCATTGCTCCCGTTATGTAAAAGGGGCCAGTCTGAGGATTGCCGCCGAGGGACCGCTTGACCCCATTCCTATCAGTCCCGCCGGCATCCACCGTAGACGTGTGAATGGTATCTCCGGGATTGATCGTGAGAACCGGCTTATTGAAGGCAGATACCTGGCGATAGAAGACCGTCGGCGTGAACTCATGGGTTTTGGGCTGGGGATGTTGCAGAGCAGGCGCGAGAATGGCAGTGAATTTAAGAGTCATCGGATGCGCTTTATCATGAGCGTCCGTCTCTGTATCCATTCCTTGCATCTTGGTGTGGGCGAGCGTAGCAGTGATTTCATCGGTATTGCCCTGTTCGTCTGCAGCCGTGAGATGCAGAGCAGTCCCGTGGAGAGTACCGGCATACTTGTAGCCCCGGCCTGTGCCCGTCACTTTTTCCCCAGTCTGTTCAAGATTGAGGAGAGGAGTCAGCGGAGTGCCCAGATAGTCTGTCGAAACAATCCAACGGCCTGTAATGGAAGGTGTTTGAGCAGAAGCGGCAAGAAAAGACAGGCCCAACAGCATGGGTAAGAGGTTGATGCGAGCCATGGATATTTCTCCTGAGAGACGCTGAGTCGCAATGAGGGCGCTTTAACTCTCAATGATTGTACGCAGGGAAACTTGCCGTAGTTCGCCGCGTGGAAGAAACTCGCGATTCTTCGAAAATGACAACAGTCTCGCAAAGGTAGACAGTTACGATCCTGAACGCAGAGCTATGCCGGCAAGGCGACGGATCGCGATCCGGGAGCACTCATCCAAGTGAAAAGAATGGGTGCATCGCGCTAGCGCATGTAACGAAGTTTGCATCAGTTCTCGGTAGGTTGGCGATTGATGTTGTCTACGACGATGACTTTCGATGGGACCTTCGCGCTCTGAAGGCGCAGCCCCAACTGCTCCCGCAGCGCGGTAAATACTGAAGCAGACAGGTTATCAACATCAATTCCATATTGCTTCCCATATCGCTGCTGCGCGGCCAGCTCAGCAGCATCAGACGGCCTCCACATCAATTTGAAATCGAATCCACCGGAAAGCTGCGTTGCGTCCACCACGGGCTTTCCGAGTACCTTTTCCAGCGCCTTCGCAAGTTCTGAAATCGGCACATTTGTGCCACTAATCAACGTAGGACCGGAGCTCGTCCCATGATGACCTTCCATCCGTTCCAGCATGCCCGCAGGCTGGACCAGGACCTTCTTCTCGGCAACCAACTCATAGCCGGATACGCTCTGGGACTCCTCGTGCCATTTCAATCCAAATCGTTCGATCAAGAGCGCTTTCATCATTTCGGCTGTAGCTTTTTGGTCGACCGGATCGCTGGGCAGTTTTGCATTCAGATCAAATCTGGATGTATCGAGCCACGAGGGAGCCCTCAGAGCATAATCCCTAACGGACAGCCCCATCTCCACCCACTGCTTTAAAGGCATATTCAACATCCGAAACTGATCCCCAGATGAACCGGTCCAAGACGACAGCGAATCGGGGTTGCCCGGTTTGATGGCAGCCACTTCAAACTGCAAAGGCTTTGCCTGTTGCGGTTGCTGTGCGGTCGAGATGCTCGCCGAAAAGACCAAAACCGCCGCGAAACTCGCCAGGGCTGCTTGCCTCATCATCCGACTCCTCCAACAAGTATCAAAAGCAGGTTCTGAGCCCATCACAGAGATACTGAGCGGACCAGTTACAGTATCTTGTCCTCGTCATCCTAACGAATCGAACATAGGAAGGCTAACGAGATTTGACGGTTTGAAACTGCCCTACGATTCCAATCCATTTCTCTTGACACGCTTTACTCTATATAATAGAGTTCTCTGCATTTATAAAACCCTGAAAGCGAGGACACCATGGAACAAGCAAACCGGCAGGAGTGGCAGGAGCGGCTCGAACTGATCGAGAAGATGATGCTCGAAGCCAGACGCACAACCGAGTACTGGGGATGGAACTTCGTGCTTTGGGGGACGGCCTACCTCATCGCCATCGCATGGACCGCCTTAGGCCGAATGCCGAGCCTTGCATGGCCGGTCACCATGATCGCGGCAGGCGTGGCCACCGCCGTGATCGGCAGAAGAAAAGCTCGCACCCAGCCAGGAACCGTTCTGGGCCGGGCGATGATGGCGATATGGGTGTCCATAGGATGGGCTCTGTTTATCTTCTGCTTCGCCACCTCTGCCACCGGTCATTGGGAGACCCACGCCAGCCTTGCCGCTATCGAAAGCTTTTTAGGCGCAGCCAACATGGCCAGCGGCATACTCCTTCGCTGGCGAGCACAGGCGTCTGTCGGCATTCTGTGGTGGGCCGCCGCAATCGCAACCTGCTTCGTCTCGGCCAATCAAGTCGGCTGGATCTTTATCGCGATCACCGTCGTCGGCATGATCGGCTTCGGCCTTTACCTGATGGTCCTCGAATCGAAAGCCAAGTCCGGCACACAGAAGGTAGCGCATGCCTGAGCTTCCAGAGCTGGACCCGGTCATCCACGGCAAACTGCGTCTGGCACTCCTGTCGTTGCTGGCAGGGGTGAACGAGGCAGAGTTTACCTGGCTGCGCGAGAAGACCGGCTCGACCGACGGCAACCTCGGCGCGCATCTGGCTAAGCTCGAAGAGGCGGGGTACCTGTCGGTCGAAAAGAAATTCGTAGCCCGCAAGCCAATGACGCTCTATCGCATGACCGAAAAAGGCCGCGAAGCCCTCGCCGGATACATCCAGGCGCTGAAGCAATTACTGGGTTCGGCATTGTCCTAGGAGCCCTCTAATTAATTTAATCCGCTTAATTTAATCCGTCGTTTTTAATCCGTCGTTTTGCTTAAGGGCACGGCTTCAGCCGTGCCGTAAGTCTAATAAAATCGATAGGGCTTTAGCCCCTGAGGTACGCCTCTGGGCGTACCTCAAAGCGTCCGTAGAACGCGAAAAAGTGCGGGCCATGATCGAACAAGATACATAGAATCAAGACTTTGCCATCAAAATAGAGACTTTAATCGGACTACCCATACCTAACTCACCTGAAATGAAGACTTTGGGTACTTAGTACGGGAGGGGGGATACTTCCCGCGAAGACGCTAAACTAAACTCAGAACGACATGGCCAACTCCAACATCCAACTTCATCCGCCCGCTGAAAAGAAAACCCTTTGGGCCTGGGCAATCGGCACTTTCTTTGGAGCAGGCTTGCTCAAACCTGGTCCCGGAACTTACGGCTCCATCGCCGCTGTCGTCCTCTGGTTCATTGCAGCCCATATCTTGCCGGTCAGCAGTCTTTGGCTCACAATCGGCACGATCATCGCAGCCATCGTCGTCACGCTGATCGGCATTCCAGCCGCCACAATAATAGCCCGCGAATCTGGCCGCGAAGATCCTGGTCACATCGTCATCGACGAGGTCGCTGGCCAGCTCATCGCCCTCATCGCCATTCCCGCCGATTGGCAACACGCTGCTCTGAGCCTCCTGCTCTTCCGCCTCTTCGACATCCTCAAGCCTCCACCCATTCGCCAGCTCGAACGCCTTCCTGAAGGCACAGGCATCATGCTCGACGACGTCGCCGCAGGCATTCTCGCCCTGATCGTCGCGCAACTCGCCCACCTCTTCTTCTAACCTTGCACTCCCTCATCGCAACGCATACCGTAAATACTCAATGAGCCTCTTTCATCCCCATGCCGACGCGCCACATCTCCATCTCGTCACTCCGCCTGCAGCGATGCCTGGAGGAGAAGCCGAGATCCACGGCAGCAATCTAGGCCCAGCCTCCAACATCATTCCCAGCGCGACCATCGGCGACACTACAGCTGCGATCACTCTCAGCCGCCCAACTCGCGCCACCGTCCGCATCCCCGACGGAACCATCACCGGAGACCTCGTCCTCCATCGCAACGGAGCCTCCAGCAACCCGCTGAACCTCCGCATCGCTGTGCCGATGGCTGAAAACCTGCACCCTGTAGCCAATCCGGCAGTCGACGCCGAAGGCAACGTCTACGCCACCCTTTCCGGCTCCCGCGGCCAGGAGATGCCCGTTTCCATCTTCCGCATCCAGCGCGACTTCCAGATGACGCCCTTCGTCCGCGGCCTTCTGAATCCCACTGGATTGGCCTTCTCCCCCGACGGCTATCTCTACGCCAGCTCCCGCGCCGAAGGCACTGTCTACCGCATCTCTCCCGAAGGAGCGATGTCCACCTATGCCGAAGGCATGGGCATCGCTACCGGCATCGCCTTCGACCGCGACGGCAACCTCTTCGTCGGCGACCGCTCCGGAACCATCTTCAAGATCGCACGCGGAGACGCTCACGGCAGCAGCGGCGAGATCTTCGTCTACGCCACGCTCGAGCCCAGCATCGCCGCTTATCATCTCGCCTTCAATGATGCCGGAACGCTCTTCGTCACCGGGCCTACAACCAGCAGCAATCAAGCCATCCACGCGATCGATCGCGACGGCAACACAACCGTCTTCTACCAAGGCCTCGGCCGCGCGCAGGGCATGGCCTTCGACGTAGACGACAATCTCTACGTAGCTGCCAGTCTGCACGGCCAGCGCGGAATCATCCGCATCACCCCGGAGCGCGAGGCCAGCCTCGCCGTCTCTGGACAGAACCTCGTGGGCCTCGCCTTCCTCGAAGACGGATGCGCAGCCCTGGCCACGCGGGATGCCCTCTACCACGTGGCACTCGACATAGAAGGCCGTCTGCTCATCTAGCAAATCCTTCAAGCGAATGCTCTTGCAGCCTCAATTAGTTTTTACTTTGAACCAAGCACCCTTGCTCGTGTAAAGTTATCCCGCAACCGAATGACGCATGAAGCGGCCATCGTCTGCTAACAGTGATAACTCCTAAGGAGGAGATGTGATCTCTCGACGTGAATTTCTCGATACCCTTGCAGTCGGAGCCGCGGGCCTCGCCGTCAGCTCGACTGCAAAAAGCTATGCCCAGATTCTTGGGGCCAATGACCGTGTCAATTTCGCAGTAATCGGCCTCCACAGCCGCGCTTATGCCCATCTTGCCTCACTCAAGGCAAACGAGAAGCATGCAAAGATCACCCACGTCTGCGACGTCGACAGCAACACTCTCCAGAAGTTCGCGGGAGCCGTCCAGCAGAAGTTCGGCGAAGCACCTGCCGCCGACAAAGATTTCCGCAAGACCCTCGCTTCCAAGGATGTGGACGCCATCACCATCGCCACCCCCGATCATTGGCACACGCCCATGGCCATCCTCGGACTTCAAGCTGGCAAGCACGTTTACGTCGAGAAGCCCTGCAGCCACAACCCTGCCGAGGGCGCTCTGCTCGTCGAAGCCCAGCGCAAATACCGCAAACAGGTTCAGATGGGAACACAGCGCCGCTCTTCTCCCATCTACATCGACGTCGTCCAGAAGATTCACGAAGGCCTTGTCGGTCGCGCGTACTATGCCAAGGCCTGGTACAGCAATACCCGCAAGTCCATCGGCGTAGGCAAGCCGGCGCCCGTCCCTGCTGTTCTCGATTGGGACCTGTGGCAAGGGCCAGCCCCGCGCCAGCCCTATAAGGACAACGTGCAGCCCTACAACTGGCACTGGTTCAAGATCTGGGGCACCGGCGAGGCGCTCAACAACGGAACCCACGAGGTGGATGTATGCCGCTGGGCGCTCGGTGTCGATCTTCCCAACCGCATCACCGCATCGGGCGGACGTTATCAGTTCAAGGATGACTGGCAGTTCTACGACACGCTCGACACCAGCTTCGAATACGACGATAAGCTCATCTCCTGGCAGGACCAGAGCTGCAATGGCATGAAGCTCTACAACCGTGATCGCGGTGCAGTTATCGTCGGCACCACCGGCAGCGTCATCCTCGATCCCGGAGGCTATGAAGTCTTTGACCTCAACGGCAAGAAAATCAACGAGGTCAAAGAAGGAAAGGCAGCCGCCTCCTCCGACCTTACCGGGGCCGACAACATGACCGACCTGCACTTCGCCAACTTTATTGCTGCCGTCCGCACTGGAGAAAAGCTCAACCAGCCCATCGATTCGGGCAACATCTCCGTCACCATGCTTCAACTCTCGAACATTGCATGGGAGATGAAGCGCGAGCTGCACCTCAACCCGCAAAACGGCCACATCCTCAACGATGCTGAAGCGATGAAGCTATGGGGCCGTGAATATGAAAAGGGCTGGGCTCCCCACCTCTAACCAGTGATAATGGCGCGGTCGCACCCCACGACCGCGCCACTCAGTATTTCCCCTTTTTGTAATGTGCTAATATTTAAAGACCGTTCGGTTCCAAATTCCGTGGCAATCGTAACGTTGCTAGCGAAGTTGAACGGTAGGGATTTTGAATGAGTAAAGGCGAAGAAACTCGGCTACGCATCGTCGCTGAGGCCGCGCCACTCTTCAACCAGCGCGGCTATGAAGGTTGTTCCATGCAGGACATCATGGACGCCACGGGCCTCGAAAAAGGCGGAATCTACCGTCACTTCGAAAGCAAAGAAGAACTCGCGGCAGAGGCATTCGACTTTGCCTGGGCGATGACCTCCAGCAGACGCAGGCAAAATCTCGACTCCATTCCCAATCCTGTCGACCGGTTAAAGCAGCACGTTGCAAACTTCGTCTCCCGCTCCAGCTTTCCCGGCGGCTGCCCTCTTCTTAACACCGCAATCGATTCCGACAACGGCAATCCCGTTTTGAGAGAAAAGGTCCGCAAAGCCCTTCGCGGCTGGCAAGCCCTGCTGCAGGAAATCCTCAAAGATGGCATTAAAGATGGCTCCATCCGGGCAGAGGTAGATGTCAATAAAGTTTCCAGCCTCATCATCGGTGGCTTGGAAGGCGGCATGTTAATCAGCCGGATTGAGCGTAATGATCAAGGCCTGCACGCTGCCCTCGAACACCTCGATTCATATATTGAATCTCTGGCCCGCAAGACCGCCAAAGCCTCCCACAAAAATCGTTAAATAATTTTCGCGAATCCTAACCCTCTCCCTTGCCTCTAATAGAGACCGAACGGTTTCTATTTTGAGACACCGATAGATGTGTTTGTCGGCTTTGCGTGAGAGGCAATCTTGGCAACCCTTACCATCCCAGCTCCACCTCAGATCGCCACACGACGCGCCATCAACCCCTGGGTGATTGCACTCACGGTCACGCTGGCGACCTTCATGGAGTTGCTCGACACCTCCATCGCAAACGTCTCACTTCCCTACATTGCAGGGGGCCTCGGCCGCAGCTTCGACGAGGTGACCTGGATTCTCACCACCTATCTCGTCGCCAACGCAGTCATCCTTCCCATGAGCGCATGGTTCAGCCGCGTCTTCGGGCGCAAGAACTATTACATGACCTGCGTCGCTCTCTTTACTGTGACGTCGCTGTTTTGCGGCATTGCTCCCACGCTCGGCGTCATGCTCGTCAGCCGTGTACTTCAGGGCATCGGCGGAGGTGGGCTGGCACCCGTCGAGCAAGCCATCCTCGTCGATACGTTTCCCCCCGCGCAACGCGCCTCGGCCTTCGCACTTTACACGGTCGCCATCGTTACCGCACCGGCCATCGGTCCCGTCCTTGGCGGCTGGATCACAGACAACTTCAACTGGCGCTGGGTCTTTTTCATTAACATCCCCATCGGAGCGCTGTCCCTTTTTCTCACCAACCGCTTCGTCCATGACCCGCCATCGTTCGCCGACGAGCGAAAATCTGTTCGCCGCAACGGCAAGCTCCGCGTCGATACGCTTGGCATCTTCCTGATCGGCATAGGCTCAGCCGCACTCGAAATTGTGCTCGACCGCGGCCAGATCGATGACTGGTTCGGCAGCAGCTTCATCGCGTGGACGTTCGCCATCGCATTGATCTGCTGGTCGATCGCCATCTATTGGGAGCTGCAGCACGACGACCCCATTATCGATCTACATCTGCTTGCCAATCGAAACTTCCTTATCTCTTCCACGCTCTATTTCATCTTCGGCTTCGGTCTGTTCGCCAGCACGACCATGATTCCCCAGGTACTGCAATCGCTCTACGGATACCGCGCCATCGACGCAGGACTGGTGCTTGGGCCGGGAGCCTTTGTCATCACGCTACTCGCACCCGTCGGCGCTCAATTGATACAACGCGGCATCATTCATCCACGCGTTCTGGTCGCCATCAGTCTAGTGATCGTCTCCGCCTCGATGCTCTACTACAGCGGTTTCACGCTGCAGACCGACTACAGCCACTACGCGCTGGCACGTGCGTTCCAGGGCCTTGGCTATGCCTTCTTCTTCGTTCCTGTCAGCGTCATCGCATACTCCCAGCTCAAGCCCAATCAAAATAATCGTGCGTCCAGTCTTACCAACCTCTTTCGCAATTGGGGAGGCAGCTTCGGCATCGCCTTCATCACTACCGTCAGCGAGCGCAGGCAAAACTTCCATCAATCCGTGGTGGGAGCAAATCTTACTCCCACCTCACCCGGCCTGCAGGAATCCGTTCGTAGGACGGCGGCCTATCTTGCGCAGCATGGTTATTCGCAGGCGGACTCCGTGAAGGCAGCTTATCTCTACTACTATTCACAGCTTGAACAGCAGACCCGGCTGCTTGGCTTTATGGACTGCTTTCAAATCATCGGCTGGGTGACTCTGGCGATGGTGCCATTGGTCTTCCTCATCCGCCACTTCCATGTCAGCGGCAAACCCTCTGGTGGCCACTGATGCTCATCACAAGGACTGCGAGGAAGAGTCCGTGGCTGTGGAATGTGTGAGAGGAACGCCCAGGTTTTGCAACAGGTTAAGAGTGAATAGCTCAGGCGGATACTCTTCTTCAAAAATCAGCTTTTCAGCCGACTTTGCCACTGCAGTGGTACGCCATCGAGCGCCCGTCGCTACCAATGCAAGCAGCACGAGAATCCAGATGAAATCGAGAGGTCGATTTAGTATTCGCATCTCAAATCGTGCGGCGACAAGTGGCACCCACACGAGAAGGCAGCCCCAGAAGACAACGTGTACCTTTGATTGACCCGGCAGATAAGAACAGGTGAATGGAAGTTTGTGAAAGCCATACAAGCTAAGCTCGACCACAATCATTCCCACCAGTGCAAGCAAAAGAAGATGGCCTGCGATCCGCCATGTCGGCCACCGAAGAAGAAAGAGAATGGCCATCAACAGCCATGCCGGTATCGCAGCCAACACGAAGAATGCTCGCCGGATGGCCGATAGATAGGCGGTCACTCCGCGAATCTCGGTCATGCGAAAGATCCAGTTTGCTCGCAATGTAAGCGGCATGGAGATCACAAGCCTAACTCCCATAATCGCAAAACACATGACCCAGATGCTAGCCACGAAAAATGAGACATCCACGGCGTCTCCCGCAGCTCCGTGCAGTAACTTCAATAGCTTGAGGGATGTTTTTAAATACGCCAGCACGATGGCGAAGGTAGCGCCGAAATAAGAGGAGAGCAGCATCCGATGTTGCCTGCTGCGCAGCAGCGTCCTGACGCTAAACAGCAGGATGGAGGTCTGTAGCATGGTTCCGAATCGCAGAGACCAGTTGGCTCGGCGGCCGCCTGGCACGATGTCCGGGGTCTCGATAATCTTGCCCATCATGCGGAAATACGCGAGGAGGACAGAGGTCGCGCCGACGACAGTCGCAATCGCTATGCCAGCCCATGCACGTCTCGCCAGCGGCGCAAACGCTGGCAACATCGATCCGTTGAGCTGCTGAAACAGGCCTAGAAACCAATAAGACGGCAGCCAGGTGAGCAGCCGCTGATTCTCCGGCGCAACTAGCGCCTTAGGTGCTTCTAAGGAAGGCTCGATGATGTAGACGGTAATGAAGAGGAAGAAGATGACTACCTGCAATAGTGCTGACAGGCGCAGAAATTGCCGACGCGGCAGTAACAGGGAGGCGATCCCCTGTATTCCCAAAACGCAGCCGAACATAAATGCTGCGGCCAGCAGCATCGTGGCCCAGTAAGCCGCCAGCGAGTGGAACATCCCCACATAGCCGCCGCCGTTGGTTATGGAGAAAAATCGTGGCCAGACAAGTCCCGAGATACTGTTCAAGGAAAGTACCGAGAGGCTGAGCGCCGCGATCAACGCTGATACCTTAGCGCGGAACAACGTACTCACACGTACGGGCAACGGAGCCAACACTAATACATCACGTCGGTCGGGAAAGATGGACTCCCAACACAGTACTGAGACCAAGCCGACTACCAGCATCGTCGTCGCTATCAGAAAGTGTTCCATCACCGAGAGGAAGTCTGGCGAGATTCCTCCGCCTCCAAAGATCAACCAGAAGGTAAATAGGTAGCTCAGGCCTGCAAACAGTGCGGCAAATTGCCCGAGCAGCCTCGAGGTATCCGCATCGGCCGACAGCAGTTCCAGATCGACCACACGCAGGAGGAACGCCTTATAAAGGATGCGGAACTGGCGCTTCTCGATATTGACAGGCTTATGCATGAATGAGGTCCGCGATCTGCTTTGAAATTGCCACCGTATCCTGTTCCACAGCGAGCTGCGAGAAGATGCCTTCGAGCGTCGGCAACGACATGAGCGTGCGCAGCCGCTCAATGGAGTCATCGGCCACAATCTTTCCGCGATGCAGAATCACAATATGCGAAGAGATACGCTCCACGGTCTCCAACTCATGCGAGCTGAAGAGCACGACTTTGCCTCGCCGAGCCAACTCCTCGATCAAACTCCGCAAGATCAGAGAAGAACCAACATCGAGCCCGGAAAACGGCTCATCGAGCAGAACGAGATAGGGGTTATGCAGCAGTGCCGCCGCCAATAATATTTTCTGACGCATTCCCTTCGAGTATGCCGAGATGGCCACATGGCGATCGTCGTAAAGTGCAAACAAACGCAACAATCCATCGATGCGCTCAGTCGCGAGCTTCCGCCCCAGATTGCGCAGTTGCGCGACCATCACCAAATATTCAGCGCCACTCAGATGCGTATACAGGTACGGCTCCTCCGGGACGTACCCCATTCGCTGCTTATAGGCCATCAGGTCGTCGTGGATCGGTGCGCCGTCAAAAAGGATCGATCCCGAGTTCGTCTCGATCAGGCCGGTAATCATCTTCATCGTGGTCGATT
Organism: Granulicella sp.; assembly: GCA_041691255.1. Taxonomy (GTDB): domain Bacteria; phylum Acidobacteriota; class Terriglobia; order Terriglobales; family Acidobacteriaceae; genus Edaphobacter. The sequence goes on along the minus strand of JBEPUY010000037.1, from coordinate 21,890 downwards.
TGCCGGAGCCGTTTGGGCCAAGATAGCCCGTTACCTCACCAGCCCGGGCACAGAAGCTGACGTTCTCGACGGCGGGAATACTGGAGTAACGCTTGGAGACGTTTCGAATTTCGAGCATAGAGTTTACCTGCACCCTATGTAGTTCAATACTTATAGGATTGTCAAGCAGTATATGTGGTCAACCCCTCCCCTTGCTACCGAGCGTGCAATTTCACACCGAAGATCAAGCTGACGCAAACATTTCAGGAAACCGCTAACATCCAAAGAGAAGGTTATTTCCAGTCCAATTTCATCTGAATTTACTTTTTACTTACAGTCTTGATTTCACCCAAATTATGATCGCTGAAATTATTGCCGTCGGCTCCGAGATGCTCACGCCCCACCGACAGGACACCAACTCCCTGTACCTGACCGCTGGCCTCAACGACCTCGGCGTCGAAGTGGCCTTCAAGACCATCGTCGGCGATAATCTCCGGCACCTCATCGATGCTGCAAAGATAGCCATCGAGCGCGCTGACATTGTCGTCTTTTCCGGCGGCCTTGGCCCCACCGAAGACGACCTCACCCGCGAGGCCGCCGCTTCCGCTCTCGGCATCGAACTTCACCCGGATCCGGCCATCCTCACGGCGCTGTACAAACGGTTCGCCGCTCGGAAGATGGCGATGCCGCCGAACAACGCCAAGCAGGCCGACGTGCTCGATGAGGCCACGCTGCTCGAAAACAAAAATGGCAGCGCTCCCGGCCAATATCTGGACACCACCGTCAGCGGCCATCGCAAGATCATCATTCTTCTTCCCGGTCCACCCAGCGAGCTAAAGCCTCTCTTCGACGAGGCCTGCAAACCGCGCCTCGCCGCTGCTCTGCCCGCTCGCCATCTTGCGCGGCGAATGCTGCGCATGGCCCTGATTCCCGAGTCGCAGGTCGACGCTCGCACGGCACCGATCTACAAGCAGTACACCGACATCGAAACCACCATCCTTGCCGGCCACGCCGAGATTCAGCTTCACTTTCTCTCGGCCAAGCCAACACTCGCAGAAGCACAGGCTCGTGTGGACGAGCTCACCGAAAAGATTGAACACGAGATGGACGACGCCATCTTTTCCTCTCACGGCGAGAGCCTCGAAGAGGTCGTGCTGCTGATGCTGGGCATAAGACATCTCACGCTCGCCACGGCCGAAAGCTGCACCGGCGGTCTGCTGGCGCAGCGTTTGACCGCCGTTCCGAACAGCTCGAGCGCCTTTATCGGCGGTGCAGTCGTCTACACAACCGAACTAAAGACCATCTTCGCCGGGGTGGCCCAAGAGACCATCGACAGCAAAGGAACAGTCAGCGAAGAAGTGGCCCGCGAACTCGCAGAGGGCATCCGAGCACGCACCGGCGCGTCCATTGGCATCTCCATCACAGGACTTGCCGGACCGGCAGGCGGAGCGCCTGGCCCCGATGCAGAGAAACCCATTGGCCGCATCTACGTTGGCCTGGCTGATGGACGGCAGACTACAGTTAAGGAGCTGAATCTCACAGGCGACCGTACCCGCGTCCGCTTCTGGGCCACACAGCATGCCCTGGAGCTCATCCGCCGCCACTTGCTCTAAATGTGCCAAACTATTTCATAACAATCACTTGATAAACTCATCGAGAAGACAATGATTCCGTGGCTCCTCTCCATCTCGCTGGCCTATCTCCTCGGCTCCATTCCATTTGGCTATGTCCTGGTGAAGATCTTTCGCAAACAGGACATCCGCGCCACCGGTAGCGGCAACATCGGAGCCACGAATGTAGCCCGTTCGGGAGCAAAGGGCCTTGCCATTGCCACCCTTCTGCTCGATCTGGGCAAAGCCTTCGTCGCGGTCAAAATCGCACAGCACATTCTGCCCGGCCACTATGATCTCGCCGTGACCGCTGCAGTCGCCGCCATTCTCGGCCATGTCTTTCCTGTCTGGCTGCGCTTCCATGGAGGCAAGGGAGTCGCCAGCGCTCTCGGCGTCTTCCTCGCACTCACCTGGCCTAGCGCCCTGGCCACGCTCGCCGTCTTCGTCATCATCTTCGCGCTGACGCGCTACGTCTCACTGGCCTCCATCATCGCGGCTGCGGCTTTTCCTGCGTTCGGCTTCTACTTTGTTCCGTTTAGAACGCCCATCGTCATTGCCGGTTTCTTTTTCATTCCCTTGCTCATCATCGTCAAGCACCATCAGAACATCCGCCGCCTGCTCTCCGGTAAGGAAAATCGCTTCGGCACTCCCAAGGTGGCCGCATGAGCCGCATTGCGATCCTCGGTGCAGGCGCCTGGGGCACAGCCCTTGCACTTTCGCTTGCTCGCCGTGGCGGCCACGAGATTGTCCTGTGGTCACACTCTGCTCCGCTCGCCGAACAGCTTAACGATGTAGGAGAGAACCTTCCCTATCTCCCCGGGTTCACCCTTCCCGCAGATATTCTGGTTACCTCCGACCTTCCCGGCGCGATCTTCGAAGCCGACATCCTGCTCTGCGTCACGCCTTCACAACATCTTCGCGGCGTCATTAGCCACATCGCTCCGCTGCTGACCCGCGACCAGATCATCCTGAGCGCATCGAAGGGGCTCGAAGAAGCGACCTTCCTCCGCATGTCGCAGGTAGTCGCGTCCGTCACTGACAATCCCTGCGCCGTCCTCAGCGGTCCATCGTTCGCGCAGGAGGTAGCCCTCGGCTATCCGACTGCCATCGTCGCCGCTGCCACCACGTCTGCGCTCGGGCAAATTATTCAACGCGAATTTTCTTCGCCGACGCTCCGCATCTACACCAACGATGACGTCACTGGTGTCGAGTTGGGCGGTGCGCTGAAAAATGTCATCGCACTTTCTTCCGGTGTCGTCCACGGCCTCAATCTGGGACACAACTCGGCTGCCGCGTTGATTACACGGGGCATCGCTGAGATTACCCGCCTCTCGGTCGCCTGCGGTGGCCGCCGTCAGACGCTTGCCGGCCTTTCAGGCGTAGGTGACCTCATTCTTACCTGCACCGGCAACCTCTCCCGCAATCGGTCTGTTGGAATCGAACTGGGAAAAGGCCGCCACCTTCCAGAAATTATCTCCGGACTCAACGGCAAAGTGGCCGAAGGCGTCCTGAGTACTACTGCGGCGCTCGGTTTGGCTGCTCGCTACGGTGTAGAGATGCCGATTACCGAACAGATGGACGCCATTCTCCATCACAATAAATCCCCTAAAGACGCGATTCGTGACCTGATGTCGCGTCCGGGGCGCGACGAATAGCCAGAAATCCTGGCCGTGCGAATATCCGCGTCTCGTCCCGGAAGCATCTTATTTAGTATGAGCAACCAGAACGACCTTCCCGCCGACAGCCACCCGCCAGAAGATGACGGTAACTTCCTGCATGTAGTGATTTATGCAGGCATCTTCCTTGTCATCGGTCTTATCGCAGCCTTTATCGCCGTCAAGGTCATCGGAAGACATCTCCTCCCCGGCAAGCACGATCCGCACCCAACCTCACAACTCGTCCTCCCGGCGACGAACGCTCCGGCAATGTCATTCCACCACGACTCTGAATTCCCATTCATAATTTCGCAACAAACTCCAAAAACGTGTGTTTAGTAAATTGAGAGTTTGACCTGGATGTTCTTGCCAGGCTGGCACTCGAAACCTGCTGTTCTCGAACTCCGGCGTACTCTGGCACGGTCGGGCAAAACGAAGAATGGGCGGGAAGGTAGATCCATGAAGATCAATCGTCTTATCAAAAACTCGATCGGTACCATCGCACTGGCAGGAGCGTTTCTGCTCGCTGCTCCTTCTCCGGCCCACGCAGGCGTCTTTGTCTCAGTAGGAATTGCGCCCCCGGTAATTCCCGTGTATGCGCAACCCCCCATCCCCGGGGATGGCTATATCTGGACTCCGGGCTACTGGGCCTGGAGCGGCGAGGGCTACGAGTGGGTTGATGGAGCCTGGGTTGAGCCGCCTTATGAGGATGCTCTCTGGACCCCCGGATACTGGGGCTACGGCGGGAGCGGTTACTTCTGGAATGCCGGCTATTGGGGCCAGAACATCGGCTATTATGGCGGCATCAATTATGGCTTCGGCTACTTCGGCACCGGCTTCTACGGCGGCTACTGGAATAACCATCGCTTCTGCTACAACCGGGGCTACAACAACTTCGGTGGCCGTCACTTCGGCAACGTCTATGATCGCCCCGTTCGCGGCTTCAATGGCCGTCCCGGAGGTAACAGCTTTACGAGACACGTAGAATCTCGTAACTTCGCCGGAAACCGTGGCGCCAACATCGGTGGCCGCAACTACGGCAACCATGGTTTTGCCAACAACAATGGTCAGCGTAGCTTCAACGGCAATGGCAGCCGCAGTTTCGCGGCCAATGGGCAGCGCAACTTCTCCAATGAAAATCGCAATAACTTCGGCAACAACCGCCAGGCCTACAACGGCGCGCAGTCGTTCAACCGAGGTAATAGCGCACCGCACAGCTTTGCCCAGCAGAGCCAACGAAGCTATTCACGACCGACCCAAAACTTCGGCGGCCAGAGCCGCAGCTTTGGCGGCCAGAACCACAGCTTCTCCGGCGGGTCCGCTCCACGCTCAAACAACGGCGGAGGTAACGGCGGATTCCACGGCGGCGGGGGCGGCGGTGGAAGCTTCCATGGTGGTGGCGGTGGAGGCGGCAGCTTCCATGGCGGTGGAGGCGGAGGCGGTGGTAGCCACGGCGGCGGTGGTGGCGGCGGTCACCGGTAATAACTAAACGAAAGCGGGCTGAGGAGTTATCCTCAGCCCGTTCTTTTTTGCGGAAGCTCTCACAGCGTTCGCCATCACTTGCGATTGGCCAACTGCAGCACCATCGCTCCAATTGATTTCACTGCCGCAGGATGCGCCAGAGCTCGTGCCTGCTCAGCCATCCCCTGCCGGCGCGCATCGTCTGCCAACAGGTTCAACAACATCTGCAGCAGGCTCTCCTCATTGAGCGAGGACTCGACCATCATCTCCGCCGCCCCGGCAGCGACAAACGCATCCGCATTCTTCCGTTGATGATCGTCGGCAGCCTGTGGAAACGGCACCAGAACAGAAGCTCGGCCCGCCGCCGCCAGTTCAGCAATGGTGCTCGCACCGCTCCGGCAAAGAATCAGATCCGCCGCAGCAAACTGTGCAGCCATATCATCCAGATAAGGCGTGACCACGACTCGTTCAAAGCCAACCCCGGTGCTGCGGTAGATCGCAAGCGTCGTATCGCCATGCCGGCCGCCGGTCTGATGCACCACATCGAGCGACGGAAGAGCACTCAAAAGGCGCTCCATAATCTTCGGCATCAATTCGTTGAATACGCGAGCACCCTGACTCGCTCCGAATACCAGCAGCCTCTTACTTTCACCTGGCGCCTTTTTGCCAATCGCAAAAAACTCGGGGCGAACCGGCGTACCCGTAACCTGCGCCCTGCGAAAGTAGCGGCGCGTCTCTTCGAAGTTCACCGCAGCCGCCGACACCAGCCGCCCCACCAGCCGGTTCGCCAGCCCCGGAACAGCGTTCGGCTCAAACGCCAGCGTCGGCACCCGCAGCAAAATCGCCGCCATCATCGCCGGGCCGGAAGCATAGCCTCCTACTCCGACAACGACATCCGGTTTGAAGTCGCGCAAAAGTCCAATGCAGCGGCCTACACCTAACGGCAGATCCATCAGCGTGCGCAGGCGTGTGGCCATGCTTACGTTCTTCAACTGCCCAACCTGAATCAGTTCCAGCGGAAATCCCGCCTCCGGCACCAGCCGCGTCTCAAGCCCGCGGGCCGTCCCTACAAAGCGAACCTCGGCCCCAGATCCATCACGCAACTCCCGCGCAATCGCCAGCGCCGGAATCACATGGCCGCCAGTTCCTCCCCCGGCAATCAAAACCCGCAGGCCCGTCTTGTTCGCCGCTTGCGCCACGTCAGTCAATCTCACGAGTTACATTCAGCAGAACGCCCATACATGCCATCGTCACGAACAAAGACGTTCCACCAAACGAGATAAAGGGCAGCGTAATTCCCTTGGTCGGCAGCAGCGCAATCACGACGCTCATATTGAAGAATGCCTGGATCAGGATCGCCGAAGTAATCCCAAAGGCGAGAAATCTGGCAAAGGGATCTGTAGAGAGAAATGCCGCCCGCAGGCCACGATAGCCAAGAAAGACAAACATCGCGACTACAGCGACAGCGCCAATCATGCCAAGCTCTTCGCAGATATTAGCAAAAATGAAATCCGTGTGCGGCTCTGGCAGATAGAACAGCTTTTGCCTGCCTTCCATCAACCCCAACCCACGAATCCCTCCCGTACCGACGGCAATCAGAGACTGCAGGATGTGGAATCCTGTTCCCCTCGGGTCGGCCTCAGGATTCACAAAAGCCAGCATGCGGGCACGCCGCCAGGGCACGCGAAACAGCATGTAGTAGAGCACCGGCGACGCACATGCCAGCGCGATGCCGATATAGCGCACCTGCAATCCCGCAAGGTAGAGCATCAGGATCGTGACTGCCGCGCAGACCATTGCGGTTCCCAGGTCAGGTTCCTTGAGGATGAGCGCAATGAACAGCAACGGAGGCAGCGCGGCGCGCAACACCGTCCCCCGCCAGTCATCCATCTTGTGCATCCGCGTCTGCAAAAAGTAGGCCAGAAACAGAATCAGCACTGGAGTCGCCAGCTCCGAGGGTTGAAAGCTGAGCCCGCCTCCAAACCGAAACCATCGATGGGTGTTATGCGAGTCACGGCTGGCAAAGACAGCCATTAACAAGAACATCGTCACCGCGACCAACGGAAAGACCACCCTCGGATTGTTATAGTGGCGGTAGTCGATCCGCATCAGCAGCACCAGGGCCACCATGCCAAGCCCAGCCCAGATCGACTGTCGAATCATGAAGTAGTACGCCGAGCCAAACTGCGACTTGGCCATCACCGCCGACGCGGAAAACACCATCACCAGACCAAACGCCACCAGCAGCAGCACCACTCCGAAGAGCCACTTGTCCACCCCTACTCTCTTCGCCATCTCGTCCGCTTCCTGCCCGCTGTTGCTGTTGCTGATTTAGTTCAATTCATTCACTAGCTGTCGAAAAACTTGTCCACGATGCTCATAGTTCTCGAACTGGTCAAAGCTCGAGCAGGCAGGCGCCAGCAGAACAACGTCTCCGGCCACCGCAGCCTTCGCAGCCTCGGCCACGGCCGTCTGCATCGTCTCCGCTGAGACTATCTTCACCACTCCCTGTAGCTGGCGCTCAATCTTTTCGGCGGCCGAACCAATCGTATAAACAACCTTCACCCGCTCCCTCAGCGCCTCGGCCATGGTCCCGTAGTCGGAGTTCTTATCCTTGCCGCCAAGAATCAAATGGATACCGCCAGAGAAGGACGCAACAGCCTTCATCGCTGCATCCACATTGGTCGCCTTGGAGTCGTTGTAAAAGTCCACCCCGTGCAAGCTGCGCACCCGCTCCAGACGGTGCTCCACCCCCTTGAAATCCGCAACCGAAGCCCGAATCTTCTCCGCCGGAATCTCCGCCAGCCGCGCCGCGCATACCGCAGCCAGCACGTTCTCTACGTTGTGTGCACCCTTCAGCTTTATCTCAGCCACCGGCATGATCGGTTCGGGCTTCGCGCCTTCTTTGGCAACAAAGAAGATGCTCTCGCCATGAACAAACGCTCCCTGCTTGATGGGCCGACGAGGGCTGAACCAATAGATCTGCGCCCGCGTCTTTGCCGCAACCATCTGGGTCGGCTTGTCCTCAGCATTCAGCACCAGAAAATCACCAGCCTCCTGCCGCTCCGTAATCCTCGTCTTCGCCGCAGCGTAGTTCTCAAAGCTGCCATGGCGATCCAGATGGTCGGGCGTAATGTTCAACACCACCGAGATCCACGGATGGAAATCTTCGATGGTCTCCAGTTGAAAGCTCGAAACCTCGAGCACGCTCACCGTATCCTCCGTACTCTTCGCCACCAGATCGATCACCGGCAAGCCGATATTGCCGCCCACCAGCGTCGATACCCCAGCGTCTTCAAATATCTTGCCCAGCAGCGTGGTCGTGGTCGTCTTCCCATTCGATCCCGTAATCGCGACCACTTTGCCTTCAAGAAAGCGGCTGGCCAGTTCCAACTCGCCAATCACCGGCAAGCCAAACGCCTTCACCTGCTTCACCTCAGGAGTATCCATCGGCACTCCCGGCGACACCACGATTAAATCCTGCCGCCGAAAGGTCAGCAGCCCATGCCCACCCGACTCGACCATAATCCCCGCATCCAGCAGCGCAGGAATCTCCTTGGCCAACGCCTCAGCGCTGCGGGTATCGCTCACCGTCACCCGCGCTCCCTGCGTACGCAGAAACAACGCAGACGACAGCCCACTCTTGCCCAACCCCACCACCAAAACCCGCTTATTCTTCAGATCCATAACTCTTCCCATCCCTAACTCACCGCAACTTCAACGTCGTCAAAGCAAACAGCGCAAACACCAGCGCCATAATCCAGAACCGCGCAATCACCTTCGACTCCGACCACCCCATCAACTCAAAATGATGATGCAGGGGAGCCATCTTGAAGATGCGCTTTCCGTTGCGCAACTTGTAGCTGCCAACCTGGAGCATCACGCTCACTGCCTCCAGAATAAACACCCCGCCGATAAACGGCAGCAGCAGCTCCTGCTTGATGACCACGGCCACCGTGCCAATCGCCCCGCCCAGCGCAAGACTGCCCACGTCGCCCATAAAGATCTCTGCCGGATGAGCGTTATACCAAAGGAAGCCAATGCTCCCGCCCACCATGGCCCCGCAAAAGACCGTCAACTCGCTGACCAGCGGCATCCGCTGCAACTCCAGATAGTCGGCAAAGACCACATGCCCACTGACATAGGTCAGCACCGTCAGCGCGCCTGCAGCGATAATGGTGCAGCCGATCGCCAGGCCATCCAGTCCATCGGTAAGATTCACTGCATTGCTCGAACCCGCAATCACAATCATCACGAAGACAACGAAACCTGCATACGCCAGCCACCAGAGATGTGGCATATGCAGCAGGCTGTCGATCACCAGATCGGGGCGAAACCGCTTCGCAAACGGCACCATCAGCCGGGTCGAATAGTTGCCATGCGTCTCCAACCCGACCAGCACCACGGCCACGCCGCCGCTTACCAGAAGCTGCAGCCCCAGCTTGGCCCACGCCGTCAGTCCCTGGTTCCTGCGATGCACCACCTTGATGTAATCGTCCGCAAACCCGATAGCGCCAAAGGCCAGCGTCGACACCATCACCAGCCATACCAGCGGATTCGACAGATCCGACCACAGAAACGTCGGCACCAGAATCGAGATCAGAATCAGCACGCCGCCCATCGTGGGGGTGCCGCTCTTCTTCTGATGCGACTGCGGCCCTTCTTCGCGGATGTACTGCCCAATCTGGAACTCGCGCAGCTTCTCAATGACATACGGCCCAATCAACAGACCAATCAGCAACGCCGTCAGGCTTCCGCAGACCGTACGAAACGTCAGGTAGCGGAAGATGCGAAAGATGCGAAAGTAAGGAAATAGCTTCTGATAGAGCAGCCAATAGAGCAAAACGTCTCCGCCTTCAAATCACAGTCAGGATTGGCGGCGCTCAAATCCGGCCGCAAACTCATCGCTATCTTAACAGGCGTACGCCCACTCGCATCGCGCATTTTCCTCCGCGAACCAAGGCGCATTCCGTTTTCGGCCTGAAGATTACGAGGTCAGACCCGCTAAAGCTCGCTCCAGCTTTACTCCACGCGAGGCCTTCAGCAATACGGCATCCCCTTCGCGCAGGTTTTCCTGCAACCACTTACCAGCCGCCTCGGCGTCCGCCACGAACTCCGAATCTCCCCCGGCTTCACGAGCCGCCTTCACCAGCGACTCCGCGGCACCGCGAACTCCAACGACCATTGTCACGCCCTGCTCCGCCATCCTCCGCCCGCAGGCCTCATGCAGCGCCTCGCTCTCCGACCCCAGTTCCAGCATCTCTCCCGCCACCACGATATGCCGCTCCCCCGGCATCGCCATCAAGGCATCGACCATCGCATCGAGCGCACGCGGATTGGAGTTGTAGCAGTCATTGATGAGCGTTGCGCCGCACCAGTGAACGACTTCGCCGCGTTTATCTCCCGCCCGCAACTCGCCCACTGCCGCCGCGCACTCGCCGAGCGGCATGCCGCTCCGCAGCCCTATCGCAATCGCCGCCAGAGCATTAGGAACGTTATGCCGTCCCAGCATTCGCAACTGCACGCTGGCACGCTCTCCCTGAGCCTCCACGGTAAACACCACGCCCTCGACTCCTACCTCGGCCACATGTACCGCCCGTACTTCGGCTCCCTCGTTCATCCCATAGAAGACCGCGCGTTCTCCCAACCCTCGGCCAAACGAGGCAACATAGTTATCGTCGAAGTTCAGCACCGCCACCCCATCCTGCGGCAGGGCCTCAACCAACTCGTACTTCGCACGCGCAATGCCCGCAATCCCATCTGGAAAAAACTCGAGATGCACCGGACCCACATTTGAGACGACGGCCCAATCGGGCTCCGCAATCTTCGCCAGCGCTGCAATCTCCCCGGCGTGGTTCATCCCCATCTCGATGACCGCCACCTCATGCTCCCGCTCCAGCTTCAACAACTGCAACGGCAGCCCAAACCCATTGTTCAGATTTCCCTGCGATTTCAGCACCTTAAACCGCGCCGACAGCACCTGCGCCACCGCATCCTTTGTCGTCGTCTTCCCTGCCGACCCGGTCACGCCGATCACCCGGCCACCCCACTGCCGCCGCACTGCATGGGCCAGCTTTTGCAGCGCCATCAATACACAGTCTTCGCAGTCGGATACCCGCAAGAGCTTCGTCTCATCTACCTCCGCCGGCACCATCCAACGGTTGCAGACCACTGCTGCAACTGCACCATCGGCAATCGCTGTGGCCACGTAATCATGGCCGTCCAGACGCTCGCCCTTTACAGCAAAGAAAAGATCTCCAGCTCCAATCGTGCGCGAATCAATCGAATATCCCAGCGATTCCAACGACGTATCAAATTCACCATCTGCGTGAATCCAATCCGCCACCTGCCCCAATGTCAACTTCATCCAATCTCCTTCAAAACTCCGGCGGCCACGGCAGCATCATCGAACGGCACGGTTCCGTCCCGCAGAATCTGCACCTTCTCATGTCCCTTGCCTGCCAGCAGCACAATGTCTCCAGCTTTTGCCGAACGAATCGCAATCTCAATCGCTCCCGCACGGTCTTCTTCTACGATGCAGGTCGTGCCTGTCGCAGTCACTCCAGCCAAGGCCTCTTCAATAATCGCCATTGGCTCTTCGCTGCGCGGATTGTCGCTGGTCAACACCACCAGGTCGCTGCCCTCGCCTGCAGCCTTCCCCATCCTTGGCCGTTTTGTACGGTCCCGGTCTCCACCGCAGCCAAAAAGCGTAATCACCCGGCCGCCCCGCTCCTTCACTAGATCACGTCCTAGCGCAATCAAATTGCGCAGCGCATCGTCCGTATGGGCATAATCCACCACCACGGTAATACCCGTATCTCCCGAAGACACCACCTCAAACCGCCCCGGGACCTGGGCACCCGCAGCGGCCCCCGCAACAATCTCGTCCAGCGTCAATCCACGAGCCCATGCCGACGCGCTGGCCGCCAGCAGATTGTAGACATTGACGCGCCCCGTCAGCGGCGACCGCATCTCAACCGCACCTGCCGGAGTCACCATCCGAAGCCGCGTCTCCCCCGCAAGCATCTGTACGGATTCGGCGCGGAATTCGCCTTTGCTCTCCATCCCATAACGCAACACCTGCGACCGCCCCACATCAGTCGCCAGCCGCTCACCATAAGAGTCATCCGCATTCAGCACTGCGACCCGGGGAGGCGGCGCGCCTACGCCCGCAAACAACCGCGCCTTCGCCTCAAAATAAGCCTCCATCGTTCCGTGGTAATCCAGATGGTCCTGGGTCAGGTTGGTAAAGATAGCCACATCGACCGGCAATCCCCACACCCGCTCCTGCTCCAGCGCATGACTCGACATCTCCATCACCGCCTCGGTCGCACCGGCTTTCACGCCATCTGCAAAGATCTCCAACACGTCCCGGCTCTCCGGCGTCGTATGCGGAGACACCCGCACCTCATCGCCCACATGCGTCTCAATCGTCCCAATCAGCACGCACGTCCGCTGCACGCTGCGAAGCATAGCCTCCAGCAAAAACGCGGTCGTCGTCTTACCATTGGTGCCGGTCACCGCGCTCAATGCCAACTGCCGTTCGGGATGCCCCAACACCGCAGCGCTTGCCTCTGCCAGTGCCCGCCGTCCATGCTCCACCAACGCCGCGCCGATCGATGCATGATTTTTTCGCAAAGCCTCAAAGGCTTCACGCGAATCAGTCACCACAGCCGCCGCACCCTGCACGATCGCCGTCTCTATATAGTGATTCCCATCGGTAGCTCCACCACGCATCGCAACGAAGACATCGCCGCGTCCCACTCTTCGCGAGTCATACTCGACGCCGGTAATCTCAACCGGCGCACCCGCGCTCTCCACCACCCCGACATTGGTTATAAAGTCAATCCACCGCATAGACCATTCTAAGCCGACGGCAAATCAAAGCAGGTTCTCTGCTCGATGTTCTTTATCGCGTAAATCGAACCACAATCTCAGTCCCAGTCGGCACCATCGTTCCCGCTGCCGGTACCTGCTCTCGCGCCAGACCGCTGCCCACCGGCTTCACCCGCAACCCTACGGCATCGGCACGCTCCACTGTAGCCCGTAGACCCGCGCCTTCAAATGACGGCACCGCCACGCGCTTGCTCGCATCCACCAGAACGCCGCCGCCACTCTTCGTCTGAGCCGGTGGCGCAGGCGTCAGATGAGTCGCCTCTCCAGCCGCCGTATCGGGCATCGAAGAGCTTGTCCCTCCGCTTGCCTTGAACGCCGACAGGACCTTTGCCGGCAACAGGTCAATCACTCCCTTTGATTTTTCCTTCTCAGGAGCCTTCGCCGCTGAAACAGCAGCCCTGTCCTCGGCGATTGCCTGAGGAGAAACGGCAGCCGCTGGATTCCGCAACGGATCATCCGCAGGCAGATTGTTCGCGTCATCGAACATCGCGGTCAGATCCGCATTGCTGTTGTCGGGAGCATCATCTACCAAGTCCTTATCCGGCAGCGGCTTCAAATCCTTCTTCGGCTTCAAGGGCTGGTCGTGCGGCACACCAAGATACTCCAGAACCTGTTGCGCCACCTCGGCAAATACCGGCGCGCTCACTGCCGCTCCGTACTTGCTCGGGCCCGCCGTCGGATTATCGATCACCACCGTCACCGAGATAGCGGGATTGCTCACCGGAGCGAATCCGGCAAAGCTCGCAACCAGTTTTGTGTGCGAATACGTATGCGTTTCCGGATCGATCTTCTGCGCAGTACCGGTCTTTCCGGCAGAGCTATATCCATTCAGCGCGGCGGCCTTACCCGTACCTTCGACTACGATGGCCTGCATCATCTTGCGCATCTTCGCCGAACTAAGCTCCGAAATCACGCGATGCGCCCCATCCGGCAGAGGATCGGGCAACTCATTTTCCGGATGAAAGGCAACTGGCTTGAGTCGTGGATCGCCCTTCATCTCATTGGTCGAGTTGATCAGAATGTGCGGAGGCAGATACATGCCACCATTCGCAATGGTGCTCACCATGGTCACAAGCTGAACCGGCGTTACAGCAACCTCCTGCCCAATCGCCATCGACAAAATGCTGGTCGAGCCCCATCGGTTCGGCGGCCGCAACAGCCCGCGCGTCTCCGCAGGCAACTCGATCCCGGTGCGGTCACCAAAGCCATACGCCTTCATATAGTGATAGAACTTTTCCGGTCCAAGCTTCAGCGCCATCTTCGCCGCGCCCACGTCGCTCGAGCGCTCCAGAGCGTATTGCACGGTTATCTTGCCCAGCCCACGGTCTGAGACGTCATCATGCAATGTGCGCCCATACATCGTCATCTGGCCGCCCTGACAATCCACGATGTCAGTCGGCTCCACGCCCGCCCCGTCAATTGCGGCCGAATACGTCACCAGCTTGAATGTCGATCCCGGCTCGTACACGTCGCTCACCGCCAGATCCGTCAAAGAGCCGGGCAGCATATGCCGGGAGTCATTTGGATTGAATCGGGGAGAGATGGCCAGCGCAAGAATCTGCCCTGTGTGCGGGTCCTGCACGACCACAGTTCCATGAAGCGCTTTGACCTTGGCCATCTGCGCGTCCAGAGCGCGCTCCGCCATGTACTGAATATTCGCGTCGATGGTGAGCACAAGGTTCTCGCCCGGCAGTGGCTGGCTCTCTTCGCTGCCCAGCACATGCCGCTTCGCGTCCAGCGCAGTCAGCATATGTCCCGGCGTGCCGTGCATATCGTCGTCAAACTCAAGCTCCAGGCCGCCCAACCCCTCGTCGTCGGTGCCTACATAGCCCAGCACCTGCGCCGCCAGGTCGTTGTTCGGATAAAACCGCTTAAACTCTTTCTGAAAATAGACGCCCTTCAGGTTCAGCTCACGCACTCGGTTTGCCGTCTCCGGATCGAGCTTCCTCGCCACCCAGGCAAAATTTCTCGACGCATTGAACCGGCCCAGCATCCGCTTCTCGGAGGTGTAGCTGTCTCCGGCATCGGAGTGCACGATCGCCGACAGCATCTGTGCCGCATTTTCCCTGTTATCTCCCAGCTCCGACGGCACCGCATAGACACTATCCACCAGCACCGTCATCGCCAGTTCGCGCAGATTGCGGTCATACAACATGCCGCGCCGGGGAGCTACCTCAAACGTCCGCTGCTGCTGCTGTGCCGCGCGGTGCACAAATTCGGAGTGCCGCACAATCTGCACCCACCCCAGCCGCAGCACAATCACTGCCGCCCAGAAACAGAAAAAAAACGTCACGTAGACGAAACGGATTCTCCGTATTGGAGCCGTCAACGTCTGCCGTGGCGCCTGCTTCATGCTTCTGTTAACTCCCGCTTCGTTTGCCTCTTAGAACCTTCAACCACTCAAAAAACCACGTCATCTCGACCGAACCCTGAGCGAAGTCGAAGGGGCCGTGGAGAGACCCCTGTATTTCGCCGCTATTCCGGCCTGCGCTCTATCCGTCGCACCGTCTTCCATGGCCGTCTTTAGACAGGTTGCTGATTGCTTACTTCTATCCTACCTACTGCCCAATAAACCGGGGAGCGCGGGCCTGTGCCATCACCGGAACATTCGAATCGCTTCCATCCTGCCGTACCACCTGGCCTGGCTGAGGAGCGTCCAGCCCAAGCTGCTTGGCAATCCGGTCGATCCGCTCAGGATCGGTCAGTTCGGCTTCCGAAAGCCGAAGCTGCCGGTTCTGCTCGCTCAGATGTTCGACCTGCACCTTCTGCGCCTCAATGTTGTAGCCCATCTCGATCGCCGAGAAGTGCTGCCACACATAGACCATCACCAGCAGGAACAAAACGCTGGTCACCGCCGCGAAGGTGCGCAT
The DNA here is from genome assembly GCA_041691255.1 of Granulicella sp. Taxonomy (GTDB): domain Bacteria; phylum Acidobacteriota; class Terriglobia; order Terriglobales; family Acidobacteriaceae; genus Edaphobacter. The sequence continues at coordinate 6,419 of JBEPUY010000037.1, read as the reverse complement.
CTCGCGCTTCCGCTCCGGGTCGTCCGCCTTCACAATGCGGCTGTTATCGATGTGCTTGGTGAAGAAGACCTCGGGCGTAGGTCCGCGCCGCGCTCTCCGCTGCGCTTCATACAGCTCACGGTTGCGCTCGGCCAGGGTCGCCGCGCGCCCCTGCGACTGCCGCCGCGTGCCCATCATCTCGATCTGTTGTCCTGTCATCGCCGCTGCTGCCATAGCGCACCTCTTGTGCTCTTACCTGCCCGGCTTCTTATGTCCGGGCTGAATTCTTTGCCATCACTTCAAAACGTACGAACCGGGCCGGGGTTGCTATTTGAAGGAAGGGACTGTTTGTTACAAGTTGTCTTTCGCCTGAAAGAAGGTGGGACAACCCCGACCCGATCACTTGCCGTTACCCATCTGGCATCGTCCTCCCAAACAAGCAACTAAACCTGTTACTAAATCTTTGCTACCGCCCGCATCTTTGCGCTTCTCGATCGCGGGTTTCTCAACTCTTCCTGCTCGCCGGCGACCACCGGCTTCTTCGTCAAAACCTCAAAAATCTTGTCCCGGCCAGCCTCACGGAACGCATCCTTCACCAGCCGGTCCTCCAACGAGTGGAAGCTGATCAACACCAGCCTTCCTCCCGGCTTCAGCAGAGACGGCGCGCTCTCCAGCAGCGTCCTGATCTCTCCCAGCTCATCGTTCACTCGAATCCGAAGCGCCTGAAAGGTCCGTGTAGCGGGGTGAATCTTGTCGCCTTTCATTGATGGGGCCGCGGCCGATACCACTCTGGCTAACTCCGCCGTCGTTGTAATCGGCCGGGCCCTCACAATGGCTCTGGCGATTCTCCGCGACCTCCTTTCCTCTCCGAATTCGTAAATCAGGTCGGCGAGCTCGTTTTCGTCTTCCTGATTTACCACTTGCTCGGCCGTCTCTCCGCTGCGCGTATCCATCCGCATATCCAGCGGGCCGTCGGTCCGAAAACTGAATCCTCTGTGCGCCTCGTCCAGTTGCAGGCTGCTCACGCCAAAATCAGCGAGCAGGCCATCCAGACTTCCCGGCTCAATCAGGCTCGAAGCCTCTGAGAACGCCCTCGGCTCAAAAACCACCTCGGGCATCTCGCTGCCAATCTCGGCCCTCACTTCTTCGAGCCTCGCCTTGGCTGCTTCCATCGCCTGCGGGTCGCGGTCAAAGCAAATCAACCTGCCCTTCGCGCCCAGCCTCTTCGCAATCGCCGAAGAGTGCCCAGCCAGCCCCAGCGTCGCGTCTACATAGACGCCGCCAGGCCGCACATTCAAATACTCCAAAGCTTCATCTAAAAGAACCGGCACATGTTGCATCTTCCGCACCACGCGCTCTCCCTGGGGAGCCTCGTCCATCTCTGCCTACAATCCAAACTCTGACAACGCCATCTGGTCCGCTTCCGTCATCGGCGTCGCCTCAAGCTCAGCCTTGAACGAATCGTGGTTCACCACTTCAAGGAACGTCTGCACGCCAAACACAACGACCTCGCCCGTAACCTTCGCCGTCTCCCGCAACAACTGCGGAACCAGCAACCGGCCCTGCGCGTCCATCTCCGCCATCTGTCCGTAGTAGTTCGTCACGTCCAGAAACTTCTTCTTCGCCGGGTTCATGGAAGGGATCGCGGCCAGCTTCTCCTCGATCTTTTCCCACTCTTTCAACGGATAGATCTCAGCCCGCTTCCCGTCTTTGCTGGTGATGTAAAACTGCGGCCCATACAGCTCATCCACACGGCGCTTGAATTCGGCAGGCAGCTTCAATCTGCCTTTCTCGTCAACGCGTGTTGGGTGATTTCCGCGAAACATATCAACCTCGATACTGGCCCAGCTCAATCTCTTCTCAAAGCAGTTCAGCGGAGTAGAATTCCCTTAGATCGTGCTCAGGTTTATCCCGTTTACTCCACTTTCTACCACTCCGCTCCACCATCCTTACCCAGTGACCATCTGCTGTAAAGCACTAATTTGCGCAAAATACTGCATTTCCCACAATGGGATGTGGAAAACTCAGCAATTTGTGCATAGGTGTAAATAAACCACTAGATGTAGTGTTGGTATGGCTGGTTCATACCGAGGACGACACTTGCAGAGCCAAAATTGATCTGCTAAGGCGAAGCAAAAGCGAAGTAACCTCTAAAACAATCTTTTACAGGTTACATTGTCAAACATGTAACCGGCGACTGCCTTCTTCTCCGGTTACATACCCCCTCTCAGAGCATTTGGCTTCTTCCGCCTCAGCAGCCAGAGCAGATAAGCGAGCACAGCCAGATTGATCAGCAGCAAGCTTAATCGGAACCAATTCGGGCGCCGCGCCAACTCGTACAGCTCCCACGGAAGAAACGAGATAGTCAGAGTCAGCGTCAGATATTCCGCCCATACCTTCTCCAACACCAGCCCCACGCCTTCTGTCAGTGCTACTACCGAATAAGCGAACGTCCCCAGGCTGATCAGCTTGAGCCGGTGCATGTCGATCAGGTCGACCTTGTTCAATAACAGCCCGACAAACCGGCTCTCCGGGTCGAACTTCAAAGCCATGGCCACCCGCATCACCACGTCGCCAAGGTCTTTGTGCAACAGATGGATCGCGCCCACGCCGATGCAGAAAAACAGGATCGACTTCCCCAGTTTGAACAGGCCGATCAGCAGCAAGCCGCGGTCATGCGCCTTGTGCGACTGTCTTTGCACCGTCGTTCGTTGCCCTTGTGCGGATTCGCTTTGCGTTGCCATCTGATTTCAAGTTGACGGTGGCACACCGCAATTGTCAACGTACCCCGCACAGCTTTAACACTTCCTCACCAAATAGCGGCAATCCACTCCACCTCAGCCCACGTAGATGCTAGTGAGTGCCCTGAACAGAGGGACGAGATTTAGAAACCCAGAACGATAAAGGACAACATCCATGAAGAAGACAATCCTCGCCACCATCGCCGTCGCAGCTTTGGCCATCACCTCTTTCAGCGCATCGGCACAGATGAAGGATCCTGACGTCGGCGGCGCCGCCATGTACCCCACCAAGACCATCGTCCAGAACGCAGTCAACTCGCCGGACCACACCACGCTGGTCGCGGCCGTCAAGGCTGCAGGCCTGGTCGACACTCTCAACGGCCCCGGCCCCTTCACCGTCTTCGCGCCCACCAACGAGGCCTTCGACAAACTGCCCGCCGGAACCGTCGATAACCTCGTCAAGCCCGAGAACAAGGACACCCTTGTCAAGATCCTCACCTATCACGTCGTTCCTGGCCGCGTCACCTCCAAGGAGCTCATGAAGATGATCAAAAAGGGTCACGGTAAAGCCATGCTGAAGACCGTGCAGGGTGAAGACCTCACAGCCACCATGTCCGACGGCAAGATCATGCTCACCGACGCCAAGGGTGGCACCGCTACGGTCACCATCGCCGATGTCTTCCAGTCCAACGGAGTCATTCACGTCATCGACACCGTTCTCATGCCCAGCTAACCGCAAATTCAATTCGTCCAACTGCAACCCTGAGGTGCCCCACCGGGCACCTCGTTTTTTACATCCAATACCCTGACGACACTCTTCGACCGAAAATGCACACCTTTCACTCCCAGCAATGGCTTCCTCTCCCGGCAGAACTTGTCTTCGCCTTCTTTGCCAATCCTGCAAATCTGCCTCGACTCATGCCATCCTGGCAGCAGGCTCGTATCGAGAAAGCCATCATCGTCCCACCACCCCCGCCGCTGACAGCATCGGCACTGACCGATGTCTTCACGAGGCTTGCGGCCGGTACAGGAACGCGCCTCACCTTAAGCTTTCGCCCCTTCCCTCTCTCGCCGGTTCGCCTTCGCTGGGTAGCCGAAATTGATTCCTTTGTCTGGAACGCACTCTTCTCCGATATCCAGCTCCGCGGCCCCTTTGCGAAGTGGCACCACACTCACAAGATCACTCCAGAGACTCGCATCGACGAGTCCGGCGCGGCGATCCCCGGAACCTTGATCGAGGACGAAGTTCAATATCAGCTTCCTCTGGGGAAATTAGGCAATCTGGCTCATCCCCTTATCGCCCGTCAGCTCCGCAGCACCTTCGAATTTCGGCACCGCCGCACCCGCGAGTTGCTCTGAATGCAGCCCCTCGCATAAAAAGCGCCGGACCGTATGCAATGGCCCAGCGCCTTTATCAAACCAGTAAATTTACGAGTGCTTCGCCAGAATCTGCTCCATCATCTTGCTCAGGTAAGGTCTCGCCCGCTCCAGCGCAGCCTCGGCCGTCAAGCCATACTTCGCTCGCAGCGCCTCAACTTTGCCGTGCTCGATGAACTCATCCGGCCATCCCACCCGCACCACTGGAACCTGCACCTCAAGCCCATTCAGCGTCTCGAGCACGGCAGAGCCGAACCCTCCCGCCAGCACATGGTCCTCCAGCGTAATCAACAGCCCGCAGCTTTCGCCAAACTTCGCAACACACTCCCGGTCAATCGGCTTGGCAAATCGCGGATTAATCACCGCGGCAGCGAAGCCTTCCCGCTCCAGCATCTCGGCCAGCCGCACCGCCTCCGGCAGCATTGCGCCCAAACTAAAGATGGCAACATCCGCACGGCCCGAATCCCGAATCACTTCAGCCTTGCCGATCTCTAACGCCACCGGCTGCGCTTTGACAGCAACTCCGGGCCCGGTTCCGCGTGGGTAGCGAATCGCCGACGGCCCCTCGTGCAGCATCGCCGTGTACATCATGTCTGCCAGCTCGTCCTCGTCCTTGGGAACCATGTGGATCAGGTTCGGCACGCTGCGCAGATAGCTGATGTCGAACAGGCCATGATGCGTCGGCCCGTCATCGCCGCTCAAACCGCCACGGTCCATGCAAAAGACGACCGGCAGGTTCTGCAGACAGACGTCATGCACAATCGGATCGAACGCCCGCTGCAAAAATGTCGAGTAGATCGCGCAAAAGGGCTTATATCCCTTAGTCGCCATCCCCGCCGCAAAGATCACGGCATGCTCTTCCGCGATGCCGACATCGAAATAACGCTTCGGATGGTATGGACGGAACAGATCGAGTGCCGTCCCGTTCGGCATCGCCGCCGTAATCGCGACGACCTTCTCGTTGCCGTCGGCAAGCTTCGTCAGCGACTCGGCAAATATCTCGGAATAGGTCTTCTGCCCCGCCGACTTGGTCTCGCCCGTCTCCGCGTCATACGGCCCCAGACCATGAAACTTCTTCTGCTTCTCGAGCGCTGGCTGAAAGCCTCTGCCCTTCTGCGTAATCGCGTGAAGCACAACCGGGCGGTTCTGCGTCTTCAGAAACTTGAAGGTCTCAATCAGCAGCGGCAGGTTATGTCCATCAACCGGTCCAAAGTAGCTCAGCCCAAACTCCTCGAACAACATGCCCGGCCCGATCAGTCCCTTTGCCGCTTCTTCGGCCTTGCGGACGACGTGCCGCGCCGTCTTGCCGCCATACTTCTCCAGCAGCCCCGCCGCCCGGTCGTGCAGGCTCGATACCGTCGGATTGGTCACAATCTTGTGGAAGTACTCCGCGATGGCCCCGACATTCTTGTCGATCGACCACGCATTGTCGTTCAGCACGATAATCATCCGTCGCGTCTGCGCGGCGATGTTGTTCAACGCTTCAAACGAGATGCCATTCGTAAACGCCGCATCCCCAGCCAGCGCGATGATGTGTTCCTTGCCGCCGGACATGTCCCGCGCCACCGCCATCCCCAGCGCCGCGCTCAACGCCGTTCCGGCATGGCCTGCGCCGTAGCTGTCGTGCTCGCTCTCGGTGCGCAGCATAAAGCCGTTCAGTCCACCCGGCTGCCGGATGGTATGAAACAGCTTCTCTCGCCCGGTCAGCAGCTTATGCACATAGGCCTGGTGGCTCACATCGAAGACAAAGCTGTCCTTCGGAGTATCGAAGACATAGTGCATCGCCAGTGTCAGTTCGACTACGCCAAGATTCGGTCCGATGTGGCCGCCCGTTTTGGCGACCCCGACGATCAGGCGTTCACGAATCTCCTCCGCCAACTCCGTCAGTTGCGGAATCGTCAGCTTTTTTACATCGGCTGGGGAGTGAATCGTCTCAAGAAAATTGCTCATCCAAAACCTATTCCGCAAGGCCACTCATCGAGCGCGGCGACCTGCCAGGACACATAGAACACAGCCACATAGACACCTACCGCAACCCAAGCTCGCCTTAACTGCGGTAGCCGTTAAGTATACCAACCCGTTAGACGCCGCCTAAGACCTTACAACGCTATCGAACTGCAAAACACGTCATCTCAACCAGAACAGCAGAGAGTACGGGATCTCGACCCGAGCAACAAACCAGCACGCCATCTCTATCGGAGCGGCAATCCAGCACGTCATCTCGATCGGAGCAGCAATCCAGCACGTCATCTCGATCGGAGCAGCAATCCAGCACGTCATCTCGACCGGAGCAGCAATCCAGCACGTCATCTCGACCGGAGC
>JBEPUY010000036.1:0-43817 GCA_041691255.1 Granulicella sp. | reverse complement strand
AGCCGGGAGCGATGCCTCCGCTGCACAAATATCTGGGCAACCCTGTCCTCAGCTTCATCGGGCGGCTCTTCTTCGGCATTCCCGTCCGCGACTTCCACTGCGGCATTCGCGCCATGCGCCGGGACGCTGTTCTCGCCCTTGGTCTGCAAACCACCGGGATGGAGTTTGCCAGCGAGATGGTGGTTCGCGCCAGCCTCGCCAAACTTCGCCTGGCCGAAGTGCCGACGACGCTCTCGCCCGACGGTCGCACCCGCGCGCCGCACCTTCGCACCTGGCGCGATGGCTGGCGTCATCTGCGCTTCCTTCTGCTCTATAGCCCGCGCTGGCTCTTTTTCTATCCCGGCGTCATCACGTTTGTCCTCGGCCTGGTGATCTCGCTGTTTCTGCTTGCCGGACCGCAGACCATCGGGCGATGGACATTCGATGTGGACACTCTCACCTACGCTCTCGGGCTGGTGCTCATCGGAGCGCATATCTCCGTCTTTGCCGTCAGCGCCAAGGTCTTCGGCACGCAGGAGGGCTTTCTGCCGCCCAATCCGCAGTTCGAGCGCGTCTTCAAGGTCATCAATCTTGAAGTCGGCCTGGTCGTGGGCTGCGTGCTGCTGCTCGCGGGCGCCGTGATTCTTGGCTTCGCCTTACATATCTGGCACGCCAGCGGATTCGGTAATCTCTCTCCCCAGTCGATGCTTCGGCTCACGCTTCCGTCGGCCACCTGTTTCATGCTCGGGATCGAGGCCATCTTCGGCAGCTTCTTCCTCAGCCTGCTGGGGATGAACCGCCGCTAGAACCTGTCTAAAGATTTCCGGAAACTTCTACTGGGGGTTGAAAGCCAGGGGCGAGAACAAAGGCGAAAGACAGGGGTCTCTCCGCTGCGGCGGCAAAAGCGCCGCCTCCGGTCGAGATGACGCAGCTAAAGTGTTTCCATGGAACTGCGGCAGCGATTTGCGCGTATTCTCTCCATGTTTGGGAGAATGCATCCATGCTGATCACCGACTCTGTCTACACCGCCAACATGAACCCGCAGCAACGCGCGTGGTTCTATGCCGAGTACGAACAAGCGCGCAAGGACGAGGCCGTTGGCGTTCTCTTCGCGCTCTTCCTCGGTTGCTTCGGGCTCCATCACTTTTACCTTCGCCGCAACGGGCTTGGGGTGCTCTACCTCTTGTTCTTCTGGACAGGCATCACCGCGATCCTCGGCTTCATCGAATGCTTCCTGATGCCGGGCCGTGTTCGCGACTACAACGCGATGCAGGCTACCTACATCGCCAGCCACATCCTCAGCATTCCCACAACCTACAACCCGGCCGCTCCACACTGCTCCGTCTGCGGAACCCCGACGGAGCCCAATGCGGTCTTCTGTCCGCACTGTGGAAGCTCGATCGCTCCGCGGGCAACTGCCTGAGCCTTTGGCTTGCTCTTTAGTGCCTGAGGCTTAACGCCGATTTGCACCGATGACACCGATCAGGAACGGGCAAGAGCAAGAGCAAAAGCGAAATACAGGGGTCTCTCCACTTCGCTGCGCTTCGGTCGAGATGACGTAGGTTGGTGGCTGAGCACGGTAGGGTGACGTAAGGTTGGTGGCTGCGTCTTCGGTTGATCTCGCATAAACAAGCCCGCATGGCGATCATGCGGGCTTGTTTGCGTAATGAAGTTTTGTGACGGTTACATATTGGTGTGGCCGCCGCGCATGTCTTCGTTGAAAGTGGGCTTGGTGAAGGCGAGCGCGTCTGCCAGTTCCTTGGCGTACTGTTCGTGACGTCCCATTAAGGTCGCGGTGGGCGTGGCGTATTCGTTGTCGGCTGCCAACTGGATGAGCCCCTCTGCGGCCAACTCCTTCGCCAGCTTCTTCAACGCGTCGGGCGTGGTATCGAGATACTGTGCGTCGCGAGGATCGACGAGCCACACCGGCTGTCCTGCGCCGAGCACGCCCGAGATCCAGTAGGCCTTGGCGGCGAGAAAGTCCTTCTGCTGCGCCTCGGTGGTGTCATTGAAGACGAACACCTTGCGCTTGGAACTGTAGTAGCGCGTGGTGACCGGCACCGGCTGGCGGTTGCCGCTCTTAACCAGCTCCAACTGGCCCTGGTCCATGGTCTTGCGCACGGCGTTGTAAATAAAGCTCTCGGCGAAGGGCTGCTCGGGAGCAGCGACGACCTCGCGGAAGGTGACGGTCATGGAGGCGGAGACCTTGGAGTGCAGCAGGCGCTCGTTTCCATCTTCGAGCCAGACCTCGCCGTGCACCAGCGAGGTGTCCGCGCCGGAGGTTGACTCGTGGAAGGGCCACTGGAACTTGCCGAAGCTCAACGGCAGGCCGCCAAGGGTGAGATAACAATCCGGGCGCGCGCTCTTGAGGCGCCCGGCTGCCTCGGCCAGATACTCCTTCACGATGCCAGCCAGTTCCGCTTTGCTGAAGTCGAAGGCCGAGCTTAACTCGAGGACCTGCGTCTTTGAGTTGTCCGCTGCGAGGCCAAGCGTAAACCGGGTTGTGGGGCCGCCGGTGAAGTCTTTGCCTTCGACGCTCGAAACCACTACCAGACCGGCTGCCTGTGCTGCCGCAACCACCTGACCTGCCAATACCGTCTGCGCTTCAATACTCATCTGCCCGTGTCATCCTTTGTTTTTTCGACAATCCAGACTATTTTACGACTCTGCCGGATTGTTTTTGAGGAGGGGGCACCCCCGGGGGTACCTTGCCCATAAGCCCAATGGTTGCAATAGGATAAGCAGGAACTCCCGCGCAAAATATTGCATTCAAAGGGGTTACATCTAAAATATTGCATTCAAAAGAGTTAGGTCAGCGTTGCCGACCGATTGTTATATCACTCTCTCTTTTGCTGTCGTATGTCTTAATTGTAATGAAGGACGGGAAACTAATTTGCAGCTTTTCTAAATTTATTTTCCTCCGCAACCTGTTTATATTGTTAGACTTACGAGATGACCTCGATTTCCGGGGGCTTGACAGGTATTTCAGGGGAGCGGATAAGGGCTCCATCGGCTATGGACGATCCACTCGATCAGCTCTCTTCCACCTCCCGGCTCGAAGCCTTCTCGGACGGCGTGATCGCGGTCATCATCACCATCATGGTGCTGGAACTGAAGGTTCCGGCGCAGCGTGGCGTGGCTGGATTGCTCTCGGTTCTGCCGACGCTGGCGGTCTACTTCATCTCGTTCAGCTTTACGGCGATTTACTGTGTGAATCACCACCATCTGGTGCATCGAATCAAGCAGGCAGACCAGCGCGTGCTCTACGCCAACCTCGGCTTCCTGTTCTGTTTGTCGCTGCTGCCGTACTTCACCTCGTACGTACTGGAGAAGGAGAGCGACTCGTTCTCGATCGCGCTCTATGCTGCCTCGATGGTGGTCACCGGGTTCAGCTTTCTGCTGCTGCGGCTGGCCATCGAGCGCAGAATGCGCGTGGCTGGCACCTTTCATCCGCTGGACGCTGCCATTCAGCACAAGCATCTGCTGAGCCTTGGACTGTATGGGCTGGCGATGCCGCTGGCCTACTACCATCCTTCGCTGGCGCTGGCCGATATCGCGATGGTCACGCTGATCTGGATCATCCCGACGGCCGGGGCTAAGGCTCGCGTAGAAGACAACCGCTGAGAGCCGCGTTTCTCCCGGGACAAGGACTGGCAGATTTCCGTGTCCGATGCCCCTGAACGAGATACGTCCTCTCGATGGAAGCACCACAAACGCACGTCCTCTCGACCAGAGCACCACAAACACACGTCATCTCGACCGGAGGCCGCAGGCCGTAGTGGAGAGACCCCTGTATTTCGCTTTTGTTCCTCACAGTAAGGACTTCTGTAAGGGATTTCGAAGTGCATCTCTCGAAAGGGCAGAATCGCACCGACCCTGGAAAAGCGAAATACGGGGGTCTCTCCACTGCGCTTCGCTCCGGTCGAGATGACGTGATTTTTAGCTCGCCAAGATAGGAAAATACTTTTAATCCGGTTCGCTCGCTTTTCTTTAATCCGGATTTGCTACATTGGCCGTAACCATTCTGAGGTGCTCCCATGCCGCGCTTTCGTGCTGCCGCTCCTGCCCTTCTCGCCCTCGCTCTGTTTGCAGTGCCTGTCGCGCACACGCAGGACATGCAGGCGCTTACCACCGCATCGCGGGAGCAACTCGACGCGGTCAAAGTGCTGCTGACCCAGCAGGCCGCCTGGAACCATGGTGATATCGACGCCTTCGTGCAGACCTACAAGGACGCGCCCGACACGCTGATGGTCACGCACCAGATCTCGCATGGCTTCGCCGGGCTGGTGGAGGAGTACAGGCACGACTACCCGACCAAGGCAGCCATGGGCACGCTCACCTTCTCGGAGTTGGAGGCGCGGACGCTCGATGCCAACTTCGCCATCGTGGTGGGCAAGTATCACCTGGAGCGCGGCAAGAAGGAGGGCGGCAACACCGAAGGGGTCTTCAGCGTTGTGCTCGAAAAGACGGACAAAGGTTGGAAGATCGTGCTAGACCACACCACCTGAATAGGCTCACTCTTCCGTACTTGTTAGAATCTTTCTCAGAGGCGTCCGCATGATTTTTCACGTAACCATGGAACCCGCAGAGGATGGTTGGATCGTCGCTGAATGCCCGGCATTGCCTGGCTGCGTCTCTCAGGGCCGCGACGAAGAAGAGGCCATGACGAACATCAAGGAAGCAATTACGGCCTGGATGTGGGCTGAAGATCAGAAGGCAATGAAAGCACTCCCAGAGGATCGCCCCTCGCTGTTGGTCGCGGTATAAGAATCAGTCGATCTCAAGCACAGTTCCCCACAAAGAAAACTGTCGTGTCAAAGGTGAATACTGGCTACTGTTAACTGACTGACCTATGGGAACATTAGCCAATATCTCCGGTAAAGAAGCGGCCAAGGCCTTCGCAAAAGCTGGCTGGCAGACGGTAGGACAGGTTGGTAGCCATCTCGTGATGACCAAGCCAGGACAGCGGGCGAACCTCTCCATCCCACAGCATCGCGAACTCTCCGTAGGAACGCTTCGCGCTCTTATTCGTTGCGCCGGGCTCAGCGTGGCCGAATTTCTCGACCTGCTCTAACCACCTCAACCCTACTTCGCCCAGGCCAGACCGTCTGCGCCGCTGCCGGTGGCGATAATGTTCTCCACCTTCCAGCCGACCAGGTCGATGGCGGCGACGCGGCCCGTCTTGTTGCAGGAGACATAGGCGACCTTGCCGTCGGGGCGCATCAGGACCTCCTGCGGCGCACTGGGAACGTCGATGGTTCGGGCCACCTTCATGTTCTTGAGATCGACCACGGCCACCTTATCCACAGAAGGCAGCGCTACCAGCAGCCAGCGGCCGTCCATGGTGGAGGCGGTTCCGTAGCCGACGGCGGGAAGTGTGATCCAACTTTTAACCTTGTTGGTCGCCGTATCGATGACGGCCAGACGGGGCTGGGTCTGGTCGGCGGTGAACGCCATGGAGTCGTCGCGCGAGACCGAGATGCGCTGCGTGTCTTTCGAGATAGGGATGATGGCCAGCGCCTTGCGCGCCTTCATGTCAAGCACCGAGACCGTTCCCGGGCCGACGTTGGCGGTATAGCCGCGGCTGCCGTCGCTCGACAGCGCGAGCATGTGGGACTGCTCCTGCCCAGTGGGAATTTTGCCGACGATCTTCAGCGTGTGGGGGTCGATGACGGTGACTGCCTGGTCGAGCTCGGTGGTGACGTAGAGCATGCCGCTGTTGGGATCGTAGACGGCGCAGTGCGGCCTGACCTCGTGGCCGAAGTCGAGCTTGTTGACGATCTTGCGGCTGGCGATGTCGATGACCAGCATGGAGCGTCCGTTCAGACCGGGCTTGCCCACGCCGGTGCTGCCGTAGATGGGCACATAAGCAAGGCGACCATCGGGAGAGGTGGCGGCCTCGTGGCCGTGGATGCCGGGAGTGTTCTCGGCGACCGTGCCCAGTTGCGAGCCGGTAGCGGGGTTCACGATGCTGACATTGGAGTCGCCCTGGTTCACCACGATCAACGCGGCGTGGCCGAGGGCTCCGGGACGGCTCTGGGCCAGACCGGCGCCGGGGAACAAGCCCAGGCAGACGCTGCCCGCTACAGTACAGGAAAATATGGTCTTCAGCATAGGCTGACGAGTATACGCAAAAGCACCGACGTTCCTCTACTGGGCAAAAACTGATCGGCACACATTCGACATGCTGCCATGATTTCACGGGATTCGAAAACTGGTAATTTTGCTGCGGGAATTTGCGTGAACCACGCCAACTTATCCTGCTCTCAGCGTTATTTTTTTTCATTACCGTAACATGGAACACGTAGACGCCTGGCATCCGCCATGACCTTGATGAAAAAGATCGCCGTCATCGCTTTCCTTTGCTTGTTGACCTTGGGAGCAACTGCAGTTGTGGGTTGGGAGCTTATCCAACACCGCATCGCCCTCAACGAGCAGGCTCCCGATTTGATTCGCATCCATCAATCGGCAGACGACTTCCCTTTCCGCACCTTGGACGGGAAAGTAGAGCGGCTCTCTGAGACGAGAGGAAAAGTGGTGTTTGTCGACCTGTGGGGAACCTGGTGCATTCAGTGTGTCGCTGAAATGCCTGCGGTACAAAAGCTCTACAACCACTATCGCAATGATCCGAATGTCGCTTTCCTGATCGTCTCGCGGTTAGATTCGCCTGCCACCGTTCGCGCTTTCGCCCAACGTCACGGTTACGATCTCCCTTTTTACACGATGGATGACGGGGACATTCCTGCATCGATGCAACTGAATCAATTTCCGGCGACATTTTTATACGCCCGCGACGGAAGTCTCGCGGCCAGACACACGGCAGCGGCAAACTGGTCAGCTCCACGCGTTACAACATTTATCGATGGCCTCATCAACGAGCCGGAACTCAGATAGATTCTGAGCGCGAATCGGCTATGAGTTACGATTGCTCATCGTGGAAATAGCCCAGGCACAAAGAGATGTACGAACAACTTTTATCGGCGGGTTTGTGGGCCAACTGGTGTCGAGCGGAGTTTGGTTTCTTTCTGCGGCCAGCGCGACGTGGCTCTCATTCAGGACGGAGATTCTGGTTCTTGTCATCGGCGGATTTTTCATCTTCCCTTTGACTCAATTGGTCTTGCGCCTGATGGGACGGCCTGCTTCTTTACCCAAACGGCATCCGATGAATGGACTAGCGATTCAGGTGGCCTTCGTCCTGCCATTCACGCTTCCGCTGGTCTTCGCGGCCACAGCGTATCACCACAGTTGGTTCTATCCAGCATTCATGATCGCCCTGGGCGCTCATTATTTGCCGTTTATCTTTCTCTACGGAATGCCAGAATTTGGTGTGCTTGCCGGATTGCTCATCGCATCCGGATTCGTCATCGGGCTTTATCTGCCTGTCGCGCCGAGTTTTGGCGGCTGGTTGACGGCAGTGATGCTCTTTATGTTTGCTTTCGTCGGTCGGCGCGCCGCCGTCGCTGCACGTTAGCTAATACTCCGTTGTGTATTCAATTCAGCTTCTTTTTTGTTCCAACAATCTCACTTCACGAGGCCCCATGATGGTCCATCCTGCAAACCAGTTTTCTCGCCGCCGTTTTCTTGGCGCCTCTGCTGCTACCGCTACTGCGGCGTGGCTCGCTCCCCGGTCTCTTTTCGCGCAGCAGGATGGGGCCGAGCCCATTGTGGTCACGCAGGCGCGTGTGGACGCGGCCACGGCAAAGATCACTACGCAGAAGCTTCGCGGCGGCATCAGCGTGCTGATCGGATCGGGTGGCAACATCGCGGTGCTGCCCGGGCCGGAGGGCAAGCTGCTGGTCGATGCCGGAATCTCGACCTCGCGGCCGCAGATCACGGCTGCGCTCAAAGCCATCAGCCCCGATCCCATCGAGGGGCTCATCAACACGCACTGGCACTATGACCACACCGACGGCAACGAGTGGATTCATGCAGCGGGAGCGACCATCGTGGCCCACGATAAGACTCGCCAGCGCCTGAGCACGCCGCAGTTCATCGAGATCTTCAACGCGCACTTTCCGCCTGCGCCCCTCGGCGCGCTGCCTACCAAGACCTTCATCAAGGACGACAACATGAAGATCAACGGCAAGGCGATCATCCTCAGCCACTACGACCCGGCCCACACCGACACCGACATCTCTGTCCTGTTTGCCGACGCCGATATTCTGCACACCGGCGACACCTGGTTCAGCGGCGCCTATCCGTTCATCGATTACTCGACCGGAGGCCACATCGACGGCATGATTCGCGCCACCGAGCGCAACCTCTCCGTCGGGACCGACTCGACGATCCTGATCCCAGGCCATGGCGCCGTCGGCAACAAGGACCAGCTCTCGGAGTCGCATGACATGCTGATCGCCATCCGCGACAAGGTGGCGGCGTTGAAGAAGCAGGGAAGGACCATCGACGAGGCGGTCACCGCCAAGCCCACCGCGTCGTTCGACGCCAAGTGGCACACCGGCTTCGTCAGCCCGGAGATGTTCGTCCGGCTGGTGTATCAGGGAGTCTAGCTATCCTTAAAGCACTCCCGAAGACCTGCTGGCCGGTTAGAACTGGTAGCGGATACCGAACTGAAGTTGTCGGCCCGCGAGAGCCGCGGTGGGTTGGCCGAAGAGCGGTGAGCGAATGCTGCCGATGTAATTGCTGTAGTTGGCGTGATTGAGGACGTTGAAGCCGGAGACCCCCAGATTGAGGAGCCTGGCATGATCGCCTTTGGCCTGAGTGAGCTTGAAGTCGTGGTCCCAAAGCAGGTCAAGGTCAGCCGTGCCTCCACCCTGAAGCGTATTGCGCCCGACACCGGTGGGACGGGCGTTTCCGAGTCCGGTATGGAAGAGGTCTGAGCCTGCCGTTTCGGTATAGGGTGCGCCGGAATAAAGAGTGGCGGAGATGCCGAGGGTCAGCCAGTGGTCGGGGTTGATGTTCCCGATGAGGTTGAAGCGGTGGAGACGGTCGATGTCGGACCGTCCCCACTCGGCATTCGGGTTGTACTGGTCCTGGGGATAGAAGTTGAGGCCGCCGGTATTGGTCTTGACGCGGCTGAGAGTGTATTGGGCCTGCCCGTCGAACCAGCGTCCGGCGCGACCCCGGAAGGAGACATCGAAAGCATTCGAATAGGAGCGGCCGCCGGATTCGATCTGCTGAACGAAGCCGAGCGCGGGATCGGGGCGTGCCGAGTAGGATGGCCCAACCGGAGCGTTGGCATCGCGGGAACGGAAGCTGGAGATGCCGACATTTCCGCGGTAGCCGCCGGAAATCGTCATGGCAGGCGTAAGCTGGCGTTCGACATCGAAGCTGTACTGGACGGCATAAGGCGTATGCACCTGAGGGCCTACGCGGACAATACTGCTGGGCAGCGCAGTGATGGGCTGGCCGGGGGGCAGAGGATCAGGGTAGCCGGGGTTGAGAACCTGAAAGGAGCGCAGGACAATGCCGTTGTGGAGTTTGAACGTTACCGGGAAATCTCCACCCATGCGGTCGAAGAAGATGCCTGTTCCTGCGCGCAGGATGGTCTTCCCGTTGACGGAGTACGCGGCAGAGATTCGCGGCGCGAAGTTGTTGACGCTGCTGATGTAGGTCTGCCACTGGTAGCGGAGTCCGACCGTAAGCTGAAAGTCCTTGCTCACCTTGATATCGTCCTGAACAAAGCTCGCGAGCTCGTTGATCCAATAGAGGCCACGACCGATTCCCTGTTGCTGGGTGAAGACGTAAGGGGTGGAGGAGGTATAGTCCGCGAGAGAGTTGAAGTTGAAGGTGCCGAGACGGTTGGTGTGGTCGTCGACGGCGCGGCGGCTGATCTGGGGGCCGTTGAAGCCAAAGCGGATGTAGTGGCTCTTATGGGACCAACTGACGACTTCGTTGATGTGGACCGTGTTTTCGGTGCGGTTGAGGTCGGCTTGGGCGCCCCCACCGGTAAAGGAGTCCTGGATCTGCAGGGACGGAGCGTTGGTGACGCTGCGGGAGACATCCTCATCTTTTTCGAAGGTGATCTGTAGCTGGTTGAGGAGATTGGGGGTGATGATGATGCGGTCGTTGAGAATGAGGTCGTCTTCGCGGGAGTCGGTGTGGATGCCTGCCTCAGGAAGAACGATGCCGCCGACCCCCATATTCTGGCGTGTGCCGTACTCGAAGTTGTAGCCGAGGGAGAGGCGATGAGCGGCGGAGAAGTCGTGTCCGACGCGGAAGGAGATCTGAGTGTCGCGGCGCGGGGCCTGGACATTGGAGGCGATCAGGCCGTGCGGTCCAAAGGCGTGAACTGCCACAGCGGTGTCGTCCTCGCGACGGTCGCCGGAGAAGAGAAAAGTGGTGTGGCCGCCATGGCCGACGGGGCCGGTGAGATGGCCTTCATAGATGCGGCGCTGCTCGGGCGGCCGGGTGGGAGCAAAGTAGTTCTTTGCGTTGAAGGTGGCATCGCGGGCGATGAAGTTGATGGTGCCGTGGAACTCGGGCGAGCCCGGTTTGGTGATGATGTCGATGCGGCCACGGCCGGGGCGGCTAAACTCGGCGGAGTAAGGATCGCTGTTGATGCGGACCTCGGCGATGGCCGAAGGGGAGACCGTGGAACCCTTCATCTCAACCCCATCGACCAGGATCGTGGCGCCTCCAGAGGAGACAGAGCCGGGATCGAGAAAAGGGGTCAGCGCGGCGATGTAGTCCTGATCGAAGACGGGAAGCTTCTGAAGATCGTTGCCCGACAGGGTGACTGCGTCCTTATTGTCGGCGGCCTCGGTGGAGAGCGGCGGGGTGTTGCCGACGTTGACGGTCTGCGAAACGCCCTCAAGCGAGAGCTTGATTTTAAGCGTGGGAAGGGAGGCCGAAATGCGAAGAGGAAGGCTCTGTGCGGCAAAGCCGTTCGCCGCAGGAATCGAGAGGATGTAAGAGCCGCCGGAGATATTGGGAATGGCAAACTCACCGGTTGCGGTCGAGAGAGTTTGAGCGATGAGGGAGCCGGTCGTGGTCTGAAGTTCGACGCTGACGGCAGAAACGGCAGCGCCAGTGGTGTCGGTGACGGTGCCATGGATCGAAAAGCGCGACTGGGCAACTGCGGTGGTGAGGCTGACAAGCAGCACAAGTGCGATGGGGATACGAAGAACCACAGAATGGAATGTCATGCAGGCAACAGGATTACAGGTCGATGCTTAATTCTTGCTGAGGACTTGCAGAGGAGCGGACGATCTGGACGACGGTTCGGCGATGGATGACAAATCATTTGCGGCATCGCTGCTCTGGACGTCTCTGGAAAGAGTAAGGGCCGAGCATCATGCCCGGCCCTTACTTTTTGTCTTCGCGGAAGCCTAAGAATCTGTTTAAAAACTCTGTACCCACGTCATCTCGACCGATGCGGCAAAGGCACGTCCTCTCGACCGGAGCAGCAACAAAGCACGTCATCTCGACCGAAGGCGGCGCTTTTGCCGCCGCAGCGGAGAGACCCCTGTATTTTGCCTTGGCTGTTGCTGGTTTACCCAGATCCACGATCCGGAATAGAGGAAGAGATGATTTACCAAGGCCCACTTTTACAAGATCTTGCTGGTTCGGGGAAAAAAGCAAATACAGGGGTCTCTCCACTGCGCTTCGCTCCGGTCGAGATGACGTGCTTTGTTGCTGCTCCGGTCGAGAGGGCCTGTTTTGAGTTTTTAGACAGGTTATTAGAGTTTTGAGACAGGTTCTAAAAGGTCATGACTTCCTTTTCCTTGGCCTTGAACAGCTCCTCGATCCGCTTGATCTCGGCATCGGTCAACTGCTGCACCTCTTCGCTGGCGCGTTTCTCGTCGTCGGCGGAGATCAGCTTGTCCTTGGCTGCCTTTTTGATCTGGTCGTTGCCGTCGCGGCGGATGCTGCGGATGGCGGTCTTGTGGTCTTCGAGCGTCTTGTTCAACTGCTTGACCACGTCTTTGCGCCGCTCCTCGGTCATGGGTGGCACAGGCACGCGGATCACCTTGCCGTCAGACATCGGGTTCAGGCCCGTGCCCGAGGTGCGGATGGCCTTCTCGATGGCCGAGACCATGCCCATGTCGTAGGGCGACACCAGGATCAGCGTCGGCTCGGGGGTGCTGACCTGGCCCAGCTGGGCGACCGGGGTGTCGGTGCCGTAGTAGTCCACCCGGATCTGGTCGAGCATGTGCACGTTCGCCCGCCCGGTGCGCGCTGAGAGCAGGTTCGCACGGAAGTCGTCGACCGATTTCTCCATCCGCGTCTTCAACTCCTGGTGTGTACTCTTCAACGCCTCAATATTCTGCATCGCCGATGCCATAACCCATGTCCTCATGCGCGGATGCGCCAAAGCAAATTCTACTGGAAATCGACCGCTTCCCGTTGCGGCGGGGAGTGCTTTTTGCTGCAAAAGCGCGTGATTCCGCATTTTCCCCTTACTTTTTAGAGATTCGGAATTCGCGCCGCGCAGTTGCAGCCGGTTGCGCCAGTTCCCTTTTGACGCAGCGGAATATCGTCTGACACTACTCCCCCATTGGAATCATCGTCTGCTTACCGGGGATAGGCTATGCTTTTGGGCAGAGACACTGTGTTGCTTTCTTTGATTTCATCGCATCTGCCGCTCGACCTCCGCGCCTCGCGCAACATTGCCGCTATTGCGATGGGCACCGCTGCTGTGGCCGGTATTGCCTGGTACGCGCTGCGACGGCCGCGGCCAAGCGCAGAAGAGATTGAACGGGAGCGCCGCGAACTGCTGGCCAGCACCGGGCGCATCACCGACGGCAGCATCACCGACGTGCCGGTGCAGCAGGATGACGAAAGCGCGGAGCCACTGGTCATCGTCTACAACTACCGCATCGCCGGGGTCACTTATGAGTGCGCCCAGGACGTGACCTACCTCGCCGAGCACGTCCGCGACGTTCGCGCCGACCTTCCCATCCAGGTGCGCTACGACATGCATAACCCCGGTAACAGCATCGTCGTCTCGGAGTCATGGAACGGCCTGCGGCTTAGCCCGCATCCGCACGATTCTGAGACCGACTGATCGGCGTTGGCAGTTTTCATCAGCTTCCTTTCCATCTGTTCAATTCCGGACATGCTTTTGCGAACTCGGACACCGAACTCGTCGAAGTGGAACGCGCCATCGCGCAGACAGCCCATGTTTTGAACCACTTCGTCGTCGGCCTCTTTGGCGCTTCACGTGCCATTAGCTTTATGGCGCCATTAGGATTGGCGGCAAGGTGCCCTTCTGAGGTGAACGATGACATTCTCGCAGGATCTGCGTTACGCCTTCCGTCAACTGCGCAAGGCGCCCGGCTTTACCTTGACCGCGGTCTTGACGCTGGCGCTGGGCATTGGAGCCAACATTGCCATCTTTACCCTGGTCCATGCGGTGCTGTTGAAGCCGCTGCCAATTGCAAACCCGCAGCAGCTTTACCGCATCGGCGATGGCAATCTCTGCTGCGAGTGGGGCGGCCTGCAGGACTCGTGGAGCATCTTCGACTATCCGTTCTACCAGCACCTGACGGAAAGCTCCCCGTCGTTTGAGCAGATCACAGCCTTTTCCGGCAGCAGGTTTGCCATGAGCATCCGCCGCGCCGGTTCGAATGCAGCCGCTCAAAACACGAAGAGCGAGTTCGTCTCGGGTAACTACTTCTCAACCTTTGGGGTTCAGCCGAGCGCAGGCAGGTTGCTGAACCCCTCCGATGACCGACCGGAGGCACCTGCCGTCGCGGTGATGAGCTATCGCATGTGGCGACAGACCTATGCCTCCGATCCCTCCGTCATTGGTTCGACTTTCAGCTTCAATGGCTTGCCAGTTACCGTGGTGGGCATTGCCGCGCCGCAGTTCTTTGGCGACCGGCTGGAGAGCGATCCGGCCAACTTATGGATTCCGCTGCATCAGGAGCCAGTCTTCGAGGAGCAGGGAGATACCGCAAACTTTCACACGCCGGGAATGGCGTGGCTCTATCTCTTTGGACGGCTCAAACCGGGGATGAGCCCGGCCACAGTTCAGGCTCAACTCACCGCGCAATTGCAGCAGAAGCTTCTCGCTGACGGGCATCTCGATAAAGCCGATCTTGCAAAGCTGCCCAACCAGAAAATTCTCCTTACTCCAGGCGGAGGCGGCATCTCGCAGTTCCGAAGCAGATCGAGGAATGGCCTTTATCTGCTCTCCCTTGCTTCGATGCTTGTGCTGTTGATTGCCTGTGCAAACCTGGCGAACCTGCTGATGGCCCGCAGTGCGGCGAGGCAGCAGCAGACGGCTCTCCGGCTCTCCCTTGGAGCGACGCGCCTGCGGCTGATACGCGCCGTGCTGACGGAGAGCGTGCTGCTCTCGCTGATCGGCGGCGCGGCGGGAACGCTGCTCGCTTATGGAGGAGCAAAGGCGCTGCTGCTGATGGCCTTTCGGGGCGCGACCTATGTTCCCATCAGCGCGTCGCCTTCGCTGGCGATCCTGGGCTTCGCCTTGTTGATCTCGCTGATTACAGGAATCGTCTTCGGAGTCGCACCGGCATGGATCGGGACACATGCCGATCCGTCGGAGGGTCTGCGGAGCGGTTCACGCAATATAGGAGGCAAGGCAGTGCGGCCGCAGAAGGTGCTGATTGTGGTGCAGGCAGCGCTCTCGCTGGTTCTGCTGGCCGTCGCCGGTCTGGTGACGCAGAGCCTGCGCAATCTTGAAAAGGCCGACATGGGCTTTGAGACGCAAGGGCGGCTGATCGCTTCGATCGATCCTCTGGGGGCCGGGTATAAGCCGGAACAACTGCCCGCGCTCTACCAACAGGTGCAGGACCGCCTTCAAGGAATCCCCGGGGTTCGCAGCGCCAGCTTCTCGCGGTTCAGCCCGCAGAATGGCTGCTGCATGACCATGGATATCTCGATTGGAGGGCGCTCGGAGAGTTGGATTGGAGACACCGACGTCATCTCTCTGCGGGTGAGCCCGCACTACTTTGAAACCATTGGAACGCCGGTGCTGCGGGGCCGTCCCATTACGGAGCAGGACACGGCGACCTCGCAGCATGTGGCTGTAGTCGATGACGCCTTCGCGCGAAAGTTCTTCGCCGGAAGCGATGCGATTGGAAAGCACTTTGGCCTGTCGTTGGCTGGCCATGGCTACGATTATGAGATTGTCGGCGTGGTCAAGAACACGATGTATCAAAGTCCCGCCTCGACGCAGATGCCGATGTACTTTGTGCCGTTCGCGCAGGCGATCCACTATCCAGAGACGGGCTATGCCCGGCTGGAGACGTCCACGATGTACTTCCGGTCGATTCAACTGAGTGTCGCTGGCGCGCCGGAGAGCTACGAGAAGCCGTTACGTCGAGCCCTCGCCAGCATTAATCCCGACCTGTCTCCGACCAATGTCATGACCTATAGCGAGCAGGTGGCCGTTCAGTTCAACCAGCAGCGCTTGATGGCCCGGCTTACCGGCCTCTTCAGCCTGCTTGCACTTTTGCTGGCCTCCGTCGGACTGTACGGTGTGACGGCGTACAACGTCACTCGCCGCACCAACGAGATTGGCGTTCGCATGGCCCTCGGGGCAGATCGGGGCAACGTCGTCAGCATGATTCTGCGTGGGATCTTCTCGCAGATCGGCCTTGGACTGGGTATCGGCATTCCTCTGGCCATCGTCTGTGGCCGCTATCTGGCGCACCAGCTCTACGGAGTTGGCTTATTCGATCCGTTGGTGCTGGGCGGAGCAGCCGTTGCCTTATGTGTTTGCGCGCTGATCGCCGGACTATTGCCCGCGCACCGTGCCGCTTCCATTGAGCCTTCGGAAGCTCTCCGGGCGGAATAGCGCTGCATTCAGTTGCAACGGATTGAACCGCATCTGAGGCAGGACTACACTTAGATCATGCACATGGTCGCCACCCCTAACCGCAAGATGCAGCGCGTCCTGCAGTTTTCCATGGGGTTGACCCTTGCTTATGTGGTCGCGACCTTCGTCTTCGGGTTGCGCGCCCATTCGCTGGCCCTTATCTCCGAGGCCGGGCATAACGTCTCCGACCTGCTGGCCATCGTGTTGTCTTTCGTCGCCGTCTACTTTCAGGCGCGGCCTGCTACGGAAGAGAAGACCTTTGGCTACCAGCGCGCCGGTGTGCTCGCCGCCTTCGTCAACGCGCTTACGCTGATCGTGCTCGCCGCATGGATCGCCATCGCTGCCATCCACCGTCTCAACGCGCCGGTGGCAGTGCAGCCGAGGCTGATGATGTATGTCGCCGCGGCTGGCGTGGTGATGAACGGCACGGTGGCCACGCTGCTGTGGCGCTTCTCAGGCGACGTCAACATCCGCAGCGTCTTTCTGCACATGCTGGGCGATACGCTTTCGACCGCCGCAGTCATCGTCGGCGGCGCGGCGATCCTGTTTACCGGCATGACCTGGATCGACCCTCTGCTCTCGATCATCATCGCCGCCATGATTCTATGGAGCTCGGTCGGCATCGTTCGCGAGACGCTGAACATTCTGCTCGAAGGTACGCCGCGCAATGTTCAACTCAGCTCGGTACGCGAGGCCATGCAGTCGGTTCCGGGAGTGGTCAACGTCCACGATCTGCACATCTGGTCGTTGGGCTCGCAGTCGCGCGCGCTGGCCAGCCATGTGACCATTCCGGAGATGCCGATGTCGGAATGCAGCAGCATTCTCGAAGCCATCAACTGCGCCCTGCGCGACCGCTTCCACATCCACCACACCACGATTCAATTTGAGACCCGCGGCTGCGAGACCACTCATGGCTGCAGCGCTCCGCCTGAGCTCGAAGCTGTGGGCGCGCACGACCACCACCACGGCCACTCGCACTAAGAGCCTGTCTAAAAACTGTCATGGATGACCGATGCCTTCAGTGAGAAAGAACAGGCAACGGCGAAATACAGGGGTCTCTCCGCTGCGCTCCGGTCGAGATGACGATATTTTGAGTTTGGATGCGACTTTCAGAGTTTTTAGAGCAAATTTCTTAATGGTGTAGAGCGGGTTGATCGCATTGGAGCGCCAACGGCGCGGCCCATACCAGCCCAGGGCAAAGCCCTGGGTATCCGTGCCCAGCCAAGATGAGGGCTGAAGGCCCGAACTATAACCCTCTACACCATCGGGAAATTTGCTTTAGACAGGTTCTAAGGCCGGAGGCATGAGCCGGCAGCTTAGTGCTGCTCGGCTGCGATGGGATAGCCCTGCCATAGATACTCGAGCGCCTCGGGCAGCGTTTGTTGCTTCACGGCGCGGTCGGTGTGGCCAGCGTTGCGGGCAAAGACAAACTGGTAGTGATAGCCCTTGGCCGCCAGCACCTTAGCCATGCGCTCATTGGCGACTACCCAGTCGTGCATGTTGTCGCGCATGAGGTTGGGGTTGAAGAGGTCGAGGTCGCCGACCTCCATCCAGATACGCAGCGGCTTGACCGGAGAATCAGGGATGAGGTGCTCGTGGAACTCCCATGCGCCGTGCGGGGTCTGCGCGTTGGACGGCCATTGCTGGTTGACGTAGGTGCCGGAGTAGGTGAGCACTCGGTGGTACCACTCCGGGTGATACCACGCCATGATGAGCGCGCACGAACCGCCGGAGCTGCCGCCCATGGTGGCGCGGCCGTCGGGATCGCTGGTCAGCTTGACGTGGTATTTTGCCTCCACCACGGGTAGAACTTCCTTCTCGACGAACTCGGCGTAGCGGCCCGACATGGTGTCGTATTCGAGGCCGCGCTCGCTGCCCTGGGCGTCGCCGCTGCCGTTGCTGATGGAGATGGCGATCATTACCGGCAGTTTGTGCTCGGCGATCAGGTTGTCAAGCGCGGTGAACAGCGCCCGGTCGGGGCCGTCCGTCCCGACGATGAAGGGAGCGGCGGTGCCGGGGACATACTGTTTGGGAACGTAGACTTCGACACGACGCGTATAGGCGGCGGGATGGCTGGTCGTCACCACCAGTTTTGCCGGGTCGGTTGGGTCGGACGTGCCAAAGGTGTCGGGCTCGCGTGCGATGCCGGGATAGAGCTTGCTATCCGCCGACTGCATGACGAACTCCGAGACCGTTCCCTGGGGTACGCCGGGCTGTACAGACATCTCCGGAGCCGGGGTGTGGGTTGCGCCGATGATGAAGTTTCCATCAACATCTGCCGGAGCATTGGTGCCGTCGGGCAGCTCTTTGGCCATGACATAGCCCGGGGTGTGGGGGTCGCGGGTAGGCGGTGTGGGACGGGCCGTTGTCGCTACGGGAGCCACGGTCTGGGCCGGTGCGGGAGCTGCGACCGCCATCAGGCCGATCAAAAACGCGATGCTCAAAAGACGAAGCATGGGAAGAACTCTTTCTTGTCTCAGAGACTTGAACTTAGGTGAGGCCGCGGCTGGCAGGGCTGAAGTTTACGCTCCCACCCTTCGCGATAAGGCTGCGAAGGATGGGGCACCCGAGCTTTTGGTCGCAGGGACAGAGGCTCTAAACCAGTGTGGCGTCGAGGGTGATCTCTGCGGCCTTCAATACCTTTGAGACCGGGCAGCCGACCTTGGCCTTGTTCGCCAGCTCGTCGAACTTCGCCTTGTCCACACCGGGAACCTTGGCCTTGGTGGTGAGATGGATCTTGGTGATGGTGGGGCCATCGCCGTGCAGATCGAGTGTCAGCACAGCGGTGGTCTCGATGGAGTCGGGAACGAGGCCGGCTTCGGTCAACTGCGCGCTCAGCGCCATGCTGAAGCAGCCTGCATGGGCCGCCGCGATCAACTCTTCAGGGTTGGTTCCGACGCCGTCGGCGAACCGGGTGGCGAAGCTGAACTGCGTCTCCTTCAAGGTACCGCTCTGGGTCGAGATCGAGCCCTTGCCCTCTTTCAAACTGCCATGCCAGACTGCGCTTGCGCTGCGTTCCATCGTGTTTCTCCTTATTGAGAGAGTAGAACATCTCCCGCTCTTGGTTTGCGTGCCATAGACGGTTAGATGGCGCGCAGCGAGTCTTTGGTATGGAGTTTTCGGAAGACCCAGCGGCAGCAAGGAAAAGGCCCAGCGATCACGCCGGGCCTCATCCTCGATACAGGGTTGGGAAAGCCTAGAAGGTCGTGCTGACCGTCAGGCGGAAGGTCTTGCGCGGCTCGCGGAGCAGGTAGTTCGCCCCGTAGTACTGCACCGCCTGCTGATAGGTGAACAAGCCCGCATCCGAGGTCGGGAAGAAGCTCTGGAACTTGTTGCCCGCACCCGAGTTCGGCACGGCAAGCTCCTGCGGAATGGTCTTGTAAAGCCGCAGCGGGTTGTAGGCGTAGTAGAGGCGGAACGGAGCATTCACGATGGGCAGGATCACCTGAAGCTCAGCACCGTTCGACATGCGCGGCACAAAGTTGGTGCCCGGAACCACATGCAGCCGGTCCGGGAACGCCACCGACTGGCCGCCGAAGCAGGAGCCGTTGACGAAGGTGGGGCAGCCGTAGGAAGCTCCAGCGATGACCGACTGGCCGGCAACGCTCTGCCGCAACTGGTTCGGCTGGGCGTCGAAGGTCAGGTTGAAGTCGGTGAAGAACGCGAACGTCACCTGGCTGACGATAGGAATGCGGTACTCCACGTTGCCGGTGAAGCTGGTGTCGCCGCCGATCGATACCATGCGGTACACCGGGAGCGGGATCTTGATCGCGCCCAGCGTCGGGTTGGTGGGATCGATGGGGACCGTATTGCCGTCGGGGTTGGTCAGGTTGAACATCACCCGCGTAGGAATGAAGGTATACGGTCCGACCGAACGAACGTCGAAGCCACGAACATCCTGATCGCCGCCGCTGTACAAGCGGTTGGTCGGCGGAGCAACATCGCCGCCAAAGCCCGACGTGTGCGCGAACTGGAGACGGTAGCCGAGCACGTTGTGGCCTTCGCGGTTGACCTTCAGGCCCTTCATCGGGAAGAACTGACGGTAGCTCATCTGCGGCGAGTAGTACTTGACGTTGCCGCCGATGCCCGCGACCTGGATATCGACGTTGAAGTCCTTGCCGCTATGCGGCCCGACCGAGCGGTCGAGGCTCGAGAAGGTGAAGCTCGGCGTCAGCACCGAGGTTACGATGCCGTTCAACTGGTTGGGGCCCTGAACCCCGGAACGGAAGGCCAGCGACTGGAAGACGTTTCGCGTGTTGTCGTTGAACGTCGAGACCGAAGAACGCGACAGGGAGTAGGACAGGCCAATGCGGGTAACACCGGTGCGCGACCACAGATGCCGCAGCGGTTCGCTCGTCGTCACCGTCAAACCGGTAGTCGCCGTGTTGTAGTTGGTCAACTGCGACTGCTGCGCGTTGGTCAGGTTGTCCGACTGCCCCTTGGCGATGCCGTAGCTCTTGGCCGGGTTGTAGTCGTACTTGGTGGTGAAGACCTGCATGCCCAGCGAGATCGGCTTGTTGTGCAGGTAAGGCTCGGTGAATCCGAGGCTCAGGTTGCGCGACAGGTCGCCGATGTTCGCCTGCACCGAGAGCGTCTCGCCCAGTCCAAGGAAGTTGTTGGTCGAGTAGTTCAACCCGATAAAGGTTCCCGATAGGCCGCTGATGCCGCCGTTCAGGCCGATGGAGTTCTTGCCCTTCTCCTTCAGCTTGAGCAGCAGGTCGACGGTGCCGTCGTCCGCGTTCTGGCGGCTCTCGGAGTCCTGATCGGCCTTCAGCGTGTCGAAGTAGTTCAGCTGGTTCAGGCGCAGAATGGAGAGGTCCCAGAGGCGGCTGTTATAGACCTGGCCCTCTTCAAGCAGAAGTTCGCGGCGAATGACCTTGTCGCGGGTGATGGTGTTGCCGGTGAACTCGATGCGCGACACGTAGAAGGGCTTGCCCTCGTCGATGTCGATGTTCAGGTAGATCAGCTTCTTGGCGTCGTCGATGCGCGGGGTCGGCGATCCGACGAAGTTGATGTAGCCCAGTTCGCCGTAGGACTTGCGCAACTGGTCGAGGCCCTTCTGGAACTTGGTGGCGTCAAACCACTCGCCATCCTTCTGTATGAACTGAGCACGCAGAACCCGCATGTTGGTCACAGCCTTATTGCCGGAGAAGGTAATGCCGCCCAGACGATAACGGTCGCCCTCTTCGACCGGCATCAGGATATCGACGCGCTTGCCCTTGGAAGGACGCAGGGTGAAGGGGTTCAGACCGCCCGCGTTACGGATGTGGGTGGTGGGCTGCGAGGTCAATGCCTTGAAGTAGCCACGGTCGCGATACGCCGCGCGGACGCGCTCCGTGTCCTCGTCGAGCTTGGTCGCGTCGAAGGTACGGGCAAAGAGGTTTTCGAGAATGATGGAGTGTGGAATCCCGATCGGCTTGAGGTTCTTCATCGCCCGGCGCAGGGTGCGGTCGCTCAGGGCGCTGTTGCCGCTGAACTCGATCTTGCCAACCTTCACCGTCGGTCCTTCCTTCACGTTGAAGGTGACGGAGACGCCCGCCGGAGGAATGGTCTTGATGGTCTCGGTGACGCTGGCGAACTGATGGCCATGCGCGGCCAGCATCTCTTTAATGACGGTCTCGGCGCGCTTGATCTTGGTGGGGTCGTACTGGCTCTCGACCGAGAGACCGACCTTGGCCTTCTTGAAGGCCTCGAGCACGTCCGACTGCGAGATCGAGCTCATCCCTTTATAGAGAAGCTCCTTGATGGTCGGCTTTTCCTTGACATAGATAATGAGCTGCACGCACTTGGACGTGTCGATGCGCTCGATGCGGATGTTGTCAAAGTAGCCCGTGTTCCACAGGGAGTTGAAGTCCCGCTCCACGACCGCGGGATCGTACAAGTCGTTCTGGTGGCTGAACAAGCGCGCCAGCACCGACTCCTTGGGGATGCGCCGGTTGCCGATCACTTCCGGCTGGCACAGCGTCTGCACGCCCTGCTCCGCGGTAGGAGTGGTGGCGGCATTGTTCTGCGCCGTCAGCGCCGGTACAGCGAAGGCGGCAAGGGAGAAAAAGAGCACGGCTTGGGCAATACGGGAGCGGCTGGAGCGCGTGCACACAGGCTTGGTCTTACTTTTCAGGGAGCTTCCGCTCTCTCGATTCACGGTAAAGATACGCACACCCTCACTGCTCTAGAAATAACGCTCCGCCAGCACATCACAGCGAAGCCTTGATTATATGGGACAGGCAAATTGTTAGCGAGTTCACCTGAAGGTTCCAGACAAAATCGTCATCACCCATCCTACAACCTCGAAACCTAACCGTTGCCTCATTTCCCGTGCAGCGCCATCATAGAAGCACCATGAATCTCTCCACGCTGCCCACCGAAGCCCGAAACCCCGCCAGCGAACACATCGACCAGCTCCCCACGCTCGAGATGCTGCGCGTCATCAACGACGAGGACGCCGGGGTCGCCGCCGCCGTCGCCGCCGAGCTTCCCCATATCGCCAATGCGGTCGACGCCATCGCTGCACGCTTCGAGCAGGGAGGCCGCCTCTTCTATATAGGAGCAGGCACCAGCGGGCGCCTCGGCGTACTCGACGCCTCGGAGTGCCCGCCAACCTTCTCCGTCCCGGCCACCCTCTTCCAGGGCATCATCGCGGGTGGCGACAGCGCGCTGCGCAACTCCAGCGAAGGCTCCGAAGACTCCCCCGAGCAGGGCGCAGCCGACCTGATCTCCCGCGCCTTCACCGGGCAGGACGCCCTGATCGGCATCGCCGCCAGCGGACGCACCCCGTATGTCCTCGGCGCGCTGGCCCACGCCCGCAAACTCGGCGCACTCACGATCTCCCTCACCTGCGTCCCCGGCTCCGAGATGGCTGCCATCGCCGACATCGCCATCGCTCCCGTCACCGGCCCCGAGGTGCTTACCGGAAGCACGCGCATGAAGGCCGGGACCGCCACAAAATTAGTGCTCAATATGCTGAGCACCGGGGTCATGATCCGTGCGGGCGCCGTCTATGGCAACCTGATGGTCAACGTGCAGACGACCAACGCCAAATTAGTCGACCGTGCCCAGCGAATTATCGGAGCGGCCACCGGCGTCGATCAGGCCGCCGCCGCAAAGCTGCTCGCGGAAGCCGGAACGGTAAAGACCGCCATCGTCATGCAGAAACTCTCGCTCGACCGTGATGCCGCCGAAGCGAAGCTCGAAGCGGCAAAAGGAAATCTGGCCGCGGCGCTGCGATAACTCCATCAGCCCCTGAACGAAGATCGCCTCAGCATAGCCTCGTTACCGCTGAATCACGTCGCCTCAACAAAGCCTCGTGCCACTGAATCCAGATCGCCTCAACCTAGCCCGCACCCCTGAAGCACGTCATCTCAACATAGCCCCGTGCCACTGAAGCACGTCATCTCGACCGGAGCGAAGCGGAGTGGAGAGACCCCTGTATTTAGTCTTTCTTCGGATCAGCAAGGTCATGCATCGTCAGCAAAAATGCTCTTCCGCCAAAGCAATCCGGATCGCTGGCTTGGAACAAGCCGAGCAACCGCAAAGACGAAATACAGGTGTCTCTCCACGACGACGACAAAAGCGTCGCCTTCGGTCGAGATGACGTGCTGTTTAGCGTGGCTTCGAGATCAGACCGCACCGAACCGGGACTTCAGCCCCTGGGGCATTCCTCCAGAGACGACCCTTTTACGCCAAAATCATCTTGACCAGCTATCATCAGCCCCCATGAGATTTCAGCCTCTCGCCGTCGCCGCTTTCGTCCTCACAGCCACCACTCTCACTGCACAGCAGGCCCCCACCATGCCCACCAATCCTTATCTCGGCCTTATGACCGCCGCCCGCGCCCATGCGGAAGCTCACGGCGCGCCCGTCCCTGTCCTGTCGCCCGTCGATGCCACGCTGCTCGGAGCCAATCCTCCGGTCAACGTGGCCCAACTGCACAAGGCAGGCTTCCGCGTCGTTCCATGGACGACCGATACTCCCGACAAGATGCGCGCGCTCATCGACCTGCGCGTCGACGGCATCATCACCGATTTCCCCGACATGCTTCAATCCGTGCTGAAAGAAGAGAAGGCAGCCCACCCGGACGACGCCGCCTACTTCGCCAGCTTCGACGTCGCCGCCCATCGCGGAGGCCGCGGACTTCGGCCTGAAAATACTCTGCCGTCATTTGAAGATGGGCTCGACCACCTCGCCACCACGCTCGAGACCGACACCGGCGTTACCACCGACCACGTCTCCATGATCTGGCACGATCAGTTTCTCAACCCGCAGTCCTGCCGCCACGCCGACGGCACGCCGTACACGCTCGAAAACCGCGTCTACACCCGCGACATCTCTTCCAAAGAGGCGCAGCGCACCTTCATCTGCGACAAGCTCCACACCCAGTTTCCTAAGCAGACCAACGATCTCGCTTTATCGCCCGTCGCAGTGGCCTTCGCCAAACAAGAACACCTCATCAACCCCTACGTCCCCACCAACGTCGAGCAGCTTTACCACTTCGTCGCCTTCTATGTGACGTACTACACCACCGGCCCCGGCAAATCGAACCCCGATGCCGCCGCCCGTGCCGCCAACGCCGCCAAGGTGCGCTTCAACATCGAGACCAAGATCCTGCCGCTGCCCAACGACCCTCCGGGCAGATCCGTAGCGAACCTTCCCGTGCCCAAATCCGGCGTCGAAACCACCACCAACCACACCGTAGACCCGCAGACCTTCGTCACGACGCTCTGCGGCATCATCACGCGCAACCACATGGAGGGCCGCTCCGAGGTACAGAGCTTCGACTTCCGCACCCTGCAACTGGTCGAGGAGCAGTTCCCAAAAATCCCCACCTACTACCTCACCGCCGACCCCAAGATGCTAAGCACAGCGTTCGTCCCACACTCGCTGCGCCAGCCTTGATTCATGTGGCGCGTGTAGGCAGGAGCCACGAATCGATACATTATTTTCAATGAGTGCATTGACCTGAACCCGCCATTTGAAAGTCAGGGCACTTGTCCGAGATACCCGTTACACATCCATGAAGTCTGAGTGACTCCCTAGGATCCGATGTTCGAGCACCAATTTCGTAAAGACTGCCGTAAACTTTTCGCATGCTGAGAAAGTTTTCATGCTTAAAGACGTGGGCGGTTTTTGTATTCCTTGCTGGATCGCAATTCTCCCAGTGCCAGACGTCCGACCAAGTTCGTCGCGTCGGCGACTATTATGCAAAAGCCGACGGATTCAGCGGCAATGTTCTCGTGGTGCGCGAAGGCAAGTTGATCGGTAGACAGAGCTATGGCATGGCAAGCCTAGAACTTGCCGCGCCGAATACCGCTGCAACACGCTTTGCCATCGGCTCAGTTACCAAGCAGTTCACCGCCGCGGCTATTCTCCTGTTGCAGGAGCAGGGCCTGCTTAAGACCACCGATACGTTGGCCCAGGACTACCCGAATACGCCCGAGGCATGGAAGGATGTGACGCTGCGTGAAGTTCTGCAGCACACCTCTGGAATTGCTGACGGGCTCGCAGTATGGGGCGCTGCCGGAAAAGAGAACGGAGAGCCCACTCCTGAGGCAATCGTAGCGTCGGTCGCCTCAAAGCCGCTTGTCTTTACGCCTGGTAGCCGCATGGAATACAACAACACTGGCTACATCTTGCTTGGGCTGATCGTTGAGAAGAAGAGTGGGCAGAGCTTTTCCGATTTTCTCCAGACGCACTTCTTCACGCCGCTTCAGATGCGAGATACCGGTCTGGCATCCTCGCACGAAGTGATCCACAATATGGCGTCCGGCTACGATCCGGGAGCGAAAGGAATTAAGACGTCGATACCGCTGCCGTTTACATCCTTGTTCTCCGCTGGCGCAATGTATTCAACAGCCGCCGACATAGCGAAATGGCTGACCGCACTTCATACAGGCAAGGTCTTGAAACCAGCCTCGTACCTGGAGATGACCACTCCAGACGCGGACACATACGGCTACGGACTGTGGATCTTCCGACAATCAGGTCAACTTGACATTGGACACAACGGCGAAGCTCCAGGATTTGCGTCGCAGACCGATTTCTTACCGGGCACAAAGACTGGGGTCGTGGTTCTCTCGAACCAAATGAATCGAGCACTCATCTCCCCTGGAGAAAATGCGCTTGACTTCGACCTAAGGAGTCTAGCCGCGGACCGAAACGCACCTGTCCGGTCGCTGGGCGGTGAGCGACACATAAGTGCGGCTACGCTGACCGGGTATACGGGCATATATGTCGCGGCTGACCCCGCCGTCTCTCTGATCGCCTCCGTCGAACTCAAAGACGGGCATCTACTGCTCTCATCCAAAGGGCGGCAGACCCGCACCCTCGTTGCTACTTCCGACCACGAGTTCTATTCAAAGGAACAGGAAGAAGAAGTTGAATTCAGCAAATCGAGTGACGGGAAGTGGCAGATGGATATTTTCACGCTTCCAATCGAGGCCAAGACCTCGATGAAGAAGACTTCAAATCTGCCTCAGTGAACGACCGGCATGCAATGCTCGCCAGCAAGCTGGTATCGCTAAACGCGCTGCCGGTCACTTGGGCGACAAGTCGGCATCTCGGACAGGCGATTTTTCTTCCTTCTCAATAAATGCACAATCGCCAATGCACTCATCCGGCGTGAACTGGGAATGGAAATTCGGCTCACCTACTCTGTCGATATCGAAACTCCTCATCTCTTCCGCTCTCCCATCCCAAAACCCTTGACACCCCGAGTAAAATTAAATCAGAGAGAAAGCGAGAAGCCCGGCACACCGCCGGGTCTTTTCCTTTAACCGGTCCAGACTAAATTTTGGACTTAAGTTATTTCTTTCGAAGACTTTGGGACTAAAGTACCCCCCGGGGGTACCCCGAAAGAGCAGAGAACCGGGACGGCAGACTGCATCGCGGATCACTCCCAATGTCGGCTTGTGAAAGAAAGAATGGCTAGCTAAAGAGGCTCAGCTTGCGCGGCATCTCGATGCCCAGATGCTCATAGGCCAGCCGCGTTGCTACCCGTCCGCGGGGTGTGCGGTCGAGGAAGCCGATCTGGATCAGGAATGGCTCGTAGACCTCTTCGAGTGCGTCCTGCTCCTCGGCCAGCGCGGCGGCCAGAGTATTCAGGCCCACCGGACCGCCGTCGTATTTCTCGATGATGGTGCGCAGCAGCCGCCGGTCCAGCTCGTCGAAGCCGTGCGCGTCGACCTCCAACATGGTCAGTGCGGCCTGCGCTACTGGACGGTCGATGATGCCCTGTGCGCGTACCTGCGCGTAGTCGCGTACGCGGCGCAACAGGCGGTTGGCGATGCGCGGTGTTCCCCGCGAGCGCATGGCGATCTCCGCCGCGCCGTCGCGGTCGATGGGAACGCCCATCACCTCGGCGCTGCGCTCGACCACGAACCGCAGCTCGTCATCGGTGTAGAACTCCAGCCGCAACAGGATGCCGAAGCGAGACCGCAGCGGAGACGAGAGCAGACCGGGGCGCGTGGTCGCCGCCACAAAGGTGAACGGCTTGATGTCCATGACGTGAGTGCGCGCCGCCGGGCCCTGACCGATCATGATGTCGAGCTTGTAGTCCTCGAGCGCGGTGTAGAGCTTCTCTTCAAGCACCGGCTGCAGGCGATGGATTTCGTCGAGAAACAGCACCTGCCGTTCGCGCAGGTTGGTGAGGATCGCGGTCAGGTCGCCCTGAATCTGCAACGCAGGCCCCGAGGTCTGCTGGTAGCCCACCTCCAGCTCGTTGGCGATGATGGTGGCGAGCGTCGTCTTGCCCAGCCCCGGCGGCCCGAAGAGCAGCACATGGTCCAGCGCCTCGCCGCGTGACTTCGCGGCTTCGAGCGCAATCGCCAACTGCTCCTTGGCCTTCTCCTGCCCGACGAACTCGCGCAGCCGCGTCGGGCGCAGCTTCAGCTCGAAGACCGCGTCCTCGTCGACGCGCCCCGCCGAGACCAGCCGCTCGGCTTCAGCCGAGGCCCGGTTCAAATTAATCTTCGCCTTGTTCGCAGCAATATCCACTATGGGCGATGGTAAGGCGAACATCTCGTTTGAGCAACACCGTCGAATAAAAACCTGCGTGAAGGAATGACAGCGAACGATTCATTAGCCTTGCGTGTTCTTCTCAACCCTGCTCCAAACTCACGTCATCTCGACCGGACCACCTCTACAACACGTCATCTCGACCGAAGGCGGCGCTTCTGACGCCGTAGTGGAGAGACCCCTGTATTTTGTCGTTTTCGTTGTCTTCGACGAGCGTTGCCCTTCGGGCTGAAGGTAGAGCCACAAGGACGATGCGGTGCCAATCAACTTTCATGAACCGCAAAAACAAAGACGAAATACAGGGGTCTCCACTCCGCTGCGCTCCGGTCGAGATGACGTAACTTTGGGGTGGAGTTGAAAAAATCCTAGCGCCGCAGTTCCAGCAGCAAAACGCCGTGCGCAGCCACCGTTTGATCCACTCCGGCGAGCTTGCCTAAGCTCTTTTTGTCCCAGACGTCCCTCGCCGAATACTTCCCGCCTGCCAGACCGTACTTGGCAAATTCGGCCTTCACCGTGGTCGCTGAATCGCCTACGTTGAACAGCGCCAGATACTCCGCGCCGCCAGCGTGAGAGGTCCACGCGATGACAGGCCCGTCCTGCCCGACGAGTCGCTGGCCTTGCCCGCGCTGGTCCATCGTCACTACTGCGGGGTTCGTCACCAGCGCCTGAGTCCAATCGTCCAACTCGGTCAGGTTGCCTCCGAAGAACAGCGGCGACCGCGCAATCGACCACAGCGTCACCATCGTCCGCTGCTCGTCCTGGGTCAGCCGCGTTGCTCTGGGCTTGCCGTCGCCGGGTACCGGCTCCAGCCTGCCTAGCGGGAGCATGTCGGCGTCCGGCCAGTTGCCGGGCTTTACAGACTTCGCCCAACTCGCAATCACGGCGAACTGGTCCTTCACGTTCTGCGACCACTCCTTGTTCTTTTCCCAGTGGTCCCAGACGTCGTTCGAGATGCGCCAGAGCTGCGCGTTCTGCCCCAGCTCTACTGCCTCTGTCAGCGGTGCAGGGCCGGGCGAGAGGCTCAGGATAATGGGCCGTCCCGTCTTCACAATCGCACGGTGAATCATGCGGATCTCATCGCCCTTATAGGGATGCGAGGCGATGCAGTCGACCTTGATGTAGTCCACGCCCCAGCTTGCGTACTGCTTCATCAGAGCGTCGTACCAGGCCTGTCCTGCGGCGTTGTCCTTCACGCCAAAGTTGTCCGGATTCCACGGGCACTTGTCGGTCGTATCCGCCGCATCGACGGCGTGGAATGCGCTGTCTGCAATCGGCATATTTCCGGCCACGGCCTTCTTGGTGATGCCGCGAATGATGTGGATGCCGAACTTCAATCCCTGTGCGTGGACGTAGTCGGCCACCGGCTTGAATCCCGCAGCTCCCTTCGCCGTGGCGAAGCGGTCGAGCGCAGGCTCGTAGCGCCCATTCGCGTCGAGGCGATACTGCAGCGTCTCGGGCTTGGACGCATCCTGCGGGTTTGCCAGGTACCATCCCTCATCGACCACGGCATACTGATAGCCCGCAGGCTTCAGCCGCTTGGTCAGCGCGTCTACGTTCGCGCGAAACTGCGCCTCATTGACGGTCAGACCGTAGGAGTCCCAGCTATTCCACCCCATCGGTGGCGTCGGAGCCAACGTCTTTTGTTGTGCCACCGTCTGCATTCCAACGGCGAGTACCGCCACACCCACACCCCAGCACAAACCCTTCAACATATCGCCGCATCTCCATTTTAAAGATGCGCCCACTATACCGAAACCGTGGGCTTTGTGGCTCGCAGAGTCGCCGCTCTAGCCGGTGCGTGCGACCTTGCGCTGCATCGTTAATGGCTCGGTCGTGCGAATCCGGCCACTTGCAGGCGCGGCAGGCCGCACACTGTTCCCCGTAGAATGTGCCGCCAAAGGATGTTGCAGCGAGACGATCACGGCCTGCGCCGGAACGCTGCCCAGGCACACATAGCTGTGCTTCGTATTGGCGTCGAAGTAGATGGCATCGCCAGCTTCGATGCGGTGCGGCGTGTCTCCGTGCCGCACCTCCAGTACGCCCGACACCAGATAAAGAAACTCGCAGCCGTCATGCTGATGGGCTCGCGGAGTGCTGCCCGACTTCATGGGAAGGAACTCGGCGAAGTAGGGGTCGAGCTGGCGGTCCGGGACCAGATATCCCAGGCTCTCGAAGAAGTAGGCCGGATCGTCGGCACCGGTCTGCGGCATGCGCACCCGCTCTTTGCGGCGATGCACGCGGAACAAGGTCTGCGGCTCCGACTCGAAGAAATAGCTGAGGTCCTTAGAGAACACCATGGCGATGCGCGCCAGGTTGCGCAGCGTCGGCACCACCCGCCCGGTCTCCAGCTGCGACAGAAAGCTGGCCGAAAGCCCGGTATGACGCCCGAGCTCCACCAGACCCATCGATTTCTTCAGGCGCAGATGCTTGATGCGTTCGCCGATACGCTTCTCGGCGATAAAGGACTCCGCGGCGCCACCGTCCACCTGAAGATTCTCGGTGTGCGGCCCGTTGTCTTTGCCGCCGTGAGAAGCAGTCATAGAAGGCGCGTTTGCACTGACCGCCATCGCAGAAGTAGCCATCACTTTCACCCCTTCCAGAAAAGTTTCGTCACGTAACCAGATGTTGAAACTGCATCAAAAGATGTACGCCAGCCCCGTCTTGCTGGATTCAGCTTTGGATTCATCCAGAGGCGTGATTCCTGCCTGCTGGCCAAAATGCTAGCCTGAAGCCAATGAAGCTCTCTGGCACCTCAGCCACCTGCCGCGTCGTCCGTCCGCTCGCCGCGCTGGCCACCGCTGCTCTTGCAGCATCTCTTCTCTCCGGTTGCGCCAGCCCCGGCCCGGCCCGGCCGCCGTCGCTGCATCTGCCTCGCCTGGTCGCCGACCTCTCCGCCACGCGCACCGGCGATAGCGTAACTCTGCACTGGACAACGCCCGAGAAGACGACCGACGGCCTCAAAGTTCCGGCTGCGCTCACCGCCGAGATCTGCCGCCAGCTCGCAGCGCCTTCCTCACCCTGCACGCCGGTTCAAAGCGTCCCCGTCCATCCCGGCTCTTCCGAGGCCAGCGACGCGCTGCCCGGCAGCCTGACCTCCGATCCCGCAGCCCTGCTCACCTACTGGGTCAAAATTCTCAACGCCAACGGACACTCCGCCGGGCTGTCCAATCCGGCCTTCGCTGCCGCAGGCGCCGCACCGCCGCCGATCGAGCAGATGCGCGTCACCCCTGTTCGCGAGGGTGCCATGATTGAGTGGCAGCCGCAATCCACGCCAGCTTTTGTCGATCTCGACCGCACACTGGTCGAAACCTCCGCGCCGAAAAAACGCCCCGGCAAACAGCCGCACCAGCTCGCCGCGCCTTCGACTCCCGCTGAGATTCATCTGCAGGCAGGCAAGCAATCCACAGACGCAGGCGGCACCATCGACCCCATTGCAAAGCGGGGCGAGACCTATCGCTATACCGCCCAGCGGGTCCGCGCTGTGACTTTAAGCGGCCATGCGCTGGAGATACGCAGCGCACCTTCTCCGACGATCACCAGCGTCATGCGCGATACCTTCCCCCCGGCTACTCCTTCGGGGCTGGCCGCCGTTCCCGGCAACGGGGCTATCGACCTTTCGTGGGAGCCCGACACCGAGCCTGATCTGGCCGGATACATCGTCTACCGCCAAACGATCGCCGCCGATGGCACACTGAGCGCCGCGCCCACGCGCCTGACTCCCAGCCTTATCCCCGCGCCAGCCTACAGCGATCTCACCGCACAGCCCGGACAGACATACTCCTACCGCGTCGTCGCCGTCGACAGCGCCGGAAACCAGAGCGGGGCCAGCGCCGAAGTCCGCGAAGTTTTAAGGAAGCAATAGCCATGCGGTAATGCCTTCTCGTGCCGCCATCTCAAATAAGCGTGCGCCTCCCTAACCAACGTCATCTCGACCGGAGGCGGCACTTTTGCAGCCGCAGTGGAGAGACCCCTGTCTTGTGCCCTGGCTGATGTACTCAACAATTTGAGCACTTGGAACAGGTTTGGTCAGGGCATGCACCGCGATCTGCGGTAGCGAGCAACGACAAAATACAGGGGTCTCTCCACTCCGCTTCGCTTCGGTCGAGATGACGTGGGTTGGTGGCGGGCATAAAAATCTGTCCAAAAACTCTAAAACAACACTATCCAAATACAAAAGCACGTCACCTCAGCCGGAGTGGTAAACAAAGCACGTCATCTCGACCGGAGCAGCGGACGGTTTTATGTCCGTTGCGCAGTGGAGAGACCCCTGTATTTCGTTCTGACCGTTGTACATCCCAACTTGAGCAGATAGAACAGGTTTACTCAGGGCTTGCGCCGCGATCTCTCGTAGCGAGCAACAACAAAATACAGGGGTCTCTCCACTTCGCTTCGCTTCGGTCGAGATGACGTTAGTTGGTGGCGGCATTTAGATCCTTCAGACTCTTTCATCGAGATAGCGCTTCCCGTGGCTTTAGACTGGGTCGAAGGAATAACCATGCGCTACTGCAAATTTCTCTCCTCTAAGCACGGCCCCGTTTACGCCATCGTCGAAGAGCGCAACGGCGAACTATGGGCCGTCCATCCGATGCCTGCGCCCGAAGAAGACCGCAGCGTTAATTCTTCTGCGCAGGTTGGGTTTGAGCCGAGGCCGCTCAAAGAACTTCAACTCCTTGCGCCCGTCAATCCCTCCAAAATTCTTTGCATTGGGCGCAACTACCGCGACCATGCCGCGGAGTTGGGCAACGAAGTTCCCAAAGAACCGCTGCTCTTCCTTAAGCCTCCCTCGTCGCTGCTCGCCCCCGGCGGCGTGATCCGTATGCCTGCGCTCTCCAAACGCGTCGACTACGAGGGCGAACTGGGCATCGTCATTGGCCGCCGCTGCCGCAACCTCGGCCCTGACGAAGAGGTGCGGGCCTACATTCGCGGCTACACCATCGTCAACGATGTCACCGCCCGCGACCTGCAGAAGAGCGACGGCCAATGGACGCGTGGCAAAGGCTTTGACACCTTCTGCCCGGTCGGGCCTATCGTGTCGGACGAGATCGACCCCTGCGGCTTTGGCGAAAGCAGCGGCGCTCCCGTCACTTTGACCACCCGCCTCAACGGAGCCATCAAGCAACAGGGCAGCACCAGCGACCTCATCTTCCCCATCGCGCACCTGCTGCGCTACATCACCGCCGCCATGACGCTCGAGCCCGGCGACCTGATTCCCACCGGAACTCCTGCCGGAGTAGGCCCCGTCAACCCCGGAGACCGCATCCAAGTAGGGATAGATGGCCTCGGTGTGCTCGAAAACATCTTCCAGCCCGGCTAAAGTTTCCCGATGGCCCCCACATTCCGTGAAATTCGTGCGAATCCCGAAAACAGCGCGTAACCCTTTCAACCTTGGTAAAATCTAATAAGACAGCGAAGGAGCAATAAAAATGGCCTCTCTACTCGAACAGCTACGTGGCATGACCACCGTCGTCTCCGACACCGGCGACATCAACTCGATCCAGCAGTACAAGCCGCAGGATTCCACCACGAATCCCTCGCTGATTGCAGCCGCGGCAGAAAAGCCCGAATATCAGTCCATCGTGGACAGCGTTCTCCAGCAGGCGAAGAAGGATGCCGGCGACAAGGCCACCGATAAGGAAGTTGCCGCGCTCGCCTTCAAGAGCCTGGCCGTGGCCTTCGGCCTCAAGATCCTCGAGATCATCCCTGGCCGCGTCTCCACCGAGGTTGACGCTCGCCTCTCCTACGACACCGACAAGTCGGTCGAGACCGCTCGCGACATCATCAAGCAGTATGAAGCTGCCGGCGTCTCCCGCGAGCGCATCCTGATTAAGCTCGCCTCCACCTGGGAGGGCATCAAGGCCGCTGAGATCCTCGAAAAAGAGGGCATCCACTGCAACATGACCCTGCTGTTCGGCCTGCACCAGGCCATCGCCAGCGCCGAAGCCAAGGTCACCCTGATCTCGCCCTTCGTTGGCCGCATCCTCGACTGGTACAAGAAGGACACGGGCAAGGACTATACCGGAGCCGATGACCCCGGCGTCCAGTCCGTTACCACGATCTATAACTATTACAAGCACTTCGGCTACAAGACTGTGGTCATGGGCGCCAGCTTCCGCAACATCGGCGAGATCACTGAGCTTGCTGGCTGCGACCTGCTGACCATCGCGCCCAAGCTGCTCGGCGAACTCGAGAACACGCAGGGCGATCTGCCCCGCAAGCTCGATGCCTCGAAAGCCAAAGACCTCAAGATCGAAAAGATCACGATCGACAAGGCCACCTTCGACAAGATGCACGCCGAAGACCGCATGGCCCACGACAAGCTGAAGGAAGGCATCGAAGGCTTCTCCAAGGCGCTCGAAGGCCTCGAAGAGCTGCTCGCCAAGCACGTCAGCGAGATGAAGCAGCCCGTCAGCGCGTAAGTCGTTGCAAGCACTCGGTCCGGCCACACTCTTTTGCAAATACTGAAGAGTGTGGCCGGATTTTTGTTTGCCGCTTCGAGAACTTTTTCTATCAGGGAAGGTGTGCAGTCATCAACTTCTCCATCACTTGATTACTGACGAAACGCCAAGCGAAATGAGCACAGAAATCACCAGCACCCCGGTGCATAACAGGGTGACGGTGTGGTTATCGCTTGAAAATTGCGGAGCGACAAAGCAGCTCAAGAGGGTGATTGCACCAGCGATGGCCAAGGCGTATCCGCCGGTCTGATTCACGGCATACCATTGCTCGCTGCTGCCAGACATCGTCCGAGACGTCCGAATGCCGTAGAAGTTATTCTTCGGCACCTTCTTAAAGGCCAGAGGCAGCGATACGAGGATCACCACTATTGCCGCGATTGCAATCGGGATAGGAATTCGCATCGGCCGAAATCCTTTATACTCTGATTACCCCACATCCCAACTCCCATCATTTTAATTGACAAGCTATCGCGCCAGTCGATATGGTGCGTTGGGTAGTAGTTCACAGTTCAAACAATCTTCTAAAAAAGATCAGTGGATGGACCACACTCTCCCCTTTGCAACAAAAACTTCAGGAGGCACCATGTTTCGCAACTTTTTCAAGATCGCAGGGCTTTGTCTCGCTCTTGCACTCGTCTTTGGTCTTACCGGCTCGCTGCAGGCGCAGACGTCCCTCGGCCAGATGGCGGGGAATGTGGTCGATGCCACCGGCAGCGTCATTCCGGGAGCATCCATCGTCATTACCAACGTCGGCACCCAGTCGGTCCGCACCGTCAACTCCGACGACAGCGGCTTTTACACGGTCACCAACCTTCCCATCGGAAACTACTCGGTGACCATCACGAAGACCGGCTTCCGCGGGGAGACCCGTACCGGCATCTCCATCAGCGCCGATGCTCACCTGACTGCCAACTTCGAGCTACAGATCGGCGCGACCACGGAAGCCGTGACCGTGACCGCGGTCCTTGGCGAAACGCTCAACACCACCAGCGGCGAGCTCGCGCACGTCATCGACAGCAAGCAGGTCGAGAACCTTCCGCTCAACGGCCATAACTACACCCAGCTGATGACCCTGATCCCGGGCGCAGTGGTCACCAACCCCGACGTCTTCTCGGAGACGACCAGCCTCTCCGCCGGCAACCAGAACATCAACGGCAACAAGTCGGACTCGGCCAACCTGACCGTCGACGGCGCGTTCAACATGGTTTCGGGCAGCAACGGCAGCCTGGTCAACAACGTCGGCCCCGACTTCATTCAGGAAGTGAAGATCGAGACCTCGAACTTCTCCGCCGAGTATGGCCGTAACTCCGGCCCGGCCTTCAACATCGTCACCAAGAGCGGCACCAACCAGTTCCACGGCACCGTCTTCGAGTACGTCCGCAACAATATCTTCGACTCCCGTCCGTTCTTCTCCCAGTCCAAGACCCACCTCGTCTTCAACGACTTCGGTTACAGCGTCGGCGGTCCCATCATTAAAGACCGCCTGTTCTTCTTCGCGGGTGAAGAGTGGAAGCGTCTGCGCCAGCAGCAGAGCCCGACCCAGCGCACCACGCCAAGCTCCGCCGAACTCGGCGGAAACTTCGCCGGGCTCACCGTCGGCGGCAAGCCCGTACAGCTCTTCTATCCCGGCACCAAGACCCCTATTCCGAACAATGACATCTCGGGACTCATTACGCCGGATGGCCACGCCATTGCGAATGTCTATTCGGTGATGAACAAGCTTGGCCAGTACACCGACGCCACCAACTCGGCGAACAACCTGACCCTGACTCCGTCCAACCCTCTGAACTTCCGCGAAGATATCGTTCGACTCGACTTCCGCATCAACGAGAAGAACAGCATCTATGGCCGCTGGCTCGACGACCGCAACAGCCTGATCGATCCGTTCGGAACCTTCTCGGACGGTGGCAATCTGCCCACCACCCCCACCACGCGCAACCGCCCTGGCCAGAGCTATCTACTGTCTGAGACCTGGACCGTCCGCCCCAGCATCATCAACCAGGCCATCGCGACCTTCAGCTTCGTCTCGCAGCACATTCCTCCCTACGGGGTGAACTGGAAGCGCGATACCTACGGCTTCCAGTACGCCAAGCTCTTCCCCAATGCTGGCAAATATCCCAACGGCATTCCCGAGGTCGGCATCACCTCGTTCGCAGGCTTCCAGGGTCCGAACTTTGCCCTCAACTCTCCCACCACGGACATCCAGTTGGGGGACACCGTCACGATCATCAAGGGCAATCACCTCTTCAAGGTCGGTGGCGTCTACGTCCGCAACCGCGTCGATCAGAACGGTCGGCCTTACTACACCGGCAAGCTCAGCTTCAACGCCAGCGGAAACCCGACCACCACTGGCTACGCCCTGGCCGACGCTCTGCTCGGCAACTTCAACAGCTACAACGAGGCCAGCGCCGATCCGACCGGGCACTTCCGCTTCAACCAGCCCGAGGCCTTCGCCCAGGACACCTGGAAGGCGACCCGCAATCTGAGCATCGAGTACGGTGTTCGCTGGCAGTACATCCCAGCCATGTACACGCAGGGCAACAACATGGCCAACTTCGATACCTCTGTCTACAGCGCCGCCAGTGCCATCACCGTGACCACGGCTGGCAAGGTCATTCCCGGCTCGGGCAATCCCTACAACGGCCTGGTTCGCGCCGGCAACGGCGTTCCTGCCGATCAGCTCAAGCGTGTTCCCAACATCAACACCGCGGCCTATCCGCTGATTCCGGCGGGCGCGTCGCGCGGCTTCTACAAGATGAGCGGCGCCTTTGGCCCACGTATCGGCTTCGCCTACGCTCCCGGGGATAAGACCTCCGTCCGCGGCGGCTATGGCATCTTCTACTACCGCGCCGAAGGCAACGTTACTTTCAGCCAGGTCAACATTCAGCCGTTCCTGCAGAACGTCGAATTCGACTTCGCCAACCTGGGCAACATCAGCGCCGGCACCCCCAACAGCACTGGACTGCAGGGCGGAATCAGCGCAATCGATCCCAACCTGAAGACGCCTTATACCGAGCAGTACAGCCTAGGCGTTCAACGTCAGCTTCCGATGGGGATGCTGCTTGAGACCACCTACGTCGGCAGCGTGAGCCATCACCAGATTCGCCAGCCGAACATCAACTTCCCCAATCTGGCGTCGGTTGCAGCCAATCCGTCGTTCAGCACCAACTACTTCAACCCCTACAAGGGATTCACCAGTATCGGCCAGTACCGCAGCGACACCAACAGCAACTACAACT
Organism: Granulicella sp.; assembly: GCA_041691255.1. Classification (GTDB taxonomy): domain Bacteria; phylum Acidobacteriota; class Terriglobia; order Terriglobales; family Acidobacteriaceae; genus Edaphobacter. The sequence goes on along the minus strand of JBEPUY010000036.1, from coordinate 6,390 downwards.
CGCTGCAGGTCTACCTCTCCAAGCGCACCGGAAGGGTCACCTACACCGTTGGCTATACCTTCGCCAAGGCTCTTGGCGACTCGCAGAGCAACGGCTCGACGCTTGAGAACTGGCGGGACCTGAGCTACAACTACGGCGAACTGAACGTCGACCGGAAACATGCCTTCGTCTCCACCGTCGTCTGGCAGCTTCCCACCTTCAGCAACCACAACCTGCTGCTGCGCGAGGCGGTCGGTGGCGTCCAGGTTTCGGGCGTCGTCCGTGTCCAGAGCGGAGCGTACTACACGATCCAGGGCAGCTCCTCGACCGGCAATCGCCGTGCGGACTACATTGGCGGCAACAAATACATGAAGGACAACCGATTGACCCTCGCTAACCACCAGGCACAATGGCTCAATCCGGCAGCCTTCAAGGTACCGAACGCTGGAGCCTTTGGTACTGCGGGTGTGGGAAGCGTGATTCTGCCCGGCCTGCAGCAGGGAGACGTCACCCTCTCCAAGGTGTTCGGCATCCGCGACTGGGCGCAGTTCAAACTTCAGGCCGATGCCTTCAACGTCCTGAACCACACCAACTACAGCTCACTGGACACCAACGTCTCCGACAGCGGCTTCGGTCGCCTCAACGGAGCCTATCCGAATCGCCAGATGCAGTTTGGGGCGAAGCTGATCTTCTAACCGATTTGCAATCTGTTGCTTACCTCAACCGCGTCGGCCTTTGGCTGGCGCGGTTGCTTTTTAAGCGATCCTTGCAGTGGAATATATATGAGTGGCTTACTATCAGATAATATGCAACTTTTATCTATGCCGTGCGTCTTATTAAGAGCATAGTGGTACAAGCTAAATCGGCAGCACATGTCGAAGACCGCAGCCTGCCAGTGGAGCCTTTTTGCAGTTCGTGGGAATCAAAGATTGATAAGGAGCGTGATGCATGGCGATCAAGTGGGACCGGCTAACAGTCAAATCGCAGGAGGCGGTTCAGGCCGCCAGCGGCCACGCCGCCGAGAACGGTAATCCCGAGGTCCTCCCCCTCCACCTGATGGCGGCCCTTCTCGAAGACCGCGACGGTGTTGTGATTCCCGTGCTGGAGAAGGTGGGCGTTCCGGTCGAGCAGTTGCTCTCGGGCGTCAACTCCGCCATTGCCAAGCTCCCCAAGGTTCAGGGCGGAGCTCAGCCCGGCATGAGCGGAGTTCTGCAAAAGACCCTCGAACAGGCTTTCAAAGAGGCCGAGAACTTTAAGGACGACTACGTCTCTACCGAGCACCTTCTCCTTGCTCTGACCCAGCAGAAGGGCGACGCCGTGCAGACTGCACTGGCCGCGTTGGGCGGAACCCACGACGCTATTCTCAAGGCACTCAGTGCCGTTCGCGGTTCGCAGCGCGTGACCGACCAGAACCCCGAGGGCAAGTTTCAGGCGCTTGAAAAATACGCCAAAGATCTCACCGACCTGGCCCGTCGCGGCAAGCTCGACCCGGTCATCGGCCGCGACGAAGAGATTCGTCGCGTCGTGCAGGTGCTCTCGCGCCGCACGAAAAATAATCCCGTGCTGATCGGCGAGCCCGGGGTGGGTAAGACCGCGATTGTAGAGGGGCTGGCACGCAGAATCTTCCTTGGCGACGTTCCCGAGATTCTGAAGAACAAGCGCGTCTGCGCTCTCGATCTGGGCGCCATGATCGCCGGGGCGAAGTTTCGCGGCGAGTTCGAAGAACGCCTCAAAGCCGTGCTGAAAGAGATTGAAGAGTCGAACGGCGAGGTCATCCTCTTCATCGACGAGCTGCACACCCTCGTCGGCGCAGGCGCGGCAGAGGGCACGATGGACGCCTCGAACATGCTGAAGCCCGCGCTGGCTCGCGGTGGTCTACGCGCTATTGGCGCCACGACGCTCAACGAGTACCGCAAATACATCGAGAAGGATGCCGCGCTCGAACGCCGCTTTCAGGTCGTCTACGTCGGCGAGCCCAACGTCGAGGACACCATCGCCATTCTGCGCGGGCTTAAAGAAAAGTACGAGGCGCATCACAAGGTCCGCATCAAGGACTCGGCCATCGTCGCGGCGGCTACGCTGTCGCACCGCTACATCTCCGACCGTTTTCTGCCCGACAAGGCCATCGACCTAGTGGACGAAGCCGCGGCTGCTCTGGCCATTCAGATTGGCTCGGTGCCGGTTGAGATCGATGATCTCGAACGGCGCGGAACCTCGCTCGAGATCGAACGCGCCGCGCTGAAGCGGGAGACCGATCCCGGCTCCAGGGAACGGCTCGAGATCGTCGAGCGCGAGCTGGCCGAGGTCAAGGAAAAAGCTGCTGGCCTGCGCGCCCGCTGGCAGACCGAGCGCGGAGCCATTGGCCGCATCGCCGAGCTGAAAGAGAAACTGGAATCGCTCCGCTATCAGGCTGACGAGGAAACCCGCAAGGGCAACCTTCAGCGTGCAGCCGAGTTGCAGTACGGCGAGATTCCCAAGATGGAGGCCGAGTTGAAGACGCTGACCACGGCGCAGGACGTGGTGGCGGGGAACTCATCGCAGCTTCTGAAAGAAGAGGTCGACGAGGAGGACATAGCCTCCATCGTTTCCAAGTGGACCGGCATTCCGATCAACAAGATGCTCGAAGGCGAGACCCAGAAGCTGGTGCAGATGGAGGAGCGTCTGCGCGAGCGCGTCGTTGGTCAAGATGAGGCGCTGAGTGCGGTGGCGAATGCGATTCGCCGCAGCCGCGCCGGGTTGAGCGATCCGAAACGGCCCATCGGCTCGTTCATCTTTCTTGGGCCAACCGGTGTTGGCAAGACCGAGACCGCGCGTGCGCTGGCCGAATTTCTCTTCGACGACGAGGCCGCCATGGTGCGCATCGACATGAGCGAGTACATGGAAAAACATGCCGTGTCTCGTCTTATCGGCGCGCCTCCGGGCTACGTCGGTTACGACGAGGGTGGCCAGTTGACCGAAGCCGTGCGGCGGCGACCTTATGCCGTCGTCCTCTTCGACGAGATCGAGAAGGCGCACCCCGATGTCTTCAACGTGCTGCTGCAGGTGCTCGACGATGGGCGGCTGACGGACTCGAAGGGGCGCACGGTCGACTTCAAGAATGCCGTGCTCATCATGACCTCGAACGTCGGCGCGGCGCAGTTATCGACGGCGTGGGCCTCGGGCGAAGAGGGCTTCGACGAGGCGAAGGGCCGCGTGATGGAGGTGCTGCGGCAGCACTTCCGGCCGGAGTTCCTCAACCGCGTGGACGACATCGTCGTCTTCCGTCCGCTGGGTGACGAGCAGTTGACGCACATCGTCGATCTGCGGCTCAAGGACCTGCAAACGCTGCTGGCCGATCGTAAGATCACGCTCGAGCTGACGGACACGGCTCGCCACGCGATCTTCACTGCGGGATACGACCGCGCCTACGGGGCTCGTCCGTTGAAGCGGGCGATCCAGCGCATGGTGCAGGACAAGCTGGCGGTCAGGATTCTGGACGGCAGCGTGTTGCATGGCGACCATGTCGTAGTCGACGCAGGAAAAGATGGCCTCACCTTTACCGTCAAAGACCGCAAGGTGGAGACGGCATAAGCGGCACCGAATAATGCATCCCTTCAGGGCCTCTTTTGGACATTCTCCGAGAGAGGCCTTTTTTGTTGGCTGATTCCGCGGTTGATTCGGGCGTCCGGCGTTGGACGACCTGTTTAGAGCGGTTCTCCTCCATGTGTATCTTTGGTGATTCGAGCAAAACGCAGATTCCCTTCGGGAATGACAAACAAATGGAAGCCACGCCTGAGAGGAAGTAGCTGTAGAGCTGCCCTATCCGTAGAGCTGCCCTATCCATCTCTACGCCGGATGCTCGATCTCCTGCCCCGTCGCCCGGCCCAGATAGCGCCGCACCAGGAACAGCAGTGGTATCGCCGCGGTAAGGCTGGCCAGTCCATCCGTCAGCAGCAGGCCGCGCACGCCAAAGTGCCGGTAGCCGAGGCCATCCATCGCCGTCATAAAGACGATCGCTCCATTGGTCGAAGCCGAGAACAGGCCAAGCTGTGTACTCGCCACCGGGCTGCTATGTCCCACCAGTTGCAGGCACAGCGAAGTAAACGCCGCATAGCTGACTCCTGCAATGCCGTTGTATGCCAGCGCCAGCCAGATAAAATTTGCCGGAACATGCGGCAGAAACGCGACCACCAGGGCGCACGCCGCTCCCAGCATGCCGGAGAGAAGGTAGACATAGCCACGGTTGAAGCGGTGCGATGCCCATCCTCCGAGCAGCGACCCGATCGAGGCGCTGATCGCGCATCCCGCCCCTGTCACCAGAATCACCAGATGGTCGCTGGCATGAAAGTCCCTGCCGATGCCGGAGAACAGGTTGATGGCAGCAAGAGAGCTCGCCGGAGCAAGAAAGATCGCGAAGCCCACAAGGCACTCTCTCTGCTTTGTGGCATGCCATGTGGCCTTCATGGCGTCGGCGAAAATCTGCTTCAATTTGAACTTCGATTTGTGCGGCAGAGGAAACCACAGCGCAGGCACCAGCCCCAGAAGGATCGCAATCATCAGCCCCAGCCCGATCCAGCGGGCATCCACCTGCGAGGCCAGCGACATCACCACCAGCGAGCCCAGCGCGCCGCCGCCCAGGTTGGCCACGTTCGTCCATCCGCCCACCATGCCGCGCATCCGCTCCGGCACAAACTCGGTCTGCCATCCAAACAGCGCCGAGCTGAAGAGCACAATCGACAGTTCCCCCAGCAGCAACAATATAGTTGCCGCGCCGAGCCGCGCCGGAGAGAGCACCCACAATCCCGAAGCCATGCAGGCAGCAGCGACCAGCGCCGTCAGCCAGCAGTACGCTCGGCGCGTCAGCCCAACATCGAGGATGGGGTTCAGCAGAAATGCCCAGAAGGTCGGCGTCATCACGGTCGCGCTCATGGCGGCGGCGCGGTCCAGGCTGACGCCCATCCTCGTCACCAGAAACGGCAGCGCCGTGATGGTGAAGCCGACCACGATGCCAAACGGAAGCCACGCCAGGCCAATCACCCACGCAGGCGGAACCGGCGGCGTCAACTCCTGAGCCTCGACAATATTTTGCAGATCCCACCCCAATTCTGAACGACTGAATCAATCCCTCAGATGCAATTTAGACGGGAAGTTGAACTCAAAGGCTTTTCCAAGCGCTCACTTTCGCTGCTGAAATTCGCCATTCAATGTAAATTCTCGCCAATCAGCGTTCTGTTGTTCAAAGTCTGGCTGCAAAACCGTAGGCTTGGAAGCGTCGTAAGCTGTTGTGCCCGTTAGAAAAGGGGGCATCAGAATTGGAACTTCCGCATCCAATGCAATGTTAGCTAGGCTGGAAGAAGCGACGCACATCTTCCGCTTCAGGCCGCACTGTCAGGAGACAGAAAATCAATGTCAAATTCGAAGCCTTCAAAGTTCGTTGAGAAATCCCTCACGCAGGTAGCAAAAGCCGGTTGGGTTGTGTTCAACAAGCTGAACGCAATCAGCCCCAACCCGAGCTTCACTCCCAAGTGGAGCGACAAGCCGCTTCTCAAAAGCTACCAGAAGGAGAAGCCGCCCCTCGGCTGGCCGCGCACGACGGACTCCCTTTGCCCCAAGTGCATCCCCGAGATCCGCCAGCAGATCGTAGACGGCAAGCTGCCGCACGAGATCCTGCTCAACGAGAAGGTCGGCGAGATCAAGGCGCAGATCATCGAGCGCGACGGCCAGATCCTGATGGTGAAGGACTGCCCCATCCACGGCCACTTTGAAGATGTCATGTCCATCGACACCGCCTTCTTCAAGCACCTCGAAGAGGTCTTCCCGGGCCGCGACATTCGCGCCCACAACGATGAGAAGCTGCACAACCACGGTACGTCCACCGTGACCCACGGACGTGGTTCGGTGTTGACCATCGACCTGACCAACCGTTGCAACATGATGTGCGACCCCTGCTTCATGGACGCGAATCAAGTAGGCTTCGTCCACGAGCTAACCTGGGACGAGATCAAGACCATGCTCGACAACGCTGTGACCATCAAGCCCAAGCGCCAGATGAGCGTCCAGTTCTCGGGTGGTGAGCCCACGCTGTCGCCGTACTTCCTCGACGCGGTCTCCTACGCCCGCAAGGTCGGCTACACCAGCGTTCAGGCAGCGACCAACGGCATCGAATTCGCCAAGTCCAAGGAGTTCGCCAAGGCTGCTGCTGATGCCGGTCTCCGCTACGCCTACCTCCAGTTCGACGGGATCGGCAACGCGGCCAACTCGCACCGCAAGGTCGGCAATGCGTTCGACGTCAAGCTTCAGGCCATCCACAACCTGCACGAGGCCGGCGTCGATATCGTTCCCGTGACGACCATCATCAACGGCATCAATAACGAGCAGGTCGGCAACATCATCAAGTTCGCGCTCGACAACCCGAAGAAGATCAACTTCCTC
>JBEPUY010000035.1:0-45981 GCA_041691255.1 Granulicella sp. | reverse complement strand
AGGCAAGCAAAAAGGCCCGGACACTCGATTGAGAGCCCGGGCCTTTTTGCGTCTGTTGCTATCTCTACTTCACTGATGCTATCTCTGCTACTTTTTGGCTTCGGTAATCGCGGCGAGAACTTCTTCGCTGTGATGGTCCACCTTGACGTCGGGCCAGAACTTCACGACCTTGCCTTCGGGCGAGATCAGGAACGTCTGCCGCTTGGCAAAGTGCATGGGGCCCATCGACTTTACGGGTACACCATAGAGATCGACGACCTTGTGGTCGGGATCGGCCAGCATCTTGAAGTTGAAGGTGTCCTTTGCGCACCATGCTGCGTGGCTGGCGACGGTGTCGAGGCTGACGCCGAGGACGACAGCATTCAGATCATGGTACTTTGTGAGGTCGCGTTGGAAGTTGTGCGCCTCGATGGTGCATCCCTGGGTCTGGTCCTTCGGGTAGAAGTAGAGAACGACCCACTTCCCCTTGAACTCGCTGAGGCTGATGGGCCGGTCTTCCTGTGACGGAAGAGTGAAGTTGGGTGCGGTCATGCCGACCTTCACCGTATCAGTATCCGTATCGGCAGCATGGGCTTTCAAGCCAATGCCGAACGTTGCTACCAAACCTATGATCGCTGCAAGCAAAATTCCTTTGCGCATCTTCGTTCCCCTTTGTGAAGCTTGATGAATATACGAGCCTAGCCCCCTATAAGACGCCTGTTCAAGCGTTTCGATACAAATTAGGTTGCCGCGTCAGAATCTTAACCTTTAGCCTGCTCCGCCTGGATGGCGATGCCAGCCGCATCGGCGGCGGCGACGATCGCCGCCGGGTCGAACAGCAGTGTCCTGCCTGCTTCAATGGCGAGGCAGGTTGCACCTGCGGCCTGCATTGTCCGAATGGTAGCGACGCCAACAACCGGCACGTCGAAGCGCATGTCCTGATTGGGCTTAGCGACTTTTACCACGGTCAGCGAACGGCTGAGAGTAGTTTCGCCGCCATCGTCGAGCGTGCGAAAGAGGGCCCCCGATCGCTCAATAGTCGCGTCCGTGCCTTCCATAGCTTCAACAGCAACGCAGGCCTGCGCGGCGATCACCACGGTCTGGCCGAGGTCATATCCAGCGATGGCCCGGGCCACGGTACGACCATAGGCGATATCTTTCCGCTCTTCGTCGTTAGGAGCGCGGCTGGTAAGAACCCCGGGCTTTGCCAACAGCGGTTCGAGGTACGCGGTCGAAGAGATCAACTCGATGCCCTCGTCGCCAAGAAGTTTGGCCACCGCCCCCAGCAGCATATCGGTGTTGCGCGTACGCAGGTTGAGCAGAAGCTTCGCCAAACGCCAATCGGGACGGATGCTCGAAAAGATCTGCTTGTGCTTGACCTGCCCTGCCATGACGGCGCGAGTGACGCCTTCGGCCTGGAAGGTTTCGATCAGGCGGGAGAGTTCGCCGAGCGACATCCAATGAACATGAATGTCGGCATCGGCGGCAGCGCGAGCGTCCATCTCCGGCTCGGTCTCCTCCTTGATCGCTGCGACCACCACCTGAAGGCCATGGGCGCGCGCAGCGTCAAGAAGGAGAAAAGGGAAGCGACCGTTACCCGCGATGAGGCCGAGTTTATCCATATCCAATGATGCCATTACGAAACGAAGTCCTACTTCCTGCCTTCGACTTCGTCCCTGAGGTGGATGGTGCGTCCAGTCGCAGCAGAGCGTCGTGCCGCATCCAGAATGCGCACGACGGTAACGTTGGTGTCGAGCGAGGTCATGTCGTGCTCCGGCTTGAGCGTCCCGCCGAGAACGGCGCCGAGGTAGTTGAGCGAATTGTTCTGAGGCGGAGCAAGCGCAGGCGCATCCTCGATGTGTTCAGCGTGTTCGCCGGGAAGGCGTACGCGCAGCTTCACACCGGGAGCGCCGTCCACATACAGCGTGTCGATATAGCCTTTGACGCCGTAGACCTCCATGTCCTTGCGGTCGAAGGGCCAGTTCCACGAGCCCTGAATGATGGCCTGCGCGTGCGGATAGGTGAGGATGATGGTGCTGTCGTCATCGACGTTTGGATAGATCTGCGGCTTGATGTGCAGGGTCACCGCGGTGACGGTCAGCGGCAGTTCACCATGCATCATCCACGTCGTCAGATCGACGCCGTAGCAGCCAAAGTCAAACAAGGCGCCCGCGCCATTCTGTTTTGGATCGGTGAGCCACTTCAGAAAATCTGGGCTGACGCCGATCTCCTTGGGGCCGCGATGCCCGTCGTGAAAGACGAGCTTGCGCAGCTCGCCGATCTGCCCTGCCTCCAGCATCTTGTTTGCCGCGGTGTTCGAGGCATACCAGGTGGTCTCGTAGTTCGTGAGCACAGGCACGTTGTACTTCACGGAGAGCCGCTGAATTGCCAGAGCGTCTTCGACCGTGGTGGCCAGCGGCTTTTCGACCATGGCAGGAATGTGCAGCCGTGCAGCCTGCTCGATGGCAGCGCGGTGCCCGGCGATAGAGGTGTAAACCAAAATCGCCTGCGGGTGCGTCTTGGCCAGCATCGCTGCCTCGGACGAATAGAACAGGCTTTCAGGAAGATGGAAGCGCGCCGCGTACTTCTGGCGCAGAGCGGCATCTGGTTCGGAGATGCCGACGAGGTCGACATCGGGGTGCTTGGGCAGCTCGTGCAAAAAACCCATGATGTGATCGTGGTTCAGTCCGACGACGGCGACGCGGATGTGAGCGGGGCTTTGTGCCGACGCGGAAGAAAGACCGAGAGCGCCGAAGACGAAGAGGGCGAGGAGCGATTTGAACGCGCAACGAAGAGAAGAGGTCATAGGTGCAGACCAGTCTACCTTTCTTGCGACAAAGAGCGCTTCACCGCCCGACTTATTTGATAACGCCCCGCTCGCTGTTGGCGATAAAGTCGGCGAGATAGGAGACGTGTTCGCCTGCGCCATTCGTAATCGTCTCGCGAATGGCTTCGAGCGCCTGGGTCGTATTCAGCTTCGAGGCGAGCAGCAGACGATAGGCCGCGCGCAGCTCTTTCAACTGCTCCGGCGTAAAGCCCCGCCGTTCCAGCCCCACCTTGTTGAGGCCGTAGGCGTGATTATTGCGCTCGATACTGGTCAGCGAGTAGGGCAGCACGTTCTGAGTGATCGTGGTGCCCCCACCGATGTACGAATATTTGCCGATGCGGCAGAACTGGTGCACGGGGCACAGCGCGCCCACCACAGCGTAGTCTTCGACGATGACATGCCCGGCCAGCGTAGCCGAGTTGGCCAGGATGCAGCCGTTGCCGATCACCGAATCATGGCCGATGTGGGTATAGGCCATGATGAGGCAGCCGTTACCCACGCTGGTGAGGCCGCCTCCACCCTTCGTCCCACGCGAGATGGTGACGTATTCGCGAATGGTGTTGTCGTCGCCGATCGTGAGCCGCGTCGGCTCGCCCGCATACTTCAAATCCTGCGGCGAGATACCAAGGCAGGCGAAGGAGTAGATGCGGTTCCTGTTGCCTATCATAAGGTGGCCGTCGAGGACGACGTGCGAGACCAGCTCGCACTCTTCGCCGAGCACGACGTTCGCTCCAATGGTGCAGTAAGGCCCGACCGTGCAGGACTCGGGAATGACCGCTCCTGCAGCTACGATTGCGGTCGGGTGGATGCTCACTCGGCTGGTACCTCGGCGTCAGGCTTCTTGGCTGCGCGGGGAACGAGCTGGCACATCACAGTCGCCTCGCACGCTACTTTGCCGTCCACCGTCGCGATGCCCAGCATCTTGACGGCGCGGCTGCGCCACTGCAGCACGGTGACTTCGATCCGCAGTTGGTCGCCAGGAACAACCGGGCGGCGGAACTTGGCGTTGTCGATCCCGGTGAAGACCATCAGCTTGTTGGCGCGGTCGGGAATCTCGGTCAGCAGCAACGCTCCGCCCGCCTGCGCAATCGCTTCGACTATCAGCACGCCGGGCATGATCGGGTAGTCGGGAAAGTGTCCCTGAAAGTGCGGCTCGTTGAAGGTGACGTTCTTGATGGCGACGATGCGCTGCTTGCGCTCCATCTCGACCACGCGGTCGATCAACAGAAACGGGTAGCGATGCGGCAGGATGGACATGATCTCAACGATGTCCATCGTCTGTTTCGCGGCCTCAGCGGGCTGCGGCGAATTGTTTGGCTGTTCACTCATGGCAGCCCTGAGTATAAACGCCCAGCTACTTCTTTTTCAGCAGGTTGTCCGGGTTGAATAGCTCGTGCGGCAGCCCGGTGTTGTACTGCACGCCGGTCAAAAAGCGCTGATTGCTCATGTCGCCGTTGTGATAACGGGTGATGGTGAGCGGCGTGGGTAGGCCCTGCATGGTGTGGTAGTCGTCATACTCCTCGACGTCTTCGTCGTGGTCTTTGAAGGTGGTATTGCGCCACTGAAAGGTGCGGCGCAGGGGCAGGTGGGTGGTGGTGTCCAGGTCGATGGTGACGGCGTCGTTGTTCGCGCTGAGGATGGTGACCTTGTCGGCCATGCGGCGCTCGACCATGCTGGTGCCGTCGTAGAGCACCATGACTCCCGGTGCCTTGAGCCAGTGGCGCACCACATCTTCGATGGAGTGCGCCTGCCTGCGGTAGTAGTCCTCGACCTGGTCTTTGGGCAGCGTGGTCTTGCCCTTGAAGGTGACCTCGTAGCCCTCCCCGCCAGTCCATATCTGCACCACGTCGATCTTCTTACCGGGAAAGATCATGCTCTTGTCGGTAAGAAAGCCGATGCGCTCGGCCTGTGGCTGGGTAGCGTTGGGAAACTGCTGCCACGCATCGAAGTCGACCACCATGCCGTTAGGCCGACCCTGAAAGAAGGTGGCGATATGGCCGTGGAACTGCATGTCCCTGCGGTTCAGCCAGGCGTCTCCACCGAGCGCGGTGACCATCTCATCCATTAGCTGGTGCCCACGCTGCTCCTGCGTCTGCGGAGAGGGCTGGGCTGTCGTCGCATTGGGAATATCGCTGGCCTGTGCCAGCAGAGCAGGCGACGCAACCGCGCCTAACAGGATGCCTGACAGCGGGATGCAGAGAGACAGGGTGCAGAGAACCTTCTTCATCGAAACTCCGTTTGCGGTGAATCTATCCGCTTCTTGGACGCCTGAGGACGGGCAAATGTTCAGGCAAAAAATATTCTGCACATATCCCGCTTATCAGATAATCTCATCCTCACGCAATCGCCCGCCTGTGCGGCGCGCTGCCAATTTTGTTCCCCGTGGAGCCCTCCGAACATGAAGATCGCCGTAGTGATAGCTCGTGTTTTGCTTGGCCTGATGTTTCTCGTCTTCGGCCTCAACTACTTCTTCCATTTTCTCCCCGCGCCGCCCCCGCCGGGCGATGCCGGTGTACTGATGGGCATCTTTTTCACTCACGGCTGGTTCACCTTCCACGGTGTCCTGTACGTGCTGGCCGGCGCGCTGCTGGTGGCCGGATGGTACGTTCCCGTTGGGCTGACGATTCTTGGCCCCTTCCTCGTGAACATCCTGCTCTTCCATCTCACCATCATGCCCGGCATCGCACCCGGTCTGGTGGCGACCGTGCTGGAACTGTTCCTGATCTGGGCCTACTGGCCAGCCTTCCGAGGAATCTTCACCGCCAAGATGGAGCCGCTGCGTCGTCCTTAAGACCCTTCGGCCAAAATGCTGTCAAGTCCCCAAACGGCCTAAATCTAACAAACTAAACCGAATAGAGGTTGCAAAAGAGTTTCGGTCAATCCGCTACCATTAAAGAATGCAGTCAGATAAGGCCCAGCGTAACCCGCTGGGCCTAACTCTTTTAGATAGAAGACTTTGCAAAATAAGCCCTTTGTATTCATGACTTTGGATTTATAGTACCCCCGGGGTAGGTTGAGTGGGCTATCGCTCCTTCCTCTCGGCGTGGCTTCCTTTTCTTTGTTTCAGAGGTAGCTTCCTTTTGTTTGTCATTCCCGAAGGGGATCTGCGTTTTGCTCGAAGTCCCAGAGCTACTCTTGAGGAGAACCGCTCTTGGAACCCGATCGTCGAGCGGCCAGAGCCTTTCTGCGTTCCCCGATGAGCTGTCTCTGCTTCGTCCTGGGCATGGTCAGAATGGTGCGGGTCTTGGGCGGCAGCTTGGCGAGCGTCAGATCGTAGGCGCTGCGCAGTTGCTCCTCCCACTCCGGGGTGCGAAATACTCTCCAGCTATCGGCGGCGATCCACTGGATGCGGGCGAGATAAGGCGCGGGGAAGAGGCCGTCGATCTCGAGCAGCTCGGTGTAGCGCTCCGGCCCTGCCGGGTAGGAGATCACCTGTGGTTGACTGTCGGTTTGTTCCAGCCTGACCCAGGCGAACATCTTGCCGCCGATGGCTTTGTCGCCGATCCAGAAGACAAGCCCGCCAAACTGAGCACACTCGACAACATGGGGCAGGTTGAGCAGAAAGGCGCGAATGCGTTCGGCGTCCATGGAGAGAGTATAGATGCGGCTTATCGCTCCTTCCTCTCCGGCGTGGCCTCCTTTGTTTGTTTCAGAGGTAGCTTCCTTTTGTTTGTCATTCCCGAAGGGAATCTGCGTTTTGCTCGAATCACCAAAGCTACGTCTGGAGGAGAAGCGCGCTAAAGAGTGGCAGCAACCGCCTGAGAGGGAGAGTGCGTCCTTTTCATCCACGCAAAGCACGCGATGGGAGGGGACGCCGCGACGAAATACTGGCCATGAATTAAAAGCAACGCATAATATCACGTAATTCTGTTAATTGTTCCACGTGGAACAATAATAATCACCCTGCCGACTGATGTGACCTCAATCCGCCGGTGCTGCTTCGGTCGAGCTTCGCAGCCGGATGGCCTTATCCGTAATCTTTATACTTGTAAGATATGTCCGCTTCTATTACGGAGACCATGGCTAACTTTTTATCGCTTGAAGATCAGCTTGACCTCATCACCAAGGGCGCTGCCGAGATCATCCCGCTGGACGCTCTGAAGGAGCGCATTCAGCAGTCCATCGCCTCGGGCAAGCCGATGCGCATCAAGGCGGGCTTTGACCCAACGGCTCCTGACCTGCATCTTGGTCATACGGTGCTGATTCGCAAGCTGCGGCACTTTCAGCAGTTGGGGCATACGGTCATCTTTTTGATTGGTGACTCGACCGCGCTGATCGGCGACCCGACCGGGCGCAATGTGACCCGCAAGCCGCTGACGCCCGAGCAGATCGCCGCCAACGCGGAGACCTACAAGGAGCAGGTGTTCAAGATTCTCGACCCCGAGAAGACCGAGGTTCGCTACAACTCCGAGTGGCTCGACAAGCTGAACTACTACGACCTGGTGAAGTTGCTGGCGCAGTTCACGGTGTCGCAGATGCTTGAGCGCGAGGACTTCCACAAGCGCTTCGACGCGGAGCAGCCGATTGCGCTGCACGAGATGATCTATCCGGTGGCGCAAGGCTACGATAGCGTTGCTCTCAGCGCAGACGTAGAGCTTGGTGGCACCGACCAGAAGTTCAACCTGATGCGTGGCCGCGACCTGCAGAAGCACTTCGGTCAGCCGCAGCAGATTGTGCTGATGGTGCCGATTCTCGAAGGTCTCGACGGCGTGCAGAAGATGTCGAAGTCGCTGAATAACGCCATCGGCATCCACGAGCCTGCGTCTGAGATGTATGGCAAGCTGATGTCGATCTCCGACGAGCTGATGTGGAAGTACTGGACGCTGCTCACCGATCTGCGCAAGTCGGAGATCGCGCAGATGCAGGCCGAGGTCGCAAGCGGAGCGCTGCATCCGATGCAGGCGAAGAAGAATCTTGCGCGTGCGATCACGAGCGATTTTCATTCGGCGGCAGAAGCCGATGCGGCGGCAGAGAACTGGGCGCAGCAGTTTCAGCAGCGTGGCATCGCCAACGATCTCGAAGAGGTGACGGTCGAATATAGTGCTGTCGCCGGAGCCGATGCGAATACAGTGCGCATGGCGAAGCTGCTAGCGCAGGCCGGACTTGCCAGCTCGGCGAGCGAGGCTACGCGCAAGCTGGCCGAGGGCGCAGTGCGCGTAGGCACTGAAGTGCACCGGGACGCGATGCTCTCGCTGGAGTCGTTGCCGGCGAAGCTGACGGTTCGGCTGGGCAAGCGGGCCAAGACTGTGACGATTGCTTGATAAGTTGGCTTTGAGTTATCGGGTTGGCGACACAAACTCGTGGAGAAAGAAGGCATCCTACAACTATGCGTAAGCTGACCCACTCGAAGTTTCTCTGCTGTATGGCCTTGGTTCTTTTTGTTGTTTTGCCGCTTCATGCGCAGGATACCGCGCAGATCGTGCAGACAGCGGTCAACACCGAGCTTGCCGCCAGTCGTAACGATCACAGCCTGTGGCGATATCGCGACGAGCAGCGGGATGCGAACAAAGTTTCCATCGTGGTGCAGACTACGAAGGGCTCGGTAAAGCGCCTGATCGAAAGAAATGGCGCGCCGCTGGCTGCTGCCGAAGCTCAGGCAGAAGATGCGCGCATACAGAGCGCGATCCACGACCCTGAGAAGATGGCGAAGCAGCGACGGGATGGAGCCTCCGACGACAAAAATGCGGCGGAGCTGTTGAACATGCTGCCCTCGGCATTTTTGTGGAGGATCGCGAATGAGAACGGCGATGCGATTACGCTGACCTTTTCGCCTAACCCCGACTTCAGTCCGCCGGACATGCAGTCGCGTGTGCTGAGCGCGATGGCGGGCGATCTGGTGGTGGACAAAAAGCAGCACCGCATCAAGACCATCAACGGAAAGCTGACGCAGGATGTCACCTTTGGTTGGGGTTTGCTGGGGCGGCTGAAACAGGGCGGAACGTTTCGCGTCGAGCGGCGCGAGTTGAAGCCGGGCCTATGGCAGATCACTGAGACGCATGTGCACATCCTTGGCAAGGCGCTACTGTTTAAGAACATCGGTCAGCAGCAGGACGAGGTGCAGACGGACTTCACCCAGGTGCCTGCGGACACGACGCTCGAACAGGCGGCGGAGATATCGAAGGCGAAGCATTAGCCGCAGCCGCTGCGCAATGATGGTCGCGGCGGTATGCTCAGAGTGAGATGGCCCAGACCCCGTATCCCCGAAGTGACCGTGAACTGATTCGCAGGATTGAACGCTCTCCGGGGCATCGTGCCGGATATAAGCAGTTGGTGCGCGAGTTTGGGCTGGGCGGTGGACGCGAGCGGCGTCTGCTGCTGGAGCAGCTTGCGCGCATCACCGCTCGCGGAGAGCTGGTCAAGATCGACACCGAGCAGTGGAGCCTGCCTGCTGCCGCGCCCGAGAAGACGGCGCGTGCTTCGCGAAATATCGAGCAGTCCGCGCAGCCTGTGGAGCATCGCGCCAGCTGCGACCGGTTGGTGGCAGGAAAGATCGATCTGCACCGCGATGGCTATGGCTTTGTCCGTCCCACCCAGAGCACCAGCCGCGAAGACGATTTATTCATTCCTCCGAATGAGTTGAATGGAGCGATGCAGGGCGATGAGGTGTTGGTCGATGAAGCGCCGCCGGGGCGCGATGGACGCCGGTCGGGCCGCGTGGCGCGTGTATTGACGCGGCGCAATCCTACGGTGGTCGGAATCTTTCACTATGCGCGGTCGCGAGGGCGCTCGAACGCGTGGGAGAGTGCGCCTCTGATCAACGGCAACTACGTCACGCCGCTGGACGAGCGGATGACGCAGGGAATTCTCATCCCCGAGGGCGCGGAGGTGGCAGTGACGCCGACCGTGACGCCGCATCGTGTTTTGGGTGAAGAGGCGCAGGCGCAGCAGGCTCACTGGTCGGAGGAGTTAGATCCGCACTGGCCGCTGGAAGGGCTTGCGGTCGATATTGAGATTACGGATTTTCCTGCGCCGGGACGTCCTGCGCGCGGGCGCGTGCTCGAAGTGTTGGGGCCGCCGGATGCGTTTGGCGTCGATGTCGAGATCGTCATTCGCAAGCATCATTTGCCCTACACCTTTCCTGCCAACGTGCTGGCGGAGGCTACGGATTCCGCGGCGCAGACGGTTGAGACGCTGGCAGCGGATGAGGTGGAACGACGCAGGGATTTTCGCGGGCTGCCGATCGTCACGATTGATGGTGAGACGGCGCGAGACTTCGACGATGCCGTGTTGGTAGAGCCGCTGAAGAATGGCAACTGGCAGCTTCAGGTGCACATTGCTGATGTCAGCCACTATGTTCGTGCGGGTACGGCGCTCGATCTTGAAGCGCGGCTGCGAGGGACATCGGTCTACTTTCCTGACCGCGCAATTCCTATGCTTCCGCAGCAGCTTTCAAGCGGAATGTGCAGTTTGCGGCCCGATGAAGACCGCCTGGTGCTGAGCTGCCTGATGGAGATCGACGCGCACGGCGAGGTGCTCGGCTACGAGTTGTGCGAGGGCATCATTCGCAGTGCACGACGCATGACCTATACGCAGATTCAGGCGGTCCTCGATGGTGATGTGGCCACGCGTGCTGAGTTTGCCGTGTTGGTGCCGGACTTCGAGCGTATGTATGAGCTGGCGCTGAAGCTGAATGCGAAGCGCCATCGCCGCGGCTCGATTGACTTCGACCTGCCCGAGCCGGTGGTGCAGTTCGACCCCGAAGGCAACATGGAGGCCATCGTGCGCTCGCAGCGTGGCTGGTCGCATCGCTTGATCGAGGAGTTCATGCTCTCGGCTAACGAGTGCGTCGCGCACTGGATCGAGGCGCAGGGTGTAGCGAGTATCTATCGCATTCACGAGATGCCCGATCCGAAACGCATCGTCGATTTCGAGGAGACGGCGAGCCAGTTTGGCTATTCGCTCGGCTTCAGCAGCCTGCCGGTGAAGCGCGTGCAGATGAAAGCTGATCGGCGTTCGGTGCGCGGAACGAATCGTACGGCGAAGACGCATGAGGTTGCCGAGTCGATTCCTGTAACGCCGCAGATGTATCAGCGGCTGACGGCGAAGATTGCGGGAAAGCCGGAGGAGCGGATTCTTGCCTACCTGATGCTGCGGTCGTTGAAGCAGGCGCGCTACAGCGAGCAGAATGTGGGCCACTTCGCTTTGGCCTCGCCCAGCTATACCCACTTCACGTCGCCGATTCGACGCTACCCGGACCTTATCGTCCACCGGCTGCTGCGCGATCTGTTGCAGCGTGGTGCGAACCCGCATGGTGCGGCCATTCTGAGTACTGATCCGCAGCCCTGGCGCGAGATGAGTGCTGCGAAACCGGGCGATCCACATACTCGATCCGAGAAGAGACTTGGCGATGCCGCGGAGCCTATTCCGGAAGCTGAACTCGCTGCCATTGCTACCGAGTCGAGCCAGGCTGAGCGGCGCGCCGACGACGCCGAGCGCGAGCTGATCGAGTGGAAGAAGATCCGCTTCATGGAGGACCGCGTTGGCGAAGACTTCAATGCGATCATCCTCTCTTGCACGAAGTATGGCTTCTTCGTCGAACTCGACGAGCTCTTCATCGAGGGCCTGGTGCCGATTGCGACCTTGCAGGACGACCGCTATTTCTTCCGCGACACCGACCGTCAGATCGTAGGTGGACGCAACGGCCATGTCTTCAGGATGGGCCAGCGTGTCCATGTTCTGCTCGATAGGATCGACCGTCAGCAAAAGCGATTGCAGTTTGCGCTGTTGCCATCGGAAGAAGACACTCGAATTGCGACCGGGTCACTTCGCAAGCCAAAAGGGAAGGGGGCTTTGACAAAGAAAAGTGTTCAGCCCAGTCCAAATCGCACCGGCAAACCCAAAACCAAGGAACGCGCCCGTAACAAGAAGTCCAAAGGAAAGCGGAAGAAGCCCTAAGGGTGCTCTGATTTATTCGCCGAGACGTTCCTCAGGGGCTAAAGCCCTGTTGATTTTATTAGACTGATGGCACGGCTGAAGCCGTGCCCTTAAGCAAAACGAGGACTTAATCAGAGGTTCCCTAAAGTGATTTTGGCCAGTTTTCGGCAATGAAAGCGCAAAAACGCTATGGTCGCCCACCGTCAAAAGAATCCGCGTAAAATAGAGACTTCCAAGGAGATTGAACGCAATGGCGCACATGGTTTTCTGCACCAAATACAAGGCTGAAATGGAAGGCCTCGACGAAGCTCCGTTTGACTCTGACTTCGGCCAGAAGATTTATAAGAATGTTTCGAAAAAGGCCTGGGGCGAGTGGGTGGAGCGCCAGAAGATGCTGTTGAACGAGTACCGTTTGCAGCCGTGGACACGCGAGGCTCAGGATTTTCTGGTGGAGCAGATGAACGAATTCTTCTTTGGCGAAGGTGGTTCTCTGCCCAAGGAATTCGTCGCTCCGACCAAGTAGCGGATGGCGCGAAGTTCGCTCCGTTCGTGTACACTTAGCTCTGCAACATACCCCGCCGTCGCCCGCCTGGGCAGACGTGCAACCAATAGTCGGGACGTGGCTCAGCCTGGTAGAGCGCACCCTTGGGGTGGGTGAGGTCGCAAGTTCGAATCTTGTCGTCCCGACCATTATTTTCAACAAGTTATCTCATTTGATCTGTGCGCGGCGGCGATTGGCGAGATATAGCTCTCAGCGCATGTCTAAGGCATTGCTCCCTTTGCAGGGTAGCTTCGCTCTAATAGCTTTGCTGCGATGAGCTACTCGCAGCACAGCTATAATGGAAGGACACCCCACTGAAGGCGACAGAGCTAAAGCACAAGTGAATTCAATGGGTTAGGTACCCCAACTCGTGGTGATGCGCGCCATTGCCAGCATCGCCACAGGCAAAACCGTTAGGAAGAGATGACGACAGCCCACCAACATCCCCTGCAAAAGATCCTCGATAGCCGAATCGCCATCATCGATGGGGCGATGGGGACGACGATCCGTACCTATGGCATGAAGGAAGCCGACATCCGTGGCGAGCGATTCAAGAACTCGACCAAGGACCTGCTGAACAACGGTGACCTCTTCTCCCTGACGCAGCCGGATATGATCTGCGATATCCATCGCCGGTTTCTGGAGGCAGGGTCGGACATCATTGAGACGAATACCTTTGGTGCGACCAGCATCACCCAGAGTGAATTTTTTGTAGACGATCCACGCGAGCATGGTGGCCGCAAGGACCCGGAGTTTTACCAAAAGATCATTGAGGACGCCTCTCTCAGGGATCTGGCCTACGAGATTAATGAGCAGTCGGCGCGGCAGTGCCGTGAATGGGCCGATCGCGTTGGCAACGCAACCGGACGGCAACGCTTCGTTGCCGGAGCCATCGGGCCGATGACTGTCTCGCTTTCGAACTCTCCCGATGCCGATGATGCGGGCTTTCGGGTGGTTACTTTCGATCAGGTCAAGACTGCTTATACCGAGCAGGTGCGCGCGCTCATGGCGGGTGGTTCGGACCTGCTTCTGGTCGAGACCATCTTCGACTCGCTGAACGCCAAGGCGGCACTGGTGGCTATCCGCGAGGTCTTCGACGAGGATGGTAAGGAGTTGCCTGTGATGATCTCGGCGGCGGTGGGCCGTGGTGGCGAGACGTTGATCTCTGCGCAGACCACGGAGGCGTTCTGGAACGCGGTAAAGCATGTGAAACCGCTGTCGGTGGGTCTCAATTGCTCTCTCGGTCCCGACCTGATGTATCCATTTTTGAGTGAACTCTCGGAGAAGGCAGACGTGGCGATCTCGGCTTATCCCAATGCCGGTCTGCCTAATCCTCTATCGGATACCGGCTTCGACCTGGGGCCGGAAGATATGGCCCGTTACCTGGGCGACTTTGCGCGCGGAGGGCTGATTAATATTGCCGGTGGGTGCTGCGGTAATACTCCCGAGCACATTGCGGCGATTGCCAAAGCGCTTGAGGGACTGCCTCCGCGAGAACTGCGAGCGACACGGTGACTATCGATACGAACGAAAATCTGAGCGGAAATAATACCGGAATTGCGATGGAGATCAAGCCGCTGCGCCTGTCGGGATCGCAGCCATTTACCCAGCAGCAAGGCGTCTACATCATGATCGGCGAGCGGACCAATGTGGCCGGTTCGCCGAAGTTTGCCAAGCTGGTAAAACAAGGTAAATACGAGGAAGCAGTCAGCATTGCCCGGCAGCAGGTCGAGAATGGCGCGAACGTCATCGACATCTGCATGGACGAGGGGATGATCGACGGCGTGGCCGCCATGTCGCGCTTTCTGCAATTGCTGGCGAGCGAGCCAGAGGTTGCGAAGGCTCCCTTTATGGTGGACTCGTCGAAGTGGGAGGTCATCGAGGCGGGGCTTAAATGCCTGCAGGGCAAGGGTATTGTGAACTCGATCTCCCTGAAGGAAGGGGAGGAGAAGTTTCGCCAGAACGCCGCGACGGTGCTGAAGTATGGCGCGGCGGTGGTGGTGATGGCCTTCGATGAAAATGGCCAGGCTGCGACCTTCGAGGAGAAGATCCGCATCTGCGAGCGCGCCTACAGAATTCTTGTCGACGAGGTTGGCTTTCCGCCCGAAGACATTATCTTCGACCCGAACATCCTCACCGTTGCTACCGGCATGGAGGAGCATAACAACTACGCGGTCGACTTCATTAATGCGACGCGTTGGATCAAGGCCAACCTTCCGCGCGCAAAGGTGAGCGGCGGCGTTTCGAACATCTCGTTCAGCTTTAGAGGCAACAACAAGGTTCGCGAGGCCATGCATTCGGCATTTCTTTATCACGCCATTGGCGCGGGCATGGACATGGGCATCGTCAACGCCGGGATGCTCGAGGTGTATGAGGAGATTGAGCCCGAGCTAAAGGTGTTGGTCGAGGATGTGCTGTTAAATCGCCGCCCGGATGCGACAGAGCGCTTGGTGGAACATGGCGAAAAGCTGAAGCACGTTGGCACGGTGGTCAGCGAGAAGAAGGCTGAGGAGTGGCGCAGCGGCACCGTTGAGGAGAGGCTTTCTCACGCGCTGGTTAAAGGAATAGACGCCTACATTGAGCTTGATGCCGAGGAGGCTCGGGTCAAGCTGGGCCGCCCTTTGTTGGTGATCGAAGGCCCGTTGATGGATGGCATGGGCGTGGTGGGCGATCTCTTCGGTGCCGGCAAGATGTTCCTGCCTCAGGTAGTGAAATCTGCACGAGTAATGAAGAAGGCAGTCGCGCATTTGACGCCTTTTATGGAGGCCGAGAAGGCTGCGCTCGCGGCGGCTGGGCAGGAGGTCAAGGCGCAGGGGAAGATTCTGCTCGCGACCGTGAAAGGCGACGTTCACGACATCGGCAAGAACATCGTCGGCGTGGTTCTCGCCTGCAATAACTACGAAGTGATCGACATGGGGGTGATGGTCCCCTGCGAAAAGATCCTCGAACGCGCGAAGGCGGAGAAGGTGGACGTGATCGGTCTCAGCGGCCTGATTACACCGTCTCTCGACGAGATGGTGCATGTGGCCAAGGAGATGGAACGTCAGGGATTCAAGTTGCCGCTGCTGGTTGGCGGGGCAACGACGACTCGTACCCATACCGCCGTCAAGATTGCGCCGCACTATAGTCAGCCAGTGGTTCATGTGCTGGATGCCAGCCGTGCCGTGCCGGTGACGACCAGCCTTCTGAGCGCAGAAGGCAAGGCGGAGTTTGTAGCTCGCCATCAGGCCGAATACGAAGCGCTCCGCAAAGCTCACTCTGCGCCGCGCCAGCAGGTCGTCCCGATTGAGACCGCTCGCGCCCGTAGAACTCCGATCAAGTGGCGAGCCGAGGACGTGCCCACGCCTGCATTTACCGGGGTGCGCGTGCTGGATAATTTTCCTCTGGCGACGCTGCGCGAGTTTATCGACTGGTCTCCGATCTTCCATGCCTGGGGTCTGAAGGGTGTGTATCCCCGCATTCTTGAGCATGAGCTACAGGGCGAGCAGGCGCGGCAGATCTTCACCGATGCCAATGCGCTTCTCGACCTCATCATAGAGAAGAACCTCATTACGGCGCGTGGCGTCTACGGGTTTTTTCCTGCCAATGCTGTGGGCGACGATATCGAGTTGTACACGGATGAGACACGCACAAAGGTGCTCGACCGGTTTCACTTTCTGCGGCAACAGGCAAACAGAGAAGGCAGCGAGCCGTGCCGGTCGCTTGCCGACTTCATCGCGCCGAAGGAGACCGGGCTGCAGGACTACATGGGCGGCTTCGCGGTTACCAGCGGGATCGGCGCGAAGGAGCTGTGCGACAAGTTCCGCGCCGACAACGACGACTACAACGCGATTATGGCGGAGGCGGTCGGCGATCGTTTGGCGGAAGCCTTTGCCGAGTGCCTGCACAAGCGGGTGCGGGATGAATGGGGTTACGGCTGTGAGGAAGGGCTCAGTAATGCGGACATTATTGCGGAGAAGTATCGGGGAATCAGGCCAGCGCCAGGTTATCCGGCTTGCCCGGACCACACCGAGAAGGGCACCATCTGGAAGTTGCTCGACGTGCAGGCGAACACCGGAATGCTGATTACGGAGTCTTTTGCGATGTGGCCTGGTTCGAGCGTGAGCGGCCTTTATTTCGCCCACCCGGAGTCGCGATACTTCAGCCTTGGCAAGATCGACCGCGATCAGGTTGCCGACTATCACCAGCGCAAGGGGATGACTGTGGAAGAGGTCGAACGTTGGCTTGGCCAAAATCTTAACTACGACCGTGCGGAATAGCGACCGGCCCTGTGGGCGCCAACGGCTACAATTCTGGCGATGGCACAGGAACAGGCGCTGTAGCCCATTCGGTTCAGCTTGCGGTTAGTTTTTGACGCGATCGCAGTAAGATGTACATCAACTTTAGTTCGACCGCCGCCGCGCGGTCCTGAGCGTTGCCTGAATTTTTAATACATTGCCGACGGATTCGCCAATAGCTCCTGTGTCTCGAGGAAGATGTATTGGCTGCACGAAGGAGAGGTTTGGACATGAACCTGTTATTCATCCGCGGCAGGGAACGCTCCATGTCGAAGTGCCGACGTCTTCTGCAAATCTCGTTTTATGTAGGGTTACTTCTCCTGCCTTCTACTGTTTCTTCGATTGCGCAGACGGCTTACACGACCGACACTGTATCTCTGACACGCTACGCCGCAGTGCATGGGCGGATGGCGCTGCTGGGTGGCAACGCTGCCGCAGGTCTGGAGGGCTGGGCCTATCCGTTGCAGATCTTTCGTGGCCTGCGGCCATCTTTTCGTCTTGCCGGAGCTTCGAGCGACATTGCCTCCGCGCCGCTGCTCCGCCGCATGACATACACGCCAACTACTGTAGAGCGAATGTATGTGGGCGCTGACTTTACGGTGAAGGAGACGCTATTTGTCCCGAAGGACCTTCCGGGAGCGGTCCTCACCTACATGATCGATTCGAAGCGGCCGATTCAAATAGAAATACGATTTGTGCCGGTACTTGACTTGATGTGGCCGGTCGCGACGGGCGGTCAGGAGATTCATTGGCTCCCGGACGCCAGTGCTTATCTGATGGATGAACCGACACAGCGCTTCCACGCGTTGATAGGCTCGCCTGACGCTGTGCTGCATGATGACCTGATTAATACCAACGCACCACTTACCTCAGAACACACATTAGTCATGACGCTGCGTGCGGCAAAGACTGTCCATGTAGTTATGGCTGCGGATACGCGCGGCGCGAAGGAGACTCACGAGCTCTACGCAAGACTCATCTCTGGTTCGGCACGGTTGGAAGCGGATGCGCAACAGCAGGAACATCGGCGAGCTGAAACCGCGATGCGAATCGATACGCCAGATTCGGAGGTCAATCAGGCGCTTGCGTGGTCGCAGCTTGCACTGGATCAGGCATGGGGCTGCAATCCCACGCTCGGTTGCGGTCTGGTGGCTGGCTATGGCCCCTCCCGCGGTTTGGCTCGGCGCCCGCAGTACGCGTGGTTTTTTGCAGGGGATGCCCTTACCACCATGCAGACACTGTTGCTGACCGGAGAATTTGCCCGTACCAGGAAAGCGTTGCTTTTCCTGATGCGCTATCAGGACCCCAACGGCATGATGTGGCATGAGATGTCGCAAAGCGCAAGCTATGTTAACTGGGCCAAGGATTATCCGTACATGTTTCCGCATGTCGATATCACGTTCCAGTTTTTGTCGATGCTTGGTGAGTATGCCAATGCCACCGGGGATACTCAGTTTCTGAGAGATCACTGGAGCAATATAGAAAGCGCATACCATTATTGTTCTTCATTGATTGATCCGGCAGACGGGCTCCCCAAGGTTCCAGTGGGCAAAGAAGGAAGCGACGAGCAGGGGCACCCGCGCGAAGAGTTGGCACTTGCCGTATCGTGGGTCGAGGCATCGGAGGCATTTGCAAACCTTGCTGAGCTGACGGGACGCGCCGACCTTGCACAGCAAGCGCGGGCTGCCAGCCTTCGCGCAAGTACCGTCATCCCAGCGCATTTTTGGAATGGGCAAAGAAAGTTTTGGAGCTCTGGCATCCTCAAGAACGGACAGCCAGAAGAAGCGATGCATCTGCCGCCGCCTGCTTCTCTTTCACTGCTCAGTCCGGCGCAGCAAAATGAGGTGCTCGACCGGGTTGCAAGCCCAGAGTTTGAGACCGCGTGGGGCACGCGCGGGGTTGGAAGCGCCAGCAAGAACTTCGATCCCTCCTCCTATGCGACAGGCAGCGTGTGGGCAACGAGTACAGCCACGGCAGCTCTCGAGCTATGGCAGGGAGATCGTCCCGATGCGGCATGGAAGGTCTGGAGCACCCTGCTGCCGTGGCTGAAGCTGGACGCGATGGGGCACATCCATGAGACGCTCTCAGGCGCTACCTTCCGCCCGCAGATCGAATCCGTGCCCGAGCAGACCTGGTCTTCGGCTATGTTTGTCTCTTCCTTTCTCCAGGGCGTTCTTGGAGAGCAGCCTGATGCAGAGCATCACCGCCTTACCTTAGCGCCGCATCTCCCTCCGGGATGGAGCGATCTCTCGGTGCAGCGGCTTCGCATGGGTGACACGACTATGGATGTGACGGTTCGCCGATCTGCAAGCCGGATCGAGCTACAGTTGCGCAGCAAAGGCGCTCCCATCGAGCTGACTTTTATGCCTATGTTGCCTCAGGGAGCCAGATTTACCATGGCGCAGGTAGATCGGCATCGTGTCGCGGTTGCGAAGCCGCGACCGCGCGAGATGGTCAGCGTTCCTGTCCTCGTCAGGCCGGACGGCGCTACGCATACGGTGAGCATCGCGTATCAAAGTGTCCGATAATGGTCTATGGAGCCTTTGTGCCGAACCGCATTCACCTCAAATCATTGGATTAATATTTCCAGAGAGATCAATGGATGACTCGGCAGCCCTTGTATAGTGTCCAATTCAGATAGGCGGTATAGTCGATACTCATGAATCAAACCTCATCCCCTCCAGAGAGCCCCGCCGCAACGAAGAAGAGCTTTCCTTCGTCTGCGGGGGAGATGTTTCAGGATTACTTCGCCGGTGACCGCGAGGACAGCTATAAGAAGCGCGACCTGATCGACGCACGGGCGCGAAGAATATTCGAGAATACGGCCTTGGCCTGTTCTATGGACGCGTATCCGTTTCAGGCCCCTTTGAGCACGCGGTCCGGGCCGGTCGTGGAGATGGATGGCCACAGGATGCTGCTGCTGTCGTCCTACGATTACCTGGGATTGATTGGGAACCCGAGGGTGGACGAGGCCGCGATTGCGGCGATACGAAAGTATGGGACTGGCACGGGGGGCGCCCGCCTGTTGACCGGCACGCTCGATCTTCACCGGGAACTGGAAGAGGCGGTGGCGAATTTCAAGGGGACAGAGGCGGCGATCACCTATACCTCCGGGTATGCGGCAAATCTGGCAGTGATTAGCGCTTTGTTCGGGCCTGCCGACCGCGTGATCCTCGATGCGCTGTCGCATCGGAGCCTGATGGATGCATGTCGGCTGGCGGGCGTTCCGGTCCAGACATTTGCGCACAATGACCCGGCCTCTCTGCGAGAACAGTTGCAGAAAGAGACCGGAGCCAACCGCACGTTGATCGTCTCCGATGGAGTGTTTTCGATGGACGGCGATATCGGCTGTCTTCCCGACCTGATTGCGCTGAAAAAAGAGTTTGGTTGCTTTCTCCTGATGGATGAGTCTCATGCCAGCGGTGTGCTGGGCAAGCATGGACGAGGGACGGATGAGCACTTCGGAGTGCCTACGGACGATGTCGATATATGGACCGGATCACTGGCGAAGGCGATCCCGGCGAGCGGTGGATTTGTAGCGGTTTCGAAACGGCTGGCGATCTTCCTGCAACATGCTTCGGCTCCGTTTATCTTTTCGGGAGCGATGTCGGCGCCGGTAGCGGCTGCGGCTTGTGAGGCGCTGAAGCTTTTGCAGGAAGATCCGGCGCGGGTTGCCTGTTTGCAGGCGAATGCGGTGTTCCTTCGCGAGGGCCTTCAGAGCCTTGGTTATGACACAGGGCTGTCGCAGACGGCGGTGATTCCGGTGATGCTCCATGACGATGCAAAGACGGCCTTGTTTGCCCGGAAGCTGCGCGACTACGGCATTCTGGTCTCTCCGGTAATGTTTCCCGCGGTGGCGCAGGGATCGGCCCGTCTCAGGCTGTGTGTGACGGCGGCGCATACGCGGGAGCATCTCAGCTTTGCACTCGATGTCTTCGAGAAGATGCGGAGCATATAGCGTGCCTGTCCTGGTGACGGGAGCAAGCGGTTTTCTGGGTGGACGTCTCGCAGAAATGCTGATGAGTGCAGGCGAGCAGGTGACTGTATTGGCCCGCTCCACCTCCGATCTCAGCCATCTTTCTGCGCCCCGGGTGGATGCTCTTCGCATTGTTCGTGGAGATTTAACTGACCGCGAATCGCTGCAGGACGCAGTGCGTGGCGTGACCCATATCTTTCACTGTGCGGCCGCGTCGACGGACTGGGCTCGCATGGAGGTCTACCTCGATAGCAATGTCAGAGGTACGGAGATGCTGTTGGCGGCGGCATTGAAGGAGAGCCAGCTTCAGCGGTTCGTTCATGTCAGCACCACGGACGTTTATGGCTATCCTGTCATTCCATGCGCCGAGACTGGTGAAGTTCGAGATACAGGGCTGCCCTATAACCGAACGAAGATTCAGGGGGAGCAGGCGGTATGGCGAGCGTCGCGGGAAGGGCTTCCGGTGACGGTAGTTCGCCCAGCAACGATCTACGGACCCCGAGGAAAGGCGTTTGTTACCGACATTGCCGAACTATTGCGGCACAGGCAGATGGCGCATATCGGTGGGGGACGGGCGACCGGGGGCTTCCTGTACGTCGATAACGCCGCCGCCGCGATGATTTCTGCCGCCCAGAGCACGGCGGCTGAGGGACAGGTCTACAACCTATCCGATGGGACTGGAGTGACCTGGAACACCTACGTGGGGGCACTGGCACACGGGCTGGAGTGCAGGCCCCCTTGGATCGATCTGTCATATGGCGTGGCGATGGCGATTGCAGGGACCATGGAAGCACCGTACGGGTGGATAAAGGCCCTTCCGGGGCGGCCGATGCTCACGCGCCACGCTGTTCTTCTGCTGGCGAGAGATCAGGAGTTTCCCAGCGACAAAGCAAGAGCAGACTTTGGCTTTGTCTCGCACGTCTCCTTTGAAGAGGGCATTGCCCGTTCCGTGGAGTGGGTGAAGAGCCTGAAACGTGCCTAAGGCAGCTAAGACAGCGATTTAAAGGCGAGGACGGCGTTCAGTCCGCCAAAGGCAAAAGAGTTTGAGAGACAAGCCTCTACAGCGACCGTGCGGGCCTGATTGGGGATGACATCCAGATCGCAGGCGGCATCAGCCGTGAGGAAGTTGGCGGTAGGAGGAAGAACGCCATGCCTGAGACCGAGAATGCTGGCCACAGCCTCAAGAGCACCGGCAGCGCCCAAGGCATGGCCGTGCATGGATTTCGTGGAGCTGACGGCAAGCTTATCGGCGTGCGCACCGAAGGTACTGCGGATGGCTGCGGTCTCGATGCGGTCGTTGGCTTCGGTGGCGGTGCCATGGGCGTTGATGTAGCCGATCTGCTCAAGGGCCAGTCCGGCGTCGCGAAGTGCCATGCGCATGGCGCGGGTGGGTCCTGTGACGACCGGCTGCGTAATGTGGCCTGCATCGGCTGACATGCCGAAGCCTACAATCTCGGCCAGCGGACGCGCCCCACGGGCAAGTGCTGCCTCCAGCGGTTCAAGCACAAGCATGGCAGCGCCTTCCCCCAGGATGAGGCCGCTGCGCTCCGCGGAGAAAGGACGGCAGGTGTCTTTGCTGACGACGCGCATGGCCTCCCAAGCCTTGAGGCCGCCCAGGAAGAAGGGGGCTTCACTGCCGCCAGCGATTGCCAGCGGAGCGACTCCCGAGCGGACCATCCAGAAGGCATGGCCGATGGCGTGTGCCGACGAGGCGCAGGCGGTAGAGAGATTGTAGGCAGGCCCCTCGATGCCGAACTGCATGGAGATATGGCTCGTGCCCGCATTGCTCATGCCGAGCGGAATGGTATAGGGATGGACGCGGCTCTTTCCGTTGTGGAAGAGCTCCCAGTAGCCAGCCTCCTCTGCGCCTCGGCCGCCAAGGCAGGAGCCGGTGACGACCGCCGCTGTTTCTCGCAGATCGGGGGTCCACTCGATGCCTGCCTCGGCGATAGCTTCGCGAGCAGCCAGGACGGCAAACTGAGCGAAGCGGTCCATCATGTCGAGGTCTTTTGCCGCGAAGTGCTCTTTGGGGATGTAGTTCTGGACCTGGGCGCCGTTCTTGAAGCGGATCTGCGATATGTCGACGCCAACCATCTCAAGAATGCCGGAGATGCCTGAGGTCAGAGACTGCCAGAAGCTGGAGGTATTGTTGCCAAGGGCGCTAAGGACGCCGGTCCCGGTAATGACGACGCGATGCATGGTTACTCGCTGGGCGAAGAAGGGGACTCCGCCTGAACTAGCTGAGTGATGCCTTCGATCATCTCGTGAATGTTCTGGATGTGCTTGGCATCTTCGTCGTTGATCTCGATGTCGAACTCGCTTTCGAGGCCAAAAAGGATGTTGAGACGGTCGAGCGAGTCGATCTCGAGTGACTCAAAGCTGCTGTCGGGGCGCACGTTCTCCAGCGGAATGCGCTTGGTGGTCGCGATGACCTTGAGAACCCGATCCTGGATGGTATGGTCTGTCACTTCGGCGATGATCCTTGCCACCAAATAAGTGGTGTGAACTGGTTTTGCAGAGCCAATTCTACCCTGACTTTGAGAAGGTTGATACCGTGGAGGACAAGCCAGGGGTAGCTGGGAAGGAACCGTCAGAACTGGTTGCGGATTTACCGGGGGGGCGCGGGGAGGTCATGGCTGCTGATTCGGGAACGCCGTATCCCCACTCGGGAAATCCAAAATCAGCAAGGAGATAGGCATTAAACGGCCTTCTTCTCTATTAGAGGATCTCTTTTCCAAGTCTATCTTCGAGCTTTTGGGTGAGCTGTGGATTTAGGCGCGCTGACGAGTTTATGCAGTGGCGAAGTGGTAGCAAGATGTTCGCGCAATTTGCGTGATTTTTCCTGATTGCGGCTGTTAAGCAATAGATCCCTGGCATCGTTCAAGTGGTCGGTCATGAGGCGTGCGGCAAGCTCAGGATTGCGTTGTTCGATGGCTTCCAAAATCGGTTGGTGGAAGTGCAGCGTATGTTCGAGATCGACTAGTTGCGAGGTCACCATGATCATGTTCAGCATCGCGCGATGAATCGTGTGAAAAAGACGGCCCGCGAGACGGTTGCCCGAAGCCTGAAAGATGGCGCGGTGAAAGAGGATATCCGAGGCAACCAGTTGGACGCGATCATGTTTGCTATGCCCAAGGTCGACAATGGATTGTCTCAGCAGCGCGATATGTTGCGTGTTGGCGCGCTCAGCGGCTTTGGCGGCGAGTGCCGGCTCCATCATCAGGCGCATCTCGGTCAACTCCTGCAGCGAGGTGTCATCCAACAGGAACAGGAACTCCATTGGCACGGCCAGAACCGACGATGCATCCTTGTTCAGATAGCTTCCGTCACCGACTTTCTGCGTAATGACTCCCATAATCTCTAATACTTTAAGGGCCTGGCGCAGGGAGGAACGTGCGACTCCAAAGTTCGCGGCGAGTTCGCGTTCTGAGGGCAGCTTTGTTCCTGGAGACAGGACGCCATCGCTCAGTAGTTGCTGAAATCGGAGTATGAGGAGATGAGTGACATCTTCCTTATTGCTAAGGATGTGCTCACCGTCGTCAATCGGAGACTTACGTCTTCCATTCATTTCTCAAATAATCCGTTCCGTCGCGTCCTTTGTCAAATTTTTAGATTTGCTGGATCTATTTTTATAGGTACTACCGTTTAAATGGAATCGCGCGCAATTTTTCTTCTGAAAGACGATGAGCCATTTCCCCTGAATATCTGCATAAATATTGATAGAAAATAGAAAATTGGAAGGAAATATGGTGGCGCGCCAATTTTTTATTTGACATAGTATTTGTTTTGGTACTACCTTTGCACTCGTTCAAAAAACATCTCCCACGAGGAATAAAGAGAAAGATATGAGGTCTCACATGAGGAAGATTGATCGCCGCGTCACCATGGGCCTGCTAGCAGCATGTTTAGCATTTTTTATCTGCGCTTCCGGAGCGATGGCGCAGGTAGAAACAGGCCGGTTCGTGGGGCGGATCACCGATCCTCAGGGAGCGCTTGTGCCGAATGCGGTCGTCAAGGCGACTAACCTCGGAACCAACATTGTGCAGACTGCTACCACCAGCTCCGGCGGAGAATACGTGATCACTCCCGTGCAGGCAGGAGTTTATAACCTGACGGTGACCGCCAAAGGTTTCTCGGTTGTCAGCACTTCAAACGTCGAGGTGCAGGTCGGACAGATCGTTCGCGAGGATCTCGCCCTCCAGCTAGGCTCGGAGAATACGACGATCGATGTGACGGTCGAGACGCCGCTGCTCAGTACCGATACTGCGACGATCGGCACCGTCATTAGCAATCACCAGTTGACCAGCCTGCCGCTGAATGGCCGTGGGTTCTTTCGTCTGGCGGAGTTGACCCCAGGGGCTGCTCTGCTGCCGCCGACCGGCAACTCGCTGGCGATTCGCCCTGAGGTCGTCGATGGAAATACGATTAGCGGCATTCGCGGCAGCGCCATCTCGTTTCTGTTGGACGGCGTGGATGTGAGTGAACAGCATCAAGGCGGCACATTCATCCAGACCTCTATCGACGCGCTGCAAGAGTTCAGCGTGCAACAGAGCCCATATTCTGCGGAATACAACCGCGGTGGCGCGTTCTTCAATGCCACCACCAAGTCCGGTACGAACAAGTTCCACGGCGGCATATTTGAATTTATCCGCAACGACAAGCTGGACGCACGTAACTTCTTTTCGACCACGCGGGCCATCCTGAAGCGCAATCAGTTTGGGGGTGCCATCGGCGGCCCGCTATCGATTCCGCATCTGTACAACGGGAGGGACAAGACGTTCTTCTTCGTCGACTATGAGGCTCAGAGGCTTCGGCAGGGATTGGTCGTCAACAGCGTAGTACCGACTGATGCTCAGCGAAATGGCGACTTCAGCGCTCCAGGATTGAAGCCCATCTACGATCCACTGACCACCGTAACCAACGGCACCAAAGCGACGCGCCAGCAAGTTAGCTGCAACGGTGTGCTCAACGTAATCTGTCCATCGCGGATTCCGTCCCAGGCGGCGGCTGTTCTGGCCTACATCCCCCATGCGAACAGTGGCGCGGCGAACTTCAAAGCGGTTCCATCCCAGGCGATTGACTGGGACCAGTTCACCATACGAATCGACCATCAGATTAATTCGTCTAACCGGCTCTTCGGTCGATGGGTGTACGTTAACAACCGCGAAGTCGATCCCAATGCCGCGCCATTGCTAAAGACCGCATCTCTGACCTCAAACGGACAGGACATCGCAGTCGGGCTCATTACGAATATCGGTGCCAATAAAGTACAGGACTTTCGGGTTCACTACCTTCCCAGCCATGTGCTGCTCGCTGCGTTCCTGCAAGGGCCCGACTTCAATGGTGAGAATGGCATTGCAGGATTCAGCGGATTGCTTCGACCGGGAACAGGAGGGTCGTTTCCTGACTATTCCTTCAGCGGTTACAGCGCTCTGCAGGGATCGGCCTTCGATCAACGCCCGAAATCTCAGGATCGCACAGTGTTCGAACCAACGGATACCTTCACGATTCTCAAAGGAAAGCACTCTCTAAAGTTTGGAGTACTGGTTCGTTACTATCAGTGGATTGGGTATGACAGCTCAAACTACGCGGGCAATTTCAACTTCACCGGCATCGAGACGCAGAACCCTACCGCAACCCCGTCGAACCCCACGGGTGGCGATGCATTTGCAGATTTCCTGTTGGGATATCCTGCTTCTGTGGCTCGCGCCTATCCAGGGAACAACTTCGGCGGACAGCGGTGGTATCACCAGTACTTCGCCCAGGACGACATCCGGGTAAATGGCAGACTGACGGTGAACGTTGGTCTTCGATATGAGTATTCGCCATGGCTGGATGGATATAAAGGACAGCTGGGCACATTCGATCCGTCCCAGGCCAAGCCGATTATTGTCGAAAGCAATACGGATAAAGTTGATCTTTCGTCACAATACGCTGCGCCTGCTGCCTACCAGTTTTTTGGCCAATACATTCAGACCAGCAGCCAGGCAGGTCTGCCCTATTCGATTACCTATACGGATCGTACCCAGTTTGGTCCGCGCATCGGATTTGCGTGGCGCCCACTCGGCAACGATACAGTTGTCCGTGGTGGCTTCGGCATCTTTTACGAGCCTGAAGGAACCGGGGGCCGCGTGAACCGCAATATTCTTCCGTTCCTGCTATCGGAGACAGTCAACCAAACGCAGAACATAGTTCCAACACGTACGACTGCAAATTTTTTCCTCGGCTCGCAACTCGGTTCGGCAACCGCGAATCCATCGCTTTTGCCGACGCTGACCCATCTCAAGGTGGGCTCAAACCAGCATTACAGCTTCGGAGTGCAGCAGCAGCTTTCTCCCAAGACCGTCTTCGACATTGCCTACGTCGGCAATCACGGAGCTCATCTGCAGAGCACAGACGACTTCAACGATCCTTCGCCCGGTCCAGGTGGAGTACAG
This sequence comes from Granulicella sp., assembly GCA_041691255.1. GTDB lineage: Bacteria > Acidobacteriota > Terriglobia > Terriglobales > Acidobacteriaceae > Edaphobacter. The sequence continues at coordinate 19,070 of JBEPUY010000035.1, read as the reverse complement.
GGGCGGCGCCCTTACCAGCCGTGGGGAACGATTACCTACCAGTCGCAGGACCTTGGAACGACGTATCAATCGTTGCAGACCAAGATCGAACATCGCGCGGGCAATGGCCTGACCGGGCTGATCTCCTATACCTGGTCCAAGTTCATGCAGTCGAACCAATCGCCCGCACTGGGAGGCAATCTCGGACATGAGAGGACTTACTCTCCCTACAACACGCCCCAGAATCTGGCAATCAGCGGAACCTATGAATTGCCCGTTGGGAGAGGCAGAAAATATATGGGCAGCAGCAGTAGATTTGTAGATGTTGCTTTAGGAGGATGGCAGGTTCAGACGATCATCGTCTTGCGTAGCGGAACTCCCTATACTCCAGTAGTTTCGTCAGACAGGGCAAATACCGGTGTTGGATCACAGCGGCCAAATCTCAATCCGTCGGGAGGATCCCCGACATTTCATCGGTCGCTGACGAGCTGGTTCGATAAGACGAAATATGCCGTGGCTCCGCAGTACACCTACGGTCAGGTACGTGCCAACACGCTTCAATCCGATGCTTTCCGCCAATATGACGCGTCAATCTTCAAGGACTTCGCGATGCCGGGTGAGTCAACTCTCTCTTTCCGGGCGGAGTTCTTCAACCTGCCGAATACGACCAGTTTCAATGCGCCGAGTGCGACGATTGACGCTTCATCCTGCTGTACGATCACGTCTTCTTCCATTCCTTCACGCGATATTCAATTCGCGCTGAAATATAACTTCTAAATAGAGAGGTCAACGACCGATGCATAAGCTTGCAATCACCCTGCTCTGTGCGGCTGCTATTCAAGCGGCGGCACAGGCTCCTGCAACAAACCCGGTATCGATTCAGGTGGATCTTGCTAAGCCTGTGGGAGTGTATACGCCGATCTATCGCTGGTTTGGATACGACGAGTCGAACTACACCACGATGAAGTATGGCAAACAGTTATTGGGAGAGTTGCGCGATCTCAGCCCCGAGCCCGTCTACATCCGGGCACATCACTTATTGACTTCGGGCAACGGAGTTGCCGAGTTGAAGTGGAGCTCCTCAAATGTATTTACCGTGGACGCAAACGGAAAGCCTGTCTATGACTTTACGATCACTGATAAGACCTTCGATGAGTTCCAGAAAGCGGGGGTCCGCCCTGTGGTAGAGCTGGGTTTTATGCCGAAGGATCTTGCCGCCAAAGTTCCGGGAGTCAATGAATATCAGGTTCGTTATCCAAAAAACACAATCTCTGGCGCATCCAACAACCCGCCAAGGGACTATGCGCTATGGGGAGAATTAGTACGGAGATATACCGAACATCTAGTTCAGCGCTATGGAAAGGATAAAGTCAGTACCTGGTATTTCGAGGTTTGGAATGAGCCTGATATCGGCTATTGGCATGGAACTCCCGAGGAGTATTACAAGCTATACGACTACGCGGTGGATGGCGTTCGTAAAGCTTTGCCGAATGCCATCGTAGGTGGTCCGGCGAGCACCGGTCCGGCTTCGGAGAAAGCATCAGCGTTTCTGAATAACTTTCTCAAGCATTGTCTGAACGACAAAAGTGCAGCCAATGGAAGGCCGATACCTCTTGACTTTATCTCCTTTCACCCCAAAGGACATCCGACTGTCATCGATGGCCATGTCCAAATGGGACTTGCAAATGAACTAAATGCTGCAGCAAAGGGGTTCAGTATTGTAGCGAGCTATCCAAAGTACGCGCACCTGCCCATCATTCTTAGCGAAGCCGATCCTGAAGGATGCGCCGCTTGTTCGATGAAGGTCAACCCAGCCAACGCCTATCGCAATGGGCCGCTGTATCCGGCATATACGGCCACGGCGATTAAATCGTTGTTCGATCTGCAGGACCATTACAAGGTCAATCTGATCGCTATGCTCTCCTGGTCGTTTGAGTTTGAGGGCAAAGAATACTTTGAAGGATTTCGGACTCTGTCAACGAATGGAGTCGACAAGCCGGTTCTCAATGTCTTTCGCATGGCTGGTCTGATGTCCGGCGAACGTGTCAGCACAAGCAGCACCGGGCAGGTTCCCTTGAACAACATTCTCAGTTCGGGAGTACGAAATGCTGACGATGTGGACGCTTTCGCGACGAAGGGCGACCATGAGGCTGCAGTGATGCTCTGGGACTACCATGACGAGGATGTTCCGGCTGCTGGCGCTGACGTGCAGGTCACGATCTCGGGGATTCCATCAAATGTAAAGCGAGTTCTGTTGGAGCACTATCGAATCGACGAGACACACAGCAACTCCTACCACGTCTGGAAAGCCATGGGAGCGCCTCAGACGCCGACCGAGGCGCAATATTCGCGACTAAAAGAAGCGGGGCAGTTGGAGCTTCTCAGTTCTCCAACGTGGCTGGACGTGAATGATGGCGAGGTAACGATTGCCACCGCGCTTGCGCGACAGGCCACTTCCCTGATGCATCTGAAATGGTGATCAAGTGCCGATACTGGTAGGCAATGCCAGAAAGCATAAGCGGATCGAGATACAGTGGTACTTTGTCGCGATGGTTACAGCGGCGATCGCCATCAGCTATTTCGATCGGCAGACGCTGCCTGTCGCCATATCCGCGATTCAGAAAACGATACCGCTCAGTGACCAGCAGTTCTCGTGGTTGCAGTTTGCGTTCCTGATTCCCTATGCCTTGTTGTATGTAGTCGGCGGCAGAATGCTCGACGTCCTGGGAACGCGCCGCGGATTCCTGCTCATTATGCTTTGGTGGTCCATTGCATGTGCGCTCCATGGTTTGGCCACAAACTTTGCCATTCTTTTAGGCGCGCGTTGCCTGTTAGGAATGGGAGAGGGCGGAGCGTTCCCCGCAGCAACCAGGGTCGTCGCGGAGTGGATTCCTATGCATCAGCGGTCCACTGCCATGGGAATCATCAATGCAGGAACGGCTGTAGGGTCGGTGTTGGCTCCCCCCTTGATTGGCGTCGTATTGCTCACAAGCGGATGGCGAATGGTGTTCTTCGTGTCAGGAGCAATCGGGCTAATCTGGGTTCTATGGTGGTGGGCGCGCTATCAAGGAAATAATGACGCTTCCATTGGCACTCTCGATGCACGGTTGATCGCTCAGCAACTCTCGTTGTTGGAAATAGTCGGAATGCGCAAGGTGCAGGTGCTTGTCTTTGCTAAATTTATGAGCGACTCGGCGTGGTACTTCTATCTCTTCTGGCTGCCCAAATACCTCTATGACATGCGTGGCTTCGACATTAAACACGTTAGCTACTATGCGTGGATTCCGTATGCGGCGTCAGGAGTAGGAAGCTTTCTGGGAGGTTGGCTATCGAGCGTGCTGTTGGTCAAGGGCAGGTCGCTTGATTTCTCGCGAAAGTTTGTCCTGGGAATCAGCGCGCTGTTTATGCCGGTTGTAATGTTTGTGCCGCACGTTCCGGTGGGCTGGGCATTGCTGCTGTTCAGCATTGCTTTTTTCTGTCAACAGTCATGGTCGGGACTCATCATGACATTGCCCGCAGATATCTTTCCGCTGTCCGCAGTTGGAACTGTGTCCGGGCTTGTTGGATTTGGCGGTGCTATTGGCGGCGCAATCTTTGGCGTCGTAGCCGGCTTTCTACTGGGTCACGGGTTTGGATATGGAACGTTGTTTTACATCGTCGGAACATTTCACATCATTGGTTTCCTTGCCATTTTCCTTTTTGAAGGCAAGGTGCAGCCGCTTCGATCGTCGGATCTACTAACAAGCAGCAGCTAATTACGAGACTACAGAGAGCCCGCCATGAAGATTACAGAGGTACGTACGCGCGTCGTTCAATGGGAAGGCAAAACCACCCCGCTTCCTCCTCACTTTTGTACCAACCCGATGGACCTGGTCATGTTCCGTGAAGCCTCCATGGGGAACTTTGCATTCCATGGATGGGTGCTTGTAGAGATCTTTACTGATACGGGGTTAGTCGGCCTGGGCAATGCCGCACTGTCACCTCTTGTCACTAAATCCTGTATCGACAACTATCTCAGGCCTCTTTTGATAGGAGCAGATCCGTGGGACGTAGAGTACCTCTGGCAGCAGATGTATCGACGGACCATGGCATTTGGGCGTAAGGGGGTAGGAATGGTAGCTATCAGCGCCGTCGATATCGCCTTATGGGACCTGATGGGCAAATCGGCGAAGCAGCCTGTTTATCGTTTGCTTGGTGGCCGCACAAAGAAAAAAATTCCGGTCTACGCAAGCCGCTTGTACAGTATGCCGCTCAATGAGCTGCGTGTTGAAGCACAGCGCTATAAAGACCAGGGATACAAAGCGATGAAGTTGCGCTTCGGATGGGGGCCGGTTGATGGCGCCGAAGGAATGCAGCGAAACATTGAGTTGTTGCGTACTGTACGCGAAGTTGTGGGAGATGGTGTGGACGTGATGGCCGACGCCTACATGGGATGGACGCTCGATTATGCCAAGCGCATGTTGCCTCTGTTGGAGCCATTTCACCTTCGGTGGCTGGAGGAGCCCGTTATCCCCGACGATACGCGTGGATACAAAGAGCTAAAGTCCTATGGCCGGGTCCCCATCGCAGGCGGTGAGCACGAGTTTACGATCTTCGGTTTTCGTGAGCTGCTCGAAGCGAACGCTCTCGACTATATTCAGTTCGACACTAACCGTGTTGGCGGCATCAGCCAGGCTCGTAAAATCTCAGCGCTCGCGGAGTCGTTTCAGGTTCCGGTGGTTCCCCATGCGGGACAGATGCATAACTATCACGTTGTGATGGCCAGCCTTAACTCGCCAATGGCGGAGTTTTTTCCTCAAGTCGATGTTGAAGTGGGCAACGAACTTTTCTGGTACATCTTCGATGGCGAGCCAACCCCGGTCGATGGCTATATCGATCTCGATGAGAACACTTCTGGTCTGGGACTTACCGTTAACGAAGATTCGTTGAAACGCTTCACGGTTATCGAGTAGGCAGGGAGGAATTATGATTCATCTTGTTCAAATCAGTAATGGGGCTTCACGTCGAGTCGCGTTGGTTGAAGAGCCTAACTTGCGTTGTCTAAAAGGTATACAAAGCGCCTATGAGTTGGTGCAACAATGTCTGCTTAATGAAGACAAGTTGGGCGAGCAAGTGCTTGCGCTTGCGCACGGAGAGGTTTTGCAGTACGACTCGATCTACAACGGCAAGTCCGAATGGCATCTGCTGCCGCCTATCGATGTGCCTGAGGCACCATCTCGACTAATGATCTCCGGCACTGGCCTAACGCATCTTGGAAGTGCAAAGGAACGGCAGGCGATGCATGCTGCAGACACCCAAAAGCTATCCGAAGTGATGACGGACAGTATGCGAATGTTTCAGTGGGGAGTTGAGGGCGGGCGTCCTTCGCCCGGAGAGGTAGGCATTGCGCCAGAGTGGTTCTACAAGGGCACCGGTTCCATGTTGAAAGCTCCGTTTGCTCCCTTGAGCATTCCTGCTCACGCGGAGGATGGCGGGGAAGAGGCCGAATTGGCAGGCATCTACATCGTCGGAGAAGACGGCAACCCCTATCGCATCGGATTGACCGCAGGTAATGAGTTCTCCGACCATAGCTTTGAAAAGCGTAACTATCTGAACCTTGCCGGTTCAAAGCTGCGAAACTGCAGTCTGGGACCTGAGTTAGTACTAGGAGGCAGCTTTCAATCGATTGCGGGAGAGGTTCGCATTGAACGCGAAGCGAAGACAATCTGGTCGAAGGCCATTCTTACGGGTGAAGAGAACATGTGCCACAGCCTCGCGAATCTGGAACACCACCACTTCAAGTTTGAAGGGCACCGCCAACCCGGAGATGTTCATGTGCACTTCTTCGGAGCACATTCACTCAGCTTCGGCGACGGTATTGTCCTCCAGGACGGAGACTGGATGGAAGTCCATTACGAGGGATTCGGAAGAGCTCTGCGCAATCCCGTTTGCGCAGAGAAAACAGATGAGAAAAAATTGATTGCGGCGCATCCGCTTGCGTAATCGGCAATAAGGAGCAGTTCTATGAGTAAGAGTGTAGCGATACTTGGCCTGGGCACGATGGGTACTTGCATGGCGGCAAATCTGTTGAAGGCCGGATTCTCGCTGGCCGTCTATAACCGCACGCCAGAGAAAGCTAAAGCGCTGGTTGGCGACGGCGCACGCTTTGCATCGACCCCGGCGGAAGCCGTCCAAGATGCATCCATTGTCATCAGCATGCTCGCAGATGACGCAGCCTCTCGTGAAGTATGGATGGGCCACGACGGTGCACTTGCAGCGGTAAAAGAGGGTACGATCCTGATTGAATCGAGCACGGTCAGCCCTGCCTGGATCGCGGAGCTTGCTGGCTCCGCCACAACAAAAGGAGCGAAGCTGCTGGATGCCCCTGTAACGGGTAGCCGAGTCCAGGCAGCCTCTGGTCAACTTTCATTCCTTATAGGCGGTGAAGAAGCAACTTTGGAAGCTGCGACGCCGGTGTTGAAGGCAATGAGTAAAGAGATCATTCATCTTGGGCCTGTGGGAAGTGGTGCCAGGATGAAATTGATTAACAATTTTCTCTGCGGTGTACAGATCGCATCGTTGGCCGAGGGATTGACATGGATTGAACGCAGCGGTCTGGACGTGGAGAAGGCGCTTGCAGTCCTCAAAGCCGGAGCGCCGGGAAGCCCCCTGCTCGGTGCTATTTCGGCAAGAATGACGGCACACGATTACTCCGTGAATTTTTTATTGAAGCTTATGGCGAAGGATCTCCGGTATGCAGAAGAAGAGGCGGCACACAGCAAGGTGAGTCTCAAAACGGCTGAGGTGGCACGGTCTCTCTTTGAGATAGCTGCGGCAGAAGGGTTTGCTGACAAAGATATGTCGTCGGTGATTGAGCCGCTACGCAGCAAATAGCCGCCAATGCAACAGCGCTGGAAAGGGTTAGCGAAGGCCCGTACAAGGAGAATTCTAGCGATAAAGCTCACTACTGGCCTGGGGGAGCCTTCTATTGCGTCTATGTGGCGATTCTGAGCCGAGCGCGGTTGGCCCTGCGTATCTGGATTCTTCGAAGCTAGCCCAAATGGGAAATGGCGGAGAGGAGGAATTCCTATTGGGCCATAACTATTTTAGAAACAGGTATTTGCATTTTGATAAATCTAAAATACCCCCGTTAGTACCCCCGCAATCGCTGTGCTCGACATTTATTTTTAGCGGGACGATTACCGACCCGCTTAGGCGAGTATGCGCTGGACTTGTACCGCTGACCATTCACCACCGCGAGCTGTGGTGATGCCGCGCGTGTTGAGAGCCGCCGCAATCTGGCGGAGCGAGGTTTCACCAGCGGCGCGTATGTCTTCGATAACAGGGAGCAAGTCTTCCCGGCGCTTCGCAGCCGTCTCGCTACGAGCGGCGGCGCTGGCCGCGTTTCCTTTAGCCGCCATCGCCCGCATACGCGACGGTTCGCCGCGCTTTCCGCCTAGCACTACGCCACGCGCCTTCGCCGCTCCCAAAGCCGCCACCGTGCGAGCGGAGATCATCGCAGCTTCATGCTCTGCCACTGCTGCCAAGATGTGAACGGTGAGGCGATTCGCCTGGGGGAAGTCCACCGCGACAAAATCCACGCCGGACTCCATGAGGGACGAGATGAAGTGAACATTACGGGCGAGTCGGTCCAACTTGGCGATCACGAGGGTAGCGCGGTGGAGACGGCAGAGGCGAAGCGCGGCGGCGATAGCTGGGCGGTCGTTACGCTTGCCGCTCTCCACTTCCACAACCTCTTTCACCAGTTTCCACTTGCCACCGTTTAGGTATCCGGCAACGGCTTCGCGCTGGGCTTCGAGTCCAAGTCCGCTCACACCCTGCCGCGCTGTTGAAACTCTCAGGTAGCTTATGAATTTGCCGTTTGCCATCGCCCTCACCTATCGTAACGTTTCTTTCTACGCTCGATGAAGTAAATGTAACAAGCATTAGCTATGTACACAAGCGGAATCTTTTGTGGAGTGGAGAAACCCCTGATGCAAGAAGCTGGGCGCTATTGCTCTGTGTTTTTTTGCGACGCAAAACCAAGCAACTTCCAGCCTTTGGGGGCGCTCAGATAGGCGTGATGCGCCCACGCCTTTGCAGACTCCCTTGCATGATGGCCTGCTTTGGCCCTTTCGCCGCGCGCCTTCATATCTCTTTTGCGTTCGTCGTGATAGTGCGCTTTGGCTTTGGCGGCTCTGATGGCTCTACGCTCCGGAATTTGCTCCCAGTGTGAGTGGCGGCAAGCCTCCGAGCAGTAGCTATCACCCTCTCTCCATGAGAAAAAGAGCCGGTTGCAGCCTTTACGGGCGCACTCACGCACTTGCAAAATCCATGCATGTTCGGCAAGGCTGAAGATCAGTCGGGCCATGCGAGCCTCCATCGCGGGCCTGCCCGGCGTAGCTGCCATGTACTCGTTGAAGTGGACAAGTTTGGGATGTTCGGGCGCGAACTGGATTTCTACGATGCTTGGGTAATCGCCAAATCGCTTATTGAGCGCCTTCACACAAGCGCGTATGACTGCGAAACCGCTGGGGCCAAAACCCCATTCCCCGGCGGCAGCCATCTCAATTAGGCGACCGACGCGGAGGGTTTCTTTCACAAGCGATTCAATGCGTCCCTGCGATGCGATTGTCAATTTATGTTTTGCACGGTAAGTCGCATCCGCGTAAATGTACGCGAATACCTCTCTTGCCATCCGCCGAGGTTCTGACACACGCTTCAAGGCCATCATTTTTAGTTGCAGAAAAGCATAACGTGTACAGGCCTACCTCTGCAAACATCTGTTTATAAGAACGCAGCAAGGAAGGGACGAATGGAGACTCTTTACTCAATCGACGAAGCCGCTAGGAAATTGGGCGGCATCAGCCGACACACAGTTGTTCAATGGCTGAGCAGGGGCAGATTGCAGCGAACAAAAGTAGGACACCGCACGATGATCGCCGAGTCCGAACTAGAGCGCGTTCGCATTGTTGGCGGCGTTTCACAGTCGCCTCGGAAAGCCAAGTCCGAAGGGAGCGCCCATTATGGCTGAAAGATTCTTACGACTGTCTGAAGTGCAACGAAGGGTGCCGTATTCACGTAGCACGATCTATCTGAAGGTGAGTCGAAATGAATTTCCTGAGCCCGTGAGCTTGGGCGCTCGCGCCGTTGCCTGGGTGGAGTCCGAAGTGGACGATTGGATCACCAAACGGATTGAAGCCGGGTGGGATGGAGGTGAGGAGTAGTGCGGCGCAAGAGTCCGCTCACAGATCTGGGAGAGTGTGAGCGAGTGAAGGAAGAGAGACGCCAGAGAGCGGCTTGTCGGCACTCGTTGCTCGCGTTCGTGCGTGAGGCGGTGAGGCGCAAGGCGCTCAATCGGCGGGAGCGCATCGCAACGTTGGACGATGCCTATAGCTGCCTTGCGGAGCATGGGAAGCCTGCAAGTGAGCTGGGAAACGCGGCGGGGTCCATCTTTCAGCTTGCCGAGTGGGAGCCGTTGCCATGCTGGACACCTTCCCGGCGCAAGACTAAACATGCCCGCATGAATCGCTTGTGGAGACTTCGAGGGTGAGCCGATACCGCAAGGTGGAAGTAAAGACCTATGGGGATGAGAAATTTCGGCGGCTCTCGCCCATTTCTCCGTGTGGACAAGGGCTCTGGCTCTATCTCATTACCGGCCCTCATACTACGGCGATTCCTGGCCTCTTCCGTTCAGGCCGTGCGGCGCTGGCCGAGGAGTTGGGGTGGCCGCTGGAAGACTTTGACAATGCCTTTGCCGAACTTGTGGCCGAAGGCATGGCGAAAGCCGATTGGAAACATCGTGTCGTCTGGATGCCAAACGCTCTAAAGCACAACAAACCTGTCTCGCCGAACGTGATTACATCCTGGGCGAGCGAGTTGGAACTGATTGCAGAGTGTGAGCTAAAGACGAGCGCACTACAGGCAATCGCGGAGGGTCTTTCCGCACTGAATCCGGCATTTTCAGATGCGTTCGCAGCTCTCGGAAAGCCTTCCCCGAAGACTGACCGAGAGCCTTCCCGAAAGCCTTTGGCAAAGCCTTCGCCGAATCAGGAACAGGAACAGGAACAACAACAGGAAGAGGAGGAGGAAAAGACTCTTGCGCTCACCGCTCCCGCGCTTCCCGCTCCACCACCGTTTCTTACGTTGCCTTTGAACGATGGATCTGAATACCACATCACGGAAGAGCGGGTCGATGAATGGCAATCGCTCTATCGTGCGGTGGACGTGCGTCAAGAGATTCGCAAGTACAAAGGGTGGGCAATCGCTAATCCATCAAAGCGAAAGACACGCCGGGGAATCCTCTCCAGTGTGAACAGTTGGCTCGCCAAGAGTCAGGACCAAGGCAGCGATAACCGGAATGGAGGGAGCAATGGCGCAAATCGAGCGCAGCAGAGGACCAATAGCAATATCGAAGGGGCAGAGCGCGCTTTTCAGAGACTTGTTGGAAGAGCTGGCATACCTAGCTGAGACACGCCAAGCAACGGTGAGCGAGCAGACTTATACGGCTTACGCCGGAACACTGGTGAAGCACGACCTTCGCGACGTACAGGCCGCAATCGAGAAGATGGCCTGCGAAGCGCGTAGCGAGTTTCAAACAGCGTTCCCCGATCTTGGAACTCTGATCGGACGAATCGATTTGCAACGCAAAAAGCGCACATCCCCACCACCATTCATTCCCTGTGGCAAGTGTCACGACGGGAGAGTTTACGTCAACGCAGAGGGAGAGCCGTGCGATTTTTTGCAGTCTCCAAACCGGGTGATGAGTAGCTGCGAGTGCAAAAGGCAATGGCTGGAAGCAAAGAGGGCTGCTGAAGCGCCGGGGGGTAGGGGTGGTCAAAATCTCTAGCGAACCCTCTTCGGTAGACCGTTGTCTAGGCACATTCTTACTTCCACATATCAGATGTTTTGATCGAAAGTGAAATGGAAAATCGGCGGTCTTGGCTTTGCTCCAACATGTGATTGGCCGCGACGCGGGAGCGCCCCATACAGCGCTGATAGATGTCGGAACGGTCAAAAGAGGAGAGTTTTACGCCCCGGACCTCTGGTGAGTTTTCGATTCGGTGACGAGGTTTGAGTGTCTCAGTATGTCCGGCAATATCCGCTTCAAGGCCGCTATCACGGCCCCTTTTTGTAGGGGCATCCCGTCCCGCACTCGCCATCACCGCCGCCCTCTGCAATGATGGAGTGTCGCTCTCAATGCCTATGCCCTTATCTCTCCCCGAGTTTGTCGAACGCTGGAAGGCTTGCACCCTGACAGAACGCTCCGCCGCGCAATCGCACTTTATCGACCTTTGCGAAGTGCTAGGCCAGCCGCACCCCGCCGCCGCCGATCAAGTTGGCGATAGTTTTACGTTTGAAAAGCACGTCTCCAAGCTCAAGGGCGGCAAGGGCTTCGCGGACGTATGGAAGCGCGGTTACTTCGCGTGGGAGTACAAGGGCAAGCACAAAGACCTCGTGGCAGCTTACGGCCAGCTCGCCGACTACCGCGAAGACCTAGAGAATCCCCCGCTGTTAGTCGTCTGCGACCTTGACCGTTTCGAGGTTCACACCAACTACACCGGCACCCCCAAGCGGGTTTACGCCTTCACCCTTGACGATCTGCTCTCCAGCGCGCCGACTGCGAATTGCGCCCTTGCACCACTCGAAGTTCTCCGCGCTGTCTTCACTGAGCCATCTCTGCTCCGCCCGGAGATTGCGGACGCGCTCGTTACTGAGAAAGCCGCCGCAGAGTTTGCCAAGCTCGCCCTTAGCCTCCGTGAGCGCGGGGTGGAGCCGGAGAAGGCCGCGCACTTTCTTATGCGGCTGCTCTTTTGTTTGTTCGCCGATAGCATCGGCCTCCTGCCGGAAAATCTCTTCCGCCAGATGCTCACCCTCGACAAAGGCAAGCCCGCCAGCTTTACTCGCAAGCTCCGCCAGCTCTTCGCGGCAATGTCCACCAGCGGAAGCAACTTCGGCATGTATGACATTCACTACTTCAATGGTGGATTATTTGCCGATGATGAGGCATTCGACCTCACCGGACCCGACTTGGTAGCCCTCCGCGCCGCCGCCGCGCTCAACTGGGCGCATGTGGAGCCTTCAATCTTCGGGACGCTCTTTGAGCGCAGTTTGGACCCCAGCAAACGCTCCCAGCTTGGCGCACACTACACCAGCAAGGAAGACATCCTGCTCATCGTAGAGCCTGTGATTGTCGCGCCCCTTGCGCGCCGCTGGCAGGAAGTGAAGGCGAAGGCCGAAGCCATCGACGCACAGGCACAGGCCGCAAAGAAGGGAGCCGCTTACACCAAGCTTCGCGCGCAATTGCAAGAGGCGCTCTTCGTCTGGGTGGAAGAACTTTCCAAGGTGCGCGTGTTGGACCCCGCTTGCGGAAGCGGCAACTTCCTTTATGTTGCACTCCGCCGGATGCTCGACTTGTGGAAAGAGGCGTATCTCTTCACCGCAGAGCATGGCCTCCCGACTTTTCTGCCGAATCAGGTCCACCCCTCGCAGCTCTTCGGCCTGGAGATGAACACTTATGCGCACGAGCTGGCCTCTGTCGTCGTCTGGATTGGATACCTGCAATGGCTCAATGACAACGGCATCGGCTGGCCTACCGAGCCGATTCTCCGCAAGCTCGATAACATCCAACATCGGGACGCCATCCTCGCCCACGATGCGGACGGCAAGCCCACCGAACCTGAATGGCCGGAGTCGGACTTCATCATCGGCAATCCGCCGTTTCTCGGTGATAAGAAAATGCGCGGCGAACTTGGAGACGAGTATGTGAGCGCTCTGCGCGGCCTCTACGATGGTCGCGTTCCCGGCGGTGCTGACCTCGTTACATTCTGGTTTGAGCGTGCACGAACGCAGATTGCTTCCGGCAAAGCCAAGCGCGCCGGACTACTGGCAACGCAAGGTATTCGAGGTGGAGCGAATCGCAATATCCTAGAATCCATCCTCAACAGCGGTGGTCTGTTCATGGCTTGGAGCGACCGCCCTTGGATTCTAGACGGTGCAGCCGTCCGCGTCTCTGTGCTTGGCTTCGACGATGGAACGCATAGGGAATACACACTTGATGGAAGATTAGTGCCGCGCATCCATGCCAATCTGACAAGTGAGGCGGAGACCACATCGGCCATTTCCCTCTTTGAAAATGCTGGGCTCTCTTTTATTGGACCCTCTCCGCATGGGCGATTTGATATTGACAACGAGACGGCTCTGAAGATGCTTGACGCCCCTGCGAACACAAATGGCAAGAAGAACGAAGATGTTGTCCGCCCGGTTGCGAACGCTATTGATCTAGTGCGCAAGCCGCGCAGAGTCTGGACAATTGACTTTGGAGCAGATACATCGCGCGAGGAAGCGGCTCTTTATGAGATGCCGTTTGAATATGTGAGGTTGAAGGTCTATCCAGAACGAATGAAGAACCACCGGGAAGGTTATAGAGAGAAGTGGTGGCTCTACGGTGAGGCAAGACCTGGCATGAGAAGAGCAATCGCGCCTCTTGCACGTTACATTGCAAGCCCAAGAGTTTCCAAGCATCGGATATTCGTCTGGCAAGCGAAGCAGACGCTTTGCAATGATGCCACTGTGATCTTTGCGCGCGAAGATGACTACTTCCTTGGAGTGTTACACTCTCACATCCATGAGGTGTGGGCGCTTCACATGGGAACGGCTCTTGAAGACAGACCTCGCTATACCCCCACATCCTCATTTGAAACATTCCCATTACCATGGCCCCCGCACAAAGAGCCTCAAGGTTCGCCGCTGGTGGAAGCCATCGCAGAGGCGAGCCGCTATCTGGTGGCGAAGCGGGATGCTTGGCTCAATCCGTCCGGCGCGAGCGAAGCCGATCTCAAGAGCCGCACGCTGACCAATCTCTACAATGCTCGTCCCGCATGGCTGGCAGACGCTCACCGCAAGTTGGATGAGGCCGTCTTCGCCGCCTACGGCTGGCCTTCCAGCCTCACCGATGCCGAACTTCTGGAACGCCTGCTCGCGTTGAACCATGAACGCTCCGCTTCGCAAGGTGCGTAGCTGCTACCGCCCCGATTTGAAGAATGGAAGGGCATCGATGGACGGCAAGAAAGGCCAAGCGAGTCACGGCAAATATGATCCCGATCTTCTAATCAAGATGTTTCGCAAAGCGGCGGCTCTTCGCAACGAGATGCTAGGCGCTGGATTCACCGACAACGGCGGGGCTATACACAGCGCAGAGCGCATTCTGAATATACTCGGCCAGCGGGTCAACTACCCCGGCCTGAGTCACTGCAATGCTCTAAAGCTCTACAAAAAAGCTGAGTTCTCCGATGCGGCTTGGAAACTCCATAGAAGCAAGAAAGCAGTGCTCATCGAACATGTTGCGCCCACGCGCCACCTCACACAGATAGCCATAGAGAAAATTCAGACGGCCAGTGACGCTCAGTTCAAGAGGTTCGTAAAGCGTTACTACAAAATCGTGCTTCTATCACCAGATGAGACGCTGCACCTAAATAGCCGGAACCGCTCAAAAGTCTGTTCGAACCGCCTCGCCGAAGCAGGCATCAATGTCGCAGTTCGGAGGGTTCCGCGCAACCTACAACATTGAAAATCTGATTCCGCAGCCGTACTCGCGTATTATGGTTTCCGTGCACCGACCTGTGAACGGCAGTTATTCACTCATGAATATCCGACATTGCGCGCGGTTCCATCTGGCGACCTTCAGAGCACTCTAGGCCACTTGGCTATCAGGAAACGGACTCTCAATGTCAGACGATCTCACAATCCTGCAAGTTCCAGTCTTCAAGGAAGCCGTTAGCGAATTGGAGCGACTGCTATCACAGAGTAGTAGGGCATTTCTAATTGGGGCTGGTTGCAGCAAAGTCGCGGGCCTCCCGCTTATGGTCGAGTTAACTACAGAGGTTACGAACGCTGCATCTCTTGGGGTCGTAGCGAAGTCGATTCTCGATGAAGTTACAAATAACCTCTCAGGATCAACAGGCCCCACCATTGAGGACTTTCTAAGTGACATCGTTGATTATCTTGCCTTGGCGAAGCGACGCGAGTTAAAGGAAGCAACTTTGCGGACTGTTCCGATCGGGTCGAAGATGTTTGACGCGAAGCAGCTAAGTGAATCACTGGAGGAAATCAAAAAGACCATCGCGGCAATTCTCGATCAGCAGTCTCGCGACCTGACAGTCCATCGAGCGTTCGTAAAGGCAATTCATAGCACGCTCAAAACGGGGAAGGCGGCAGGCCCACTCTCCGTTGACTATTTCGTACTGAACTACGACACTCTCCTTGAAGATTCACTTGCACTCGAATTAGTGCCTTGCACTGATGGATTCTCGGGGGGTGCCGTTGCGTGGTGGAATCCTCGTCTCTTTCAAGACGCTGAACTGGAAGCGCGAATAATAAAATTGCATGGTTCGGTGGACTGGTGTGCCTTAGATGGCGAAGAGTTGCCGAGGCGAATCCGAGGAGTAATCGGATTGCCTGGGACATGTTGTGAGCACCTTATGATTTGGCCAGCCTCAACAAAGCACCGCGAAACTCAGCGCGATCCTTTTGCTCAGATGATGCAGGTTTTTCGTGATTCGCTGAGGCCACCTCCCGGGTATCAGAAGGTTCTCACTTGTATGGGATACAGCTTTGGCGATTCCCACATCAATATCGAGATTGAGAAAGCACTCAAAGATAGTGGAGGACAACTCACGCTCGTGGTTTTTACTGAAGATGAACATCCCCAAGGCCAGTTGCTTGCGTGGTTGGGGGATGTCTCGATTTGCGATCAGATTCGCGTGCATTCGCGGCGCGAGTTCCGCCATGGGGCAAAGCTCAACATCGCAAAAGATGATCTCCCGTGGTGGAAATTCGAAAACATCACCAGAATTTTAGGGAGCGAAAGATGATGGCTGACCCGAGTCGCCCAATTGAGAATCTTTCGATTGGCAAGATCATCGAAGTCGATGGAACCCGCATTGTTGCTGAGCTTCAGCCAAACATTGTAGAGCTGTCGCGAGTGCACGGTGCAGAGCTATATGCCATCGGCCAATTTGGTTCGATAGTCAAAGTTCATTGTGGAAGACAGATCCTCTTCGGTTATGTCGGGCGTCTTCGCATGAAGACTGACTATGAGATAGAGCAAGGGTTTATAGTCGCATCCAAAGAGCCTCAGACTCGCGTCTTGGAAATCGACCTGTTTGGGGAAGGTGAATGGACATTGGACAGTGCTCAGACGCCAGCGAAGTGGGTTCTGTCGTTCGA
The DNA here is from genome assembly GCA_041691255.1 of Granulicella sp. Taxonomy (GTDB): domain Bacteria; phylum Acidobacteriota; class Terriglobia; order Terriglobales; family Acidobacteriaceae; genus Edaphobacter. The sequence goes on along the minus strand of JBEPUY010000035.1, from coordinate 2,885 downwards.
GAGAGGGATATCAACTTTTCCACTGCCGCAGCAGAGCGTTTATCTTACGCCGAGAGCGGAGTTGTCCTTCGTGTATGGGATGGGTGGCGGGGCGTCTATCGCAATTGGGGAACATGTGGGGGCACCTGGTACGCCGTGTTACGCAGATATTAACGAGTTACTCGGTAAACACACCGCGATACTCGGCTCCACGGGCGCAGGGAAATCCGCGACGGTTACTGTATTGCTACGACAGCTGCTAGAGCGCGGTACATTGCAAGGCTTCGGTGCATGGCATCCACGAATAGTTTTGCTCGATCTGCACAATGAATATGGATGCGCGTTTCCATCGCATTTACGCCTTTCTACTGATGAGCGGAGCATGCAGTTGCCGTATTGGTTATTGAATCTGCAAGAGACGATCAGCCTGCTCATTGGCAAAACTGACCGAGTAGCTACGTCGCAAGCAAACATAGTGAAAACAGCGCTATTCAATGCACGCATCGCCTGTCTACAGGTCACTGCATTAACTGCGACAGACATAAACGTGGATTCTCCTACCCCTTATTCGTGGGTAGAATTTGAGCGCGCTGTCACTGCCCAAAGGCCACCGGGTCGGGATAAGAAAGAGCAGGAACCTTACAATTCGGTCCTCAACAAGTTAGAAGTGCTGCGTCGTGATCCCAGAATGCAGTTTATGATGGCGGATTGGGATGGGGCCACAGACCCATTTACGGCGGTTATCGAACAATTCGTAGGAGCTGGAGACCCCATGCGTATTGTGGATTTATCCGCAGTGCCAAATGAAGTTGCGGGCCTCGCGAGTGCGGCTATTGCGCGAACGCTTTTCAGCTTTAAGATTTGGCAAACGCAAGATGAGAGAGAAAGCGACCCCACGTTGCTAGTCTGCGAAGAGGCCCACCGATACGTTCCAAATCGTGGCGACGCACAATACGAAGCGGCTCAAGAAGCAATCAGGAGGGTAGCAAAGGAAGGCCGCAAATATGGCTTGGGTCTGATGTTGGTGTCACAACGCCCAAGCGATGTTGAAGCAACAGTTTTGTCCCAGTGCAATTCGTGGCTGGTGATGCGGATAACCAACGAAGCAGACAGGGATCATGTTCGTGGGATACTGCCGGATTCTCTTTCGGGATTGACCAAATTACTCTCTGGTTTGCGACGCCGAGAGGCAATTTTCGTTGGGCAAGCGGTCACTCTGCCGTCTAGAATTCTGATGAATAAGCTTGAGAAGGCGCAATTGCCCCGCTCTCAAGACATCGACTTCGACAAGGGCTGGCAGAAGGTTCCACAGGGCTCTCCTGCAATTGCAGAGATTGGTAGACGGTGGCGAACTCAGTCAAAAGACGGGCAAGCGCGCCCTGCCGTGGCACCGACTACAGCAGCTGACTGGTAGACATCCGGCGAATAGTCGAGGTCATTCCGCCGCACTCTATTACGCAGTAGCTTCGCGGAATGGCAGCACCTTTGCTCCGCGTTGCGTCTGCTCAAGGAAATCTGCCCAGTCCTGCATCATCTGGGCGCGTGGCTTCAAGTAGAGCGCGTGATTGTAAGCGGCACTTACGGAGTTTCGGGGCGCATGGGCAAGCTGGAGTTCAATGTGCTCGTGGGAATAGTCCCGCTCATGCAGAATGGTGGAAGCCAGTCCACGGAAGCCATGCCCCGTCATCCGCCCCTTGTACCCCATGCGCTCCAGCCCCTTGAGGATGGTGTTATTGCTCATCGTGCGTTCGTCGCTGCGATCCCCTGGAAAGACATTTTCCTTATCGCCGGTTAGACCGCGAAGCGTTTGGAGTATCTCCAGCGCCTGCGTAGAGAGTGGCACGACGTGGGGCGTCTTCATCTTCATGCGCTCCGCTGGAATGTTCCATCGCGCGGCTTCAAGATCAAACTCGGACCACCTTGCTCCGATGAGTTCCCCAGTCCGCACGAAGGTCAAGGCCATCAGCTTGATTGCCAGCCGCGTTACATGCTTGCCCGGATAGACCTCAAGTTTTCGGAGTAGCTCCGGCAGTTCCTTCGCGTCAATCCGTGCGAAGTTGACGCGGTGAGTCGCTTTGAGAATGTCGCGTGGCTGAATTTCCGTGGCGGGGTTCCGCTTCGCATAGCCGTGCGCGATGCCGTAGCGGAAGATTTGCCCGGTTGTCTGCATGGCTCGCTTTGCAATATCCCGAGCGTTGCGGGATTCGATGAGTCGAACCATTGCGACAATCTCCGGCGCTTCAATCTCCGCCATGGGACGGGAGCCGAGGCAGGGGAGAATATTCCCATGCAAGCGGCGCGTGGTTGAGTCAACGTGGCGGCGGCTCTTGCCATCCTGCCAATGCTCCAGCCAGAGCGCGGACACGCTCGCGAAGGAATTCTCACAGGCGACGCGTACGGCGGTCTTTACAGCCTTGCGCTGCACCATGGGGTCAACACCAGTAGCGCGGAGCTTGCGGGCTTCGCTGTGGCGGTCCCTTGCAAGCGCAAGCGGCACGTCTGGATACTGCCCAAAGCTCATCAGCTTCTCTTTGCCCTCGAAATTGTAGGCCCATCGCCAGAGCTTCCCCCCGGCTGGTGTAACCCATAGATAAAGGCCGCCGCCGTCGCTCATCCGATACGGTTTGCCATCCGACTTCGCTTTGCGAATCTCTGTGTCTGTCAGTGCCATAGCGTCCTTTTCACCTCTTGGGGAAAGTACCCCCCTTCTGCAAAGAAGATACCCCCCAAAATACCCCCGCGCAAGCGCTGCTCTCATAGAACTGTATCGGACGCTAAAACACGAAAACCCCAATAAGTAATGGGGTTTTCGATGCATTATAGGATTTCTTCGGATGTTCTGAAACAAGATAATGGCGGAAGAGGAGGGATTCGAACCCCCGATACCCTTTCAGGTACGCCAGTTT
>JBEPUY010000034.1:0-46458 GCA_041691255.1 Granulicella sp. | reverse complement strand
GCGGATCTGTGCGGGGGGCGATCAGTAATGATCGTCCCTACCGCGACCTCAGCGACAGATAACGTGTCCAGGTTGGCATAGAGTTGGCTTGCAGTTGGTCGTTGCGGTTGCTGCTGATTTTGCTTTAGCGGAGCGAGCGTCTAGGCCGGTTCGTTTCGCCCGCGTCGCGCCTCGCGGAGCGGGACAGCGGGAAAAGCGGTCAAGGGGAAAAACCGAAGCGGTTTGTACCCTTGGGCCCGTCTACAGGGGCCGCTGCGCGGCGGCTTACCCTGTAGTGGGCGGGGTAGTTGCTATGCGTCCATTGTGAGCAGTACGGTGCGGACGCCTGTTCCTGCACCGATAAACGTATCCGGGGAAGCTCTTCCCAGATACCGCCTCGGGCGTCAACGATGGGACGCAGTTTGTCATTCTGACGCGGGCCGTTCGCGCATATTGCGACAAGTCGGCCACCTGGGGAGAGGTAACGGAATGCGTGGGTAATGTGCTTGATGTCTTGGCCGTTCGCAAACGGCGGATTCATCAGAATCCGGTCAAATGTTCCAAGCTCGTGGTTGCACTCCAGGAAATCGCCGTGATGGACATGCAGACCAGATAGGCCCAGGGTGAGCAGACTCCGCACAAGCTGACCGTTGATCTCCACAGCTACCTTGTCCGGTGCATTGCCGATGAAGCGCAGGATGTTGCCGGTTCCCGCGCTTGGCTCCAAGACGCGCTGCATCTCTTCGATCCCAGCGAGCCCGACCATACGCGCGGCCAGCGCGGGCGGCGTCGGAAACAGTTGCGGAGCTGTCACGACTTTCACCCCTGTCTTTAGTGGGGTTATTACACCAAACGTCAAAAAATCGTACGGTAAGGATATTTGTCTTTCGTTTGAGGCTGCGAAGAGTCGTAAGGGCCTGAACGAGCCCCTGCGGAGCTACCCGGCAGCCTACAGGTGTAATCGCCGGTCGCGTTTACGTGCCCCATATTGGGCCTAACAGTGCCTTCTTTGGTATGTTCATATCCGCTCGGCTAGGTGCACTTTGACGATATCGCCCACCCGCTTTCCGATTGCTTCGAGTATTTCTGCTTTCACGGGGAGCATGTGCGTACCGTCGCCCCTGGCCATAAAGGAGCTCCGAAACGGATAGCCTTCTATCTGCCCCCTAACTTTAACCAGACCACGCGTTCCGAAAAACTCGGCTGATCCAGGCCAGATTAGATAGGTCCAACCGCCTTTGTTGGAACTCTTTTGTAGCGGGGCAGTGAACGTTTCATCTAACATCTCTAAGCTCCTCGCTTCCTAATCATCAGAGGTCGGAAATATGAACCGAGTGAATTTTAGCGCTCTGACGGTCGTCACGGTAGTTGTCTTCATCGCAAGCTTGTTATGGTACAGCCCGCTTGTCTTTGGACGTCAGTTTACTGAGCTTAGCGGCTTCACAACCAGACCGCAGCCAAACGCGGCAAAGGCATTATGCGAGCTTCTTCGCACCTTTATACTTGCTTACGTCATTGCGCGTTTCATGCTTCGTCTCAACGTCAGGGATTGGAAAGCAGGATTAGGATGGGGGCTTTTGTTGTGGGTGGGCTTTCCTGTTGTTTTGCTGACTGGGTCTATGCTTTGGCAGAACGTGCCTTGGCAGCTAGCAGCAATTCATTCCGGCGATTGGCTTATCAAATTGGCTTTGATCCCTGTCACTGTGGCAGTCTGGCCGAAACGAAACGGCATGAGCACAGCCTGAGCTCGCGTCTATACTCCCGCGACTTTCTCATTGCACAAACGAACGATGCTGTTGAAAAACTACCTTCGACAAGTTGCTTGATTAAATACCTGCCGAGTAGATTGCTTTGAAAACTCTTGCTAGAGGAACATGAGTGTGATCCCGTTGTAGCAGCGGAGGACACCGGCATGATGGGACGTCAGCGTGCACAGGAGCAACTGTTTTATTCCTTTCGGCTTGAAGATCATGTTCCCGCTGATCATTTGTTGCGGCAACTTGACCTAGTGCTGAACTTCGATCGAGTCAGGTCGGTTCTGGCTGGTCATTACAGTTCGACAGGTCGACCTTCGATTGATCCTGAACTTATGCTGCGAATCTTGTTGATTGGCTACGTTTATGGCATTCGATCGGAGCGACGGCTATGCAGCGAGATCCATCTGAATCTTGCCTATCGTTGGTTCTGTCGCCTGGGTCTTGATGGCGTGGTACCGGATCATTCCACCTTTACTAAGAACCGTTACGGTCGGTTCCGCGAGAGTGATATTTACCGCGTACTGTTTGAGGACGTGGTCGGTCAGTGCTGCAGTGCAGGATTGGTCAGTGGTGAAGGCTTCGCCGTTGATGGCAGCCTGATCGGCAGTGATGCCGGACGTACCCGGCGGGTTGAGAGTGTGGACGCCATTCGAGGGGGAGAAGCCAAAACCAGACCCGTGCGTGAGTATCTGGAAGCACTCAACGCCGGCAATCCGGTTCATCCAAGTGAAGCTCGATATCTGTCGCCGACCGATCCCGCGGCTGCATGGAACGTGAAGGAAGGACGAGGCAAATTCGGGTACTTCAATAACTATTTGATCGACACCAATCATGCCGTAATCGTGGATGTCGAGGCCACTCCCGCACGGCTGGCACAGGAAATAATTGCTACCAAAGCGATGCTGGAGCGGGTAGAACAAACACATCATCTCAGGCCCGAAAAGCTGGCGGCTGACAAGGTCTATGGCACTGGCCCTTTTCTGGGCTGGCTCTCGAAACGCAAAATCATCCCGCATATTCCGGTGCTCGATCGGCAACACCAGACCGACGGCTTGCTTCCGCGTGAGATCTTCATCTTCGATCCCGACCAGAACCACTACACCTGCCCACAAGGCAAGGTTCTCAAGCACTGCACGGCTCGCAAGGACTCACCAATCCACATCTATCGCGCTACAGAAGGCGATTGCAAGGCATGCCCCATTCGTCAAGAATGCACGCGAGGCAAGCAACGGAGTCTATCGGTACCATTTGATGAGAGCACTGGACAGGAAGTCCGAGCCCTTCAGGCTACAGAAGCTTTTCAACACTCCCGCCGCCTCCGCAAAAAAGTAGAGATGCTGTTCGCTCACATGAAGCAGCAGTTCCGGTTTACGCGGCTCAAGCTGAGAGGCTTGACTGGAGCCACTGAGGAGTTTTTATTGATGGCGACTGTTCAAAATCTGCGTCGTCTTGTCCGCCTTCGTCCCCCTACGATCCCGGTAATGCCTCGTCTCGTGATCGCCTGAAGGGAAGCAGGGATCAAAGCAAGCTGAGATAGAGGCATAAAACCGGATCTAAGCACGCTCAGCTAAGGATGCGGCCGACCATCAACCTCTCCTCTCGATGGAGATGAGAAATCTGCAACTAAGCCAATTCAAACGAAGAGTTTTTCAACAGCATCGACCGTTTCTGGCACAGAGTCAAAGACTCAACAAACGGCTCTTTTCGCTTCAAAAAGTGTCTCAGAAGTCGTCCTGAATTCAGTGTCCGACTAACCTTAGGCGCTTTAGGCGACGAGCAAGGCTCCCCCCCCCCTCGCCTAAACGTACGTAAATTTCCGTTTCTTGAGCGGTCCCCACCTTCCCCTCTGGCCATTGCTTGAGATTGAACTCAAAGATTTCTCCGGGGGGATGAAGGGAAACGCGTTGCTCTTGATGATGCCGCATGTTGGGTGATCCGAGAGCGTGAAGTCTACTCGCTTCTCAGTATGATTTGAGGCCTGAGCAATCATTAGTTGGCGGGCATCGTACGTTCGAGGTGTTTCCCTTATCTGACGCGGCCACTGTAGCGTTTGCCCACATCTCAACCCTGTCCTGAGGGTGTAAGCAGATTCATGCCTCTCGAGGAAGAGAACTTGCTGCACGGCTGGAGGAGTGCCTTTTAACAAGACCGGACTTAATCAGACGACTCGCTCCGTCGTGTCTAGGGTAATGGAAGAGTCAGTCAGCGGGTGGCCTCGGCACTCGCGATCAGCATGGCGGATTTGCGGGCGGCTGCTTCATAGTAGCGAACCATCCGTTGTGGCTCTGGAGCCTTGTAAGAAGCCAGGTTATGGGCCCAGCGAAAGCCGACGGGCTGAAACCAGAGTTCGGCTTCGACGGTGAACGGACCGGTAGCGTGGCCGGCTTGGACGACGTAGCGCACCGTGCTTCCCTGGCCGGTGAAGTTGGGGTCGGTGGCGGCGGCACCCATGACGGCGATTTCGGGAGCTGCCGTGGCCTTGTCGAAGCCGCGCGGCAGAATGCGATTGTCTTTGACGTAGCCGACGGCGGACAACAGGCCGGTCGTCACCCTGCCCTGCGAGTCCTGCATGATGTCCTCGTAGATCTCGACCTGGCGCGGGTCGGTGATCTCGCGGAAGTGCGGCTCGAACTTGAGTGGATCTTCGTCGTTCACGTTGCCGACAATTGAGCCGTCCGGGTTAAGTCTGCCTGATTCGAAGACGATGTTGCCGCCCGCGTCTTTGACCACTAAGTGGAGCCAGGCACGGCGCGACGGATAGGCGCTCGGCAGTTTGTGGCCGCCCAGATTTTCGACATGCACATCGACTGCAAGTCCGGAGGCAGTCGATTGCAATCCGCTGATCGTTACCTTGGCGGCCTGGGTTTTAAGTAACGCAGTGGTGCGCTCAATCATGGCCTTCATCTCGGCGGGTTGGGCGACCGTAGCCAGCTCATCGCGATTGTCCTGCAGCATCCCTTCCACCAGAAAGTTGGGGCCGACGAAGACGTGGCGGTGCAGGCCCTGGCGAGGCTCGCCGTAAAGGGCGGTAATCGGGACGGCCTCCTTGACCACCGGCATGTGACAATACTGGCAGGTCTGCTCTGTGTTGTTGTAGGCGCTGTGCTGCCACTCCTGGAACGGCATCTGCTCGTGGAACTGGATGCCCAGCTTCTTACCATCGGGGCCGAGCGCTTCGGTGATGAGCGTATGGCAACTGCCGCAGAGCGCGGCCTCGCGCAGGTGGTCGCCCCGCATGGGCTTGTAGGTTGCGGTCGAGGAATGCATGACGGTCTGGTGCCCCGGTGTGACATCGAAGGGTCCGTACTCGGCGCGCAGGTACCGGCTAATCGGCTTCGAGAACTTTACATTGCCGCTGAACGATGCCGACGTCCCCAGTTCAACCGGGTCAATCTGGTGGCAAACCGAGCAGGTTACGCCGTCGGCTGCCGCGCGGTCGCCCTTGGGGAAGTGGTCGAGCGGAAACCTTGAAAAGATGTCGGAGTGGACGCCGCGGTCGCGCTCGGGCATGCGCACGGCGGGCATGTGGCAGGTGGAGCAATCGTCCTCGACCGCCTGTTTGGCCGTGGGATGATCCATGGCTTCGCGACGGATGCTGGCCTGCCAGTACGGATCGCGCGAGGCGTTCGCCATGATGGTGGCCTGCCACTGCAACCCGATCGAGACGTCCTCACCCTCGCTGGTCTTCATGCCGTTGTGACACGCCACGCAATGGTCCGAGGTGCGGATGACCGTGCCCGGAGGAAGACGGTCGCCGCGAGCGTTCTCGGTCTTCGTCTGGCCGCTGAGGGCGAGGGGAAGCGCGCTGAGCATCAACGTTACCGCAAGCAGATGGAGACAAGATAGCTTCATCGCCAACCGTCCCAGATTTTTCCGTCGGCGTGATCCCAGAGGACATAGAAGAGGACCTGGGGAGAGCGTCCGCTGGTATCGGTGAAAGGCTCGCGCACGCCGACACCGACTCGGACGTGCTGGCGGCGGCTGACGGTGACCTGCATCTCGGGTAGAACGTCCCAATCGGTGGCGGCGCCTGGTTCGAAACTGCGGTCGGCCAGGAACTCGACCATGGGCGAATAGAGCCGCCCGAGCATGTGGTCGGGGGCGAATGCCTGTCCGATCGCGGTGCGGAAAAACATGCTGCGGGGGGTGACGCTGGTATCGAACGGAAGGTCCGCACCCAGTTCAATCTGGATAAAAGTGTTGTTCCTGAATAACTGATCGAATGCGGCGAAGGGTTCGAACTGCGCTGTGCCCGCGCCGAAGCCGCGCTTGCTGTCTCCGGTGGGGAGAAGGAATCCGCCCTGCAGACTCAGGATGGACCCGGTGCGGAGGCTCGAAAACATCTCGCGCTTTACCCCGAGCGTAATGTCGCCGAGGCCTTCGGTCCAGTTGTGGTTCTGGTCGGCATAGTTGACGGGAACGTCCGTTTCCAGCTGCGTGCGTGCGTCGACGATGGTTCGCTCGTCGATCACGTCGGTCGTCCAGGAGGGCGCACCGGACGCGCTGGCGGCGGTCGAAACGACGACCTCGTTCTCAGGAAACGCCTTCTCGGTCACCAGAGCGCGGGGCAGGTTCAGCTCGCCCAGCGGATCGTGGTGGGTATTTTTACAGAAGTGCCGCATGTAGGCCATCACGTCGTTGATCTGGTCGTCGGTCAGCAGGTCGCCAAACGCGGGCATGATCTGGGACAACCCACGCGAGGGGCCGCCGTGGACGATGGCTGCCTTCCAGTTCCCATTTGGCTCGGGCGTAGTTCCAGCGCAGTCGGTGAAGTCGGGCCAGGTGTCCGGGCGCTTAAAGACGGTGTCGGCCATGGGCGCGCCTTTGCCGTCCGCGCCGTGGCAGGCGATACAGCCGCCCTTGTAGACCACCTCGCCCTTGTGGGGGTCGGGACGGTGGGCATAGTGGATCGTCTGCGCTGAAGGAACCGAGGAGTGACCCAGCAGCACGAGGCCGACAATCAGCGCGGGCGCGATGCCGGACAACAAGGCCCAGAGAGCTTTGCGCCGAGGCGAGGTGCGTGCGTTATGCAACGTCTGAATCTCCTGTTTGCTGGCTTGACTGGAGCGCCCTTGTGCTTTGGAATTCGTGAGCATGCTATAGAGCAATTCCATTCTGAGATGCCTGTGGCGAGAAAAAAGTCACCGCTATGAAACAGCGTAAGGAAAGTGAGTCAATTTCGTCGTTGGCAAAGCCGGTTGTGATGGGAAGAGTCGAACCCATCCAGGAGAGGGATCTCAGTGAAACGGACAACGGGCATATCGAAAGATGTGAAGTCACCATGAAGCTGCGCGCTGATGCAGCGGGAGTGATTCGAGCGGAGAGCAGTTACGGTGCCACTGATGACTGCGTTGGCGGGGAGCGCAAGGATGTCGTTAGCGTAAACGGAATAGAGAAGTTGGGTGCGGACAGTCTGACCAATTCGCACGGGGAGATGATCTTCAATCTGGACCGGAAACGGCGGCCCAGCCGGGAGGATAGTGGAATTTATCTTTGACAGAGAGCGACGCATGGAGTTAGCAGGAGAGACACAAGTAATGAGAATCGACATGTCATCTGAGCCTATGGTAGCTCCGGGTAAGATATACGATCCCGTTGATGAACGAATCGTCATCTCCAGCAGCTAAGATCGCTCTCCGAAAAAGGAGAGTTATATCGGCTGGTCCGGACTTCGGTGCGTCGCAGCTAAATCCGTCAAGCCCAGCTTTCAGCTCACTGAGCGGCGCGCAATCGATCAATGTACCTTGGATGCATCTCATACGAAGATACCGTCTGGCACCTCAGCGGTAATAGGAATAGCAATGCTGAAGATTCAAGTTGAGAGGCATCGTACAAATCGTGTTGGCTGGCTCCGTGCTGCAGTTCTTGGCGCAAACGACGGACTCCTGTCGACAGCAAGTCTCGTTCTTGGGGTGGCTGCGGCACACGGAACACATGCCAGTATTTTGATCGCGGGAACCGCTGGTCTGGTGGCGGGTTCAATGTCAATGGCGGCCGGAGAGTACGTCTCAGTTCATTCGCAGGCGGACACCGAGTTGGCTGATCTGGAGCGTGAGAAAAGCGAGCTTTCATATGACTTCATCGGCGAATTAGAAGAGTTGACTGACATCTATGTAGGACGTGGATTAGACAAAACTCTCGCAAATGAAGTGGCAAAGCAACTCATGTCGCATGACGCCTTGGGTGCGCATGCCCGAGACGAACTTGGGATGACCGACGCCCTTACCGCGCGCCCCGTTCAGGCTGCACTCGCCTCTGCTGCAAGCTTTGCTGTAGGGGCCGGCGTTCCACTTTTGGTTTCGGGCTTATCCTCACAGCGTTCGTTGATACCTCTTGTCGGGGTGACATCGCTGGCTTGCCTTGCCGCTCTGGGAGCCGTCGCCGCACAGGTGGGCGGAGCCGGCATTATCAAGGGCGCCCTTCGGGTCATGTTTTGGGGAATCCTGGCTATGGCCGTAACTGCGGGGGTCGGACGGCTGTTTGGGACCGTAATTTAGACTCCATATCAAGTTCACCATGAAACCAACCCATCGCTTCCGAAACGCCCATCCGCATGCATCGCATACGCTGGGCGGACTCCTGCGGTGGAAGCTCGGATTGGCCAGGGAAAGTGCACCGGTATCATTTCCCGGTGCGCCTGAGCCAAGGGATGAAGCAAAGGGTAGATTGACCGATGTCACATGTCCGCTGGCGAGCCATGAGGTTCGCCTTACGTGGATTGGCCACTCGACGTTCTAATCCAGCATCAAGGACTGAACATACTCACGGATCCCATTTTCGGAGACTGTCAGCCGATCCGGTTAGGCGGTATGAGACGAACACAACCTCCCGTCCCCAACATTGACAACTTGCCTGCAATTGATTTTGTGCTCATTAGTCATTCTCATTACGACCATCTGGACCTACCGTCCCTTCGAGCTCTGGGCGGTAAGGTTCAGTTCTGGGTGCCAACAGGGCTCTCCAAATGGTTTGCCAAGCGGAAGCTCGGTCCTTGTCATGAGTTGGGTTGGTGGGAATCTTCGAAGCTCACACATGGCATCAAGCTCCATTGTGTTCCCGCGCAGCATGGATCCAGGAGGCACCTCTTTGATCGTGATCGAACGCTCTGGTGTGGCTGAGTCCTGAAAAGTGCGAGGAATTCAATTTACTTCGCGGGCGATACTGGTTACTCCGCGTCTTTCCGTGCGATTGGGGCAAAGTTTGGCGGAGTTGACCTGGCGATGATACCCATAGGGGCGTACAGACCACGCTGGCTGATGCAACCCATGCACTTGAGCCCCGAAGAAGCGGTTCAGGCACACATTGATTTGCAATCGAGACTTTCCATCGCTTGCCACTGGGGAACCTTCCGGATGGAGGATGAGCCTCTGGACGAGCCGCCCGTCATCTTGAGACACGAGTTAGACGACCGTTGTATCGAGTTCACAGAATTTCGCGTACTGCGAATCGGCCAAAGTATCAGAATCTGACCCAGGAGTTCTTTTAAAGCATTACGCCGCTCTGATGCGCGGTGGATGAAAAGTATCGCCGCTGTAGATCCAACAAATCTCCATCGGAACCGCGCAAGGCGACAGCTCTGTGTCAGACGTACTGCAACCTTTGATCCGTATTGATGTTGCTGGGACCCTCAACCGGCCAGGTCAGAACTAGCCTTGCGCCACCGTCCGGGCGATTTGAAGCAGTCACCGTACCTCCATGGGCCTTGACAACGGCGTGAACAAAGGCCAGCCCCAGGCCGTGCCCCTTGGACGCACGGCCTTTGACTCGTTGTTCAAAGAGTTCGGCTCCAAGTTCTGGGGCAAATCCTGGTCCGTTATCTTCGACGACAAGCGTCGCGGAATGCTGCTCAGCAATTAGCAATAAGGAGAGCGTGCAGGCGGGCGGCAGATGCTTCAACTCGTTGTCCAGTAAATTGGCGATCACTCGATGCAAAAGAGCTGCATCCGCGGTGATTCGTACTGGCCCGGGGCTGCGGAGTTGCACCTTGAGTCCCTTGTCAGACATGGCTGGCTCGTATAGATCGACCATTACCCGCACGAGTTCATCTAGGTCAAGATTGCATTGCGACAATCGCAGGGCATCGGCTTTCGCCTCTGCTACATCAAGGGTCGTATTAAGGAACTCCGTCAGACGATCAAGTTCGTTGATGGCGGAGACGACAGACTCCTCCTGTTCGATCCGCATCTCGTTAGAGAGCGCGACCTCCAGCTTTCCCCGAATCGCTGTAAGGGGGCTACGGAGATCATGTGCGAGCGAACCTGTAATGGTGTGAAGCTGATGCATTGAGCTCTCAATGCGATCCAGCATGTGATTCAGAGTCAAGGCCAGATGTCCAATCTCGTCCTTGCGCTCGTTGGTCGGCACTCTGCTGCTAAGGTCGGCTTGCCCGATTTCGGAAGCAGCTTCGGTAATCTTGCGTACATCACCCAGCATCCGTCTTGTGACATAGAAGACGATGCCGAAGCCCAGCAGAACGATCGTGAGATACATAGAGATAAAACGGAAGCGAACTTTGCGCAGCACGCGGCGCTCATCTCGCTCGGAGAGACCAAGATAGATGTGGCTGCCGTCTTCAATCTGTGTGGATGCGATCCGAAATGGGATCGAGAAGCCTTTGACCTGTAAATCGTGAGGAACGTCAGGAAGTATCTTCGTTGCTTGGATCGCGGCCACATTCGCACGGCCATCACCACTTCCGACCCACAGAGCGGGAGAGCCGGACGGGTTCATCTGGAGGAAAAAGACAGAGTCATTTTCAGTTGTACTTCCTGGAAGCTTATTGGGGACTTCCCGACTGGCTAGCTCCGCGACTTCTCCAACAACCCTGTTGTAGAGGCGATCTTTGGGCGTCCGCGCTGCAACGTCGCCAAGAACTTCTACCTCGCCTGCGAGCCACGCATCGCTGCGCCGCTGGATATCTGTCGCGAAAGAGTTGTGAAGCATCACAAAGACGATCATGGTCCCAATGGCGAAAGCCAACGTAGCCCACAACGAAACACGCCACGCCGCACTTTGCATGATTGGGTTGTTCGTCGTCTTACTTCTCTCGGAGGACATAGCCTATACCTCGTAAGGTCTTGATGAGCGGCTCTCGACCTTCCCCGTCGACTTTGCCGCGGAGACGATAAATATGAACATCGACCACATTCGTGTCCGGTTGAATCCGCATCCCCCAAACCTCGGTCAATAGCATGGAACGGGTTACAATTCTGCCGGCATGACGGCAGAGGTACTCCAATAAGACGAACTCCTGCGGACTAAGGTTAAGGACTTCGTCGCCTCGGGTCGCTCTTCGCTTAAGCATGTCGAGTTCCAGATCGCGCACTCGTATCCGGGTCGTGTCTTCCGTTTGTGGAGAGTTGCGCCGGAGCAGATTGCGCATCCTCGCCAGCAGCTCCGCCACTGCGAAGGGTTTTGTCAGGTAATCGTCGCCTCCGAGTTCCAGGCCTTTCACGCGGTCGTCCACCGACCGCCTTGCCGAGAGAATGAGTACAGGACAGGTCACGCCCGACTTCCGCAACTGGAGGATAAGATCAATACCATCCTGATCGGGCAGCCCAAGATCGACAATCATGCCGTGATAAACCTGCTTCGCCGCGAGGAGAGTCGCAGCATTCCCGTCCTCTGCCGTGTGGACTTCGTAGCCTGCGCCTGTCAACGATTGCTTTACGAAGCTCTGAATCTCGAGTTCATCTTCGACCAATAGGAGCCGCATCATTCCATTCTATTGCGCCTCGATCACCCATGTCTTTTTCAATCCTCGGGGCAGATCCCCTCAAGAGATGATGTTTCTTAACGGTAAGTGGCGCGTTGAGCAAAACACCTCTTTAAATTGCCCCCAACTGTCATACAAACAATAAGAGCATTGGTAAGACGGCTCCCGCGAGGAGCACGCCGACAACTATAGGTTTACGCCGTGCATACTTCCATGACATGAAGAGCCCTGTGCAAGTCGATATAACGAGAGCCAGAGCAGTCGCAACAAAGAATATCTTCATAGGAAGTGGGTTGGGTGCCGGCGAAGCTGGAGTCGGCGCGAGAGATTTCGGAGCTCCGGGTCTCGGAACATCCGCCTTCGGCCCGTCAGCTTTTGCGGGGGCGGAGGACGCCGCCTTTCGGGGAGCAAGATACAGGGTTCCCTTCTTATGGAGCTGCGAAAGATGGACCAAAATGGCAGGAGGAACGTAAGTACTCCCACAACTCGTCTCGTGCAGGCCGAACATCTGAAGACTTCCCGTGATAGCGAAGAAGAGGATCGTCGGCGCGAAGAACACGCCAATGTAATGGTGTGTCAGGCGTATGGCTTTGAGAGTGGTCGCGGTTGTCATTTAGGCAATCGATCAAATGGCACATCAAGAGCTCAGCCGGGGTGCAGTCACCTGAACGAACACGTTCTTGATACAGCACATTTGGCTTCCTAATGAGTAACTTAGCATGTCGGCAAATGGAATCCATCAACATCTCCTCCGATCACTCCATACATGAACAAATCGTCATCGTATTCCCCTCCTGCAAAGTGCTATCAAATGAACAGAGGTCTCGTCTCAACGAGTGACTGTTGTACTGAGAATACGGAGCCTGTTCTATCAAGTATTCGACTACCGCAAGATCGTCGTCTCTTCGTAGTCCCGTTTCCCCGAGACAAACGCGACACCCACTCTTATCCGGCTGAGGGCCACTCGTGCATGACTACGGCTTACCTGAACCGCATCGCCACTGCCGTACCAGAGCACGATGTACATGATGCCTTCGCCGCCTTCGCAGAGAAGATGCTTGTCGACCCTCGGCTACGGGCGGTCTTCCGTCGCATGGTAAGCCGTGCCGAAATCGCGCATCGCTATTCATTCCTCGATCCGCAGAAAGAATCCGGCCAACTCTCGTCGCATGACGCGCATAAGTTTTATCGGCTAGGCAACTTTCCCAACACGGCGCGGCGCATGGAGGTCTTTGAGCAGAGCGCTCCGGGGCTGATGAGGAAGGCCCTAGACCGGCTCGAGCTTAATGAGCAGGAACGCTCCGGGATCACGCACGTACTTGTGACCTGCTGCACGGGGCTCTATGCGCCGGGGCTGGACTTTGAGATCGTCGACCACCTCGGGCTTTCGCCGGAGGTGGAGCGCACGATGGTTGGATTCATGGGATGCTATGCCGCGATCAATGCGCTGAAGCTGGCGCGGCACATTGTGCGCTCAGATCCGAAGGCGGGTGTTCTCATGGTCAATCTGGAGCTGTGCACGCTGCACTTTCAGGAGACGCAGGAGTTGGAGCAGGTGCTCTCCTTCCTGGTTTTTGCCGATGGCGCCGCGGCGAGCTTGATTACGGCCCGCGAGCAGGGCTTTGCACTGGACAGCTTCAAAGCAATGATGGTGCCCGGCACGAAGGAGCTGATTACGTGGAAGATCCGTGGTTTGGGCTTCGACATGTTACTCTCCGGGCAGGTGCCAGCGGAGTTGGGCCGCGCGCTCCATGAGAGCGAGCTTATGAGCGAGCGCGATGGCATCGACCTGTGGGCGGTGCATCCCGGCGGACGGTCGATTCTGGATGCTGTGGAACAGGGACTGGAGCTGCCGGCCGATGCGCTGGCGGCGTCGCGTGAGGTGCTGTCGTGCTTCGGCAACATGTCGTCGGCGACGGTGATGTTTGTGCTGCAGCGGATGATGCAGCAGGCACACCCGGGACAGCGTGGGTGTGCGATGGCGTTCGGGCCGGGACTTACAGCGGAGACGATGCGATTCCATGTGGTCTAGTGCAGAGATCGACTTCAGTCGCCGGGTCTCTCCGCGTGAGTTGCCAGAGTTGATGGACGGTGACTGTAGTTATGAGGATTTCCGTGACTGCCTGCGCAGTCTGGGAACGGTCAATCGCTGGCTTCTGGGCTATCGGCCGACGCTGGCTTGGCTGGAGCGGTTGTCGCGTGGATTCCGCGATCCGGTACACATCGTCGATGTAGGCTGTGGCGGCGGCGATCTACTGCGGCAGATTGCAGGCTGGGCGCAGAGACGGGGCATTGCTGTGCAGTTAACGGGGATCGACTTGAACCCTTATGCTGCGCGTGCAGCAGCGGAGTCCGCTCCGAAAGAGCTCGGAATCACATGGGTGACCGGCGATGCGATGACGTATCGACCGGAGAAGCCGATCGATATCGTCGTTAGTTCGCTGCTGGCGCATCATCTGGAGGACGAAGAGATCGTCGCGTTCCTGAGGTGGATGGAAGCGACCGCGAAGGTAGGTTGGTTTATCAATGATTTGGAGCGTTCAGAGTGGAGTAGTCGGATGTTTAGGTGGGTGCGTTGGCACTGGCTTGTGCGGCATGATGGGCCGGTGTCGTTCCGGCGGGCCTTCCGTAAGGAGGATTGGGTACGCCTGTTGGCTGCGGCTGAGGTCCCGCAAGAGGCGGTGACGGTGGAGCATTGGCGGCCGGGACGCTTGTGCGTGGGGCGGCGGAAGTGAGGGCAGTTATCATGAAGCGTCTCGTTAGACTAAGCGATATGGAGCCTTCCGCCCCCGTCACCCTCATGGCGCACATCATCACGTCTAACTATCTGAGAAGCGAATAATGACGATTACCACTCTGCTAGCGCCCAGCACCTCAGGTTCCAGATTCAAGACTATTCTCTGGGTCTCCCTCGGTCTCACCACGCTCTTCGTCTTCATCACTTCAGAAGTGCTCCTCATCACCGACTATCCGATGTACCACGCCTATCGTCTACAGGTCATTGCCGACCGCCATCTCCTGATCCCGCATATACTCGCCGGAACCTTCGCTCTTTTGATTGGCCCCATCAATTTCTCCTCGCGAATCCGCCAGCGTTACCTCCAACTACATCGCATCCTCGGGCGCATCTACGTTATCTCCGTGTTTGTTGGTTCCTTCACGGGGATTGCCCTAGCAGCCGGGCGCCCAGGTCTTCCTGGAACCTGCATGCAGGCTGCTGCCTGGATGGTCTGCACCACCGCCGCTTTCGTCACTGCGCGCAACCGCCAAATCGTCGCACACCGCCAATGGATGGCCCGCTCCTATGCCGTCACATTTACATTCGTTTCCAGCCGTGTCCTTAATCTCTGGCCCAGCTACTGGGGTCACCTGGGAGACGTCTTGTCCGCCGTCGGCGTGATCGCTTTCACCCTCGCCTCCCTGCTTATTGTCGAACTCGGCCTCAATTGGCACGAGCTCACCACCCGTCGCGACTGATCGTCGGCTAGAGGTGACGAGATTTTGAGATGTGGGTTTGCAAGATGTCCTATTTTCCGAAGCTCGTTCCTTCTAGCTCTGAGCTGACCACAGGGCCGTACCCACCTAGCTGTCCAACGATCCTCACCACCGCAGGCTCCTCACCCTCAAGTACCCAGACCATCACATCTTTTGGCTGAAGCCCGATAAGCTGCGCAATTACGCCCACAATGCCGCCCAGTTCCGGATGGATGCGAAACACCGTTGCCTTAAGGGTGCGGCCCGCCATGTGAAACGGCTGCTCTCCCTCTGGCGAGATCAGGAGTCGGATCAACCGCCCGCCCTCGACTGGCGCCAGCATCCCCACCCGAAATGGCGCCGTGTTGTGCGGTACATTCAGAAGCAACGTTCCAATGAATCCATTTGCCAGGTCATCCGGCAGGCCCATGTGCTCGCTCTCGACGCGTATTTTTCCATTTTTGCCCAGTGTGCGGGTGGTTGCCATGCCGGTAGCGGCATCCACCGTAAAGTCGCCGGGCTTCGCAAAGAACGGCCCTTTCTGTGTGTGATGGCTGCGTATTAGCCGAAACGTGCCCTGCTGCCTGAACGTCGTAGTCTCTTCATCAATCGACCCATCGACGAAGTCATAGGTCAGGCGCATCGTCACGTCATCGCCCTGCACGGTCTGCAAAAACTCAAACCAGGCGATGATTTTTCCAGTCTCGGAACGCGCCATCATAACCCCATGCTCCGGAAGCTGGATATGTTTCACTGGAATTGGTTCAGCAAGCGCCACGGTGCCCACCGTCATTGCCCACAAAACAACAACCAAGAAATCGCCTCGCCTCATCAAATACCTCGTTCTAACACCTTAGACTTCTTCCGATCCCGGCTCTACCGGTTCCAAAATGACGATTTGTACAGAATGACGCGCCAACTTACTTTCTGGACGTCTACTAGAAATATGGAATCCCGATACACATTGATTGAACGTCCGGTGCTAGGAGCAATGCTTTGCAAGACGAAGTTCTGATCCTCGGTGGCGGAGTGGCAGGCTGCGCCGCTTCGATAGCACTCGCTCGTAAGGGGCGGGGCGTCACGCTGATTGAACGCGAGCCCACACCACGCCATAAGGTCTGCGGAGAGTTTCTAAGCGGCGAGGCCCTTGAGGATCTGCATGCGCTCGGTATCGACGTGGACTCGCTCGGCGCCGTACCCATCAACTACGTTCGCCTTGCCGCCGCCAGGCGCGCTGCGGAGGCTCCGCTGCCTTTTCCAGCGGCCTCGCTCACGCGCAAGGCTCTCGATACAGCGCTCATTGCCGAGGCCGTCGCGGCTGGAGTCTGCGTAGAGCGCGGTCGAAGCGTGCAGTCGCTCAGGCGCACATCTACCAACGTCTGGCAGGCTACGCTCGATGACGGTTCCACCCGTGAAGCCCCAACAGTCTTTCTCGCCACAGGCAAGCACGATCTCCGCGGCCACACGCGCCCGAAGGATCCTCACCAATGGGTCGCCTTCAAAATGTATTACCGACTGTCTGCTGCCCAGACCGCTGACCTGGCAGGCGCCTCCGAGTTGACACTCTACTCCGGAGGCTACGGTGGTATCCAACCCGTTGAAGACGGCATTACGAATTTCTGCTGTGTGGTGCAACGGCTTTACTTTGCACGTGCAGGTCTTCGCTGGGAGGGCCTCCTTGCGAAGATGCAGCAGGACTGTCCGCATCTCGCGATGCGGCTTGACGGTGCGGAGCCGCTGCTCGACAAACCGGTCACCATCACTCATATTCCGTACGGATACCTCCGCCGCACTACCGAAGATGGGCTCTACTGTATCGGCGATCAGGCAGCCGTCATCCCATCGTTTACCGGCGATGGCATATCCATCGCCTTGCATACTGCACGCAGTGCCGCCGCTGCCTATCTCGCCGCGGAGCCGGCGCGGCTCTTTCAGCCAAAACTGCGCTCCGCAATGCTGCCCCAGATGCGTCTTGCCGAGGTCGCCGCCAACGGCTTAAACAACGCACTCGCGCGCGCTGTACTGCCGTTCTGTCTCAGGGTCTGGCCCGGCGCGATGCGCGTAACGGCTAGGCTCACGCGTGTCACCCAGCCAGCCGCTGTTGCCCCACAGGCGGTTGCCAGTTGAAATCGAGCCATGCCGAAACAAATCTCGGTAGTCAAAGCCCTCTTAGGGGAGATGCAATGAAATCGTTGGCAGTCTTTGCCCTCGCGGTCATACTCGCTCCAGTCGCTCTTGCCCAGCATCAGACCTTCGTCCTCAATCCCGATGCCAGCGAGGTCAAGATGACGCTCAAAACAACCCACGAACTTGTCAATGGCAGGTTTCACATTCAATCCGGATCGATTGAATTTGCCCGCAGCAATCCTAAGATGTCGGGTTCGGTAGCTGTACTGGCCGGCAGCGGGAAGACAGGCAACGGCAGCCGCGACAAAAAGATGAACAACGACATCCTTCATGTCCAGCAATACACCACGGTTACATTCTCACCCAAGAGCTACACCGGAAAGATTGCACTAACCGGCGATTCTACAATCCGGGCAACGGGTGTCTTTACCTTGCTCGGAACGCCACACAACCTAACCATTCCAATACAGATACGCATGGACGGCGACAATTGCACAGCGAAGGCACATTTCGTCATCCCTTACGTCCAGTGGGGCCTCAAGGATCCAAGCTTCCTGTTCTGGAAAGCAGAAAAGCAAGTGGATATGGATTTGAATCTCGTTGGTCACATTTCATAGCAGCAGGAAGACAGGTTAGTCCATTGAACGGCGGCAGCGCACTGTCGTTATTTCAATTGCTGCAGGTATCGGTTTCACCAGTGTAGTGAGACGGAATTATTTTGAGCTGCTGCCAATGACCAACCCACCTTTCCCCAGATTAAGGCTCTGAGAAAACACGTAAAAGACTCCGCGCCGTCACCGACGTCCGTATCCAAGTTCAGGGTGACAGTAGCTGTAGCTTTGATCACTTAATGGCGCTGTATTTCAGAGGTGTTCGGCGTACTTGGGGTCGAAGCCGAGCGCGCCTAGCGCACTCCTGTTGCGGCGAGGCTCAAGTACGTATTTGATTATGCTAGGAATTACGTGGATGGGCAGCCCACGACCTCCTTCGACATCTGGCATTGTCAGAGCCACGACTACGCCAAATACCGATGAAAGAATACGCCAGATAATTCTGAAAGTGACAGCCTCGGGTGATCTGGGTCACTGGCACTCTTGAACCACGGCGATCGCAGGCACGCCAGTGAGATTAAGTGCACGGTGATTTCAGGAAGTACCGGAACGGTCACCTTCTACGACGGCACCGACGTGCTCGGTAGAGCAGAAATTAGCGGCACAAACGCCGCGCTCACTATTTCGAATTTTGCCGTGGGGTCACACGGCGTTACAGCAACGTATAGCGGAGGCACGAACTTCGCAATCGCTGTCTCCAATCTGGTTACGGTAACAATTACACCCTCGGTCATGGCCGACTATGTGGTGTAGGTTGAACGATACTTGGCGCGAACATCAGCGAGCAACAACCCCGCTTCAGCATGTTCAGCAAATCCGGCCCACTCAGCGCTGCTGGTGTGGGATAGAGCGCAAGTATGGCGAGGTAGAGCGACAGCAAAGCCGTTTCAGCGCGCCTTACGCCTTATAGGAGAGAGCAAGCAATTGCTGGACGAGTGAGGAAAGTTGCTGCAAGTCGTCGCTGGCCTGCTTGATGTGGCCCGGCGCGTCGGCGGATTGGGTGTCCGCAAGGAAGATCGAGTTGGTGAGCTTCTGGAGTGGGTTGTTGATCTGATGCGCGAGGCCGTTAGCCATGTCTGCGGCGGCGGCGGCGCGCGTCTGTTGCAGGATCGTTTTCTGCTGTTGCTGATTGCGGACGGCCATGGCGGCGAAATCCGAAAACATCTGCATGATGTTGTAGTCCATGTGGTCGAAGGCGTCGGTTCTGCCGTGAGCCAGGACCCAGATGGTGCCACGTGAAGAGCCAACATGCCATGGGAGAAGGATGCCGTCTGTAATGGGAGGTGGAAGCTCTTCGAGACCCATTGCCGCGAAGTGAGCGACTGGAACGCGAAGTGTCTGAGGCTGGCTACGATCCAGACAGACGCCACAGGGCATCCAGTGGTACGGCACCGTGGCGTTCAAAAACGGAGCATACACGCCACTGATGGCGACCCATTGAAAGAGCTGTTGACCTTCTGGGCCGAAAATCTCCAAACTTATGCCGGCGGATTCGGCACCGCAAAGCTGGACCGCGATGTCACATAGCTCCTGGAGAACGCCATCTGAATTTTCAGTGAAGGCATGCGCGAGCCGTTGCATGCCGGTAAGCTGCGCGAGAGCGTCACGCTGGTGGGATGGGCGCGCAAGAAATTCGGTGTTGGATTGGAGATCCAACACCTCCACACCGGTATTGTGGTCGAGTGCATTCATAGGAAACATGGGTTCCCAGACCATTGTTAAGGGGACGCCTTAGTGTACGCTCCGATGCTTTGACGCCGTTGGATTTCTAACAAAAACGCATCATCGCGCGGTTTCGGCAACTTCACCGCCAAACCTCGCATGATGGATGGTCTTCCTAAACGCGCTTCCCGGAAATGACGCTTCTGGATTGTTGCAAATCACCATTGCCCTCAGTGAAAACCGCCCACGATAAGGGTTTCTTGGCGGGTGCGGCGCATTGTGCTGGGTGGCGCAGCGTTCATTCAGCATTGCCGGGCGAAAAGCAGGCCATGGAAATGACAGCGTGTGGAAAGCATGGAAAGCCATGATGCCGGTTTCCCACCCTTCCCACACGCTGTGGAAATCCCTTCGGGATTCCCACATTCCCACGACATCGACGACTGGACATGTCTTTCTTACCTCCTCGACTCAGCCCATCGCCACCGCGAGGGGCCTGTAGCGGATGTCTCAGGCCCACAGCGTGGTGCATGTACCGGTACACTCATCCCTCAGCAAGGCTTGGTTACGTTGCTTCGCGCGGAGCCCACGAATTGTTACTGCTTTCGGGGAGGGCGAAATTGCGGGCACTTTCATGTGATCCAATTGGTGTCACAGGAAGCGCGTCATCATGACGCGAGTGCAAAAGCTGCCGACAATTGAACGAGGCTGCAACGAAATCCTGGAAGTCGAAGTGAGGTTGGCTCCACCTATCTTTAAAGAGATTAGCCACTCCAACAGCTAGCTGTTATGGACAGGCTGGCCGCGTCTAACCCGTCGCAAGTCTATAACCTGCGGGATCATTTCTGACGCGGACTTCCAGTATTGAGTATTGAGTTATTCAAATTTATGCAGGTAGCCGGTGATTATTAAATGCATCTCATATAGAAGAGGTGTTCTATGAACAACGAACATGTGAAGGGCGCAGTGGAAAAAGGGAAAGGCAAGATTGAGGAAGCAGCTGGCCACGTTACTGGCAATACGAAACTCGAGAATGAAGGCAAGGCAGACCAGGTTAAGGGTGCCGTTCACAATGCTGCGGGGGATGTGAAGGATTCTGTCAAAGGGGCCTCCAGAAACAAGTAATGTCAATCATCGGAGCCTTCCGATAGATGTCCCATGCCATTATCCTCGGATGCACGTCCCGGGATAATGGCAATTACTTTCTCAGCAGGTTGCTCACACAATCGTGGGGTTGATCCGCATCTCGATACGAGAGGCTGGCCTCCGCAAAGCGAAACGGAAAGCCGCTTTCAAACGGAAGGGTGTAGGGGGTGCGGATAGCACCCCCGTCACGCCAGATTAGGTATTGACGGCGTTCCCCACGCAAGCCGGGTGTCCGCACTGGCAAATAATCTCCGTACTTCCTTTTGTGCCTTCACAGTGAGGGCTGCAAAAGTTTTCGCCTTTGGCAGGAACGCAATTACAGGCCGGGTTATCGCATTTCTTCGTGTCGCTCATTTGGACCTCTCCTTTGCTTGCTTTGCACTTGTGTACCAAATGCATACTTGGACTTGGATGCAATCTCATCTCAAGACGTTCAGACAGACCATAACTCACTGATATTTTATATATGAGCTCGTTCTCACGGCTGATAACCCTGTTGTGGGCCTGGCTTGAGATTAATGCGGATATAAAGCAGAAGCAGGCTGAGCACGTCGATGAGATCTAACACTTGGCCGGTTTCCTCGTGGTCGTTAGTACGAGAAGCCCGTTTTACGGACAAGTGAGCCACAGCATCACTTCCCACAAGAGACTTTCCCGCTACTGAAGACTAATTTTCAAAGTTTCATCCCGCCAGTCGAAGACTCTTTGGTGAAAGAGACCCCGCGATAGAGCTTCGCAATGTCCTCCGCTCCCTTCCGCAAGAGTGAACGCCACCAATGTCTTGGGACAAACCAGCGCGTTGTAAAGCGTCCATGCTCCTTTGCCGATCGGATCTCCCTTAGTCGCAGTAAAGCAATGTGGGACAGCTAATGTTTTGCGCTACGGAACTGATCTCGAATCCCGCAATCTCTCGGGCAAGATCATAAAGATTGCTCTTTCGGTGCACCCACAAGATGCTGAGAAAGCACGGCAGGCTTGTAACTCCATCTGGATCGCGCCATCCTTCGGAGGAAGACAGATCAGCTTCACTTCTGAAAGGTTCGGTAGCAGCGTCCCTTGGGTCATCAAGAGCCTCTACAGCTACCTCCTTCCTATCCGTTCCCAGGCACGCTGGAAAGAATCACCAAATATACGGATGAACCCAAATAATTAGCAAAACGACACTAGTATTCGAGCGGATCTTGGAACAGAAGACCTATGAGGGCATAGTCCACCGCTGTCAAAAATACCCCTGACCTGATTGGGACGGTCATTTTTGACTTTGTGAAAGCGTTTAAACGCCATGCGTTGCTGGATCCGCCAAATTAGAAATAGAGGAGCAATAATAAAGTACCTAATCGCGTTCAAATGCTTGAGCGCATCTAACACGCAGTAGCATCTGATCCACAGGAGAATCACAATGAAGAAACCGATGGTGCTATTGGCCTGTTTAACGCTGGCGCTCTGTATGCCTGCATTCGCGCAGACATTCGGCAGCAGCAATTCGCAAATGCAACCCGATAGCATGAGCCAGTCCGGCAGCATGAAATCGGGCAAGATGATGGGAAAGAAGATGTCTGCGGTTGGCTGCATCTCCGAAAAAGACGGCAAATACATGCTGATGAACGAAAAGCATCCCGACGGCGTAGAGCTGATGAGCTCTGAAGATCTGAAGCCCCACGTCGGTCACAAAGTGAAAGTTATGGGCATGATGGAGAACGGCTCCATGAACATGACCAGTATGAAGATGATTTCCACCCAATGCAATATGGACGGAATGATGAAAAAGTAGTCAATTGCTTGCGGGAAGAGGTGTGGCTCAAAGCTGGGGTATGTGTTCGCCTGCGATTCCGCATTTAGAAACAGATTGGAGCGTTGTGCCCCGCACATTTCACAGGATGTCCGGCACATCCGGATGTGAATATGGTCCCTGTCCACCTGTCCAATTTTTGGGCAACCTGTTCACTCAGATTCAGACAAAGGACTGGAGATGGTATTCGCAGACCATTGCGGGAGTCCTCGAATCGCGGGCTCAATAAGATCCACTGTACCCTTTCCCGATGAGCCCAAAAAACACCTCAATGGTTTTGCCATGCGCGGGTTTTACACTGCACAGCAAGTTCCAGACGCACCGCATCCACTTTGTCCATGCTCAACGGCTTGCGCTTAACCTGCACAGAACTTGAATTCCCAGGGCGCGTACCCCTTTAAACGTGAGCAGATCATCGTGCTCTTCTCCGAGCGCGCATAGCTCGTCCATGCGGTTGCGAGAACAACTCCACAATGTCAATATAGTTCCATTATGGAATGATATTGATATCGTTGAAATCTTGAAGTCGCTCTTTTATGGGAGCCCAGACGATAACCAAGTGACTGCAACGGAAAGAGCAGCAGCACCACCCCAGAGGTGGTTCCCGCCAATCTACCAACGTAGATGGATGCCATCATATACGCGCGTTTGGCAGCTGTCCCCCCGTCTCCGAAGGAATCACCATTGACAGGATTAGCATAAAGCTATGGACACACAGGCGCACTGGGAACAGATCTACGGATCTAAATCACCGGTTGAGACGAGCTGGTACGAGGCTCATTTGCAAACCTCGCTCGACTGGATCTCCGATGCGGCCATGGGCCATTCTGCTTCAATCATCGATGTGGGAGGTGGGGAATCAACACTGGTCGATGACTTACTTGCGAGCGGGTATGGCTCTCTCAGCGTCTTGGATGTGGCAGGCGCGGCCATCAGGAACTCTCAGGACCGCCTGGATCGGCCGCAAAGTCCGTCAATTGGATAGTGGGAGATGTAACAACAATTGCTCTCCCGGCCAACAGCTACAATATTTGGCATGATCGGGCAGTCTTCCATTTTCTTACCGAACCCGAACAGCGATTGGCATATATACGTCAGATTACGTCAGCTCTCAAAGTTGGAGGACAGGTTGTCATCGCAACCTTTGGGCCGCATGGTCCACAGAAATGCAGCGGGCTCGATACAAAGCGCTACGATGCGGAGTCACTTAGCCACGAAATGGGGGCACAGTTTCGCCTTGCACGAAGTTCAATCGTCATCCACCAAACGCCAATGGGCAAGACGCAACAGTTCCTTTATTGCCAGTTCAGCTTTAATCTTTCTCAGAAAGGAGTTACACCATGAAACTCCGCTTTCTTCAGATCACCTCCGCCGCAGTCCTGCTTGCGTTTCTCGCTATGCCCGGCACAACCATGCAAGCACAACAGTCAGCAGCGATGCCCTCGCCTCTAACGGACACAACGATTCCCTCGGCGGCCCTTCTGCAACCGGCAGAACTCTTGCGGATGTTGCATGGTTCAGAAAATCCTTTAATACTACAGGTCGGCTCGCACGTTCTCTACGCGGAAGCGCATATACCCGGTTCAGAGTATGTAGGGGCTTCAAGCACGAGTGCAGGATTGCAGTCACTCCGCGAGCGGGTCTCCAGCCTCAAGAAGCACCAACTCATCGTCATTTACTGCGGATGCTGTCCCTGGGGCCATTGCCCCAACATCCGGCCCGCCTACGAGCAATTGCACGCGCTCGGCTTCACCCAGGTGAGAGCGCTTTATTTGGCTGATAACTTCGGTGCTGACTGGGTCAACAAGGGCTACACCGTAGCTAAAGGGCGATAGAAAGAGGATCGATGCCAAAAAACGCTCAAATTAAGGTGCCGCGACTTCGCCTGCTCTTGCCATTTCTGCTGGTACCCATTGTCTTGTTTGCCGAAAATTCTCCGCTTGCTGCGCAAACAGTTCCTTCGAGGGCGAGAGTGGCTCGTGCTGCTCCAAATTTTTCACGTGTAGATCTACGCCACAAGAAGATTGAACTAACTTCATACCGTGGGAAGGTCGTCTTGCTCAACTTCTGGGCAACGTGGTGCGGACCGTGTCTTACTGAGATGCCCACCTTCACCGAATGGCAGAACAAGTACAGTTCTGAGAAGTTCCAGGTGATTGGAATATCGATGGACGATGCGGCTCCGGACGTGATTGCAATGGCCAATAAACTGAAACTAAACTACCCGGTGCTAATCGGAGACGAACATCTGGGAATTGCATACGGCGGTGTCCTCGGACTTCCGGTTACGTTCCTGATCGACCGTCATGGAAAGATCCGGGAACGATATCAGGGAGCCTCTGACCTCACAGACATTAAGAGAGAGATTGAAGCCTTCTCAACACCCGATAGCCAAGTGAAACTCTGGTATCTGGTTGATGTCCTTATCGCTTCGTATCCCGGATCATGAACGAAAGGCTGTTCCTGTTATCTCTCGCCATGGTCGCGCGGATGCATCTCGATCAATCACTGATTATGTAGAGTATTAAGATACTCAAGAAACCCACAAAGAAAATGACTGTAGTGGCGGTAGTATCTTCCAGTTTGTGCGCCTCCAGTAGCAATTCTTCTGTTGCCAGGAAAGGGAGTGCGGCCACTCCAAAGCCAAGCGCAGCAGTGAGAAGCGTCGGTGAAAAGTGGCTCAAGGTAATCGCCCCAATGACACTACCAACAAGAAGGAGAGACGAAACGGCCGCCGTAATTGTGAAGGCTCTCAACCGTGAGAACCGACGACGCTGCAATTCTCCGATGAGTGCCAACCCGAGAGACGCCAACTCGAGCGTCAGGGCTGCGGTAAGCAGCTTTCCCTGCTTCCTTCCTGCGGCAAACCCTATGGCGATGACCAAACCATCCAGCAAGAGATCAATTCCTGTTGCGGCAACGTAGCTCTTGGGTACAGTCAGGACAGCGTCTTTGGAAGGCTCGCCACTCTCAATCCGCTTAAGAATCACGAGAATAAGAACTGCCAGAGAAAATCCCACTTCCGTTGGAACTGGAGAGTGCCTAGGGATTAACTCCACAGCAACGGCAGCGACAATTACTCCAGCTGCGAGATGCTGCATGAGGCAGCGGATTCGGTCGCTTCTTTGAAAGAAACCAGCGCACGCGGCAGCAATAAGCGCCGCCGCCACCGGAAAGAGTGAATAGAGGACAGCGTTCAAGCCTGAACTCCTTTCGCTTCACGCCTCTGCTCCACCCATTTGTAGAGAGTGGGAAGAACCAGCAATGTCAGCAGCGTGGAAGTGACCAGACCGCCAATTACGACGGTGGCGAGCGGACGCTGGACCTCAGCCCCGGCACCATGCGAAACCGCCATCGGTATAAAGCCGAGGCTGGCCACGAGAGCCGTCATTAAGACGGGGCGTAGACGAGTCAACGCACCTTGCTCCGCGGCTGTCTCAATGGGCAGCCCCTGCTGCCTCAGTTCGCGAATATAGGTCAGAAGGACAATGCCATTCAATACGGCGATGCCGAATAGGGCAATAAATCCCACTCCGGCCGAGATACTGAAGGGCATACCGCGTACAAGCAGAGCCGCGATACCGCCTGTGGCCGCGAGAGGGATATTTAAGAAGATGAGTAGGGCAGGAAACCCGGCCTGAAAGTTGAAATAGAGGAGGACAAAGATCAAAATGAGTGCGGCTGGCACCACGATCATCAGTCTTTGACTCGCACTTTTAAGCTGCTGGAACTGGCCACTCCACTCCAACTGATATCCGGTTGGGATCTTCAGCTGAGCTGTGATGGCCTGCTGGGCAGCGCTGACGAAACTAGCAAGATCGCGTCCACGAACGTTCACCTCCACGCTGATCCGTCGTTCTCCTCCTTCGCGGCTGATCTGAGCCGGACCATCCTCTTCCTGAATGTCGGCTAGCTGGGCAATCGGAATGAAGTGCCCTTCATTGTCTCCGACCCTCAAATTGCCGATTTCTTCATCGGTGGCGCGTTGCTCTTCCGGGAAACGGACCTGCAGGGCGAAGCGGCGATTGCCTTCCACGATTTCGCCCACCTTTTTGCCTCCGATGGCTTCGATCGTATCCAGTACGTCCGATGCGTCCAGACCATGACGGGCAAGCGCGTCGCGTCTTAAGCGGATGCGCAAATAAGGCAAACCTGCAACACGTTCGGCACGCACATCGGCAGCTCCCGGAACTTTCTTGACGACTGCCGCGATTTGATCGGCTTTTTGACGCAAAATATCCAGATTGTCGCCGAAAAGTTTGATCGCCACATCGCTGTAGCTTTCAGCGGCAAGTGGCGCTCTGTTTCAGAGCTATTTGGCGTAATTCTTCAGAGCTATTTGTCGTAATCGGTATCAACCGGGGCCGATGACGAGACTATCCCGGGCGGCTTCGACGACCGCAGTCGAGACCAAATGAAGGTCATTGACGCTGAGAACTCGCTCGATTTGAGTCAGCAGCCGAGTGAGGAGCCTGAAGTTTCCTCCGGTCATCCGGATGAGGCTTGCTAAGACCTCTGGGAGAAGTTGTTCGTCGGGAAGTGTGACGCCGGCCGGCATCCATTTTTTTTCGAGCAGTTCCTGCACTTGGGCAGGATCAAGAGGTCTGAATTCGTGGACGAATCCAATGCGCGAATAAAACTGCGGAAAGCGGGCGGTGCGTTTCTCGATACCGGGCATGCCGATGAGGACCATGCCCGCAGTACCTTCGTCAAAGATCGATCTCATTTGTTCGAGGCTATTCATCTGAAGTCGATCGGCCTCGTCCACGAGAATTAGTGTCGTTGGATCCCGAACTGCGCGCTCCTTGGCTTGATATCGCTTGTACGTTTCAAAGTAGGTTGGATCGACTTCAGGTCGGTCGCATGGGGATGACCCTGGTTTGTTCATGATCTCTCTCCGACGCTTTTCGTCTTTGAGTCTTATTTCATCCAGAGTCACCAATGCCTCGCGCCGAATTGGGTCGAGCACAATACTCATCGCTCTTTCGCGAGCCATATTAATATCGTTCTTCACCCCAGACGGAGTATTGATCACCGAGGTGGTGTAGAGCAGAGTGTCGATAAGGAGATCGTCGTTCACCTCGCTTGTCCAACGATCACGCGGAACGATCTGGTCTGCGCGGCTGTAGCGCAAGGCTGACAGTGTTTTGCCAATTCCGGGTGGTCCGTAACAAAGCCCGATGTAACGAAAATGACGACAGGCATTGCAGAATTCCACGAACCGGCTGTATTCGATGGTTTCGACGAAAGCGCGGCTACTCGTTGCGATACCCACCTCTGCGCGGTACGAAAGGAGAGGTGGGCATCGGAGGCGACCAACTGCAGGGAGCGCCGCTCTTCCAAATAGGGCTGGATCAGGCGAAAGCGCGCCAGCGCCTGATCCCGAGCCGCCTCGGACACACCGCTCAGCTTTTGCATGCGTCGACACTACGCCAAATAGCTCTGAAAAACTACGCCAAATAACCCTGAAAGTGACAGTCATGACGAAGGAGGACATCCGTTATCGCGGCGGCCTCGAGGAGCATCATCTCGCAGCTGACGGCTCACTTGTGAGCATCACTCTCAAAGAGCCGGAAATTTAAGCGGACAGAGCTCCTCGAAGCTAGAAAAGCAGCTCAAACCTTTCCGCCTTTGTCCAACTCGCCAATCCCAAACCCAGAGAGCTTCTGGACTTCTATCAGCGGTCAATTTTTATAACTCTAGCCTCAGACATTATGACTTTGAACGTGAAGTATCTCGACGTGGCCCGCACCCCGCCCGTTTTCGCAAGAACGAAGGTAAAGGCGGTTAACCAGATTCTGGCAAGAATTGCTCGCGATCGGCAAGCGCGATCCTCTACTCCCGAGATGTCTCGTCTCCCTTCGAGTGATTCTGACGCCAGTGGCGACGACAACAAGTAAAATGCTTCTTCTTCACAAAGCTTCTAACGTCGCAACCGAAACGGCGATTCGGATGTAGACAAGAATCGTAGCCGGCGCGCTCTCGGGGTCATCACACCAAACACGTGCAGAGTCGAGATGCGACGCGGCAGGTTAGAGCTATGGTCATGTGGATTGGCTGATCCAAGGGAGCAAAAGACGAGCCCCAAATAATTCCAAAAGTTATACCTACGGTGGAGGATTTTCATGTGGTGCGGTTACAGAGTCCAAAACAAGGGTTTCGTTGTGATGCCGTGCATAAAGAAGATGATCTCGGAGCGCTTGTGAAGCCTTCTCTACATTTCCCGAACTGATGGCTTCATAAATTCGACGGTGTTCTTTGCAGTTGCGTTCAACGTCCTGACGATTGCTGCAGGTCAGATCCATAAACCGCCGCACCGTCGGCCCGAGTGAGGAATAGATTGCTTTAATGATGGAATTGCCAGAGAACTCTACAATCACCGCGTGAAAGGCAAAGTCTGCATCCGAGAAGGTCTGAGTATCATCAAACGACATCTCCATGATCGTCAAAGAGGTATGCAGGCTTTTGAGAGCCTCTGGCATGTTGTATTCCGCAATCTTTTCTGCGCATGTGGTCTCTATTGCGAGACGCAGTTCCATTAATTCGGAGTAGTCGTGCACCTCTTGAGCGCCCGATGCGTAGTGCAGCAAAAAGCGCTTTAGCGGGTTGACGCTCCGCTCCGCGACAAACGATCCAACGCCATTTACCGTGTAGAGAATTTCCTTTGCTTTCAATAAGTGAATGGCTTCACGTATTACCGATCCACTCACAGAGAACCGCGCGCACATATCTCCCTGGGAAGGTAGTTTTCCGTGCTCTTTGAACTTTCCGCTCGTAACATCCGCCTCAATAGCATCTGCAATTTGTTGACTTAGAAGCACTTTAATAGCTCCTGCTGATTGTTTCTTTTGTCAATTTTGATTGACCGCATCCTCATTAAGAGAACGTGCCGCTGAAGTTGACTCCTCGTGGAGGCGTCATAACCAACGATAAATTCACTTGCTGCGACGTAGCGCAGCCCGAATTCGTTTAGCGGCCTCACGCTTCTCTACGCGCAAAATCATACAACACGATTGGCGGGGGTTAGAAAATTGCCTTACTTCAGCGTGTGAATGGCACTAACAACCTTTCTGAAAGATATACCAGACATTAGCTACTAGATAATGCGCTAACCATTCCTATATACCATCACGGTCCACGGAATGTCTATTTGTAGGCACGGTATCAACCGGGAATTCTCAATCCACGAAGCCATTTAGATCTACAATGCTAATTGGATTTTAGTGGGATTCCATGGGATGATAATGGGCTCTAAGTGCAATCACTTCTATCTATTACATCATCGAGAAATGCCATACTGCATTTCTAGATAGATGGTATGTCAGAACCTATGGAACCCTCATGGCTCCTCCTATGACAGGCCACTGCGCCAGAGCAAAGAACGGGTCTTCGATGTCGGCGATGCGCGAGGTTTATTCCCCTAGCTATCAGAAAGCTATGGAATATTGTTGACAACGCAGAATAATGCGCTATAGGATTCGGGGCCGTTGGCGGAAGGCTAAATTCTCTGCTACGGATTCTTTGGAGGAGGCGTATGAACAACAGCACACGTCATCAGCATTCTTCTTCGTGCTCAGTGTTTTGCTGGAAGCAGCCATTTCTTCAGGTGCTGCTCCTCCTTGTTTTGACCTGCGGAGCTATCACTAATGTGATGCTTGCTCAGTCGACGAACGGAGTAATCAACGGCACCATCCAGGATTCGGCGCAAGGAGCATTGCCGGGTGCTGCCATTACGGCAACAAATGTGGCAACAAACGTTATATATAAAGCGACGTCCGACGCTTCGGGTAACTATACAATTCCCTTTGTCCCCCCGGGCCAATACCTAGTGCAGGCGAGTATGCAGGGTTTCAGCAACCTGAAGCGTTCGGGCGTGACGGTGCAGGTCAATCAAACTGTACAACTGGATCTTGCGTTGCAGACCGGCTCAGTGGCTCAGACGATATCGGTGACGGCAGCGGCGCCGGCGATTGATACGCAGTCGGGCTCTGTGGCGACGGTGATCGACAACCAAAAAGTGACGCAGCTTCCACTAAGTGGAAGAAATGTCTATAGCCTCGAAGGTCTGGTGCCGGGAGCAGCCCCCGATAATACGGGTCGAATCAGGTTCAACGGGGTTCGGGCGCGGAGTAATGAGATTCTGGTAGATGGCGTAAGCCAAGTTCCGCCTGAAACGCGTTCGGATCCAGTATCCCCGCCACCAATCGACAGCATCGAGGAATTTCGCGTGGCGACCAGCGGCTACACTGCGGAATTTGGCAGCGCGGCGGGCGGCCTCGTCAATGTCGCGACTAAGGCTGGAACGAATGGTTTACATGGCACGCTATGGGAGTTTCTTAGAAACGATGCTCTGAACACACGTAATTACTTCGCGCCGACAGGGCAGAAAAAACCGGTTTTGCGACAGAATCAGTTTGGTGGCGCATTTGGTGGTCCGGTTCTAATTCCGCATTTGTATGATGGCCGCGATAAGACATTCTTCTTCGCAGATTATGAGGGCAGCAGGATCAGATCGCAGAGTGTGTTCAATGTGACCGTCCCGACCCAGGCAATGCGCGGCGGAGATCTCTCAGCATTCCTTGGCGCTCCTTTAGGTACAGATGCCTCAGGAAACGTGATCTACCAAGGGCAGATATACGACCCTGCCACAACACATATCGTGAATGGAATTCAGGTCCGTGATCCGTTTGTGGGCAACATCATTCCGATGGATAGAATAAGCAGCGTTGCGAAGGGCCTGTTGGGCTATTATCCGACGCCAACGAACGGTGGATTATCACAAAACCTCCAGAATGCGACAAGCACAGGGGCTAATACAAATCGATATGACATTCGCATCGATGAGAACATATCCGCGAGAAACCGATTTTTCGCGCGCTTCTCCGATTATCGATCCACGCCGCTCACCTCCGTGCCGTTCCGCGGTGCAGCCGGCGATTTCGACCAAAACAAGGGGCAGCAGCGCTCATTGAGCACCTCCTTCATTACTACCCTGTCCCCAAATCTATTCAATGAGGCTCGTGGTCTGTTTCTACAAGCGAAAACCAACAACATTCCGTATCTCAGCACAAAGAATGTTGCGCAAAGTCTGGGTATTGCTAACATTTCAACCATGGCAGGTCTGCCAGATATTGACATATCAAATATTCAGCAAATTGGGGGATCCGCCAGTGGCACGTACCTCCAAGACAACCAGCGAATGTTCGCCATTCTGGATAACGTGACTTTTTTGCATGGACAACACAGCATACAGGTTGGAATGGAAATTCGATTCTACCGGATGAAGAATTTTCAGCCCTCTTTCTACAATGGGTATTTTGGCTTTCGGTCGGCTGAGACCTCGGCTCCTGGGAAGCTATCGCCAAAAACGGGAAATGCCTTTGGTAGCTTTTTGATTGGTCAAGCCGATTCAACACAGTACACCGAAGTAGACCCAGGTCAGCTTGTAAACGGGGAATACTACAGCGGGTTTTTGCAAGACGATTGGAGGACGACAAAACGCCTTACTCTTAATCTTGGACTCCGTTACGAGGTCAACTCCCGCCTTGCAGATAAGCGTGGCTTTAGTTCGACCTTCGACACGGAAACTCAGAAAGTTCTTGCGGGCCCTGCAAGGCCAATTCCACCGCTCGCTCTCACTAATATAGCCCCGAGGTTTGGGCTGGCTCTTGACGCACTGGGTAACCAAACCACACTTGTTCGCGCGGGCTTTGGTCTCTTTTACTCGCCAATTACCGGAGCGGGGGGTAATCCTCTCAATGGGGTGCCTAAGTTTCCATACGAATTCACATCGATTGCTACCAGCCCGGATGGAATCTCGCCAGTAAGCACGCTTTCCGCTGGTCCAGTCATTACCCCACAATACTCAATTACTGATCCCAAGCTCGGATATGGGGCCAACGTGCAAATCCAATCTCCGAATACAGCTCCTTACGTGTATCAGTGGAACTTGGGAGTTGAACAGGCCATCGGAAAATCACTCGTCGCAGAGATCTCCTATGTTGCTTCGGCGGCGCATAAATTTGATATCGGGCGGCTTAACTATATAAACATCAATCAGGTTCCATACGCCGTCGCGAAGCAGGCTGCTATTGATCAGGGGACGACAAATCCCAATACTGCGAACCTTCGGCCCTACCCGAACTTCAACTATGTGGAAGCTATCAATCCTCGTTGGGGTAATTCAAACTATAACTCTCTGCAGCTTAAGCTGGAACAGCGCGCGCGATGGGGTCTTAGCTATTTGCTTTCGTATACGTGGTCAAAGTACATCGATAATGGTTCGGAAGCTTATAACTCACTCGGAGGAAGTTGGCCAGCTGATATTTACAATCTGAGGCTTGAGCGAACAGATTCAACAGCAGAAGTTCCTCATCGCTTCGTGGCCTCATATGTCTGGGAGCTTCCATTTGGCAGAGCCAGACACTACAACATGTCGGGTGTGCTGAATGCCGTTGCAGGCGAGTGGCAGATCAGCGGTCTGGCGGTCGCTCAGACAGGACAACCTGTAGATATTGAGCAGGCAACGATTACCTCGAATACATACAGCTTGATTCAACGGCCAAATCTCAGCGGCGATCCTATCCTGCATTCGGGACGGAGCGTCAAAGAGTTCTTCAATACCTCCGCTTTTTCGGCAGCTGCGCCTCAGTCGATAGGTACCTCACCGAGGAATCCTGTCCGTAGCCCGGGTCTCACTAACTTCGATTTGGCCCTCATTAAAAACTGGCACATCTATGATTCTTCAGCCCTCGAGTTCCGGATGGAAGCATTCAACCTGACAAATACCCCACCCTTAATACTTCAGACACGCACGACCTATAATCCAAACCTGACTCTTGCTCAGCAGTCCTTCGGACAAATTACCAGTGCCGGCAGCGGACGTGTGCTTCAGGCAGCAGTGAAGATTCACTTCTAAGAACAAAACAGGAAGATAGAAGCCATGATCCAAAATGAACAATAAAAGAGACCAGAAAGCAGAAATCTACATCATGACAAATCCTGGCAATCCTTCTAATTATTCCCGTAGCGAATTTCTACGGCTATGCGCACGCGGGGCAGGCTCATTTGCCCTACTGTGCGCGATACCAAAGAATAGTGCTGCGCAAACCACATCACTTGCCAAATCCCCTAAAAGTAACAATTCTGACTCCTTCACTTGTAATCTACGTGGATTCGTTCGCTGGATTCTTGACGAATTTGAGCCGTCGGTTCGACTGCCGGGCGGGGCCGGACGATACGCTCGTCAACCCGGCCAGACCACACCAGCGCTCTACGGTGTTGCTGACATGGCCTGCACTCTTTACACTATCGGCGCACTCCGCCCGTCACCAACACAACGCGCGGAATGGGAGCAGGCGTTTGAATTATTTCAAAATCACAGTACCGGCTGGTTTCGAGAGAAGGAGCCAGTAACGCTTTCACCGCAACATAATACGGCTTTTGCGCTTGCCGCGATGCAACTTTTGGATCTTACCCCGCGTTTCTCGGTGAAGATGGACAAGGAGTATTCGGATCCACGCACCTATCTCAACACCCTTAATTGGCGCACAGGCGTGTATTCAGACAGTCACAAGGGTGCGGGGATAGGTTCGATTTATACACTTGTCCCCGCGCTCCATTCGACTGAATGGTTCTCCGAGTATTTGTCCACATGTGACGACCTTTTCGATGCCAAGAACGGCCTTATGGGTCGGGACAAGCCGGCCAGTGGAGACATCGATCAGGTCGGGGGCACATTTCATTACAGTTTTCTTTATGAGTTTTTCAATCGCCAGATGCCATACCCTGAAAAACGCATCGACACTGTTCTCGGATTGCAGCGACCTGACGGTTATTGGTCCCCTGGCAACCATCTCTGGATGACCCTGGACGCGATCTTTCTGATGACGCGCACATTGCGTTACTGTCCTCACCGTTTCGAAGACGTTCAGGCCAGTGTACGGCGTATTTTGGGCGTTCTCCAACAAGACGTTTTTAGTCCTGACGGGCGAAAGGGGACGTTTTCTAAAAGTGAAGGGGTTCATTCATTGACTGCGGCCATTAGCATTGCTGCCGAGGCGCAACAGTTTCTTGGTGCACAGGAAGTCCTCACTGATTGGCCGCTCAAACTTGTGCTTGATCGTCGCCCCTTTATCTAGCGCCAAGCTTTAGGATGCCCACGACCAGCTTTGTTGTTTGCTAATTGTGTGGTTCACCCGTAAATTTGGTGATACTGCTCAATAAACGCTGGACCCTCTAATCTGTCGTTGAAGGCAGAAGTTTAGACGGATCAATGCTGAATTTCATATTGAAAGTAATCTACGTCGAGATAACCAGCTGATGTTCTGGAATTTACTGTGAAAATACCCACGCGGTCTCCACGATAGGATCCCCATGTCAAGTCGTACGGCTCGCCGACGGTATGGTAGATTCGCCCATCCAGGCTGTAGGAGAATTGGCTCCTGCCGTCGAATCCCCATTCCGAGCGTAAAAAGATCGTGTTTCCGGTAATTACCGAGCCAGCAACTCTTGTTCCATTGCGGTTGTAACTCAATGTGCGGATTTTCCCCGCTTGCATAACCCCAAGAGTACAAAATGTCTTGGCGAAATGTGCCAGTGCCGCTTCCTGCCCATCCGCCATGGCTGAAAGATCGAACTTCACAGTCACCTCATTCCGGCGAGTGCGAAATGAGCGCTGCGTCAAAACGTTTCCAACGGTGCGGAAATCATTTGGGTGAATGGGGGGAAAGGCGCGCATCCTGAGAAATCCGGGACGTTCCGTGAGCGACCACATGTCTGTCCTTGGTTGATAGTTCCACTCCCACTCTGGCTGCAACACCGGCGTGCCAAATGAATCACTGGCAGAGAGCTTGGTGCGAGGAAATCCGACAACAGGCTTCTTTCCGTGCCACAGCATATTTCCTAAGGCGTCAGATCCTACTCGGCCAATGATAGGCCACCCCTCGATCCAAGTGACTGGCAGTAAAACGCCGGCACGGCCTTCCCAGGCACCTATTCCCTGATGTGAGACGAAGTACCATTTGCCAGAAGGCATCTCAACTAACCCCCCCTGGTTCGGCTCCTTGTCCACCGCGGCGTTGACATGCATCAGCTGGTGGCTCTCCCATGGGCCGTAAAGGCTCCGGGATCGGTCAATCATGGGAACTCTTCCTTCGCGTGCCACCTGGCTGTAGTAGTGGTAATACAGGCCGTGAATTTTATATAGTTTATTTGCTTCGCTTCCCCTGGACTGATGGATGACGCGATCGGAATGCGTCAGCACCGCATCGCCAGCCGCATTGATCTTAAAAAGATGAATGTTGTACCGGATATGGGAGGTTCCCTCGGGCGCAAAATGTGTGACCATCAGATATCCCTGTGCGTCGTCCCAAAAAGGGCACGGGTCGTCCCATCCAGCTGCGCTTACTACATGCTTCGCTGGGGTCCATGGGCCAGTGGGCTGCGCTGCAGTGCTCATATAGATTCCCTGATCGGGTGTCCCAAAGTAGACCCAGTACTTCTTGTCGTGATAGCGGATTGCGCCTGCCCAGATACCGCGGCCGGCGCGATTCATTCTGTTCCAATTCAGTTCCGGATCCATGACAGTCAGGTCGGGGACAACGTGCCCGATGATCGTCCAGTTCACCAGGTCTCTGGAGCGAAGGACAGCCATGCCCGGCGAGTATTGCATGGTGGAAGAGATCGCGTAGTAGTCCTGGCCAACCCGGATAGCATCCAGATCGCTGAAGTCGCCGGGCATTACCGGATTGGCATATGTGCCATCACCCTGATCACCCCAATCGCCTTCTGTTGAAGTATCGGCTAAGAGAGCCTCATAGCGAGCCGCTGTCAATTGCGGATAGTGTTGCCGGGCTGATGTTTTATCAGCAGCAAAGGCAGGGAAGACCGTCGCGCTCAGACAGAAGAATGTTAGAAGCGGCCAATGTGCGACTTGAAACCTGGATTCGGGTCGAGATTGTGGCATGGCAGTCAGTAACTTCTCCTTAGTAAGGTATTACCGTGATGTCGGGGCACATCAGAAAATCAACGTTATAAATTCCCCAAAGAGAGTTAAGGGGGCGAGCTTGATCGAGATAGCGCTCAGAATGTGGATTATGCACAATTTGGTACCCCTGTTCTCCAGCTCTCGGCTGCGACCTGCGAGTTCCGCTAATTAGATCGAGTGCACACTACAAAAAGCCTGAGGATCTTCGCATCGATTGGATCGGTCTTCGCCAGCTTGCCTACAGCCTTTGCAAAGTCTCTGATCTGACGTGGATTGACGACCGCTATTGGCAGGCCAGCTTTCCCTAATTGAAGCGTCAGCTCGTATTCATAGCCGCCCGTTGCTTCGAGCACGATTCGCGGCGGACTAACGCTTCTTCAGTCTCTAGTCAAGGCCTTGATGCCAGCCTTGTTGTTCTGCTCGGACCACGCCTCGTCGCCCGGCCGAACATCTACGTCCAGACTCTGCTTGGAAACGTCAACACCAGCCCATACCTCGTTCATAGAACACCTCACATTGAAATGTCTACCTCATACTCGCGCTTGCCGGATACGGGCTCAATCGGCCCAGACATTCATTCGAGCTCCTCGCCAGCAGGTGTGACGACGAAAGCTAAGGACGGTCTCAAGGACTTGCGTACTAACGATCAGCCACAAATCCAACCCACAAGGGTGCTCTATCGCCGTTTTCTGACGGTCCCCGTTACACATGAGCGTAATCGAAAATACTGCCTTCGTCATCGGGAGTGCCCCCTGGAGCTTTTGGAACAGTACAAGTACTCAAACGGCTACCTGTCTATTAGTGATTCCGATACTGTTGAATCGAATAGCGTCATTCATCCGCTAGCTCATTCATCGGCTCGGGACCTCTTTGCCGCTGGGTCTGCCAAACTCAGAGACCGATAGGTTGCTGCCACTCATAGCGCAGTACTATTGTTGAGTTGCTCCAGTCTCCATCAACGCTATCGTGAGAACGAGATTACATGAATCCTCGCATCCTTTTTGGGGTCGATGATCTTGCCTGCAATTTCCACGCGAGGCGTTGCCCCCGTCAATGACCAGATCGTTGCCTCCGTCAACTTGTGATCTGCCCAGTGGATGTCGACTTCGTATCCGCCGCGGGCGCGCAGGCCGAGGACTTCGCCCTTTTCCCATGAAGAGGGCAACGCGGGCAGGAGGTTGATGGGGCCGGCGGGTTCTGAGGGTACGGAATACGGATAACCGGCGTAGTTGCTGCCAGCCGGAAGGGATGGCTGGGGCTGGATGGGCTGGGATTGGAGCAGAAGTTCGGCGAAGCCAGCGGGCGGCGAGTCGTACATGGCGGGGAATTTTGTTCCGAGCGCGGCGAGGGCCTTGTCGCCTTCGAGCAGTCGCGCCCAGAGAGCGGCCTTGTCGGGGTGGTAGCCACCGGATTTGCGGAGATCTTCGGAGACGCGGGCGGCGGCGAAGAGGTCGGGTTCGTCGGAGGTGATCTGGTTGAGTTCGGAGACAGAGACGAGATGCGAGGCGTGGCGATGGGTCGGCTCCCACTCCTTGAAGTCCTGGGACCACTCCTGCAATTGGCCCCGCGAACCGATCTGGAACGGTAGGAGTTGCGGCAGGGTTGATTGTAGGCGTGCGCGAAATTCGGGGTCGATGCCAAGGGCTTCGCTGCCAGCGATGGTGTTTTGGAATAGTTGGCGGATGAGTGCCATATCCATGGTGGAACCGCGGCTGACGGCGACTCGCGCGCCAGTCCTCGGATCGATGAAGTGGTTTTCGGGTGAAGTTGAGGGCGAGGTGACGAGGTGGCCTTTGCCGTCGGGGACGAGTAGGTCGAGGGCGAACTCGGATGCGCCTTTGAGGACGGGGTAGATTTTTGTGCGGAGCTCAGTCTTGTTGAGGCCGAAGGCGTAGCGCTCCCAGAGGGCTTGGGAGAGCCAGAAGCCGCCGACCGGCCAGTCGGCCCAGCAAGGATCGCCGCCGACCATTGTAGTCATGGCCCAGATGTCGGAGTTGTGGTGGACGACCCAGCCGTGGAATCCGTAGTCGGTTTTGGCGGTGATGGCGCCGTTGACGGCGAGGTTGTTGACGAAGTCGATCTCGGGCTCGACCGTCTCGCCGAGATTGGCGGGCTCTGCCGCTGCGTAGTATTTCTCGGGATTTTCGTTCAACGTAAAATTCGACGAGTAATGTGGCGCGAGATCGTGGTTCCAGATTCCCTGCTCGTTGCGTGGCGCGCCCCCGCCCGGACGCGACGTAGCGATTAAAGCGTAGCGCGCCCATTGATATGCGAAAGCGTTTTTATTTGGAGTTTCGCCGTTGATGGAAACCCACAGGCGACGGAAGCGCCCGCGGTAGTCGGCTAGATGCTGGGCGAGGAGGGCAGCGTATGGTTTGGCGGTGGCTTTTACGAGGTAGGCGCGCGCGACGGCGTCCGGATCTTTACCCTGAGTGGCGGGGTCGTGATCGAAGCCGTTGAAGCTGGTAGCGGCGGAGATGACGATCAGAGCTTCGTCTGCATTTGTAACGGAAAGAGTATCTTTTTTACCGCGAGTGACGTTACCACCCTTGGTGGAGAGGTGAAGGATCGCTTCAAGCTTGGTTCCTTTATTTGGATCCCACTGAATATTTTCGCTGACCGGTGGAGCAGTGACTCCTGCACCGGCGACGGGACGGGCCACTCTGATGGGTGCCCGGCCGGTGACGTCAATCTCATTGGCGGTCACCGTGGTACTACCGTAGTGCTGCTGGGTGTCGAGCCCGGTGATAAAGGTGAGGGCGCCAGGTTTGTTCGCGGTGAGGCGGAGGACGATGACCTGCGCGGGATAACTGATGAACATTTCACGAGTGAAGATGGTGCCATTGACGGTGTAACGCGTGGTAATGACTGCGGTGTCGAGATCGAGCGTGTTTGTGTAGTTTGTGTAGGTCTCGTGGCCGGGGAAGGTGAGATGAAGGTCGGCGAGCGGTTCATAGAACTGCGTGTTGGGACCTTCCATGCCGCGGAGGAGTTGGTCGGCCTTGACGTAGTTGGGAACTTCGAGCGCGGCGCGGGTTGCGAGAAGTGCGACACGGTGCGCGGGACTTTCGAAGTGCTCGGGGCCAGAGCCGGACCAGAGAGTAGTGTCATTAAGTGGGATGGTGTCGGCAGCGGGCCAACCGAAAACTTTTGCGCCGAGGCGACCATTGCCGATAGGTAACGCACTGCCGAAGTTCCGCGAATCGTTCGGGGTGGGTGCGGCGTTGGTGAGTTTGAGCGTGTCCCATGCACCTGGCTTAGCGTGAATCTGGCTGCTCGCAATCTGAGCGAATGAAGACGGGGCGAGCAGTATCGCTAGAGCCACAAAAAGGACGAATGTATTGACACGCACGGGGGAGATCTCCTAAATCACATAATGAAGCCGAATAGCGTTGGTGTTGCCGGAATTGCGCAAGTCGCCTCGGGATCTATAAGCAAATTCTCTACTGACAAGTATTTTCGGACTTAAATGTCGGGTAAATTGCATCTGAAACGATTGGCCGGATCAACCAAAAGTAGTGGGTGCGCCGTTTCCATATTTGTGCTTCGAATGTCGCTCCTGCTGCACAACTCCACCCGAGAGATGTCTTCGTCACAATTTCGACGCTGTCGTTCAAACCTTGCGTCATATCTTGCGCCAAGTTCTCACGTGCAATGCAAAAGATACACTCCGATTCTGACGAACTAACGGTGGGGTCCACATGGTCATTGCATGTATCTTTTTACTGCTAAAAGCCGCGATCCAGAGCCGCTGTCTTTGCAATCGTCGGGTCTTCCTTGTCGATGGGCGCGGCGGTAAGCGTTATCGTGGCCGACGGCACTCCGTTCGCACTCGCCGTCACCGTGATCCTTCCCGAAGCCGCATTGGCCCGCAAGATAGCCAGCGTATTGCCGAGATACAGCGAGCGCTGCGTCGTTACAAATCCCGAGATTTCCCTGAGGTTGCCATTGTCCACCGCCAGGATGGATACCGGTCCGGTGGTCGAGAAGTGAACCACAGTTGACGAGTCCGGAATCCGTGTTCCGGCATTATCCACCAGAGTAGCGGTCACATAGCGTACGTCGTTCCAATCTGGAGTCAATGGTGTCATCCCCTTGTCCGCTGTAAGTACCAACCTGGCCGGCTTGCCTGCGGTCTTCAACTCGTCAGTGGCTACGATCTTTCCATGACTCTTCGCCACGGCCTTCAGTGAACCCGGCTCAAACGGCACCTTGAACACAATCGCACTCGCATCCGGATGAAGCTTCTGCGAGCCTAGCGACTTGCCGTTCAGCAGAAGTTCCACCTCTTCCGCGTTGGTGTAGACCTCCACCGTCTCGTCGTGCGGACTCTGATTCTTCGGCGTCCAATCCGCCAGCAGCGGCTCGGAGAAACGATCTGCTGCTGGTGCACCTGCCGGACTGTTCGTGGCCGCCTGGTCAAGCGTCGTTGCATTCGCATATCCAGGATCAATCGGTGCGGCGGGTCTTACGGACGTCCGTCGTACCATCGCCACCATTGGTGTGGTGGACCACCAGCTCTGCCGCTCGAACGCGCGCCCATGCGGCAGCGAGGTTGTCATGATCAGTCCGGAGCCGGAACCAATGGTCGGCCACGAGTGCGACTCACCCAGATAGTCGATACCCGCCCACAAGAATTGCCCCGAATACTCCACATGGTCGCGAACCGCGACCCATTGGTTGCGGTCGTGCCCATTTTCGGTGCCGATAATCTTGCGCGTGGGCTTCTGTGCGTGCGCTGCGAGAATCTCCTGCGGGCGGTAGTTTTGCCCCACTACATCCAGCAGATCCGCCAAGCCGTCTTCGTAGTCGTGGCTCGCATTCGGACGGAAGAGCGCCTGTGTCACCGGCCTTGACGGGTCGTTCTGGTGGAACGTCTTCACCAGGCTCGCCAGAATCGGAATCGCGATCTCTGGACGGGGTGTGTCGTGAATCTCATTGCCCGCCGACCACAGAATGATGCTAGGGTGATTGCGGTCGCGCATCACTGTATGTGCTGTATCGCGCAGCGCCCAGTCCCGGAAGTACAGATGATAGTCGTAGGGGTTCTTCCCTACCGTCCAGCAATCAAACATCTCGTCCATCACGAGGAAGCCCATTCGATCGGCCAGGTCTAGAAACTCCGGCGCCGGTGGGTTATGCGCCGTACGGATCGCGTTAACGCCCAGCTTACGCAACTCCGTCAGTCGCTTCTCCCACACCGCCAGCGGCACTGCCGTGCCCATCGCGCCGCCGCCACTGTGTATTGCTGCGCCGTTGATTTTGTGGTGAACGCCATTCAGAAAGAATCCCTTGTCCGGATCGAAGTGAAACTCGCGTATGCCAAAGGGCACCTCCTCGTCATCCACCGCCTTGCCATCGCGCAACAGCGTCGCATGTACTGTATAAAGCGCAGGGTGA
The DNA here is from genome assembly GCA_041691255.1 of Granulicella sp. GTDB lineage: Bacteria > Acidobacteriota > Terriglobia > Terriglobales > Acidobacteriaceae > Edaphobacter. The sequence goes on along the minus strand of JBEPUY010000034.1, from coordinate 4,814 downwards.
TCCAGATCCCAGCGATCGGGTTTAGGTAGCTTCGTATCCGCGTCCAGGTCCCCCGTCGCACCAGGCGCAACATTCAGCACTTGCTGCGAGCTACTCTCCTTGCCACCGAGAACAGTAGCCCCGTGCGGTCCCGTAATGCGTATCCGCAACGACAGTCTTGCCGTCGCCGCTGACTCATTTGTAACTGAGGTGAGCACATGAATGTCAGCCGACTCGGCGGAGACATGTGGCGTGTTTACAAAGGTGCCCCACGGAACAATGTGCGCGTCGCCGGTCGTCACTAGCCGCACCTGCCGGTTGATGCCCGCCCCCGAATACCACCGCGACGCCGGCTGCTGCAAGTTGTCCACCCGCACTGCCAGAGTGTTCGTTCCGGGTTGCAGATGCGGTGTCAGCTCATACACAAAGCTCACATAGCCATAGGGCCGGTGGCCTAGCAGCACGCCGTTCAGATATACATCGCTATTGGCCATCACTCCGTCGAAGACCACAAATGTGCGCCGTGCCGCGTTCGGCGTCGCGTCCGCATCGGGTACCGTAAAGGTCTTGCGATACCATCCCACGCCCGTTGGTGCAAACGCGCCCGCCCCCTTCGACGCCGCATCTTCCTTGAACGGCCCGGCAATCGCCCAGTCATGTGGCAGCGTCACGCTTCCCCACGCAGAGTCGTCAAAGCCAGGTTTCTCAGCCCCCAGCGTATCCGCCTGCAGGAACTTCCAGCCTTCGCTGATGGACTGAATCACGCGCGGCTTTAACTGCGTTGGTGCGGCGGCTGGTGCAGCATGCATCATGCCAGAAAGTGCGAGAAGGGGTGCGGCGGACAGAACAAGTCGAAGTTGCATATTCCTCCCTGATGGCCACAAACGTCCGGGCCGGGCGCAATCTCTACAAAAACAGAGTGCGCCCGGGCCGGACAGGTGAGGATGAGACTGGTTAGAAATCGAACCGAGCAGCGAGCTGGATATCTCGTGAGCCGTTGGACTGGCTTGAGACGGTGCCGAACGTTGAGCTGGCAGCGCTGACGCCGAGCCCACCGAACTGGGTATGGTTGTCAACGTTAAAGGCACTGGCTTCGAGTGTGAACTTGAGATGCCAGGGCTCATAGACGCTGAACGCTCTGCGAAGGCTCATGTCAATATCGTAGGAGCTGGGATTGCGGAGTCCAAACGCTCCAGCGACTGGTGCGTTGCCGAAGGTAAAGGCAGCCGGCGTTGCAAAGGCCGCGGAGGAGATGTAGTGCGTAGTTGAGACGTCTGCCAGCGTCGCCGGATGGAAGCCTCCATTAATACGAACAGAGCCGGTACCGGAAACCAGATTCGGGAGGCAGGTGCCTGAGAAAGGCGCATTGCAACCGGTGGTGGTAATGACGAGCGGTGTCCCGGAGGTGAAGTGGAAGGTGGCCGAGGTACTCCAACCGCGGATGATCTGGTTGGTCAGCCAGAAACCTCCGTCGTGGCCGAAGGGTTCCTGATAAACCACGAAGGCCTGGATGTTATGTGGCGTGTCCGCGGCGTCGAGGCCATAAGCGCGTTGAGTGTTGTTGCCGTATGCGCTTGGGGCATTGCCAACGTTGGAGAGCGATTTACTGAAGGTGTAGGCGAAGCTATAGGTAAGACCGGCTCGTGGCTGATTTTGAGCAATCGAGAACTGAAGCGAATTGTAGTTGGAGTTACCAACATCGCCCCAGATGTCATTGAAGCCGTTGTACTCACCGAAGGGACGGAGCACCTGGCCGAGCGAGACAGAGGAGTTGAAGTTGGTGAAGCTGGGCTTAAGCCCGGGAACGATGGTTTGTGCCTGCGTGAGCACCTTGGACGCGGGCTGGGTTAGGAGGCTGCCCAAAACGTAGTATCTGGGATCAAGCTGGTTGGAGTAGATACCGCGACCGATGCCTGTGCCGAGGAAGTGGCCGGTAGACCCGGAATAGTCGATAGAAAGGGTGGTCTGTTTGAATAGCTCGCGCTGGAAGCCGAAGGAGAAGTTATTGAAGTAAGGTGCACGTCGGCTGAGGTACGGGTCGGCATACGTGACCGTATTCGGATTGCCGGTGTACCCGGCAGTGCTGGTATAGCCTGTTCCAAAGGCGGGATTGAGGGACGGCAGGGCATACGGAGAAAGTCCATTCTGAAGATAGAAAGCCGGGGTGATGCCGCCGTCACTGGTGACGTAAGAGCCGCCGCCGGTGAAGCCGAGTTGTCCGGTTCCGGTTTGTGCGCCACCGCGACCTCCCACGCCGCCGGCGCGGGTATAGTTAATGCCGTAAGAGCCGCGGATGACCGTCTTCGAGTCCAGGGCGTAAGCAAAACCAAGACGGGGGCCGAAGTTCTTGAGCCAGATAGAAATTGGAGTGCGGCAGTTGCAGCGGTAGGAATCACCGCTGCCCGCAAACTGCAATGCTCCCATGGCTCCGCTGGCGACAGGGTTCGGCAGGTCGACATTCAGGAACGACATCCGGTTCTGAACCTCGCGGTAGGGAGAATTGAGATCCCAGCGGAGGCCAATGTTTACCGTGAGCCTCTGGTTGACGCGAATATCATCCTGAACAAAAGGCGCAAAGGTAAAGAAGCGGGCACCGAGGACAAGGGCCGCGCGATTGTCGGTGATACTGGCACCGTCTGCCGCGCCGGAGAGGAAGGAGGCGTAACTGTATCCGGTTGCTGTGTTGATGGTACTGGTCGGAACGCCATTCTTTTCGGTGAAGGTGGCCGACTCGTTCTGCCCGAAGCTCTGGTTGTAGTAGGTTCCGGTGGCAACCCCTGTGTCGTTCTGATCGAGCCATTGATATTGGCCGCCAATGGTGATCGAGTGCCTGCCTTTGACGAACTGGAGATTATCGAGGACGTACCAGCCAGTGTTGTTGTAGCCGCCGGCATTGGTGGTGCCCCATCCGGTCGGAGCATCGAGCCCGCTGAAGCCGGTGCGGGGGAAGGCATTGGAGGCCTGTCCTGGAGGCAGGCCGGTGATCCCGGCGGCGGTGGCTGCCCAGGCAGGATTACCTTCGCCCGGATTGGTCGAGGGACCGCCCGTGAAGTTGACGGCATACTTGAGCTGGTTGATGGTGTGGTCGTTGATAGTCCAGGTGTCTTCAATGAGACCAAGATAGTAGTACTGGGTGTTGCCGACGCCCGGAGTGTAGGGCTGCGGCAGGCCGCTCTGGTCACAGCAGAGGGGGTTGGCCGCGCGGGAGCCGTAGGTGAAGAGCAAGCTGACGCGGTGGTTGGGAACCAGGTCAAAGTCGACCTTGCTGCTGATCTTCCTGTAATTGAAGCCCGTGGGGAAGCCGGCAAGAAAGTTGTTCGTGATAGGCGAGCCGGCCGGGATGGTCGGAAGAAACTGCTGCAAGTACTTGGCCTGCGGCGAGATCCTGGAGGGTGGGATCACATTGAGATGGCCCTGATACGAATACTGCTGGCGAACGCATGAGCCGGCGGTGCAAACCGTCGTGGTCGGGTCATAGATGGGGACGGGAGTGAGAAAGCCTCCCTTGCCGTTTGGGACGCTGAGCAGGGCGCTGAAGTCGCCACCGCGCTCCTCCATGGTGGGCACAGACACGAGACTGGGGCTTGCTCCTTTGAGGTAGCGCATGGCGTCGTAAGAAGTGAAGAAGAAGACCTTGTTCTTAACAACGTAGCCACCGACGGTTCCACCAAACTCATTTTGCCGTTCGACCGGTTTGACAACTTTACCCGTAGCAGGATTGGGTTTCTTTGAAAAGAATCCCCAAGTGTCGAGCACTGTATTGCGGAAGTACTCAAAGCCGGAGCCATGGAACCGGTTGGTTCCGGACTTGTGGGTGTAGTTCTGGATTCCCTGACCGTCGTAAGCCGCGGAGACCCCATTGGTCTGCGCCTGGAACTGGTCGACCGCATCGACCGAAAAGCCGCGACTGACGCTGGAGTTGTCGCCCTGCACATTGATGCTGGTAAGAGCGATGCCTTCGACATAGGTCTCATTGTGGTCGATCTGGCCGCCATTGAAGGAGCCATAGCGGCCATCGCTCTTTACGCCGGGAGTAAAGACAAGAAAAGAGGTCGGATCGCGCGGCGCGCCACCCATGTTGAGTGGGAGAGCGCGAAAGGTGTCGGTCTCCATGGTGGAGCCGAGGGTCGCGTCGGTAGTGTTGACGGGAGGGAGCGTGTCGGAGACGGTGACGGTGTCACTGGCACCTACACTGAGCTTGGCGTTGACTCCCGCTGTCTGCAGAGCATCGAGGACGACGTGCTTCTGGGTGTATGTCTGAAAGCCGGGCGCGGTAAAGGTGATGTCATAGGTGCCGGGACTGAATCCGCTGACCGAGTAAAAGCCGGAGCCCGTGCCCTTTTGGTTCGTGACGACGCCCGTCTGAACGTTAGTTACCGTAATGCTGGCATTTGGGATGACTGCTCCGGTGGGGTCAGAAACAATGCCCTGAATAGTGGCCTTACCGCTGAGCTGCGCTGGGAGCATGGCCGGAAGGAAGACGATGCTGAGGACAAGTGCGAGAGAAGCAAGATGCCGGTCGAAACTTGTGCTCACTGAGAACTCCAAAGTGCTGCTAAAAGAGAAATGGTTTGACCAATTTCTTATTGGAAATTGTTTTTTGCTAACGACGGGAACACTATCTCAAACCAATGTTCGCAGTCAAGGAATAGTTCCAAAAGTGAAATATGGATCGAGCGTAGCTGTCGGGTTGCACATAAATCTCGGATTAACAATGAGGGCTGCGACGATCGAGAGAATCTCTCCTCTGAAATGGAGATGCAGATTGCGCGGATCCGTAAGAGCCTGTTCACGATCTAATTACTAGCGGAGCGGCCGTTTTGGTTGGACACTTT